>CAPQSW010000035.1:17407-36377 GCA_948688495.1 uncultured Lachnospiraceae bacterium | reverse complement strand
GTTTTTCTCCGTACTGCCAATTCCTCGTAATGCGACACGGCAATTCCATAAAATTGTTTCTAATGTAACTTCTTTCACGGCAGTTTTCTTTGCCATTTGTATTTCCTCCATATTTCACATGATTTTTTAATTATGTGCCCCAAAAATCAATGCAAGTATCTTTATACTGGTTTAATATTGAAAAATTAATAGATTGAACTTTCCAAAGTAATTCATCGTTCCACGCACTAACAAATTAATCATTTCCTCCACCCTCTACTTCTTCGGCTGCTCTACAAGCCCTAAGATTTTACTTCACCTCTGCCGATAATAGACCTCAGGACTCTCCCCGCCTTCGGTGGGTCCCCCCTCAGGTCAAGTCCTCCCACTACGTGGGTCCCTCCTTAGGACAAATCACTCCTTAGGACAAATTATATCATACCCTGACAGATTTTAAAAATAAATGTGCTTAAATTTTTCTTAAATTAATCTCAAATTTCTATCACAATTTATTTTTATAGTTGAAAGGGGGTCTGGCATAAATATTTCCAGTGTTCTTACATTTCTGAGCTCGGAATGTGCAAACTATAACAAATACAAAAGGAAGGAGGCTGCGTAATCGAAAGCATGTTGAGCCGTTCGAGACCTCTCACCCGTTTCTGAAACTTAAGCTTTAGATATTGTGGAGATAAGAAATACGGTGTGCGCACCTTTGGGACAGGCGCTGGCTTGACAAATTTTTTAAGCTCTAAAGGGATCAGATTGATAAAGAAGGGATTTTAGACCATGAAAACCCTGGTCTGCCTTAAAGAAAAGGAATTTACATATCATTATAAAAAATGGAGCGTGACATATATGCAAAAATTGTATAAAATCTTAGAAGACACGGAAAATAACGTGGACTTCTGTCATCTGAAAATGACTATGATTAAAAAACCATAGGAAGAAGGATAATATACTGGATTGGTTTTAGACCTTTCCGTATTTTCCGGGGTGAGAGAACAAAGGAAGAAAATGCCATAGTTGAAGGAGGCATTTATCATGGTGCAAAAATGGAAAAAACAGTAATATTAATTATAGAAGATGAAAAAAAGCTGCTGAAAACACTTGCGGACTTTTTCGAAATAAACGGCTATCGTGTCTATACTGCAGAAGACGGGTTAAAAGGCATCGAGCAGTTTATGAAGCATCGGGGAGAAATAAAGTGCGTACTGCTCGATGTCATGCTGCCATTTGCCAGTGGAAATGAAGTCCTGAAACAAATCCGGTTATGTTCCAATGTCCCTGTCATTATGTTGACGGCAAAGGAAAATGTAGAGGATCAGGTAGAAAGCTTCTCCAATGGAGCAGATGACTATATTATCAAGCCATACTCTATGGCAATTGTCAAAATGCACTTAGAAGCGGTATTAAAACGTTTCGAGCAGGGATGGGACATTCTGACAATTGGGGATATCCGTATCGAGGTCGGCGCACAGAAAGTATATGTGAAAGACACATTCATTGAAACCACACCAAAAGAATTTCAAGTGATACACTATTTTGTAAAAAACGAGGGACTAGTGCTGACGAGGGATCAGATTATCGCCAGCGTATGGGGATACCATTACGAAGGGGATACCAGGACGATTGATACCATTGTAAAGCAGCTTCGGAAAAAGCTGGGAGACGCTGCCTATATACGAACAGTATATGGAGTCGGCTATTGTTTCGAGGGCAAAGGAAATGACCGGAAAATTTAGTACGAAAATCTTATTTGCACAATGGCTTTTTTCCATATCCATGTCAGTGGGCAGCATATTGTTATGCAGTATTTTTATCCATGCATACTATGACCATCTGGAAGAAAAAAAGATTTTAGAAGCATACAGCGATGTGGAAGAACTGGATTTATCCTCCCTGGAGGATAAGGACTATGCGGTGCTTTTAAACTACGAAAATGACAATCTTGTTTTCTTCATTGCAGATGAGCACATGACCCCTGTCTACTCGACGAGTGACAATGAGAACGCTGTACTGCGCAATATTGAACAAAGGATTGATCGCTTTTCACGCGATCCAGAGATTGTAAACAGAAACGGAAAGTACCGGGGAACTGTAAAAATAAGAGGAATTATTACGCAAAACGGTATAGATTATTACGTCGCCATTAAGGATTTTACCGCTGGGGATGATTCTATTACCGTAATAGAAAGATTCTATATCACGGTCCTCCTGTTTATGATGCTCCCAGGAAGCATTCTGCTTTATTTCCTGTCAAAATTCATGTTGAAACCTATGAACAGCTTTATTGAGACCACGGGCCGGATAGCCGGAGGCGAATATACAGAAAAACTGCCGGAACAGGGGACATCGGCAGAACTAAACTGCCTGGCGCAAAACATCAACCAGATGGCCGGGCAACTACAGCAGCAAAAGGAAAAGATAGAAGAAGACCGCAAACAATTTCTAAACCAGCGCTTCCTGCAGGAGCGGAATGAAAAACAGCGCAAGGATATGATTGCCAATATCTCCCATGAATTGAAAACTCCCCTGGCAGTTATTTCCACACAGGCGGAAATGCTGGAATACATCAAAGAAAACCAAGGAGATTACATTACCTCTATCCAGGAAGAAATCTCTAAAATGAACAGCATGGTCAGTCAGATTCTGGATAGTTCCGTGATGGAGCATCAAATGGAAAACATGCTCCTAAAAAAGCTGGACATGAAAGAAATTATAACATATATCTCCATGAAATACGATGGACTGGCCAAAAAGAAGAAAATCCACATAGAGACCTTCCTGTCTGACAACTGCTATATTTATGGCGACAGGGAGTATCTCGAACAGGCCGTAAACAACTATATGATGAACGCACTTGAACACACAGATGTTGGAAGAAACATCCGTATCACATTGAAAAAACAAGGCGATTCCATCCGGGTAGGAATCTACAATGACGGTTGCCAGATTCCTGACAACGAACTTCCAAATATCTGGGACAGTTATTACCGCCACACAACCAGGCAGACATATGGGAGAAATGGTTTCTCCCACGCCGGGCTTGGATTGTATATCGTGCAGAACGTTATTACAGCACATAATGGAACCTGTGGCGTAGAAAACAATCCCAGCGGCGTGGAATTTTGGTTTACTCTGCCAGGATTGGAAACCTCTGATTAATGCGAAGCCGTTTCACAATAAAAAAAGTGTCTTTGACACTTTTTTTATTGTTTCGTTAATATTTTTTCTCAAATTTCTTAAAAAATAATGAATTTCTGTTTTTCCATTGACTTTTTCCTTATTTTTCCTTCTAATTAATATATATGTATAGAAAAAGGAGTGTTTATTTATGAAAACAAATTTATTTTTCAAAAAGCTTATCTTTTCGTTCCTTTTGTTGTTTTTTATTTCCTTATTCGTCCCGCAGACCTCATTTGCCGCTGGCAGACCCGGAAAAGTTCAGGGATTAAAATGCGGAATAACCACAACAAGCAGCATCAATATATCCTGGAAACCGCAAAACAACGTATCTGGTTACCAGGTATTCCGCTCCACATCCTATGACGGTCCCTATCGAAACATTAAAAATATTTCTGCCGGAAACCATGCTTTCTGCAATATAAATCTACAGGGCGGGAGGGAATATTACTATCGTGTCCGCGCATACCGGGGCAGCTCTACAGGTAAATTCTCCAAAATCCTCACAGCGCACACCAAATGCCCTGCCCGCTCCGCAACGGTTCGCGTATCTTCAAACGTCCGCAAACATGCCGGCACCAACCATGCAGTCATCGCCGGACTCACCCCCGGAACAAAGGTTACTGTAATCTGTGCTACCAATACGAAATCCGGTACTCCCTGGAGCCGCATCTCTTTCCAGCTAAACGGCAGAAAAAAAAGCGGCTATATCAGAAGCAATCTTCTCTCCGCCGGTCAATCCCAAAGCCACAAAGGTGTTGTGACTGCCTCAAGCGGACTGAATGTACGCAAATCCGCCAGTGTCGGCAGCAAAATCGTCACGACCTTACCTAAGGGCACAACCGTCAATGTCCTCAAGGGTGTCATTGGTTCTGACGGACAGAAATGGTACCAGATCAGTGTAAAACGAAACGGCAAGTCTTTCAAAGGCTATGCTTTTGCCAAATATATCCGTATTTCCTGATTGCATCCATGCGCAACAGGATTTTCCTGTAAGATAAAAAGCACCCTTCGAGAACGGAAAACTGCTATCCGTCCCCGAAGGGTATCTTATGTCACTAAGTACAATTACAAAATCATATTTCTTTATCATGTCATGTAATATCTGACGGTATGATAAATTATGTCTCCACTGTTTCCAATTCAATTTCCTGATACTTCTCTAAAATCATCCTCTGCATGCTGTCTCGTGTCTGGGAATTGATGGGATGAGCAATATCGCGGTATTCTCCATCTGCCGCTTTTCTACTGGGCATAGCGATAAATAGACCTTTTTCTCCTTCGATGATCTTGATGTCATGTACTACGAATTCATCATCAATCGTAATGGAGACTACTGCCCGCATTTTTCCTTCTTTTTCTACTTTACGGATCCTCACATCTGTTATCGTCATAATCTTCCGCCCCCTTTGCAATTCCTATTTTTCTCAGCACTCTTGCTACATAAAATAATTGTTGTTAGATAACATATCTTTCATTGTGCTCATAAACAACCTTGATTCCATCCCCGCCGCTAAAATAAGTATTGGCGCGAAGCGTATCCCGGCTCTCCACAATACAATTCTCGATATGTGTATTATCACCAATATATACATCATTCAAAATGATGGAATTCTTAATCACACAGTTCTTGCCAACAAAAACCTTCTTAAACAGAACAGAATTTTCAATCTTGCTGTTGATAATGCAGCCACTGGATACCAGGCTGTTACGCACATCGGAACCTACGTTATATTTTGCTGGCGGAAGGTCATCCACCTTGGAGTACACCTTTGGCTCATCCCGGAAATACTTCCTTACTTCCGGTTTCAG
This sequence comes from uncultured Lachnospiraceae bacterium, assembly GCA_948688495.1. Classification (GTDB taxonomy): domain Bacteria; phylum Bacillota; class Clostridia; order Lachnospirales; family Lachnospiraceae; genus Petralouisia. The sequence continues at coordinate 31,403 of CAPQSW010000035.1, read as the reverse complement.
GAAATCCATGTTCGTCTGATAATAAGATTCCACCGTAGAAATATTATTCCAGTATTCTTCCATCTTATATCCGTAGATACGTTTCATATTCTTATAACGGATTAAAATATCGTTGACAAAATCATAACGGTTCTCATCTGCGCAACGCTCTAACATCTCTATCAGCTGTCTTCTGCGAATTACATAGATACCCGCTGAAATGGTGTTAGACTGGGCAACCATCGGCTTTTCCTCAAACTCCACAATTCTGGAATCCTCGTTCATCCGTACCACACCAAAACGGCTGACGTCTTCTTCTACCGGCATATCCTTACAAACAATTGTAATATCCGCTTTCTTCTCAATATGAAATTCCAGCACCTTATTGTAATCCATCTTATAGACGCAATCGCCCGCCGCAATAATTACATAGGGCTCATGGCTTCGTTTCAGAAAATCAATATTCCTTAACATGGCATCTGCCGTGCCACGATACCACCACGCATTATCCGAAGTAACCGTAGGGTTAAATACATACAGACCGCCTTGCTTTCTTCCAAAATCCCACCATTTGGAAGAACTTAAATGTTCATTCAGGCTCCTCGCATTATACTGGGTCAAAACAGCCACCCGCTGAATATGTGAATTACTCATGTTACTGAGTGCAAAGTCAATACAACGGTAGCTTCCGCCCACCGGCATAGCTGCAATCGCTCTCTTATTGGATAGCTCCTGCATTTTGCTGTTATTTCCACCTGCTAATATAATTCCTAACGCCTTCATACTCTGTCACCTGCCTTAATGATTGATTCGCCTCCTGCCAAAAGGCCGTCTGGATAGTCTTCTTTCTCTGTTTTACCTGCAATTGCCGTATTTTTTCCAATCTTAACACCTGACGGTATTACGGAATTTTCGCCAATTGTTACCAGACCAAATGAGTAAACACTCTTATTCAGCTTATTCTCTGCCGGCTCGCCTACGCCAAGCTCCACGCCATTGCCAATGGACACATTCTCCGCCACAATTGCCTTGTCAATTGTAACATTGTCGCCAATCACGGTATCCTGCATGATAATGGAATCCCGGACTACGCTGTTCTTGCCGATCACGACTCCTGCGCCGATTACAGAACCATACACCTGCCCATATATTTCCGAACCTTCACCAATAATGCACCGCTCAGTCACAGCATCTGCGGAAATATACTGCGGTTCAATGGTATCACTGTTCGTATAGATCTTCCAATATTCCTCATAGAGATTGAACTCCGGTATAAGGTCAATCAGCTCCATGTTTGCTTCCCAGTAAGAACCAAGCGTTCCTACATCCTTCCAATATCCATTGTATTCATACGCAAACAGCCGTCCGCCGTTCTCCCTGCAATAGGGAATAATATGTTTACCAAAGTCGCAGTTGCTCTGTTCTGACATAGTAACCAGGGCTTCCCTAAGGACTTTCCAGTTGAAAATATAAATACCCATGGACGCCAGATTGCTCCTTGGATTCGCCGGCTTCTCCTCAAACTCAATAATCTGCTTGTTCTCGTCTGTAATTACCAGACCAAAACGGCTTGCTTCCTCCCACGGCACCGGCATGGCTGCAATCGTTACATCAGCGTTATTCTCCTTATGGAAATCCAGCATTACCTCATAATTCATCTTATAGATATGGTCACCGGAAAGAATCAGTACATATTCCGGCTGATAACTGTCAATATAGTTCAGGTTCTGGTAAATTGCATTCGCTGTGCCAGTATACCACTCGCTGTTGTCGCTCTTTTCATATGGAGGAAGCACTGTCACCCCACCATGATTGCGATCCAAATCCCACGGAATACCAATACCAATATGAGTATTCAGCCGCAATGGCTGGTACTGCGTCAGCACGCCTACCGTATCTATCCCTGAATTCACACAGTTACTCAATGGAAAATCAATAATACGATATTTCCCGCCAAATGCCACAGCCGGCTTCGCAACATCAGACGTTAAAACTCCAAGTCTGCTTCCCTGCCCGCCTGCCAAAAGCATGGCTATCATTTCTTTACGAATCATGTCTCTCACCTCTCGTCAATAGTTTTCATATTACTAAGTGCTCATATTATACCACAAAAGATTCATTTAGTACACATATTTCACAATTTTTTTGCTGATTTTTTAAGAATTTTGTGAATTTGCACAAGAATTGTTTTCATAAATTTACAAAATGCCCTCTGTTGGTATACAATAATAGTAATTAATCCATAGAAGAATTGGGCAGGTAAAATATATGTATAAAATTAACTTTGAAAAACCTATTCATCTCCACTTTATTGGCATCGGCGGTATCAGCATGAGCGGCCTTGCTGAAATTTTATTAAAAGAGAATTTCCGCATCTCTGGATCTGACTCCAAAGAATCAGAACTGACAGGGAAGCTGGAAAAACTGGGAGCCGAAATCCATTACGGACAGCGCGCTTCCAATATCAGTGAGGACATAGACGCCGTCGTCTACACTGCGGCTATCCATCCTGACAATCCAGAGCTTGGCGCCGCCATCAGTAAAAACATCCCCACGTTGACCCGTGCACAGTTACTGGGACAGATTATGGAAAACTACACACAGTCCATCGCTGTTTCCGGCACACATGGAAAGACTACCACAACATCCATGATCACCCATATCCTCTTAGAGGCATGCTGTGACCCTACAGTCTCAGTGGGCGGCATCTTAAAGTCTATTGATGGAAATATCCGGGTCGGACAGTCCGAATTTTTCCTGACAGAAGCATGCGAATATACTAACAGTTTTCTTAATTTTTATCCGAAATATGCTTTGATACTCAATATAGAGGAAGACCATATGGATTTCTTCAAGGATCTTGCGGATATCCGTTCTTCCTTCCGTAAATTTGCCGAAAATGTCCCCGCACAGGGCACTGTAATCATCAACGGTGAGATAGAAAATCACCAGGAGATTACCGAAAGCCTGAACTGTCGGATTATTACCTACGGCATGACCTCCTTTGATTCATATTATGCTGATAATGTCATATTTAATACAAGCGGCTGCGCAGATTTTACATTGATGCATGAGGGAACTCCCATTGGCAGGATTTCCATGAATGTGCCTGGCAGACACAACGTATCCAATGCCACGGCAGCCTGTGCGCTTGCCCTTGAAATGGGTATTTCTTTTGCTGACATACAGTCTGCACTCTCACACTTTGGAGGCACGGCAAGACGTTTCGAGCACAAAGGCACGCTCGGCGGTATTACGATTATAGACGATTATGCACATCATCCTACTGAAATAGCTGCAACTCTCACGTCTGCTGCAAATTGCGAACATAAACGTATCATTTGTGTATTCCAACCGCACACATACACTCGTACCAAAGCATTCCTGACAGACTTTGCCAAAGCATTATCACTTGCTGATCTCGTAGTCCTCGCAGATATATACGCAGCCCGGGAACAGAACACCATTGGCATCAGTTCCAAAGACCTGCAAAAAGAGTTACAAAATTTGGGCAGGGAATGCTACTATTTTCCATCTTTTGACGAAATTGAAAATTTTTTATTAAATAAATGTATCAACGGTGATTTGTTGATAACCATGGGCGCCGGAGATATTGTCCAGGTAGGGGAACATCTCCTTGGCAAATAGTTATCCACATTATCCACATTCCAACCGGGAAAACTTTTCTCTTTGGAATGTGGATTTTTAAGTTTACATAACAAATTTTAGTCCACTGTCCAGACCTTTTGCTTTTCTAGAATATTCTTTTCTTTCACTCGCATTCGGTTTTATTCTTTACCATTTTATCCACATTATCCACAATTTCCACATTTCCCTAATGCCTTGATTTTACTGGAATTTCAGGAAAATTTTCACTTCTCAATTTTATTTTTATGTGCTATACTGTATTTCACAAAAGGCGAACGAAATATCTGCATCCCCTTAACACGATTCTATCCGGAGGTCATTATGGAAGAAATTACATTACACAAAGATAACGGCTATTCCACAACAGCAATCTCCAACCGGTTTATCGATGAATATATGACGAATGCAAACGGAGAGTTTGTAAAAATATATCTGTATCTTTTGCGTTGCATGAATTCCCTGGATTGCAGCTTTTCTATTTCTAAGGCTGCGGACAAGTTTAACCACACAGAGAAGGATATTCAGCGCGCTCTGAAATACTGGGAAAAGATGAATTTACTTCAATTGGAATATGCACAGGACAAGTCCATCACCGGAATCTACTTCCGTGAGTCTGAGCCATTGCAAAAAGACGATTCCATTCTTTTGAAAAAGGCTTCCTCCTCACCGGAGGCATTGGAGAAATCCACACATTCTGACATTCCGGCAAAAAGAGATTACAGCGCTGATGAGCTGAATGCCTTCCAGCAAAAAGAAGAAATCCGTGAGCTGCTGTTTGTCGCAGAGAGTTACCTGGGCAGACCCCTGACTCCCACAGACGTCCAGACCTTGCTCTTTTGGTATGACGGGCTGGGGCTTTCCGCAGATTTAATCGTATATCTGTTAGAATACTGTATTGCAGGAGGACATTCCAGCCTGCATTATATGGACAAGGTCGCTTCCAACTGGAAAAAAGAAAATATCACGACTGTCGAACAGGCAAAACAAAACAGCCAGCTCCACAGCCAGCTTCACTATGCGGTCTTAAAGGCGCTCGGCATAAAAGGACGCAGCCTGGTTGCTGCTGAATTCTCATACATAGAGAAATGGACAAAGGAATATGGGTTTGAACAGGATATGATTACAGAAGCCTGCAACCGCACAATCCTTTCGATTCACCAACCGAATTTTGAATATACGGACCGTATTCTTGCCAACTGGAAGCGTCAGAATATACATAATACAAATGACATAAAACGAGCAGATGAGGTCTTTCAGGCATCAAAGGCGGCGGAACGCGTCCATGTTGCAACAACACGGAACAATACCGTAAAACCTGCTATCCCCAACCGTTTTAACAGCTTTCCCCAGCGTACTTACAATATGGACCAGCTGGAAGTTGAACTGTTGAACACTGCCAGATAGGAGGAAGGCAAATGCAAAGCATTTCTGAAATGCCTTCCGACGATTTGGCCGGGGACGCGAAGCGGCGCGTGCCGATACCGCTGATTAAGGAGGAAAGGCAAATTATGTCTTTAAGCAACACCCAATACAATATTCTGATGCGGCGTTACGAAGCGAAGCAGCTCAAAAACCAGCACATTATTACCAACAGGATGCAGGAAGTATATCAGGCATTGCCGCGCCTTTTAGAGATTGACAATGAAATATCTTCCCTCTCTGTCACACAGGCCAAAAAGCTGATAGACGGCAACGAAAACGCGTTGGCCTGTTTTCACGACCGCCTAAAGGCACTCACAGGGGAGAAAGCCCGCCTCCTTGCAGATCACGGCTATCCTAAAGATTATTTTGAGCCTCCCTATGACTGCCCGGACTGTCAGGATACTGGTTACATCGGCGGCAGGAAATGCCACTGTTTTGAGCAGGCCGCCATCGACCTTGTATATACCCAGTCCAATATCCGGCGGATTTTAGAAACAGAAAATTTTGACAATTTTTCTTTTGATTATTATTCCGATGAGCAGATAAATCCTGCGACCGGACTTTCCAGCCTTGCCACCGCCAGACAGGCAGTGCAAAATTGCCGTAATTTTATCCAGACATTTGATGCAGACTTTTGCAATCTGTTTTTTTATGGCGATACCGGAATCGGCAAGACTTATCTGTCTAACTGTGTGGCAAAGGAACTTTTAGACAGCGGACATTCCGTGATCTATTTTACTGCCTCCTCGCTGTTTCGTATATTTGAGAAGAATGCGTTTGAACGGGAGCAACATGCAGGTGATGATTACCGGAATATTTTTTCATGCGATTTGCTGATTGTTGACGACCTTGGAACTGAATTTTCGAACACTTTTACGGTTTCGCAGCTTTTTCTCTGTCTCAACGAGCGGATTCTCAGGCAGAAATCCACGATAATTTCTACGAACCTGACGCTTACGCAATTGAAGGAAATCTATTCAGAACGTACTTTTTCAAGGATTTCCAGCAGCTATACCATGATAAAACTGTTTGGAAATGACATCCGTATTTTAAAAAAACTTAAGGGCCAGCCTTGCCAAGAGACTTGAGGCATGTTATATTTTGCATAGAATAAAAAATAACCTGAACTTGAAAACTTTTTTACTATAAATGGAGGATATTTATGCAGCGTAACGAACAAAATTATGAAACCATTCCTGCCGGTTCTCTGGGAGTCATCCCTCTGGAGAGTTGTAAAAAGCTTGGAAAAAAAGTGGACAAATACCTGGTACGTTTCCGCCGTGAAAGAGAACATGAACACCAGGACGACATTGCTTTTAAAGGTTATTACAAAGACACCTATCTGGTAGACTGCTCTACCCCGCGTTTTGGGACGGGAGAGGCAAAAGGGATTATTACAGAATCCGTACGTGGTTTTGATCTGTACCTGATGCTGGACGTTACCAATTACAGTTTAAGCTACACCGTCTGTGGCCATGAGAACCACATGTCCCCGGACGACCACTACCAGGATTTGAAGCGAATTATCGCTGCTGCCGGCGGAAAGGCAAGACGTATTACGGTCATCATGCCTTTCCTCTATGAAGGCCGCCAGCACAAACGCACCTCCAGGGAATCATTGGACTGTGCGCTTGCCCTTCAGGAACTGGCAAACATGGGTGTGGACAATATCATCACTTTTGACGCACATGATCCGCGTGTCCAGAATGCCATTCCCCTGCATGGTTTTGAGACGGTACAGCCTGCCTACCAGTTCATCAAAGCGATCTTAAAGGAAGAAGATGACTTACAGATTGACAGCGACCACATGATGATCATCAGTCCAGATGAGGGTGGAACCAACCGTGCGGTATATCTTGCCAATGTACTTGGGCTCGATATGGGAATGTTCTACAAACGCCGCGATTACAGCAAAATCGTAGATGGGCGCAACCCGATCGTCGCTCATGAATTTTTAGGTTCCTCTGTGGAAGGGAAAGACGTATTAATTATTGACGATATGATTTCCTCCGGTGACAGCATGATTGATGTTGCTACGGAATTAAAAAAGCGCAAGGCAAAGAGAATTTTTGTGGTATCTACCTTCGGACTGTTTACCAACGGCCTCGAGAAATTTGACCGTGCAGTCGCAGACGGCATCATCTACAAGGTAGTAACCACCAACCTTACCTACCAGTCCCCGGAGCTTCTTAGCAAGCCCTACTATATTAACTGCGACATGAGCAAATACATTGCTTATATTATCGACACTCTGAACCACGATATTTCCATAGGAAGCCTTTTGGACCCCTATGAGAGAATCGAATCCCTGGTTAAAAAATACAAATCGAAAAAAAGTAAATAATGAACGATAATCCCCGCGCCACAGACATGCTGCAGTGCGGGGATTTTATCATTTAACGAATGTTCCAGGAGCCCTAAGGCATACTTTCAGCTCCGATTTACTTCTTTGGCTATTCCACTATCTTATAATACGCACGCGCTGTAAGACTGTACACAATTACATAAATCACAGCGAAAATTCCTACCATTACGATGCTGCAGACGCCAAACAGCTTCACATCCGCCATGCCAAACAACATAAGCAATCGATTCATCATGGGAAACGCCGCCAAAAGATGAATACATGCCATGATAAGCGGCAGGAAGAAAACCTTGACAACCTGGCTGCGGATGGACGAGCGCACTTCTTTCCTGCTCATCCCTACCTTTCGCATAATTGCAAACCGTTCTTTGTCCTCATACCCTTCAGAAACCTGCTTATAATAGATGATCATCGTTGTTGCCATCAGAAATACGAAGCCTAGAAAAATCCCCAGAAAGAAAAACCCGCCATAAATCGTCATATCCGCATCACTTCTCTGGCTCCTGCTCTCTACCCGGGCCTCCCCCTGCTGTGCGTCTGGATTCTTCTCCTCTAACAATTGGGCGATTCTTTCCTTGCAGGCAATTTCCTCCTCTTTCCCGCCGGAAACATCCAGGGCAACCACCGTCTCAATACTGCTTGCACGCTCCCCATAAACAGTTTTCTGTAATTCATGGATTTTCTGCAGAACAGCCTCATCTTTGACAATAATAAAATACATATCGTACGCAATCTCAATCTGCATATCGTCCAGGCTTAGTTCAGGCAGGAACTCCTTAATGCGAAATGTCTGTTCCCCAATCCGATACTGACTGTCGTCGCGCTCCCCATGCGCCGTATAGACAAGCACCTCATCCTCCGCAAGCTCCGGCGCATGTTCTGTAAACTGCCGGTATTCCTCCAGGGTCAGCCACTCTATCATAACGAGCTCTCCTTCTGGAACTTCCCCACCCTCCTGCCAGGCTTTAATTATAAATTCCTCCCCATCCTTATACCCTGCAAAGGACAGACTGGTACAGGAAGATATGTCCTCGATGGAGTTTCCCGTATCTGCAGCTCCCTGCACGGCACACTCCTTCAGCAACGCCTTGCCGGATTCTGTCATCCCATACCCATACATCATAATTTCCTTGGGATAACGATTCCGAAGGGAGACGTCCCTGCCCATATACAGGGAAAAGGTTCCGGCAAGCATGACCAGCACCATCGTGCTCAAGATACAGATATTGCTAAGCCCAACCGCATTTTGTTTCATACGGTAAATCATCCCAGAAACGGAAGTAAAATGGCTGGTCTTATAATAATAATTCTTATTCCGCCTCAGAATCTTCAAAACTGCAATACTCCCCGCCGTAAAGAGACAATACGTCCCCAGTATCACCAACAGCACCGCCAGGAAAAACGCCGCCAGGGCATCTATGGGACTTTCCACAATAATGGCAATGCCATAACCACAGCCCAATGCCAACACGCCGACAAGCGTCAAAAGCCAGCGTGTTTTTGGTTCCCGCTCCCCCTGATTGGAGCTCCTCAAAAGCTCAATCGGGCTTGCTTTTTGTACCTGGAACAAATTGTATACCAGAGTCGCTGCAAAAATGCATACAAAGAGGATAATCACACTTATGACCGCTCCGCCAGAAATGTGGAATCCAAAGGGTACCTCAAATTCCATCAGACGCACCATTGCCAGAACTACCAGCTTATTCAAAATAATTCCCACAATAAGACCGCCCGCAATGCTGATAAACGCCACAATGAGTGTTTCCCAGAACATCATTTTACCGATATGACGTTTCTCCATACCCAGGATGTTAAACAACCCAAACTCCTTTTTCCGCCGTTTTATGAGGAAACTATTCGTATAAAACAGGAAAATCACGCTAAAAATAGCAATCACACCGCACCCCAGTCCCAATATCATGGACAACTCACTGGCTCCACGCATTTCCATAATTCCTTCATCCCTGGTTATTGCGCCCATGATATAGTACATGGCGCCAATTCCCACTGCCGTAAGGATATAAGGCAGATACAGCCCGATATTTTTCTTGAGGTTGCTAACGGCAAGCCTTCCATAAAAAAAACTATTCATGATGTCCGCCCCCTGTCGTAATTACTGTCAGCGTATCAGAAATCTTCTGATACATCTCCTCATTGCTGCTAGAACCCTTATATATCTGATGAAATACCTGACCATCTTTGATAAAGAGCACGCGCTTTGCGCAGCTTGCCGCCTTAATGGAATGTGTAACCATTAGGATGGTCTGCCCTTCCTCATTGATGCTCTGGAACATGGACAAAAGCCCTTCCGCCGCTTTGGAATCCAGCGCCCCGGTAGGTTCATCCGCAAGAATTAACTGGGGACTGGTAATCAATGCGCGCGCCACCGCCGCGCGCTGTTTCTGCCCTCCTGATACCTCATAAGGATACTTGCCCAGAATTTCCTGTATTCCAAGCTTGGCAGCGATGGGCGAAAGGCGCCCTGCCATTTCATCAAATTTCTTTCCCGCCAGCACCAATGGCAGGAAAATATTGTCCTGAAGATTAAACGTATCTAACAGATTAAAATCCTGAAATACAAATCCAAGATTCTGCCTGCGGAATGCGGACAACTCCTTTTCTCGGATTGCCGAAAGATTTTTGCCGTTCAACATTACCTGACCCGCCGTCGCCTTATCAAGCGCTGCCAGAATATTTAAAAGTGTGGTCTTTCCCGATCCGGACTCTCCCATAATTGCCACATACTCCCCCTTTTCTACCGAAAAACTCACGTCCGACAAAGCCTGGACCTGATTTCCTCCAAACCGGGTCGTATATATCTTTTTCAAATTGCTTACTTCTAATATTGCCATAATATCCTCCTTTTCTCTTTTACACTTTCTAAGGACAGTATACAAAAACAGGAAATGTCCTGCCTTAACTTTGGCTTACATTTCCCATTTTTTTCTTACAGTTTTGTAAGTTTTCATATTCTATCAAAACAGCACCTTCATCCGTGTCCCCTCTCCTGATTCCGATTCGGCATAGATCTTATGCCCCAGCCTGTTTAGAATTTCCTTTACCAGGTACAGTCCAATGCCGGATGCCTTCTTGTCGCTTCTCCCATTATATCCCGTATACCCTTTGTCAAAAATGCGGGGTAAATCTTCCGGCAAAATGCCAATCCCGGTATCCTCCACCACAAGGCATCCGCCCTCCACATAAATATGGACGCTCCCGGAAGCTGTATACTTAATAGCATTGGACAAAAGCTGCTCTAACACAAACACCAGCCACTTCTCATCCGTCGTCACCTTCAGATCTACCAGCTCATATTGAAGTGTGAGGTTTTTATGAATAAACATCGAAGCATATTTACGCAATGCCTGCTTTATGATAGCGTCCAGGGCATATTCCCGCAGTACAAAATCATTAACACCGTCCGCAAGACGCAAATACTGCATAACCATGTCCACGTATTGTTCAATCTTAAACAGCTCATTCTTTACCTGACGCTTCTGCTCATACTGTTCCTTCTCCCCGCTCACCTCCTGCTGCAGTAACAGGCTCATAGCGGCAATCGGCGTCTTAATCTGATGCGTCCACATCGTAAAATAATCCGTGACATCTTTTTTCTCCCTCATCAGTCCGGCTACCTGATCGATCCGTTCCCGGCGGGATATTGTAAGCAGTTCCTGGTACAAACGCTCTGTTTCATCTTCCGGCCTGGGGAAACACACCTCTCCATTTTTCACCGCCTCTGCCTGCCAGCCCAGCTCTCTTATTCTCCTGCGATAGCGAAAGATGTCTACAGAAAACACCGCAAGACCCAGCGCTGTGCACAGAGCAAGCACATATCCCGCCGCCTCCAATGGAAGACGGTAGAGAAATAGTACCAAAGTATAAATCATAGCATATGCGATATACAGGCACAGCCCCAGGCGATGGCGTCTGGCATATGATTTAATCCACCACATAACCAATTCCCTTTCTCGTCTTTATCATGTCACAGATTCCAATCTCCTCCAGTTTCTTCCGAAGCCTTGCCACATTTACCGTCAATGTGTTGTCATCAATAAAGCTGTCCGATTCCCATAGTCTTTCCATCAGCTTATCCCGTGTGACAATTCTGCCTTTCTGCTCTAACAAGGTCCCAAGGATTCCCATTTCATTCTTGGTGAGCTCTGCCCTTGCATCTTTATATGATACCAGACCCTTGCCCATATCAAAAATCATTCCATTGTGCTCCAGCAGTTTACCATCTCCGGCAAAATCATAGGTACGCCGCAAAAGCGCCTGGACTTTCGCCTGTAGGACACCCAGGTCAAACGGCTTTGCCACAAAATCATCTCCGCCCATATTCACGGCCATGACAATATTCATATTATCGGAAGCGGAAGAAATAAAAATAATAGGTACTTTGGAGATTCTGCGGATTTCGTCGCACCAGTGATAACCGTTATAAAAAGGCAGGGATATATCCATCAGAACTAGCTGGGGATTTTCTGCAATGAATATCTGCAGCACTTCCTGAAAATTCTCCACACAGACAGCTTGATAACCCCAGCTCTCCATATGATGGCGAATTGATTTAGCAATTACCGCATCATCTTCTACAATCAATAACTTGTACATTCCGTACTCCTTTCACAAATGTGCATAGAAAAAAAGAACCTCGCAAAACGAGATTCCTTCTTAATATCTATCTTACAGCTCAACGCTGCCTGTCATCTTCTCATTAATTACATAATAAGCCATGTGCTCATCCGGCTTAATGTATAAACGAAGGGACTTGATGGATGATTCCCTGTGCCCGTCCGCTACATATATCTGTTTTACTTTATCTACAAGTTCCTTTGTGGTAACTTCTATCTCCTGATACTGTAAATATACTTCTTCTACCTTCTCTGCCGGTTTCTTCTTTGCAGGTGTCTTTCCAGGCTTTTTTGCACCTTTTGCTTTCTTAGCAGACGTTTCTTTTTCTTCCGGCTTGACTTCTGGCTTAACTTCTTCTTTTATCTCTGCCGTCTTCTCTGCTGCCTTTTCTTCTACCTTCGCAACAGGTTTCACCTCTTTTGCCCCAGCCACTGTCTTATCCGCTGCCTTTACAACAGCTTCTTCCTTAACGGCTGCTGGTTTTGTTGAAGTTCCTTTCTTGTCCTTGTTTTCCATTTTGGTTTTCCTCCCTAATATTTCTACTGACAAACTAAAAATTTCTCCATTGCCAATAAAGCTTCTTCTTCATCGCTTCCATCAGCCACTATATTAACAGTCATTCCTTTCGACGGATTAAATGCCATGATTCCCATAATGCTCTTTGCATTGATTCTTGCCTCATTGCTTTCCAGCCGTATCTCACTGTCAAACTGACAGGCTACCTGGACCAACTCAGCAATTGGATTGTTGTACTCTTTCGCTACATTAGATACAATAATTTTCTTCTCACTCATCTTATCTCTCTTTCCCATGTAATCCTATCATACAATCTGTTCCTCATGTATTTTGTACCATATCAAATATAACCCAAGTATCAGGCTTTTTCAAGTATGTTTGTGAAAATTGGGAATTTATACGAAAGATTAGTTTTTATCCATAAAAAATTGGACATTTTTTCTGTATTTATCTTATGTTTTTCTACTTTCGAATAAAATCTCATTCAGTTTCCCAATTTTAATACGCTTTATCTACCAATAGCACTGTAACATAATCCTCTCCAACTTCCTCTCTGATTCGTCTTTTTATCATATTCTCCAATTCTTCATCACTAAGACTGTACTCATAAGGTACAACCACGTCAAAAATTAATTTCGTGTGATTCTGGCCAGGCACAACTCGAAAGTCATGCATGGTAATGATAACGTCAATCTCCTCTATCAGCCTTTCTATTCTGCCCTTTAATTCCAGAATACATGTATCCTTTGTGACAACTGGATCCATATGGATGACTGCCGCGCAGTTTAATTTCTCCTGCAGCTGCATCTCGGCATCGTCCACCACTTCATGCAGCTTTATAATATCTCCCTCTGCCGGCACTTCCGCGTGCAGCGAAATCATACATCTTCCAGGACCGTAATCATGTACCAGGAGATCATGTACGCCGCAGATTTCCTCATGGGAAAGTACAATCTCCTCAATCTGCGTTACAAACTCTTTCTTAGGCGGCTGTCCCAGCAGCGGATCCAGCGTATCTTTTGCTGCAGTAATACCTGCATAAAAAATAAACACTCCCACCAGCACGCCGCACCAGCCATCAATCTGAATCCCGGTGTATTTTCCTACAAAAATTCCCAACAGGACTACCGCCGTCGCACATGTATCACTCAGGCTGTCGGTTGCCGCAGCACGCATTGTTGCAGAATCCAGTTTTTTCCCAATCCTACGGTTATAAAATGCCATATACATTTTTACAAAAATGGAAGCTAATAAAATTCCGGCGGACAATATACTGTATTCCACAGGCGCAGGATTTATAATTTTTTCTATGGAACTTTTTATCAGTTCAAATGCCATGACAATGATAGCGCCTGAGACAATAAATCCGGCGATATATTCCATCCTCCCATGTCCATAGGGGTGCTGCACATCCGGTCCCGCCCCCGCCAT
>CAPQSW010000035.1:0-17397 GCA_948688495.1 uncultured Lachnospiraceae bacterium | reverse complement strand
AAGCGTTACCACCGAAGACGCCGCGTCTGACAGGTTATTAAATGCGTCTGCCGTTATTGAGATTGACCGGCTGAGCACACCTGCCAGAAACTTTCCCACAAACAGCAGCAGATTTAAGAAAATCCCAACAATGCCGCAAAGCATACCATAACTTTGACGTACCTTGGGATTCTTCACATCTTCTTTGTCTTTGATAAACAGATTTGCCAGCAATGCAACCATACTATTTCCTTTCATCCCTGTTTTTCTTCTTTGCAGAGAAACAATATCGACATTGTAACATAATTTCTTTCTTTTTACTATATCTCTCCTGGAAAATATATGATAATATATTACATAAGGAGTGGTTTTTATGCCTCTCCTCGAAACACAAAGAAACCAACTTATGAAAAGGAGAGTAATTTATGTTGGAAAAACTTTTTAAACTGAAGGACAGCAACACAACAGTCCGCACGGAAGTCATTGCCGGATTTACCACATTTATGACCATGGCTTATATTCTTGCCGTAAATCCGAGCATCTTAGGCGAGGCCGGCATGAATCCTAACGCAGTCATGATTGCAACTGCACTTGCTTCATTCGTAGGAACCCTGTTGATGGCACTGCTGGCAAACTATCCATTTGCCTTAGCTCCGGGAATGGGTCTGAACGCTTACTTCGCATACTCTGTTGTAATTGGCATGGGTTATTCCTGGCAAGTTGCATTGCTTGCTGTATTTGTTGAGGGTGTTATTTTCATTATACTGTCCCTTACAAATGTACGCGAAGCTATCTTCAATGCCATACCCGCCACCCTAAAGGCCGCCGTCAGCGTGGGAATTGGTCTGTTTATTGCTTTTATCGGCTTACAGGATGCCAAACTTATCGTATCCAATCCATCTACTTTGGTCAGCTACCAGACCTTCAAAGGTGAGACCTTCCACTCCGTTGGTGTTGGTGCTATCCTTGCATTGATCGGCATATTGCTTACCGCTATCCTGCTGGCTAAGAACATAAAAGGCGGCATCCTCATCGGTATTCTTGCCACATGGGTATTAGGAATTATCTGCGAGCTGACTGGTATTTATGTACCAAATGCTGAAGCAGGCATGTACTCTACAATCCCTGCCGGTATCATAAGCCTGGACTTTTCTTCTTTCCAGGAGACGTTCGGCGCTGTATTTAAAGTTGATTTTGATACCATCCGCATTGGAGACTTCATTGTAATTATGTTCTCCTTCTTGTTTGTGGATCTGTTTGATACCCTGGGAACCTTAATCGGAGTCTCCTCAAAAGCGGACATGCTGGATAAAGACGGCAAACTTCCCCGGATTAAACCAGCTCTCTTATCAGATGCAATTGCAACCTGTGTCGGTGCAGTTTTCGGGACATCCACCACTACCACCTATGTAGAGAGTGCATCCGGTGTGACCGCCGGCGGACGTACCGGGCTGACCTCCCTGGTAACTGGCACCCTGTTTCTGTTGTCCGTAATCTTCTCCCCATTATTCCTTAGCATTCCAAGCTTTGCCATTGCTCCGGCGCTGGTAATCGTAGGATTCTATATGATGGGGTCTGTAGCGAAAATTGACTTTACGGATATGACAGATGCAATTCCAGCATTCCTCTGCATTATCGCAATGCCTCTTGCCTACAGTATTTCAGAAGGTATCGCTGTTGGCGTTATCTCCTGGACACTGATTAACCTGATTACCGGCAAGGCAAAGGAAAAGAAGATTAGTATTCTCATGTACATACTTACCGTTTTGTTTGTGGCGAAATACATATTCTTATAAATACGGAAATCATGTGGCAGGCGTAAATCTTACAGATATTTATAAAATAAAAGAATAGCAGAAGACCAATATTAAAGTGTCCTAAGGCATCCTCCCAGCTTCGCTGGGTCCCTCCTTAGGACACTTATACTTCTTTGGCCGTTCTAGCTGTCCTAAGGCATCCTCCCAGCTTCGCTGGGTCCCTCCTTAGGACAATTATACTTCTTTGGCCGTTCTAGCTGTCCTAAGGCATCCTCCCAGCTTCGCTGGGTCCCTCCTTAGGACACTTATCTCATAAGCCGGATATGCCCGTTCAAAATGATACCCGAGTTTCTCGGCAAGCGCCACAGACCATTTATTCTGTGCATCCCAGCTTGGGTATAGATTTCTTTCGATGCACTCTAAAATCAGCCTTGCCCCGCACACCGATGCAAGACCTTTTCTGCGGTAATCCTTCCGCGTTCCAATCTCTATTTCAATTCCCTCGCGGTACACGGTATAGGAGGATGCGCCCGCTATAAGTTCCCCATGATGGGTAACTGCCACACCCAGCCCGCGCCTGTGGTATTCCTCATAATCACGGTACTGTGAGGTGAAATCCCGCGCCCACTCCTGCTCTCTTGTCTGTCTAAAAATATCCTCGTCTATCAGTTTCACCTCATATTCCGCATCCAGGCTGCCTGCAATTTCCAAAAGCTTCTTTCTATCAAAAATCCCCGGCTCTTTTCGTATGGCATAACGTTCCACGCGCTTGCAACGGTCCTTATACACCTGTTCAATCTCCCACGCCCACGCTTCGCCCGTCTCATCCATCGGCGGCACCATAATCAGATAATCCCTGCTGCATGTGCTTATTTCCTCCGTAACCAGTTCACGGTCCACCTTCCCCGCAAAATAGCAGAAATCTGCAAGGATAATGCGTGCAGATTTTGGGTGTCTTTGGCTGTCTGCCCACGCATTCCCCATACACCCCTGCAAGCAGGACCAAATCAGGGATTCTTCCCATCCTGCAAAAAGAGGGGCAATGATATCCATCTCCGAAACCGGTACACTATAAATTCCCATAAATAATCACTCCTGTTCTTCCTGTGGTAATATATGATCTGCCTCCCCTGTCAGATAGAGCGGAAGATTGATGTGCGCTGGCGCAGCCCGGCCATACAGCCAAGAAGACCCACATCATACTGTTCCACACCATACGGGTTTTGGGTACAATTCCAACCGGAGCATGTTTGGAAAAATCCTTAAATGACAGTGGGGAAAGATTCCAGAAATCTACCTTTCCCACTGGAAATGACGTCCCCCCATGAAGGGCAATCCCAAGCAGAGACCCGTCACAGACAATACTATTTCACACAAGCAATGTGCTTCCTATAACGCAAATCAGGCGGCTCTGTCATTTAAAACAGAACCACCTATTTTATACGAAAACTTCAATTACCAGACAGCCAGAACCCTGACTCCTTGGAATCTAACCGTAATCTCTATTCCTCTTTCTGTCCATAATAAGCATTCGCACCGTGCTTGCGGTAATAATGCTTATCCTGAAGTTCCTGGGGCGCCGGCTGGATGCGCGGATTGATCGTCTCTGCACGGTATGCCATCTTAGCCACTTCCTCCAGAACCACGGCATTGTGTACTGCTTCATGGGCATCCTTGCCCCATGCAAATGGTCCGTGATTCTTGCAGAGCACTGCCGGAACTGCCATGACATCCTTGCCCATCTCTTTAAAAGAGTTGACAATCAGATGTCCAGTGTTCTCCTCATATGCGCCGTCAATTTCCTCCTTCGTCAAGCAGCGCACACACGGGATTTCCCCATACATATAATCTGCATGTGTCGTTCCATAACAAGGGATGCTTCTTCCTGCCTGTGCCCAGCTTGTTGCATAGGAGGAATGTGTATGTACCACGCCCCCGATTTCCGGGAATGCCTTGTACAATTCCAAATGGGTTGCTGTATCGGAAGAAGGATTATATTTGCCCTCTACCTTATTTCCTTCCAAATCAATAACTACCATATCTTCGGGTTTTAGCTTCTCATAATCCACACCGCTTGGCTTGATGACAAATAATCCACTCTCCCTGTCAATGGCGCTGACATTTCCCCAGGTAAAGGTTACCAGGCCATAACGGGGTAAATCCATATTTGCTTCATATACTGCTTTTTTTAATTCTTCTAACATATCTCGGCTTCCTCCTATCTCAATGAATCTACTGCTGCGCGCTCAATCGGAAGACCTTCGCTGTAACGCTTGATAAAGGCATCAAATCCCTCTACATCCTTTGCATCCGGGCTTAAAGTCTCGCTTTCCTGTCCAGCAAATACCTTGTCCTCCAGATACTGGGATAAGGTCTCATCTGCACCTTTATTTACCATGTAGGAAGCCAAAAGTGCAATTCCCCATGCACCGCCTTCTCCGGCTGTCGCCATAACAGAAACCGGCGTGTTGACTGCTGCTGCCATAATCTTCTGACCTACGCCTTTTGTCTTAAACAGGCCGCCATGTCCCATCAGAACATCCAATTTAACATTCTCCTCTTTCATAAGGATGTCAAGACCTGTCTTTAACGCGCCAAGCGCTGTAAACAGATGTACGCGCATGAAATTGGCAAGATTAAAGTTGCTGTTGGGCGTACGCACGAAAAGTGGACGTCCCTCCTCGAATCCAGTTACATGCTCACCTGAGAAATAATTGTAAGCAAGCAGGCCGCCACATTCTGCATCGCCCTCCATTGCCTTGTTGTACAGCACGGAAAACAGCTTTGTCATATCCACTTCCACGCCAAAGCTCTCTGCAAATTCTTTGAAAAGATTTACCCATGCATTCAAATCTGAGGTACAGTTGTTACAGTGAACCATTGCCACCAGACTGCCGTCCGGAGTCGTTACCAGGTCAATCTCAGGATGTACTTTCTTAAGGTTATCCTCAAGCACTGCCATAGCAAATACAGAAGTTCCAGCAGAAACATTACCCGTACGCTGTTCCACGCTCTTGGTTGCTGTCATACCGGTTCCTGCATCACCTTCTGGCGGGCATACGGGAACTCCAGCTTTCAGATTACCGCTGACATCCAGTAATTTTGCGCCCTCCTCGGTAAGTGTCCCGGCATTTTCTCCGGCAACCAGTACCTTCGGAATAATATCTTCTAATTTCCAGGGGAATCCCTCGCCTGCAATCAGCTCATTGAACTGACCCATCATTTTCTTATCAAAATCCTTGGTAGAAATGTCAATCGGGAACATCCCGGACGCCTCGCCTACGCCGAGCACCTGCTGTCCGGTCAATTTCCAGTGGATATAGCCTGCCAGTGTTGTAAAATATGCAACGGAACTTACATGTTCTTCCTTGTTCAAAATTGCCTGATACAGATGTGCAATGCTCCACCTCTGCGGAATATTAAAGTTAAAGGCTTCCGTCAGCTTCTTAGAAGCCTCCTCCGTAATGGTATTTCTCCAGGTACGGAACGGCACTAACAGCTCATGATTCTTGTCAAATGCCATATAACCGTGCATCATTGCACTGAAACCAAGCGCTCCAACCGTTGTCAGGGTAACGCCGTACTGATTCTTAACATCCTCTGCCATTTTGCTGTAGCAGTCCTGCAGCCCGTTCCAGATTGCATCCAGACTGTATGTCCAGATGTTATCTACAAGCTGATTCTCCCAGTCATGTGCGCCGGATGCAATTGGTGAATTGTCACTTGCCACTAACACAGCCTTAATTCTGGTAGATCCAAATTCTATACCAAGCGCTGTCTTGCCATTCTCAATATCCTGAATAATAAGATTTTTGTCCATTTGAAAAAACCCTCCGATTCTCTATTATCTAATTGCGGAAAAGCAGCCGCCTTCACCACTCAGGTGAAAACGGTTGCTTTCAGATTACCACTTATTATTTACCCATAAATCCTTTGACTTTCTCATAGATGCCCTGAGCATCCAGTCCGTATTTCTCCAGAAGCTTCACAGCCGGTCCGGACTCGCCGTACACATCATTGACGCCGATTTTGCATACCGGGGTAGGCATCTTCTCGCTCAGACAGTCGCATACTGCACTGCCAAGTCCGCCAATCACAGAATGTTCTTCAGCAACTACGACTTTACCAGTCTTCTTTGCTGATTTTAGAATGATGTCCTCATCCAACGGCTTGATGGTGTGAATATTAATAACTTCTGCGTTAATTCCATCTGCTGCAAGCTTCTCTGCCGCTTCCACAGCGCCGCCTACACACAGACCTGTTGCAACGATTGTCACATCGCTTCCCTCTTTGAGGAGCACACCCTTTCCAATTTCAAACTTGTAATCTGGTGTGTCATTGATTACCGGAACCGCAAGTCTGCCAAATCTCAGGTATACAGGACCTTCCATCTCATACGCTGCTTCTACGGCTGCCTTTGCCTCCACATCATCGGAAGGATTGATGATTGTCATTCCTGGAATTGTGCGCATCAGTGCAATATCCTCATTACACTGGTGGGTTGCGCCGTCCTCTCCTACGGAAATTCCTGCGTGGGTTGCGCCGATCTTTACATTCAAATGAGGATAACCTACCGAGTTCCTCACCTGCTCAAATGCCCTGCCTGCTGCAAACATTGCAAAAGAGCTTACAAATGGAACCTTGCCTGTCGTGGCAATACCTGCCGCAATGCCCATCATGTTGCACTCTGCGATACCGCAGTCAATATGTCTCTCTGGAAATTCTTTCTTAAATACACCGGTTTGGGTAGCTGCTGCAAGATCCGCATCCAACACTACCAGATTATCATGCTTTTTACCCAGCTCTACCAGTGCGTTACCGTAACTGGCTCTGGTTGCAATTTTCTTTACTTCTGACATAATGCTTCACCTGCTTTCTCTAATTCTTCCATTGCCTGTGCATATTCATCATCATTCGGAGCTTTGCCATGCCATCCGGCCTGGTTCTCCATATAGGAAACACCTTTTCCTTTGACAGTCTTCATTACGATTGCTGTCGGCATTCCTTTCGTCTCTTTTGCCTCCTTAAACGCTGCACGGAGCTGATCAAAGTCATTCCCATCCTCCACGTTAATTACATGGAAGTTGAATGCTTCAAATTTCTTATCAATCGGATAAGGTGAGCATACATCCTCAATCCTACCGTCAATCTGCAGACCATTGTTGTCAACGATGACTACCAGATTATCCAGCTTGCGGTGTCCCGCAAACATTGCAGCCTCCCATACCTGACCTTCCTGAATCTCACCGTCTCCCAACAGCGTATATACACGGTAGCTGTCATTGCTCAGTTTCGCAGACATTGCCATTCCCACTGCTGCGGAAATTCCCTGTCCCAAAGAACCGCTGGACATATCAATGCCCGGTGTGTGCTGAATACACGGATGTCCCTGTAAATGGGAACCAATCTGACGCAGTGTCTTTAAATCCTCTACCGGGAAAAACCCGCGGTTTGCAAGCGTAGAGTACAGTCCCGGAGCGGTATGTCCTTTGGACAATACGAAACGGTCACGGTCCGCCTTCTTAGGATCCTTGGGATCAATGTTCATTTCTTCAAAATACAGATATGTATACACGTCTGCTGCGGAAAGGGATCCACCCGGATGCCCTGCCTTTGCAGCATGAACAGCCGTTACGATCCCTTTACGGATCTCATTGGCTGTTTTTAGAAGTTCTAAGTTTTCCATGTAAATTCTCCTTTACCATTAATTATATATAAGTCCACGAATGCCTTCGCTTTCACGGGCTTCAGACTTCACTCCTATTCACCGAAGACTGCCTTATAATCCTTCTGGAACTTCGCGATTCCCTGATCTGTCATTGGATGCTTTGTCATCTGCTCAATAATTCCATAGGGAACCGTTGCAATATCAGCTCCGGCAAGGGCACATTCTGTCACATGAACAGTCGTGCGGATGCTTGCTGCTATAATTTCTGTCTGAATATCATAATTACTGAAAATTGCCACGATATCTTCAATCAGGCTGATACCGGACTGGTTGACATCATCTAAACGTCCCAGGAATGGGGATACGTAAGTTGCCCCTGCTCTTGCTGCAAGCAATGCCTGATTTGCCGCAAAAATCAGAGTCACATTTGTCTTAATTCCCTCTGCTGACAACACCTTAACTGCTTTCAGTCCTTCTATTGTCATTGGAATCTTAACAATCATATTCGGATGAATCTTGGCAATCTCACGTCCTTCTTTTATCATGCCCTCTGCATCAACAGTTGTAGCCTTGACCTCACCGCTGATCGGACCGTCAACAATCGTCGTGATCTCTTTGATTACCTCGCCAAAATCCCTTCCTTCTTTTGCAATTAGAGACGGGTTCGTAGTTACACCGCAGATAACCCCCATATCATTGGCCTTGCGTATGTCTTCTACATTCGCTGTATCAATAAATAATTTCATAATCTTCCCTCTCTTTCTTTTACCGGAAATGGAACTGCCAAATACAGGCAGCCCACCCCGGCAAAATATTCTTTGCATATTTACCAGTCACAACCCACTGTTATTATTTGCCAAACACAACGTTTCCTAACATCAAATCTTTCTTGAAGTCGCGGATATTGGTGTTATTGTCAATATATACAGCCTCAATTCCCATTGCTGCTGCCCAGTCGCCCATCTGCTCTGCAGTCACATCATAAGAAAATGCTGTGTGGTGAGCGCCGCCGGCAAGAATCCATGCCTCACATCCTGTTGCAAAATCAGGCTGCGGTGTCCAGAATGCAGTTGCTACCGGGAGCTTCGGCATTGGCTTTTCAACCTTCTTGCAATCTACACTGTTGATAATCAGACGGAAACGATCGCCCAGATCTATCAGGGAAGTTGCAATACCAGGTCCCTCCTTGGAAGTAAATACCAGACGTGCAGGGTCTTCCCTGTCACCCATGGAAAGCGGCTGGCACTTGATGCTGATTGGTCCCTCTGCGATGGTCGGGCAGATCTCCAGCATATGAGCCTGAAGGATTCCCTCTTTCCCTGGAACTAAATTGTATGTATAATCCTCTAACATGGATGTTCCCTTCGCATCCTTCATGCCTGCAGACATCAATTTCATGATGCGTACCATTGCTGCAACTTTCCAGTCACCCTCAGCGCCGAAGCCATAGCCTTTTTCCATCAGACGCTGGATTGCAAGACCTGGAAGCTGCTTCAATGCGCCAAGGTCACCAAAGTGTGTAACGATTGCCTGATAATTCTTCTCCTCTAAGAAACGCTCAAATCCAATCTCAATCTGTGCCTGAACTGCAACGTGTCTCTTGAACTCGTCTGCATCCCTGCCCTCTAAGAGAATTTCATACTTATCATAGTATTCATCTACCAGTGCGTTTGTATCGGACTCAGATACTGCCCCAACAGCCTCTGCAATTTCATTTACCGGGTAAGCGTCAACTTCCCAGCCAAACTTCAACTGTGCCTCTACCTTATCGCCTTCGGTAACTGCTACATTTCTCATGTTGTCGGCCACACGCATCACACGTACATGGCTGCTCTCTACGATACCGATTGCCGTACGCATCCAGGATGCGATCTTCTCACGAACAGCCTGGCTGGTCCAGTGTCCTACAACAACCTTACGCTCAATGCCCATACGCGTTACCATATGGCCCCACTCGCGGTCGCCATGTGCGGACTGGTTCTCATTCATGAAATCCATGTCAATGCTGTCATACGGAATCTCCTCGTTAAACTGTGTATGTAAGTGCAGTAACGGCTTTCTGTACTCCTGTAAACCTAAGATCCAGGATTTGGCCGGTGAGAATGTATGACACCATACAATTACACCTGCACAGTCTTCATCAATGTTGGCCTCATTGAAAGTCTTCCGGATGAGTTCATTAGTAATCAATGTGGGCTTTAACACTACTTCAAACGGAAGCACGCCGGACTTGTTCAGCTCATCCACAATGATTCTGGAATGCTCTGCCACATTCTTCAAGCATTCATCCCCATATAAATCCTGTGAACCTGTGCAGAACCAAAACTTGTAATTCTTTGATAAATTCATGATAACTAACCCTCCTGTAAAATAATAAATTTGATAGTTTCTCGTTGACAGCCTGACACTGGTATCACAATCAGTCTGTCCCTATACTCTTACTTTATTACTTGTATGGTCGTCAATACAAGATGTTTTTCTTTGAATTTCTGGAAAATCCCATCATTCATGCGTGGCAGGAAAGTAAAAAAACAGTTGTTTTCTACCTCTGCCTGCAGGATTCCCTGACAACCAGCTCCGGCTCAATAAGAATCTTATTCTGCGCAATCTCTGCATTTGGATTCTGAATCAGCTCCAACAGCAGCTTCGCCGCCATCTCGCCCAGTTTTTCCTGGGGATGTGCGATCGTTGTCAGCTTAATACGGCTGTTCTCTGCAATAAACGAATTGTCATATCCGGTAACAGATACCAGTCTTGGCACCTCCAGCTTACATTCTTCCAGCGCCTTAATGATTTCCACAGCAATCTGATCGTTATAACACACGACTGCATCGAACAAATATCCCCCTGACACCATCTCCTGCAATGCTGCAAAAGGCTTGATGGCGCGGTCTTCCGTATGAAACCATATAATATTATTCGGATCATAGAGGATTCCAGCTTCCTGCAGCGCCTGAACATAACCTCTGTGACGCTCCACGCCCTGTGTGTCATCTGCCTTAAATACGCCGAGAATATTGCGGTGTCCCAGGGAAATCAGATAATTGGTGACAAGGTAGCCGCCCCTGCAGTCATCCAGCTTGACCTGCGGTTTATCCTTCATCTGTTCCAGGCACGCCTGGATGAAGACAATGGGAATCCCCAACTTCTCCAGCCGCTGATAAAGCGAAATATGTTTGCAGAAAATTTCACTCTTGCTGGGCTCAATAATCAACCCTTCAATGTCCTTCTGCAAAAGTTCTTCCAAACACTTTGCCTCAGCTTTTCTGGAATTACGGGTATTCTTGAGAATGATACTGTAACCCTTCTCCGTCATAACGCTGTCAATTCCCTGGACGACCTTAGGGAAAATGTAATCTGACAGATACGTGGTCACTACTGCGATATTCCGGGACGTCTTGGTATGGCGTACAAGCTCTGAACAGAAAGTACCCTTGCCGTGTTCTGCATAAATGTATCCTTCATTTTCCAGAATAGCAAGCGCCTTGCGCACGGTATGGCGGCTGATACTGTAATGTCTGGAAAGTTCATTCTCTGAGGGAAGCCTGTCTCCCGCCTGAATATCACCATCCAGTATCA
Organism: uncultured Lachnospiraceae bacterium; assembly: GCA_948688495.1. GTDB lineage: Bacteria > Bacillota > Clostridia > Lachnospirales > Lachnospiraceae > Petralouisia. The sequence continues at coordinate 6,414 of CAPQSW010000035.1, read as the reverse complement.
TGCGCTTTAAATCTTCTGACAGCGTATAATACTTTAATTTCTGACCTTCATTCTTCGCCATCTGCTCCAATCCTTTCCCAACTTATATCACTGCTATCTTTCTCTATTTTACAACTTGTATAGATGTAAATACAAGTACTTTTGGAAAACTTGGGAAATATATACAAATCCGATCGTCTTATTCAAAAAAATGAAGGTGCCAAAAGGACTGATAGATCCATATTTCTTGTGCAATTTGTACATAATTTAATTATCCGCAAACCCGCTTTTTACCCATGCCACCGCATGTTCATAATCATTGATGGTATCAATCTCCCTGGTTCTTATATTCAAAAACGGCAGAGGCAGATGCGGCTCTAACAATTGAAACACATGTCCCGTCCCATTTTGTATTTTCCCGCTCTTTATCTGGGTAATCCCATTCCATTCATATTCGCCCACATTCCTAGAAAAAGAGCTTACAAACTCCTCTCCCCCATCCCTATATGTCTGCAGCATCCATGGATCATCCGTGCTGATAATTCCCCCGCTTACAAATTCGCCCTCGTATGCAAGAATCTTCTTCATATCTTCTGGGTGTACCAGCAAATCTCCATCCAGGGATAAAATATATTCATTGGCATACTTTGCTGCAAGTGCAACGCTGGCTCCCGTACCGGTCTCACGATAATGATGGTTAAAAACAAACACGATATCATCACGGTAACTGCTCACCGTTTCAATAACCCTTTCCGCCTGATAACCAACTACAACCCGGACATCTTTTTCTTCTTTAAGCATTTGAAGATGCCTTATAATCAGCGGTTCCCCCTCCACCTCTATCAAAGCCTTCGTCATTCCAAGCCCAAGCCTGTTTCCTGTGCCGGCACAGCTTATTACTACTGTTCGTGAAACTGCCATCTTATCCTACCAGCCTTTCCAAAAAATCTACCAGCTTTCCTTCTTCATAAATCGCATGGCTGGCGCAGGACAGCACCGCTGGGGCAACACGGCGCACCCCGCCATATCCGATCCCTATTTCTGCTGTCTCTATCATCTCTGCATCATTATTTCCATTTCCTACTGCCACAAAAGGCGAAACCATCTGGCCAGCTACCGCACCCTTGTCAGCAATATAATGCACATCCTGTATATAGCCGTCCTTTACCGTTGCCTTCGACGAAAATAGATTACCTTCCATTTGAAGCCTTGCTATTAATTCCTCTAGCCAGACATCCAAATTACTTGTTACAATATAACAGCTCTCCCGGTTTTCCTTTATAAATGCTGCCAATTTCTCATTTACTGGAATCTCTCCTATCACCCTTCGCACTTCGCCCACGGGAATCTCCTTAAATAATTCAACCTTCTGTAAAAAACTCTGTTTATAAGGTATTTTCTCCTGTGCAGCGCTTTCTGCAAGAACCCGCATCTTGTCATAAAGTCCCAGCTTGCGGGAAATCGCTGGCAAAATTTCCTGCCTGGTTATTGTTGCATCCAAATTCAACAAAAATATGTATTTACTCATTTTGTTCTCATCTTCCTAATCTCTAAATTTTCCATTGCTCCTGAATATACTGAAAAATGAAGTCGCTTGCCATTCCTGTCTTCCTATGTACATAATCAAGATTTTCCTGAAAAAACGTTTCTCTCTTTTCCTTCATCCCATCTTGTCCCTGCAAAACCACTTCTTCCACAAAACTGCATATTTTCTCAAAATCTCCTCCATCTGCCGTATATAATACCTCCCTCAGCTTGTGTCCGAAATCGTTAAAAGTCTGACTGTCCCTCGTGAGAAACAGCATCGGTTTATGGGCATATAAGTACTCCGCTAGAAATGATACGCTGTCCAAAATCATCGCATCGGAAGTCCTAAATAAGTCAATATACATTCCTCCCTGGCTTACGGAAGCATTCGGCAAATCCTCCCATTGGCGAAGATAATCGTCAAATTCTTCCTCATCCTGAAAAAGCCCCTCCAACACACATTCAGCACGCAGCATAGGATGTGGGCGGATAACCCAGGAGGTCGTATCTTTATGGTCTTTTGCAAACGCCAGTATTTCCCGGTAAATCTTGTCAAAATTGCCAAACCCCGCAAACCCTTTCCCGATAGAATAATGGGGCGCATAGATGATTTTCTTTACAGACGCCCTGTTGTCTGCATTCGCCATCTTCCACAATCCAGGGGAATCTGTCTTGGTATCTGTATAGAATGAATCCATTTTTACATACCCCGATACCTCCACGTTAGAATCCCCGAGATCAGAATACTTCCTTGCCATTTCTTTATGTATGGGACTCTCACAAAAAATCTTCCAGCACAGCATATGCGACATCTGATTAAACTGATCCCGCACATTTCCGTATATCATGATGCCATATGGAATATATACATTGAGAATGCTTAATGGAAAACGGCATATATCTGCAGACTGCTCAAAAGCCTGATAGTGCGGATTCAATAAAAAAAGAATATCCGGCCTCATGAGATTGTCCCAATCCACGTATTGCCTCCTTTCCATATCATACAGTCCTGTCACATCCATTCCCCTGTTTTGGAAATAGGAGAGCGTCTTTCGATAAATATCAAAAATTGTCTTTTGTGTCCCAATACAAAACGGCGCAACTGCTATTCCCACTTCTATATCCGGGGAAGCAGCGAATTTCTGATATAATTCTTCACAGCTCCACTCTGCACTGTCCTTCAAAAAGAATGTGATTTTTAATTTATCCTTCCTTTGCACCTTTTTTAAATTAATGCTGTAAACACAATGGGAAATCTTGTGAAACAACTCTAAATCCCTCTGTTTTACCTGTACCAGGCTTTCATATGTATGCGTATCTACAAAACTCTCATCCAGGCTTTGCGTATCATATGCATTTTTTATTTCTTGATACAAGAACAGCGCTTTCTGAAATTCCTGTTTGATACAGTCCGCCAATCCTATGAGGAACTGGGCGCACAGCTTTCTCCTCTGGCTTTCCCTCTGCATGATCCCATGAAAAATCCTTTCTGCTTCACGTGCGACATCATCATGCTGTTTGCTGTCACAATAGGTCATGCTTTTATTCAGCAGTATCAGAACATCCCCGATTGCCAGATCTTTTATATCAATTATCCCCTGCTCCAGTTCCTTCGCAAGCGTGTAGAAATTGTCTATAATCTCCTGTACTGTTTTGTCATTCATTTTAATCCCTCTCCAAATTACAACTTATCTCAGATGACTCCCCAGATATTCCAATACACACTCCAAGGGATCCCAAAATTTGATTCGAAAATATGCTTTTGAATATTCCTGAAAAACCAGGGCATTTTTCTGGATTTCCTTTCCCAAAATCGGAAACTCCGTACAACCTAAGATAATATTCTGTGTATGATGCCTGTCTGCGAGCTGGCTGCAAAAATCCATGTATTCTTTTAAAATACCATCCGTTATCTTTTTCTGTTTCACACTTTCAATAAATTTTCTCATCTCCGGATATTCCTCAGTAGCAGGTTTATAAACAGTAATCTGATCTTCCCCAAGAAATGATTTATCATAGACGCCGGCATTTAACGTCCCTTCTGAACCGATTACCACGGTATGGGTAACACCATCTTTTGTCATAGCCTTTTTCGTACAAGCCATCAGACTGACAATCTTATCCTCCGCCTCTGGAACAAGTGCAAGCACTTCCGGCAAAAACGCATGGGCAGTGGAGCATACAAAAATGATTTTATCGGCCCCTCCACTCATCAAATACCGGACAGTTCCTGCCAACTGTTCCACAACCGTTTTATAATGTTCCCCATAAAGAATCGCCCGGACTCTGCTTGGTACCGGGGAGTTATTATCTATAATAATCCTTGGACGCTCATTTTCTTTTTCTGCCGGAAAACATTCCAAAAGCCTGCCAAAGAAATCAAGCGTCGCATAAGACCCTGAGCCTCCGACAATGCCAATCGTTTCTTGATACATATATACATTCCTCCTTGTGGTTATCTACGTATCCATTATCATATTCTATAATATAAGGGTATATTTATCAAGTATTATGGCTCCTTTATTATTGCTCAAAATGTGCGTTCTAAAAGCTCACTTTTTTCTAAAAACTCCTCTACCGTATGAAATCCCAACCGCTCCAAAAGCTCCAGCACAAATGGATTCTCAAGGGGCGTCTTATATTCCGCTCTCTCGCTGTAAATATTTACGTTCTCTTTTCCTTCTTCCATAGGAATGATGCGCTTCGGTCCCCCCACACAGCCGCCGTTACACCCCATACCTTCAAAGAAATTGGCCGCTATATCGCCCTCTTTGAGCCGTTCAATCATCTCCTTGCAGGCCTTTATACCATCTGCCTGTTTTGCCTTTACTTCAATGCTTCGTTCCGGGTTCAACTGTTTTACCGTGGCACGGACTGCTTCGCTGACACCCCCGGTCCTTGCATAAATTCTTCCCGCCCGGGAGGAATGCTCCTTTTCATCTTCGCCTAATTCCTCCGGATTAATCTCAGCTGCATCAAACATATCTTGAACTTCCTGAAATGTCAGCACATAGTCTACTGCATCTGCGATATCATGTTCCCTTGCCTCTGCCTTTTTCGCCATACATGGCCCGATAAACACAGTCATGGCATCAGGGTGCAGCTTCTTGACCACACGTCCCGCTGCCACCATCGGGGAGACTGCTCCAGGCACATGAGGCAGCAATTCATGATAAATCCCCTTTATCATGGCAATCCACACAGGACAACAACAGCTTGTCAATTGAAAATCCTGCTCACTTTGGATATTGGCGTCAAATTCCAACGCTTCCTTCAGCGTAAGAATATCAGCAAAAACCGCCACTTCGACCATGCCCTTAAAGCCCATTGCCTTAAATGCCGCGCGCAGCCTGCCGACAGTCACCTTTTCACCAAACTGTCCGAGAAATGCCGGCGCAATCAACGCATACACTTCCCGTTTCTTTTCCCTGACTGCCGTGAGGACAGGGACTACATCTTTATTCGCTGCCAGTTTCTCCAGCCGGCAGGCATCTATGCACGCACCACAGCCGATACATTTTTCAGAATTAATGACAACCCTTCCATTCTCATCCTGTTCAAAAGCATCAAAAATACAGCTTTTCTCACAGGCACGTTCATACGCACATTGTTCACACTGTTCAGCAAAAATAACAGGGGCATGCTTTTCTGGATGAAGCAGGCAGTTCAAATGATAAGGGTCGTAATCTTCTTCCAGAATACGACCCTTTCCTGTCTCTTGCCTTAAAATATCAAGATATAATTGGTGGAATGTTTTCATTGGATAGATCCTCATTTCTTTTTGCATTAGTATTGCCCAAAAGTTTGGTTTTAAACATTCCCTTTATTCTCATTTTCCATTTGTTATTCTATCATTCTCATCAAATTCACCACTTCTATCCAAATCTACGTTCTCAGAACAACTATAACAATACACTAAAGACATCATTTGTACATACATAGTAGTTATCGGTTATGAACTTCTGTAGGGCAGAGATTTTCTTTTGTACTTGATCCGAGTCAGAAGTTAAATGTTTTAATCCCCCTAATTCGGAAAACATCGACATTAGTTCGTTTGCAATCTTGCTATAATTATCTTCATTTCGTGCAGCATCCTTTTGTCTGTACTCTTGATACGATTTCGTATTACCCCACTTTTCTATGACTTCCGCCTTATACTTTTCCATATTATTCCTGTCGAAAACTTTAAAATTCATTGTCGCTACTCCTTTATTTTGAATTTCACGGGCAAAGGCAATAAGCTCCCCTATGTGTTTATACTGTAATTCCAATAACCCAATTTGCTGAACAATCGCTTCTGATGGATCAAAATCAGGGCTCTCAAGAATTTTCGGTTACTTTCGTAGGTTTTAAAAGCCCGATTGCATCATAGTAATGTAGTGTGCACACACCAACACCTGTGATTTTACTTACTTCTTTTACTATCTGCATGATTTAACCCTCCCGTGTAATTCTATTTTAGTCTATTGCCTTACATCAGAGTCAATAGGACTTTATAAATTTTAGTTTCTTATATGTGCTTGTGTTGATATGCGGCTCTTTCAGAAATACAAGCTCTATGCCCTTATTATATAATTCTTCATACAGACAAAAGCCCTCGTCTGCGTTCCTGCTCATTCGTGATACACTATCAAAAATAATGGTATCTCATGCTTTGGCTTTCTTATACAGCTTATTCCATTCCGGTCTGTCCTGCTTTGTTCCTGTATTATCACAGCCTTATCATAACTGCCCTTAATATTTCTAATCTGCCTGTCAATACTCTGCTGTTTTGTACTTATCCGGCAATATCCATACATACACATAAGCAACGCCCCCTCTTTCCGTATTACTTTTGATACTTATTATCAAAATGTGATTACTGAATAAACGATCTTATGATATACTTTGTTACATCGGAAACCAAAG
>CAPQSW010000034.1:10753-38551 GCA_948688495.1 uncultured Lachnospiraceae bacterium | reverse complement strand
CTATAATATTTTTATGAATATATGATTTAGAGATGAAATTCTTAATGTCGATAGAAAGGTGGTAATTGAATGGAAAAATTTGTTATTACAATAGGAAGGGAATTTGGAAGCGGCGGTATGGATGTCGGGAGGATGCTTTCTGGGGATTTAAATGTGAAATGTTATGACAAAGAATTGTTGTCCCTGGCTGCAAAGGAGAGCGGGCTATGCGAGGAAATATTTGAAAATCATGATGAGAAGCCGACCAGCAGCTTTTTGTATTCCCTGGTAATGGACACGTATTCCATGAATGGATATACCTCAGCACCATTTCTTGATATGCCCTTGAATCATAAGGTATTCCTCGCACAGTTTGAGGCAATCAAGAATCTTGCAGCAAAAGAATCTTGTATTATAGTAGGCAGATGTGCAGATTATGCATTGGCAAATTATCCGAACTGCCTAAATGTATTTATCCACGCAGATTTGGAATTTCGTATCAACCATATCGTGGAGAAATTTCAAGTGACAAAAGAGAAAGCGGCAGACATGATCCGCAAGACGGATAAGAAACGTGCCAGCTATTATAATTATTATTCCAGCAAGAAATGGGGCGATTCCAGAAGCTACCACCTGACGCTGGACAGCAGCCAGCTCGGGTTTGAGGGCTGCTGTGATATGATCAAACATTATATGGATATAAAGCATAAGAAGAAATGAGTTCGCTTTTATGCATCTTCATGGAAAATGCTTCCAGAGAATTTACCCGCCAGTTTCCTGCGCTCGTCATCAATGGCCGCGTAGTGCTGGCGGGTAGTTTCTACACTTTTGTGGCCAAGGGCGTCTGCAACCAGATAAATATCCCCGGTTTCTTTGTAAAGATTCGTCCCATAGGTGCTTCTAAGCTTATGGGGCGTAATTTTTTTATTGATATTGGCAGCCTGTGTATATTTTTTGACAAGCTTTTCCACAGCACGCGTCGTAAGACGACTGTATTTCAGCGACAGGAAGAATGCGTTCTCCTGTTCGGGAAGCGCCTTTTCTGCCAGTCGGGGACGTTCCATTTCCAGATAATCTAAGAGTGCATCCGAGACTTCCTCACCAAAATAGACCGTAGATTCATTTCCGCCTTTGCGTACGATACGCATTCCATTATTTTTGAAGCTCACATCTGCAACATCCAGCCCCACGCACTCGGATACACGGATTCCCGTTCCCAAAAGCAAGGTGAGAATGGCAATATCCCGGTATTTTGTCTTCTGGTGTGATGCAAGCTGTCTTGCGGTCAGGGAACTTCCGTTTTCTACGGTGGCAATCAGCTCTGCAACCTCATCCTTATCCAAACGGATGATATTGTCTTTATGTTTCTTGGGTGTCTCTATCATGGAAGGCGCATTTGTCTTGATAAATTCTTTTTTAAAATAGTAATTATACATGGTACGGATGGCAGAAAGCTTTCTTGATTTTCCTTTTTCCCCATTGGTAACAGCCTGTCCGGAGTCCTTTTCATAATAGGAAAGATATGCAAGATATTCCTCAATATCCACCGGGGTCATCTCATCGAGAACTTTCAAAGGTATGTCGTGCATGTTAATTTTAGCGTATACTGGGTTATTCTCCTGTATAAAAGCAAAAAACAGGCGCATATCATAGGCATAGGACAATCTTGTCCGCGACGAGGTATTCCGGGTATCGAGATAACGGAAAAAATCACTGCAGAATTTGGGCAGTTCCTTCAATAATTCCTGCAGTTTCCGTTTGTTTTCCAAGTTGATTTGTTCCACGTAATCCATATGGTACTCCTTATTCTTTTAGTTGTTATTCATCATATTTATTATAGCAAAGCAAAATTAAAGCGCAAAGTTTTCATTTCAACCTTTAAAACTGGAAACCTGTCTGAATAGTCTTATCAGTTCGTAAAATCAACATTTCGCGAACTGATATGTTTTGGACCTCAATAGATCCTCAAATCTCATCTGAATCAAGCATAATGGTAAATGGTCCGTCATTCAAAAGTGAAACTTTCATATCAGCCCCAAAGGAACCTGTCTGTACTATGGGTATTTGCTTTTGGCATTCATGGATGATATATTCGTATAAGTGGTTTGCCAATTCAGGATTTCCTGCTTTTATAAAAGAAGGACGATTTCCTTTCCTGCAGTCTGCATACAGCGTAAATTGTGAAATTAATAACAATTCGCCCGAAACATCGGCAAGGGATAAATTTGTTTTGCCATTTTCATCCTCAAAAATTCTCATACCAAGCAACTTACGAATCATCTTATCTGCAATTTCCACAGTGTCTTCCTCACGGATACCGATAAACACGAGAAAACCTTTTTTTATGCTGCCAATAATGCTGGATTCCACCTCTACAGAGGCAGACGCTACACGTTGGATTAAAAACTTCATATATTATCAATCACCTCACCTATTTTTGATTGTACAAGCTTTGCAATATCAATTGTCTTCAAATTCTTATATTCTTCATATAGCAATGGTTTTAAATAATGTACCTGGGTAGTTACTTTGCCTAAGGTAAAACTGTTGAATACTTTATAAGAATCAATCAACGCCACCGGCACAATAGGAACTTTGGATTTCAAAGCACATTTAAAGCTCCCGGCTTTAAATGGAGCCATTTTGTTTTTATTGTTGAATACATATCCTCCTTCTGGAAAGATAATATATTTTCTTCCTCTTTTTACTTCCTCTGCAACCTCGTTCAATACCGTGATTGCCTGGCGCACATCACTTCGGTCTAAACGTTTTGCCTGTACCAGATCTACAATCTCATCTACCAATATCATTTTAGACTTAAACTTATCCATTACAAAAGAACAGGGTTCTTTATGTGTAGTGATAATCCCGAGTGCGTCATATTTTCCCTGATGGTTGGGATACATAATATATCCTCCTTCTTTGGGAAGATTTTCTTCACCGTACACCTTTGTATAAATCCGTCCAGTGCGTTTCATTAAATCAATTGCATGGCATACCAGTGCATACCGTTTCTTTTCTGAGTATCGTTCTGGATGATTTGCCTGATACCTCATTTTGGGAATCATATAGGGCGCCCGGAACAGATTCATAAAAATAACATAAAAAAATTTGAACATTTCTTTTCTCCCATTGTAACGTATCTTTTATAATTATAAAATGAATTACAAAAAAACACAATATCATCCTTGCTTTTTAGTTTGCTAAAATGGCTCGATGATACTGTGTATTAGCGGTTTGATAAAACAGAATGGTTGACAGGACTATTTCATCTCCAGTGAATAATAGGGAATAACTAAATTCTGCCCAGATTTGATGCTGTCGCCCTGCAGCCCGTTCAAAGCCTTTACTTCCATCACATACTCCTGCAGACTGTCGTATTCTTCTGTTATATGCTCAGATGCAATATCCCATAAGGTGTCTCCATTCTTGACCTCCACACTTGTGTAATATTTATACTTGGTGTCATCAGACGCATGGGAGCGGCTGCCTATAAAACTTCCAAATCCTATTATTGTACAAGCGGCCGCTATTAAAACAGCAATAATTATTATATGATGTGTGACCCCGTCCAAAATCATGTTATACTTTCTGCATACCATAAAAATCTCCTCCTTCTCCAAATACAACGACAATTCTATCAATATATCAGAACGTGCATTCCGAACATTTGTTTAAAATAAGTATATATTACGAACATACATTTGTCAACACAAATTACGAACAAATTTTCGGAATATGTGTTTGCATTTTATAGAGAAATATGGTATGATATTTATTATATAGAGCGATTCATAATTAATGAATTGTCCAAAGAGATATACAGGAGGTAGGATTATGGCATATGGAAAGATAAGTGATAAGCAGAGGGAGATTCTAGAATATATCAAGAGTGAGATTTTGAATCGAGGGTATCCTCCTTCTGTAAGGGATATTTGTGAGGCAGTCCATTTAAAGTCCACTTCTTCTGTTCACTCCCATTTGGAGACATTGGAGAAGAACGGATATATTCGCCGGGATCCGACGAAACCGAGGGCTATTGAGATAATTGATGACACCTTTAACCTGAGCCGGCGCGAGGTTGTGAATGTCCCGCTTCTTGGACATGTAGCTGCTGGAGAACCGCTGCTTGCAGTGGAGAACGTTGAGACTTACTTCCCTATTCCGGCAGAGTATATGCCGAATGATGAGACGTTTATGCTGAGAATCAAGGGCGAGAGTATGATCAATGCAGGGATATTTGATGGAGATAATATTCTTGTGCAGAGACAGACGACGGCATCCGATGGGGATATGGTAGTTGCACTGGTAGAGGATTCCGCAACAGTTAAGACCTTCTATAAGGAAGACGGGCATTACCGTTTACAACCAGAGAATGATAATATGGATCCTATCATCGTTGAGGATTGCACAATATTAGGCAAAGTTTTTGGCGTATTTCGGTTCTTTTAGGGAACAGTCCAGTTGGCATTTATAATGCCGGCTGGACTGCACTTTTTAGAGAACGAAGACTTAGAGATCTTCCAGTTCAATTCTTTTACCGTCCGTCCAGATTCTCTCTAAATCATAGAAAAGGCGGTCTTCTTTAGAGAAGATATGCACGATAATATCACGATAGTCCATGAGTATCCAACTGGAGTTACGATTTCCTTCTATCTGCTTTACCGGATAACCAGCTTTTGTTAAGGTTTCATCTACTGCATCTACCATAGCCTGAATCTGGTTTGTGTTTGCACCGGTTGCAATAATAAAATAATCTGCCAGTGGTGAAATTTCGCTGATTTCAATTACCCGGATGTCTTCGGCTTTCTTTTCGCTGAGTACATGGCATGCCATTTTAGCCATTTCATGTGAAATATCCATAATTAGTCACTCCTTTGTTATATTTATTTTGTCTTGAAAATGCTGATAGGTTTGTATTGTCAATGGATCGATTTCCCCGCCCTTCTCTTTCAGGAAAGCCAGGGTATCCCCTAGAATCTTCAACATGGCCATATCTAAATTTTCAAAAGCAAGCTTTCTTATTTCTGACAGGTTTGGTGCAGTTTTCCGGTTGGGCTCAATATAGTCAGAAATATATATAATCTTGTCCAAAACATTCATATGGGGTTCCCCTGTTGTATGCGTTTGGATTGCATGAAGAATCATTTGGTCATCTACTTTATATAGGTGCTTGGCCAAATATGCTCCAAGCTTTGCATGAAGTAAAAACGGGCAATTTCGTTCCGATTCCCGGATGGGAATCCCATATTCCTCGCACAGCTCTAGTTTTTTGTCATTGGGGATACATTTGGCACAATCGTGAAGCAATCCGGCATACATTGCCTGCCCTAAGTCCGCTCCGTAAACCATTGCCAGAGACGCGGCCGTATACATGACTCCCAGTGTGTGGGTATAACGCTCCCTATCCAGTTCTTTTTTTAGTTTTTTTTCGATTTTTTTTCGTTTCATACTTGTCTCCGGTATTCATGATATAAAATCAGAATATAATTTTTTGTCTTTTATATATGTTTCCACTGTTTTGGGAACCAGATATCGAATACTTCTCTGTTCCTGCAGTCTTTGGCGTATCTCCTGGGAAGATACCTCCAGCTCTGGTGTGTCTAGGGGATAAAATTTATCCGGATATTTTTTATTCAAATATGCAATCTGTCCCCAAAATTCGTCCTGTTTTTGATGCTTTCGGTAAGCAGCCAAAATACTACAATTTTTAAGAATCAATTCTGGATGTTTCCAAGATTCAAAGTCAAACAGGGAATCTGCCCCCAGAATAAAAAATAATTCAGAAGAAATATAATTCTTTTTTAATTTTTCTACTGTTCGATAGGTATAGCTGATCTCAGGGGAATGGACTTCAATCTCATTCAGAACAAACGACGGATTGTCTGAGATTGCCAGGGATACCATGGCACATCGGTGGACTGCATTTGTAATGTGCTGTTTGTGTTTCAATGGTGAATGCCCGGTAGGAATAAATAATATTTGATCCAGCGAAAATTGCTCCCTGGCATTTTCTGCAATGACCAGATGTCCATTATGAATGGGATTGAATGTACCTCCCATGATACCTATTCGTCTGTGCTCTTTATTGTTGGCATTCTTATATCTTATCTGCATATTAGATTTCCTGACCTATTTATAATTATTAAATCTATACATAATTTCCTTCCTGGCATTTTCCCTATGTTTGCTTTGGAAGTTGAATCTTGGGGTTTTTCTTTGCCGGACGGTACAATACAATCTTCTTGCCAATCACATGGACGACCTGAGATTTCGTTCGCCCGGCAATTGTTTCTGCCAGTTCTTTTGGATCATCAAAACAATTTTTTAGAACAGAAATTTTAATAAGTTCCCTTTTCTCAAGCGCTTCATCCACAGCGGTTATGATTTCCGGTGTCAGGCTAGCCTTCCCTACCTGGAAAATAGGGGTGATACTGTTGGCAAGGCTTTTTAAATACGCACGTTGTTTACTTGTCATAGCCATATGTTATCCTTTCTATTTATAGTAATCAAACTGTAACCCATACATTCGGACGGTGTCTCCTTCCGAAATGCCAAGTTCTTCCAATTTCTCTAGGATTCCCTGATCACGGAGGAATTTCTGGAAGAATAAAAATCCTTTTTCGGAATCGATATTGGTATAACCAAGCATTTTTTCAATCTTTGGCCCTTCTACTACATATAGGTTTTCTTCTTCGTCATATTCCACCGTATAGGCGTCTTCACGAAATTCCAGCATTTCCGGATAAAACTCCTGTTCATAGACAATCGGGGTGTTATCCAGCCGGGATAACAGTTCCTGTACATGATATAACAACTCCGTTAAGCCTTGTCCACTGACTGCTGAAATAGGATAGACCTTAATGCCTTTTGGTTCAAATTCGGCCTTTAAAAGTGGAATGGCGCTTTGGGCCTCATCATAAATGGCATCTATCTTATTTGCCGCAATAACCTGCGGTTTTTTTAAAAGTTCAGGATTGTACGATTCCAGCTCTTTATTGATGGCATAAATGTCTGCAATCGGGTCACGTCCTTCTACGGAAGCTGCATCTACCATATGAATCATTACCTTTGTACGTTCAATATGCCGCAGGAAATCATGTCCTAATCCAATCCCTTCGGCAGCTCCCTCAATGAGACCGGGAATATCGGCAATCACAAAACCACTGGCATCCTCAAGATCCACCACGCCCAGGTTAGGGTTCAACGTGGTAAAATGATAGTTGGCAATTTTGGGACGCGCATTGCTGACTCTGGATAGCAGGGTAGATTTTCCAACATTAGGAAATCCAACTAATCCTACATCGGCAATTACTTTCAGCTCAAGGCGTACTTCAAGCTCAATGCCTGGCTGCCCTGGCTGCGCATACTTTGGGGCCTGCATTGTAGCTGTTGCATAGTGTTGGTTGCCAAGTCCGCCTCTGCCGCCACGCAGGACAATTTGCCTCGTATTGTCTCCTGACATATCTGCAATGACTTTATCGGTATCGGCGTCCCTTATAATTGTTCCTGCCGGAACCTTTACAATCAAATCGTCGCCCTTTTTGCCGTGGCAGTTACGTTTTCCGCCTTCTTCTCCATTCTGGGCGGCATATTTGCGCCTGTGCCTGAAATCTGCCAGCGTGTTTAAGCCTTCATCTACCTGGAAAATTAAATTGCCGCCATTTCCGCCATCGCCGCCATCGGGGCCACCGTTAGGAACATATTTTTCTCTGCGGAAAGAAACATGTCCATCACCGCCCTTTCCTGATTTTATAATAATTCTTGCGTTATCTGCAAACATTTCATTTACCTCATGAAAAGAATAGACCCGGCCGTTTCAGTCGAGTCTATCAGTCGTATTGAATACTGTCTTATTCGTTGCTTGCTACTGGATACACAGAAGCTTGTTTCTTACTTCTGCCTTTTCTTTCAAATCTCAGCACACCATCAACCTTAGCATATAAGGTATCATCTCCGCCGATTCCTACATTTACTCCTGGATGAATCTTTGTACCACGCTGTCTGTACAAAATATTCCCAGCTTTTACAAACTGTCCATCAGCCCTTTTTGCGCCCAGTCTCTTGGACTCGGAATCTCTGCCGTTCTTGGTAGAGCCAACTCCCTTCTTATGAGCGAAAAATTGAAGGTTCATATTCAACATGTCTTACACCTCCTTGAATATAAGCGTCATATATTCAGTTCCGTAATTTTTTTGTATTCCCTGTAAGCCTAAAACCAGTGACTGGATAAACAGCAATGACTCCTTGGAATAACCATCCTTTAAGGAAAAATCGATCCGGCCGCTCTCCTGATCTGTTGATAAATCAAATTCATCAGAAGTAAAATGTTCTATAGAATTGATTGTATTGATGACCAATACAGAAACAGCGGCACATACAATATCTTCTCCGGGGTCGGCATATCCTGCATGTCCGATACATCGAAATGCTGTGTACTCATTCACCTGGTTTTTTAAAATCGTTATCTGTATCATAACAATTTCCTATCGATTAGCCATTAATCTTTTCAATCTTAACCTTGGTGAAGGACTGTCTATGACCGTTCTTCTTATGATAGCCGGTTTTTCTCTTGTACTTGTATACGATAACTTTCTTACCTCTGCCGTTTTCTACTACAGAAGCTTCAACAGTTGCATTTGCTACGTCATCTCCAACTTTCAGGGAATCACCGCTCACTGCTAATACGTTATCGAAAGTAACCTTCTCACCAGCTTCTACACCAAGCTTTTCAATGGTAATGATATCGCCTTCGGATACTTTGTACTGCTTACCACCTGTTGCTATAATTGCGTACATATGGCACCTCCTCTTATCATTACTCGCCAGTTGCGGTGCTGCTTACGCAGACTTAAAACCTCACTGTGCGGCACACTAGTATAGATTACCACAAATAAAACCCAGTGTCAACTATTTTAACTGCTCAGCCAGCGACTTTTTCACTTTCTTGCGCGTGATTTCCACGAGATGCAGTTTCGTCATATCCACAACTTGAACAGGCACACTGTCTGTGCAGAGATTGGAACGCAGGGTTTTTAGTAAAAATTCATTATCTGATTCTGATTTCATATCGATAAAGTCCACAATAATAATCCCTGACAGATTCCGAAGCCGAAGCTGGTGTGCAATCTCTGCTGCTGCCTCTAAGTTAATGTTAAGGTAATGTTCCTGTGCATTCTTTTTCGTAATACTCTTTCCAGAATTGACGTCAATAACCGTAAGCGCCTCAGTGGGCTGTATTACGAGATAACCACCGGATTTCATCCATACCCGTTCCTGTAAAGCTTCCTTTAGTCTCACATCCAGGCTGTAAAGCTTATTTAAACTTAACATGGAATCTTCATAAAATTGAAGCGTACATTTCTGCAGCGCAAATCTTTTGAGATATTGTGAGACCTGTGCATAAATCTCCTTGTCGTCAGTGAGTATGGTATCTAACCGATCCTCGTTTATATCCTGAATGGTATGCAGATATTGTGGTAACTCCTTTTTCAAGCAGCTAAACGTTGTCCGGTGCACCGCCGTTTCCTTTAAAGTGAGATACTCCTGCCTCAACCTAAGGTATTCTGCTTTTATATCCTCTGCAGCCGCATGAGCCGCATTCGTACGTATGATAACTCCGAAATCTGCCCCTTCCTCAAAATCCAGGGAATGTTTCAGTCTTTTTTTCGTTTCAGCATCCAGTTTCCTTGAAATGCCCAGAGAAGTATTCTCGTTGGTGAGCACAAGGTACTTTCCGGAGAAATTTAAGTTCGTGCTGACTTTGGGAGGTTTGCCTTTACTGCTTTCGCGGACCACTTGAACCAGTACTTCGTCTCCCTGAACCATACGGGGACTATTAATTTTTTTCACATACATGGGGTTTCTCAAATCATCTAAACTATAATAACAAGGAACGCCCGGTGCAATTTCAATAAAGGCAGCATTGAGGTTTTTCACAATATCCTTCACCCTGCCTACATAAATATTTCCCAGGATATTCTGCGCATCCAACGGTTCCAGAGAAACTTCCAATAGTTTTGCCCCCTGGTAAAGCGCTGTTGCAATATAATTCTTCTGATTCCAGATAAGTTTGGTAATTAACAGTGTGTTTTCCATGGAGTTCCCCTTTTACTTTATATCCCATCCAAGTTCCCCCAGGGGAAGAAACTGCGGAAACTCTTTTCCTTCTTTTTGGTAAGACTGCCGTTGCTTGACAAGAAAAGCCTCATAGGCTTTTCGTTCCTTCTCACCTTTTACTGGAATCTCATCTGCCTTTGCATAAACCTCAAGGCGGTGTACCTGAAATGCTAATGCATCATAAGAAATTCCATGAAAATGGCAGAATGCCTCAAGCACAAGCTCTGGTTTGACATTATCATTGCTTCCGGTAGATACCCTGAGAAACAGTGAAGGATTCCCATCCTTACCAGAAGCCTTCATCTGATAGATCAAGGGCTTTAAGTCCATCTGAATCTCACGTTTTTTCGTCTGTTTTGTGATACAGATTTCAGACTGCCCTTCATAAAAGGCATGAACCTTTTCTTGAAGCTCAAGCAATGTTTCGGCAAAAGGCCGACAGCCTGGTTTCGGACAAACCAGATAATCCGCAGCAGCCACCAGCGACATGGAGGTTTTTGCTGTATCAGGCAATTGCTTGTATTCCAGAATGGAAATACCCTCCACCATCACTTTATTCAAGGCTTCCATGGCCTCCTGGCTGGAACTGGAAGTATTTACTTCGATATCGAAATACTCACCATCACTGGTAACACCAACGCCCAACGGTGCCGCGAAGGACATGATCTGATGCGGGCTGTACCCTTCCGAATATGCAATATCAATATTGGCACGGCGCATGGCTTTCTGGAAATAACGCATGACATCAAGATGCCCGACAAACCTCATGACACCGTACTTTCCAAACTTAATTCTGATGTTCAAGACAGACACCTCCCTCAAATTTTGCTGCCCCGCAGCCGTTACACTGTATCTTACAATTGGGTGTTACTTCCCCTTTTAGGGCATGCTGCCATTCACGCTTTAGAAATGATTTTGATACACCGCAGTCGATGAAATCCCAGGGAAGGATTTCATCCAAACCTCTCTCTCTCTGATTATAAAATTTGATAGATATACCGCATTCCTGAAAAGCTTCCATCCATTTTTTATTATCAAAAAATTCACTCCAGGCATCAAACATACAACCTTTCTCATAGGCCCTTTGCAGGACTTGTCCCACACGGCGGTCACCTCTGGCAAATACACCCTCTAAGACCGTTACATCCGCTTCATGCCAGTTGTACTTTAAGCTCTTGCGATTTAATTGTTCCTTCATTTCTTCATTGACCACCCGGGCACGTGCCAGATATTCTTCCTTAGGATGCATAGAAGCCCATTGGAATGGAGTGAAAGGTTTGGGTACGAAGAATGAAGTGCTGATTGTAATCTGACATTTACCGCTACGCTGTTCTTTTGGAATCTCATAATAACGCCGGGCGATCCTGTCGGCAAGCCGCGGAATTTCTTTCATATCTTCCTCTGTTTCCGTGGGAAGCCCCAGCATAAAATAGAGTTTGACTTTCTGCCAGCCGCCTGCAAATGCAAGACCGGCGCCTTCTAAAATCACATCTTCTGTCAGTCCTTTATTGATTACATCCCTAAGGCGCTGGGAACCCGCTTCCGGTGCGAAAGTCAGGCTACTCTTTCTGATATCCTGGACTTTGCTCATAACATCCAAAGAAAACGCATCAATCCGCAGGGATGGAAGGGAAATGTTGACGCCCTTTTCCCTGAAATTAATAAGATAGTTCATCAGTTCTTTGAGCTTACTGTAATCACTGGAGCTTAAAGAGCTTAAGGATATTTCCTCATGTCCCGTACTTTCAAGCATGTCTCGTGCGCATTCTTTGAGCATCTCAACATCCCGCTCTCTGGTGGGCCGGTAAATCATGCCCGCCTGGCAGAAACGGCAGCCGCGGATACAGCCGCGCTGAATTTCTAATACAACCCTGTCCTGTGTTGCCTTAATATAGGGAACCAGCGGTTTGCGCGGATAAAAAGTGTCTGTTAAATCCATCTGGACTTCCTTGCAGATTGTCGGTGGAACATCCTCATATTTTGGGGTAAAGGATGCAATGGTACCATCTTCCTGGTAAGATACCTCATACAAGGAGGGTACATAAATGCCAGGAAGTTTGCACACTGCACGTAAGAATTCCTTTCGGGTGCCTCCTTGTTTTTTCATAGAGATATAGAGGTCAAACAACGTATCGTACATTGTCTCGCCCTCTCCTATATAAAATAGATCAAAAAAATCCGCCAGAGGTTCCGGATTGTATGTGCAGGGACCTCCGCCAATCACAATCGGGTCATCGTCTGTGCGTTCCTGTGCAAGCATTGGAATATGACTTAAATCAAGAATCTGCAGAATGTTGGTGTAACACATCTCATACTGGATGGTAATTCCTAGAAAATCCATATCACACACAGGAGACTGTGTCTCCAAAGTAAATAATGGAATCTGCTCCTCCTTCATAATTTTATGCAAATCACTCCACGGAGAATAGACACGTTCACAGTATACGTCGTCCCTCTGGTTAAACATATCATAAAGAATCTGGATGCCAAGATGTGACATGCCAATCTCATATACGTCTGGGAAACACATGGCAAAGCGAATTTCTACATCCTCTGGATTCTTCCGCACCATATTTACTTCATTGCCAATATAACGTGCCGGTTTATCAACCGACATTAAAATTCTATCGCTTAAAGCTAGGTTGTTCATACATTGTGCTCCTTTGTTTTCGCCTTATTTACAGCTCCTTCATTCTAACACACAATGCCTCACAAGTCCACTTATTACTATTTCTTAGAGACAGCAACATCCCCAAACAGTTCCTCAAGTTTTTCTTCCGGAACCGCATTCCATTCCACCTGTCTTACAATCTCCTGGGCGTCCACGCCCATAAATGTAATATGTTCCTGTTCAAAATAAACAAAACATGCAAACAGAAACGCTGCAATAACGATCCGTATGCCTAATGTGGACGTTACTGCAGCACTCTCCTGCTCCTCCTGTTTAGGCTGGGGCGCCTGATAGCCGGACTCCTGATTATGAAAGGCTGCGCGCGCCTGTTCTATTTGATGTCTGCGTTCTAATGCACGTTCTTCCAGAGATTTTGCCATGATAACCACCTGAAATCTAACTTTGTACATTTTAATACTGCATAACACAAAAAATGCATGTCCGCTCAAATTTTCTTAAAAATCACCCAGTCTAGGTTTACATAAAATAATTATGTAAACTATTTTTTATTATCAACAAAAAAGTACCTCTGATTCAGTTCTTCTACAATATCATCCCAGGTAATTCCAGTTTCCACCATCATCACAATCAGATCGTAGATAAAATCACAAATCTCGTAGGTAATCTCATCCGGTTCCTGGTTTTTGGCCGCAATTACAATCTCTGTCGCTTCTTCACCAATATTCTGTAGGATTTTGTCCAGACCTTTGTCAAAAAGATAGTTTGTATAAGAACCTTCTTTGGGCCGTTCTTTTCGTCCGGCAATTGTCTCGTACATATTCTCAAATACTTTCAGCGGATTCCAACTGATATAGTCCTTTTTCACAAGATCCTGAAAGAAACAGGTAGGGTTTCCAGTATGGCATGCTGCCCCTATCTGTGAAACGTTGGCAAGAATAGTATCTTTATCACAGTCAACTGTCAGGGATTTTACATACTGGTAATGTCCGGAGGTCTCACCTTTCAACCATAACTTCTGGCGGCTTCTGCTGTAATATGTCATTTTGCCCAAAGCGAGCGTCATATTATAAGCTTCCTCATTCATGTAAGCAAGCATCAGAACTTCAAAAGTCTGGTATTCCTGTACAATGACAGGAATCAGACCGTCCTCATTCAGCTTAAACTCTGACCAGGGTATGGAGGAAATAAATTTTCTTATCTGTATACCTTCTGTAGCCAAATTTTTCTTTAGGGCCATAATATCTGTATCAGGGGTGCTGACATAATCGCCGCCAATCCCTGTAACGGAATCACATTTTAAAATCTTGACCCATTGTTTCATGTTATAACCGGAAACAATCACGCTAAAGGGCAGGCTGGTAATATTGGTCAGAGCTTCCACAATATCCTTATTTAATACCACAAGTTTATGGATATGATCTTCTACTTCCCTCTTATGCTTAAAAATCAGGTCTACCGTATCCATGGAAACTAAAAGCTTCTCTTTTCCAAAGCGCTGTGCAGCTTCTGTTGCCATCTCTATGATATCATGTCTGGCGCCATCCAGGATGGCGCCTTTGCAGCCTGCGTAAAGAATCTTTTTGATATCCTCCTGTTTTCGGATGTTGCCAGCCCCGTAGACTGGAATCTCCATCTGCCGGCTGAGCTGCTTGATCATTTCTAAATGAACGTCATGTTCTTTATCATTCTGCGACAAATCAAATACATATAGCTTATCAACGCCGCAATCATTATATGATTTTGCTAATTCTTTCCAATCCCCGGCAACCGTAAAATCTTCACGCCCTTTTACAGCGTTTCCGTCTTTTAAATAAATTGTAGCAATCAAGTTTTTGTGTTCCATAACTTCACCTATAAGCTGCCTTTCGTAGACATAATGTCTTTAATCCTGGGGTCCTTTGTAGCTGCCTCATCCAATGCACGTCCAAATGCTTTAAAAAGTCCCTCAATCATATGGTGGTTGTTTGTTCCTGACAGGATTTTCATATGTAAATTCATTCCTGCACTGTAGGAAACAGCATAAAAAAATTCACGTACCATCTCAGTCTCCATATACCCCACCCGCTCAGTGGTAAACTCACCCTCAAATGCAAAATAAGGCCGGCCGCTAAGATCAATAGCACATAAGACCAAAGTCTCATCCATAGGCAGAATGCAGCTTCCATAACGTTTGATGCCTTTCTTATCCTTCAACGCATATCGTATGGCATTGCCGAGCACAATTCCAGTGTCTTCAATAGAATGATGGGTATCAACTATTAAGTCGCCTTTCACCTGAACCTTTAAGTCAAAAAAACCGTGGCGTGCAAATCCGTCCAGCATGTGATCAAAAAAACCGATTCCGGTATCTAACTGTGTCTCCCCGCTGCCATCCAGGTTAAGTGTAAGGCTTATATCTGTTTCCTTCGTTTTACGACGCTGTTTGTTGGTTCTCTTTTCCGACATGACAATCTCTCTCCTGTTTTATCTTTAACCTAACATGATGGCACATCAGGTTAAGCTTAAATTAATCCTCAAACCTAACTTTAATGGAATTTGCGTGCGCCGTCAACCGTTCTGACTCCGCAAATTGCACAATATCTTTGTAAATTGGTTCCAGAGCCTCTCTGGAATATGCAATAATACTGGATTTCTTAATGAAATCATCCACGCCAAGCGGTGAGAAAAACTTTGCTGTTCCGTTCGTCGGAAGCACATGGTTTGGCCCCGCAAAATAATCCCCCAATGGTTCGCTGGCGTACGCACCCAGAAAGATTGCCCCCGCATTCTTAATTTTCATCATAGTCTCAAAGGGGTTTGCGGTTAGGATTTCCAAATGCTCTGATGCAATCTCGTTGACTGCGGCAACGGCCTCCTCCATATCCTGCGCTATCAGAATATATCCATAATTTTCCAGGGATTTTTCTATGATATCTTTTCTTGACAGCGTCCTGGTAAAATTGTCAACCTCTTTGGAAACCTGATCTGCCAAAGTCTCACTGGTGGTAATCAGGATTGCGCTTGCCAGTTCATCATGTTCCGCCTGTGACAATAAGTCTGCCGCCACATAGCGTGGATTTGCCGTATCATCTGCAAGAATTAGGATTTCACTCGGTCCTGCGATGGAATCAATACTAACGTGTCCAAATACAGCTTTTTTTGCCAAAGCCACATAGATATTGCCAGGTCCCACAATTTTATCTACCTTGGGAATGCTTTTGGTTCCAAACGCCAGCGCTGCTATCGCCTGGGCACCGCCTGTTTTGTAGATTTCATCCACCCCTGCAAGGTCTGCAGCCGCCAGCGTCGCAGGGTTCACCTTCCCTTCCTTGTTACAAGGCGTAGTCATTACAATTTTCTCCACGCCTGCCACCTTTGCTGGCAGCACATTCATCAACACGGAAGATGGATAAGCCGCCTTTCCACCTGGTACATAGACACCTACCCGGGCAAGCGGCGTCACCTTCTGTCCAAGCAAAACGCCGTCTGGGCGGCTGTCAAACCAGCTATACTGCTTCTGCTTTTCATGGTATATGCGGATGTTCTCCAGTGATTTTTTCATGACATGAATCAGCGCATCATCCACAAGCTCATATGCCTTCTTAATTTCTTCTTTTGTCACACGGATCGTATCTTCCCCAATTTCTGCGCCGTCAAACTGTCTGGTATAGGAAAAGACAGCGCTGTCGCCATTTTGGCGTACGTTTTCAATAATATCATTTACCGTTTGCTCATATTGCTTGTAGCTGTTCGGGCTTCGCTTCAAAAGTTCTTCCAGAAGATTTTTTCTGGTGTCCTTGGTCAATTTCAGTATACGCATTTGCCTTCCCTCCTCTATATATAGTTATATTACGTTTTTTAAATCGCCAATCAGCTTTGTAATCCGTTCGTTTTCCATCTTCATGCTGACCTGGTTTACGACCATCCTTGCAGATAAAGGGCAGACCTCCTCGAGTACGCCAAGTCCATTTTCCCTGAGTGTGGAACCAGTCTCTACAATATCCACGATTACCTCCGAAAGACCTACAATCGGGGCAAGCTCAATAGAGCCGTTTAGTTTGATAATCTCCACCGTTTGATGTTTTTTATTGTAGAAATAATCCTTGGCAATTCTGGGGTATTTGGTGGCAACCCGGATCAATTCATGATGCTGTAAAAGCTCCTGTGCTTGCTTAGGGCCGCAGACGCACATTCTGCATTTTCCAAATCCCAAATCCAGAACTTCATAGATATTGCGCGCCTCCTCCAGAATTGTATCCTTCCCAACTACGCCGATGTCTGCCGCACCATATTCCACATAAGTCGGCACATCCGGGCCTTTGGCAAGGAAAAATTTCAGTTTCAATTCTTCATTGACGAAAATCAATTTACGGGTGTCCTTGTCTTTCATTTCCTGGCATGTTATCCCAATTTTTTCAAAGGTGGCAAGGGTCTGTCTTGCCAGACGGCCTTTCCCTAGTGCAAATGTCAAATATCTCATGATTTCCTCCGTTCTAAAGGTATATTAATCATTGTTCGCGGGAATAAACATCAAAGATTCCATATGCATACGCTGTGCATAGGAACGGTAATCTTCCTCAGTTTTTCCGTCTTCCCAGCAAACAAGGGCTGCTCCCAAATTTTGTTTGCGCAGTGAAACGGCCCTTTTTATGGCATCCTGCAGTTTTTCCTTGTGATATACAATCAAAGTCTGGTTATTCTCTACCGGAATTTCAATTTTCTGCCTTGCCAGCGCTAAAAGAAGCTGGTCAGTCACAACGGCAAAACCAATGGAAGGCGCATGTTTTCCAAAATAATCCATCAGTTGGTCATAACGTCCGCCCTTTACAATGGGTTCCCCGCTGCCAAACGTATAGCCGGCGAATATAATCCCTGTATAATAATGATAGCTGCTTAACATCCCAGGTTCAATTGTCACATATTTTTCCACACCATAGCAGGAAAGTACCTGCATCAGTTCTTCCAGTCGGTTTAATGCTCCTAAGATTACCGGGAAACCAGCGGACAGCTCCTTGGCACGGCCCATCATATCTTCTGTCATACAGAGATTTCCCAACATGGAGAATAGTCCCTTTAACTCTGATGACAGCTGCAGGGAATCCACCAATTCTTCCACGCCAAAAAAATTCTTATTGGAAATCAGTTCCACAAGTTCCTGCTCCATCTCATCTTCCAGTTTGGCCTCCATAACCAGTCCGCGGAAGAAATCTACATGCCCTACACCGATTTGAAATTCTGTAAGGCCGGCGGTTTTCAGCAAATCTACCACCAGCGCAAGAATTTCAGCATCTGCCGCTACAGAATTATCCCCTATCAGCTCAGCGCCGAGCTGAGTGTTTTCTTTCATTCTTCCCTGATAACTGCTATTATTGATAAAA
Organism: uncultured Lachnospiraceae bacterium; assembly: GCA_948688495.1. Lineage (GTDB taxonomy): Bacteria > Bacillota > Clostridia > Lachnospirales > Lachnospiraceae > Petralouisia. The sequence continues at coordinate 20,464 of CAPQSW010000034.1, read as the reverse complement.
GTGTTCCCCATATAACTAAGGCGCACTGCAAAGTCTTCCTCTGCATAATATTTTGCCACGCACCTTGCAATGGATGGTGTTATATCCGGGCGCAGCACCAGCGTATTCCCTTCCCTGTCAAAAAATTTATACAAGTCCTTCGAAGGAGTCGTGCCGATCTCCCGGCTGAAAATGTCGAAAAATTCAAATGTAGGTGTCTCTATTGCATGATAACCGTACTTTTTTAGCAATTCATGCAAGTTTTCCTGCAAAATAAGTTTTCTCGCACACTCCATATTATAAATATCCCGAACCCCTTCCGGGGTATGTAATAACCTGCGTTTCATCTGGTAATGTCCTTTCTTGTATTTTTCCACTTTGGGGAAATCGTCACTTTAACGTGCTACCACGCTACTAAATTAAACCACGCATATTATATCTAAGACCTGACAAAAAGTCAACCGCGTTTTTCCAAATCCGTCTGCATCGCGTCCAGATAGGGAATTAAGAGCCCCCCCTTTGAAGAAAGAAAGTATTCTGGTTCCAATTCTTCATAACGAAAGCTTTTTCTGCCGCCTTCTTCCGCGCGCCTCCAAAATTCCATCAATTTTCCATAACGGAGGTAATATGCTTCGTTCCGGTGGGAATAAAATATCAGCAAAAAGGCAATTCCCTGCTGTTTTTCAAATTCTCCCATGAAGTGTACCTGGTGTGGATGGATATTCTGCAGCGGAAATGTATCTGTGTGGCATTCCTTTGCATCAAAGCACACGGGAATACCCTGCACTGCCCCGATATAGTCTACCGTACTCTTCTGGTCAAAATAGGCAAGTGTGATATGGCGGCTGTCCTTATCAATGTTGATAGGTGTAATCGGTGTGGGTACCTTCTGAATCAGTGCAAGCCCATGCTCCGCATATTTTTCATTGGTATGGTTTATCAGTTCTTCTAATGTGGATCCCCTAAGCCCTCTTGAATTCCATGTAGCCATAACTGTCCTTTCATAGCGGTCCAAGCACCTGCAGGAACTCGCGTGCCGGCGGAGCCTTAAATTCTCTGCCGTCTGATAGCTTTATGCAGTATGCCTGCAGCATCTGGTATTTTATTTGAAAATGATGGGAAAACCAGTCATTTGTTTTCTTATCCCCGTATTTAAAATCACCCACAATGGGATACCCCACAGAGGCCAGATGTGCCCGTATCTGATGGGAACGTCCGGTAATAAGCTCCACCTCCAACAAGGTATACCCCCCTCCCTGTCCCAAAATATCCGATTCCCTGATTTTAATAAGACATTTTCCCTTGCCGCCGGATGCTGTCTCACGATAATATGCCACGGGTGTGTACCTCGTCTCCACATACTTGCTGTCCGGCAGTTCTGAGGGAAAAATCTGCACCTGGTTATTCCCCTTATCCTTTATAAGCCAGCCTTTCACCGTCTCTTGTCGTTCCATCTTTCCTTTTACCAGACAGCGGTAATATTTTGAAGCCGAACGGCTGCTCAGCTGCCTGGACATATCCTGAAGACCTTTCAGGCTCTTTCCGGCAATCAGAAGCCCGGAGGTATTTCTGTCTAAACGGTTGCAGACAGAGGGACGGAAGGTTACAAGCTCCTCCTGGGTAATCACATGCTGCCGCAGGAGGTAACCGATGATATATTCGTTGGCTGATATGTCTTCCCGCTTTGCCTTCTGGGACAGCATACCTGCCGGCTTGTTGATAATCAAAATATCATCATCCTCATAGACAATGTCCAAAGCAGTCTCGGGATAACCAATGCCTGTTGCTGCTTTTTGATCCTTCCCGGGAGATTTTAGCACAGTCTGCGCAAATCTGACAAAGGTTTCCTCACTAAAAAATAACTTTACTTCGTCATTCAGACACAATTTCTCGGAACCATCTGCCTTTTTTCCATTGAGGGTGATATTTTTTTTGCGAAGCATTTTGTATAGGAAGCTTTTCGGCGCCAAAGGCAATAGTTTTTTCAGGTACTTGTCAAACCTCTGGCCCGACTCATTCTTTCCAATTTGAAAACTCTGCATCAGTGTTTTCCTTTCTTGTGCACATTGCGGATTTTTCTGGGCGGAATCAGGCAGTTATCATCAAATCCAATTAAATCCGTGCGCCCGGTTTTTATAAGCGCCTCTTTCACAAGCTCATAATTCCTCGGCTCCCGGTACTGGATCAATGCGCGCTGCATGGCTTTTTCATGGGGATTATGCGCTACGTACACCGGCTGCATGGTGCGTGGGTCCAAACCAGTATAGTACATGCAGGTGGAAATGGTCGAGGGTGTTGGGTAAAAATCCTGAACCTGCTGAGGCATATATCCCAAATCCCTCAAAAATTCTGCCAGCTCCACGGCCTCCTGCAGCGTAGAACCTGGATGCGAAGACATCAGATAGGGGACTAAATACTGCTTCTTTCCCAATTTCTCATTCGTCTTCTGATATTCCCGGACAAACCGATCGTATACAGACGCATTTGGTTTTCCCATTTTCTCCAGAACCGCATTGGAAATATGCTCCGGCGCCACCTTGAGCTGGCCGCTGACGTGATACTTGCACAGTTCCTTAAGAAAGGTACGGTCTTTATCCGCCAGTAGATAGTCAAAACGGATACCAGAACGGATAAACACTTTCTTTACCTTTGGAAGATTCCGCAGCTTTCGCAGCAATTTCAGGTAATCCTGATGGTCTGCCCGTAAATGTTTACAAGGCTGGGGAAACAAGCACTGCTTGTCCTGACATACGCCTTTTGTGAGCTGTTTTTCACATGCTGGAAAACGAAAATTGGCGGTAGGTCCTCCCACATCATGGATATATCCCTTAAAGTCCGGTTGTTTTGTCAGAAGTATGGCTTCTGCTACAATGGATTCATGGCTTCTTGCCTGTATAATCCTTCCCTGGTGGAAGGTCAGCGCACAGAAACTGCATCCCCCAAAACAACCACGGTTGCTGGTCAGACTGAACCTGACCTCTGAAATGGCAGGTACTCCTCCCTGCGCCTCGTAAGACGGATGGTATGTGCGCTGATAGGGAAGCGCATAAATATCATCCATTTCCATCTGGCTCAATGGCTTTGCCGGGGGATTTTGTACCACATAGACTTGATGTGGATATTCCTCTACAAGACGCCTGCCCATAAAAGGATCTGTATTGCAATACTGCCGGTAAAAACTTTTCGCATAAGCGGCCTTATCCTCTTTCACTTTCTGAAATTCTGGCAGGAATACGGCATCATAAATATCCTCCTTGTTCCGTGTCTTATACACTGTTCCTGGGACAAATGTAATATCGGATACAGCAAGTCCGCTGTCTAATGCTTCTGCCAATTCAATCATGCTGTGCTCACCCATGCCGTACATGAGAATATCAGCTCCGCTGTCTAAAAGAATGGAACGTTTTACTTTATTGCTCCAATAGTCGTAATGTGCCAGCCTGCGCAGGCTGGCTTCCACACCTCCGATGAGAATCGGCGTTCTTTTATATGTCTGCCGGATTAAATTCCCATACACGACCGTGGCATAATCGGGACGCTTTCCCATTACGCCGCCCGGGGTAAAAGAATCCTTATTCCGCAGGCGTTTGGACACGCTATAGTGGTTCACCATCGAATCCATGTTTCCGGCACTGATTAGAAAGGCAAGCCGAGGCTCGCCGTAAATGGCAATGCTCTGCTTATCCTTCCAGTCAGGCTGCGAGATAATACCCACAGAATATCCATGCGCCTGCAGCAGACGGCTGATAATTGCATGTCCAAAGGAAGGGTGATCCACATAGGCATCTCCGATGACATACACAAAATCAAATTGTTTTATCCCGCGTTCCAACATGTCCTCCCGGCAAATTGGCAGAAATTTCCGTTCCATATAAGCTCCTATAACGTTTCGTATGTATGGTCTAATACCTGTTCGTAGCTTGAAATATAATAATCTGCAAGCCTGCGTTTTTCTTCTACCTGGTGGGCAGAAAAGGGATCCTCTACGGCACATACCCGCATACCGGCATTCTTTCCCGCCCGGATACCCATAGGAACATCCTCAAAGACCAGGCAGTGCGCTGGTTCTGTCTGAAGCCTCTTTGCTGCTTCCAGATAAACGTCCGGCGCCGGCTTCCCATGCGCCACCTCACAGGCAGTCACGATTTCTTGAATATCATGCCAAAAGTGCAGTGCATGGGCCACGGCCCCCACCAGTTCTTTGGAATTGCTGGTTGCAATTCCAAGCGCTATTCCATGTTGCCTGCAATAGCGCAAAAACGATTTCGCTCCCGGCTTATATGCTACCTCATAGCTGTATTTTTCGATTGCCATCTGATTCCAGATGAATTTCAGTTCTTCCACACTCTCTTTCAACTTGAATAAGTCTTTGGTATATACCGCTGTTTCCGTAAAGCTCATGCCTTCAATATCATGCTGATACGTCTCTGGCAAGGTAAGCCCCCGCGCTTCTAAAAACTCTACGTCAATATCATGCCAAAGCCACATGGAATCCACCAGCGTACCGTCTAAGTCAAAAATAATGGATTGTATATTTTCTAACATGCCTGATTTCTCCTTTGCCTTTCGCTAACTGCGTTCCCTCAACAAACGGATTTCTTCTTCGGTCAACCTTCGGAACTCCCCAGACTTTAAGGATTTATCCAATTTTAAATCCCCCATAGAAACACGTTTTAAGTAAAGTACCTTCTTTCCAACCGCCTCAAACATACGCTTGATCTGATGAAATTTTCCCTCCATAATCGTCAGTATCACCTCGGAATTTCCTTCCTCATGAGAAAGGATTTGAAGGTCTGCCGGCAACGTATCTTTCTTTTCACCGATATTTACACCACGCGCAAACCATTCAATCTCCTGTTCGGATACCGTTCCCGACACCCTGGCAAAATAAGTCTTTGGCACATGTTTTCCCGGCGCCAGGAGATTATGGGACAGTGCACCGTCGTTTGTAATGAGAAGCAGTCCCTCCGTATCCATGTCCAGACGCCCCACAGGAAACAGGTCTTTGCGGCTTTGTCCGTGAATCAAATCCAGTACCGTCGGATATTTTGCATCTGTCACGGCGCTGACATACCCGGAAGGCTTATTGAGCATAAAATATTCATATTCTATATAGGCAATTTTCTCTCCCTGAAATATAATCTCATCCTGCCCTGGGGAAACTTTGTGCTCTGGACCTTTGGGCAGCGTGCCGTTTACCAGCACCTGTTTTTTACGTATGTAATGCTTTACCTCATTGCGGGTACCGATACCCATGTCGGCAAGATATTTATCCAACCTCATTCTGCACTCCTCTTATCCAGCCTGTTGCTCACGGAAATATATCCGTTGTGGTTCCAGCCGTTTTAACATCCAGTAAGGATTCAAACTCATCTCCCCGCCGTCTTTGTCATTGACATAAACGCCCACATGCAGATGAACAGCAAACTGTCCAATGGTACCTTCCTTGCCGTAACCACTGTCTCCCATAAATCCCAGAAGCTCCCCGGCCTTTACCGTATCGCCCTCTTTGAAATCTTTTGCATAATCGTACAGATGAGCATAGTAATAATAACCTCCGCTGGGGGAACGGATGCCGATCCGGTATCCACCCAGGGTAAGCCAGCCAATCTTTTCCACCACACCGTCTGTCATACTGATAATGGGATAACGTCCCCGCTCGTTTAAGGAAGCCATAATGTCCGTACCCTCATGCCCGCGTTCGCCCCCGAAATTGCGTGCAAACATCCAGGAATTTTCATAAGACGTATGAAGTTCCCCAGGTTCCGGCAGGGGAACCGGGAAATATCTCAAATCCTCCCAAATGGAAGATTCAAGATTCACAACATCCTGAATTTTCTGTGGGCAGTACTGGTACAAAAGCTTTAGATACTCCTCAAGCCCCGGCTGATCTGTATTCCCCGTAAGGATCATTGCCGCCATGTATGCATAGCGGGAAAATTCGGACTGTGTTTCATACTCTGCCGCCAGATCACATAACTCACCAGAAATCTGTTGCTGGCGTAAAAGTTCTGTCGTATCTTCCCCTTCCAGAAGATGGGTAATCTTCGCAGCCTGCTGGATGTTTCTGATGAAAGCTGTGTTAAAACTCAGCAGGACGGTAAGAATCAATATATGGATTACGACCTTCTTAAAATACTTCATATACCCCTTGCTATTTTCCTGATTTTATTATTATATTTTATTTGAGCCGCCGCAGAAATTCTACCAGCAGCCTCCAGATTTTTTCTGTGGAGGAGATGCTCAGCCGCTCATTCGGCGTGTGAATGTCAAAGTTATTGGGTCCAAAGGAGATGCAGTCAAGATCTGGGATTTTACCAGAAAAAAGTCCGCATTCCAGTCCTGCATGGATTGCTTCAATCTTTGCCTCCTCACCAAATAAATCCTTATAAGTTTCTGCCATCAGCGCGCGCATGGAAGAATCTGTTTTATATTCCCATGCCGGATAATCACCGCCAATGGCAATTTCACCGCCCAAAAATTCTGTAAGGAAAGTCAGACGGTCAGCGACCTCATGTTTTCTGCTTGTAACACTGCTGCGCACCGCAAAGCACACGGAAAACATATCCTCTGTAAGCTTCATAATCCCTGCATTCAAAGAAGTTTCCACAAGACCTGCAATATCCATACTCATATTTTGGATACCGTTTGGCATCATGCGCAGGAAAAACAGAATCTTTGAGGCAGTAGATGCATGAAGGACGGATTTCTCCCCATCTTCCAGCTTCCGGCATGAAACTCTAAGGTCCGCATCCGAAGCTTTGAATTCCTTTTTCAGCTCATTTTCCAGGGCTTCTATCCTGGCATACAGATCCTTTTGCGAACTATCGGCAGGCAGAAGGATGGAGGCTGCAGCGTCTCTGGGAATTGCATTATCCTTCAATCCGCCTTCCATGTGTTCTATGGCAAAGGGAATCTTACTGCTCAGCGAATGCAATACCCTGCCTAACAGCCAGACTGCATTTCCACGCTCCTTATCAATTTCACTGCCGGAATGTCCGCCTAAAAGCCCTTCCACCTTAATTTCATAGCTTGTGCCCTCCGTTTTTACTCTGGTAACCGGTAATTTACAGACCGCTTGCAGGCCGCCCGCACAGCTCGCCAGAAAAATGCCTTCTACATCTGAGTCTATATTTAAAAGCTTCCGCCCTTTTAACATAGAAAGGTCCATAGTCTCTGCGCCCAGCATACCGATTTCCTCGTCCACCGTAAAGACAATTTCCAGGGGTGGGTGCTCTAAGGAATCATCATCTAAAATTGCCAGTGCGTAGGCTACGGCGATGCCATCGTCGCCGCCCAGGGTCGTGCCCTCTGCCTTCAGGAAATCTCCGTCCACATACAATTTCAGGCCATCCTTCTCAAAATCAATGTCTATGCCTTTTTCCTTTTCACATACCATATCCAGATGCCCCTGGATAATTACCGGGTCTGAATTTTCATAGCCCTTGGACGCGTCTTTGAAAATCACCACGTTATTGTCTTCATCCTGAATATACTTAAGATTATGGTCTTTGGCAAATGATACGCAATAATCGCTGATTGCTTTGGTATTTCGGGAACCATGTGGAATCTGGCAGATTTCCTCAAAATACGCGAATACTTTTTTTGGTTCTAATTGTTCACAAACTCTCATGACTGCTCTCCTCCATTGGTATATTTATGTAATTGCATCATAGAATAAACTATGAAAAAAATCATGTACATTATTATTTTAATTGGATTTTTATTTTATATACTTGTTTTTCCGGAAAATTCTGTGCATGCTGCCGCCATCGGCCTGAATCTCTGGTATGAGAATATGCTGCCCACGCTGCTGCCCTTTTCCATTCTCTCCTATATACTGATACATTCTGGAGTATTAGACAGCCTTACACGCATCCTCCAGCGCTTGATCAGAAAATTTTTCCCTGTGAGCAGTGCCGGGATCTACCCGCTTATTGCTGGACTTCTGTTCGGATTCCCCATGGGAAGTAAGATTACTTCTGATCTGGTACAATCTGGCAAAATGAGCCGTGAGGAAGGACAGCGGCTATTTTGTGTATGCAATAATATCAGTCCCATGTTTGTAGGAAGCTTTCTTTTAAATGAAAGCCTTGGACGGCCAGACCTGCGCTTTAAAACCTATCTCATTTTGTATGTCCCGCCGCTTATAATTTACATGCTCTGGAATCACAACAGACATTTTGCAACACCCACAGAAAATATTAAAAAAAAAGCGGCATCCATGAACCTTCAACTCATAGACGCCGGTATTATGAACGGTTTTGAAACACTGGCAAAGCTGGGAGGGTACATTATCATGTTTGCCATACTTGCGCAGATGACAACCATGCTTCCCATATCCAATCCGGTATTAAAATGTCTGCTGATTGGATGTACAGAAATTACGAACGGCATCTCTTTTACCGCAGGCCAAGATCTGAATTTTTCGCTCGCCTATCCGCTGATGATATCATTCACTGCCTTCGGAGGGCTTTCCGGCTTCGCCCAGACGGCCTCTATGGTAAAAGACAGTGGATTTTCCATGCTGCCATATCTTTTGATGAAGCTTCTTGGTACCTCGGTATCCCTTCTGCTGTCGCTCCTTTTGATATGATCATGTATGGACCAGACTGCATGTGACGCGGAAATACATAACACCCATGCCCTACTTAATATCGGTTAATTGGATTTCAGAGGAAGCCTCGCCGTTGGCTTCCTGGCTCAGTGCAGCCTCCATTTCTGCCGGGGCAAGTTCTCTGCGGTTCGCATTGACCTTATCGAAACATCCTTGCAGAGCGCTTAAAAGGCTGTCCGTCCTGGCGCTGGTCATTTCCATTGCCGTCGCGATAATTTCCTCCAAACTGTTTAACATGTCGTCGGTATATTGAATCGCTCCCATACGGATACTGTTAGCATCATTCGTTGCATTGTCCAGAATTTCCTGCGCTTGGCCGGTGGCAATCCTTACCACCTCGTCTGCCTGTGCGTATGCACGCTGCATAATTTGATGTTCACTGATGAGCTCTGTGGTATGTACCTCTGCCTTGGCAATAATGGCTTCTGCTTTTGTCTTTGCATCCGCAAGGATCTGCTCTTTATTGCTTAACATCTTCTGGTATCGCTTGATTTCTTCCGGCGCCCGATGACGGAGCTCTGCCAGTAAATTGTCCATTTCCTCTTTATCTACAATAATATTTGTATTTGAAAACTTTTGGTATTTACAGTTCTCAATGAAATCTTCAATTTCGTCAATTGCCTGTTCTATTTTGCTGCTCATACACAATGCTCCTTAACTTTATATTTTTGCAACTACTTCCATGGGATTCTGAATGGCTGCATATTTTTCATATATCTGTGGTATCAGCTGCTCTGGCACAAAATGAGAAATATCGCCTCCGTAGGAAGCAACTTCTTTGACTATGGTAGAACTCAGATAGGCATATTCCAGACTTGTAGTGAGAAATATGGTGTCTATCGCTGAGTTGACAATTCGATTCGTCTGTGCAATCTGTAATTCATATTCAAAATCTGTCACAGCACGAAGTCCCCTTATAATAATTGTAGCCTCGGCTTTTTTGGCAAAATCAATCAAAAGCCCGTCAAAAAAAGTTATTTTAACATTTGGGACATGACTGGTTATACCTTCTAACATACTAACACGTTCTTCCACAGAAAACAATGGATTTTTTGCACTATTATTCAAAATAGCGACCACTAGTTCATCTACAATTTTGGCAGAACGTTCAATCA
>CAPQSW010000034.1:0-10743 GCA_948688495.1 uncultured Lachnospiraceae bacterium | reverse complement strand
TCATATCAATGTGTCCAAAGGTTACCGGATCAAAACTTCCCGGATATATTGCTCTTTTCATGTGTTACCCTCATCCCCGGTTTATCTATTAACCGTAAAAAAATATGTTTATTGGTTTTATATGTTTTTTCTTTTGTAATTTCATATCCAAGCGCGACAACATAGGACAAATTTGTATCCAGGGAAGCCTCGACGATAATCATGGAATCTTCATGAATAATGCCAGACGATGCCAGCGCCTTTAAGCTGTCCGCTTCCAGATTCTTTCCATAAGGAGGATCCATAAATACCAAGTCGAATATTTCCCTGCCCTCCATAAAGCGGATGGCAGAGACTGCGTCCCTGACAAGAAGTTCACAGTAATCTGCTAGCTTTGTAAACTTTATATTTTCCTCAATACATGATGCGGCCTTTCGGTTGTTCTCCACAAACACTGCTTTTTTCGCCCCGCGGCTCACCGCTTCCAATCCAATCTGTCCGCTTCCCGCAAATAAGTCCAGGAAGCTGCAGTCGCAAAGATAAGGATTTAACATATTAAAAAGCGTCTCTTTTACCCTGTCTGTGGTTGGTCTTGTATCAAGCCCTGAAATTGTTTTCAGCGGCAGTCTTCGTGCTTTCCCTGCGATAATCCGCATGTGTCACCTCATTATTCTTAAATGTTATTCACCCATTGTTAAAGTCTGCAGGCTTGTCCATAGCAAGGATTGTCTTCCGTAAAAGCGTCAAGGCGCTTGCCACGGAATATTCCCGGATTTTGCTGCGGCTTCCGGTATATCGGTGCTCTTGTGTATACCATCTGCCCTTGCAGTAACAACTCATATATACCAGTCCCACAGGCTTTTCTTTGCTTCCCCCGTCTGGACCTGCAATCCCCGTAACGGCAATGCATAGATCTGCATTTGCTGCATTTGCTCCACCCGCTGCCATCGCCTCCGCTGTCTGGGAACTTACTGCCCCATACTGCCGTAAAATATCTGCCGGCACGCCTAACAATTTTTCCTTTGCTTCATTTGAATAAGTAACATACCCCTCTTTCAGATATTCCGAAATTCCGGGGACATTGATAAGTTGTCCAGCCAGCAGGCCCCCAGTACAGGATTCTGCAGTCGTAACCGTAAGACCTTTGGCTTTCAGCAAATCATAAATTGCCATTTCAAGTGATACCCTGGGATCATCTGTATAAATAAGATCGCCAAAACGTTCCTGAAGTTCATCTTCCACTGGAGCAATCATCTGGTATGCTTCTTCCTCAGTTGCCGCTTTTGCCGTTATTCTTAAATGTACTTCCCCGGTCTTGGCATAAGGCGCTACCGTGGGATTTGTCTGTTTCTCAATTAAATCTAGTATTTTCGTTTCCGCAGAGCTCTCCCCAATGCCGCACAGTTTGACCATTTTCGAGCAGATAACCTCTGGCTGGCTTTCTTTTAAATAGGGATATACCTGTTCCTCAAACATCGGAACCAGCTCATTCGGCGGTCCGGGAAGCAGAATTATACGCGTTTGACCATCTTCCATGATGATTCCCGGAGCGGTTCCATTGGGATTATATAATACCTTGCATCCTTCGGGCACTAATGCCTGTTTCCAGTTATTTTCCGTAATAGCATGGCTTCGCTTTGCCATAAACTCTTTGATTTCCCGGTGTGCCCGCTCGTCTTCCACCAATGTTCTGCCCATAACCTTTGCTGCCGTCTCTTTGGTAAGATCATCCTGTGTGGGACCTAAGCCTCCAGATAAAATAATAATATCAGAACGTTTCTTTGCTGTCCTTATCAGTTCTTCCAGCCGCTTCTGGTTATCTCCCACGACGCTCTGGTAATACATGGAGAGTCCTAACATGGCACATTTTTCAGCAATAAAAGCTGCGTTTGTATTTACGATGTTTCCAAGAAGCAGTTCCGTTCCTACACAAATCAATTCTACCGTCATAATTATAACGTCCTTTCCTATGAGGTTTTAAATAGTTATATTTATTTTTGCTCTTTCAGAACGCCTTTATTCTTAATCAGATAGTCGATCAGGGAAATAATTGTCAGAATCAGGGCAATATAAGTAACTATGGCGGCACAAATCTGGTACAATTGATTGTCGTAATTTATTATCAGCATAATAATCATGATCATTTGGAAAGTTGTCTTAAATTTCCCCCAATAGCTGGCGGCAATCACAACACCGTTATCCGATGCCACCAGGCGGAAACCGCTGATAATAAATTCGCGGCTGATTATAATAATAGAAATCCAGGCGGAAAGCCTTCCATTTGCCGTAAGGCAGATTAAGGCCGCTGCAACCAGCAGCTTATCCGCAAGCGGGTCCATAAATTTGCCAAAATTTGTAACAAGATCATATTTTCTGGCTATCTTTCCGTCAAAAAGGTCCGTCAGGCTTGCTATGATAAAAATAGCCACCGCGACATACATGCTGATGTCATCCCCCCAGATTGGAACCAGCATAAAGACTACAAAAGGCACGATTAAAATTACACGCAATATTGTCAGTTTGTTTGGTAAATTCATGGCATCATCTCTCCTATCAAATCATATTCATATGCTCCAGTGACGCGCACCTTCACAAAATCTCCTGTCATAAGCGTTTCATCTGTATTGATAAAAATATATCCATCAATTTCCGGAGCATCCCGGTAAGTCCTTCCCACATAGGCATTTTCCCCATCCACACGGCCTTCAATCATCACAAAGAGCACACGGTTTTTCATTTCTTCATTTTTATCGAAAATAATTTCCTCTTGAAGTTCCATGATTTCGTCACGCCATGTTTCCTTCTGCTGTTCAGGGATCTGATCTTTAAATTCCGCCGCCGGTGTTCCCTCCTCGGGGGAATATGTAAACGCACCGAGGCGGTCAAACTCTGTCTCATTTAGAAAATACATCAATTCCTCATGCATTTCCTGTGTTTCTCCAGGAAAACCGGCAATTAGAGTGGTACGCAGTGTAATATCCGGTATTTCTTTCTTTAGATATGCAATTTTCTCTGTCAGCTCTGCTTTGGTCGTACGACGTCCCATCCGTTTCAACATGACATCACTGATATGCTGGATAGGCATATCAAGGTAATGGCATACTTTTTTGTTGCGTTTGATGGATGCAATCAATGCTTCGTATATTTCTTCAGGATAACAGTACATGATTCGTATCCACTGGATACCCGGCACTTCATTCAGGCGGTCAAGCAAAATATGCAGGGATTTCTCCCCATACAGATCTACACCGTAAAGTGTCGTTTCCTGTGCCACTAAAATGAGTTCCTTAACGCCGCATGCCGCAAGTTCCCTGGCCTGTGTGAGCAATTCTTCCATAGGCACACTGCGGTATGCTCCCCGTATATGGGGAATAATGCAGTAAGTGCAATGCTTGTCACAGCCCTCTGCAATTTTTAAATGCGCATAATGCCCCCCGGTCGTAAGAGAGCGTTTTGCTGTGTGGACTGGAAGCCCCTGCAAGGGATGATAACACTCATAACGGCCGCCGTTTTCTACCTCCTTTAAGGCATTGGCAATTTCTTCGTAAGAATTGGTCCCCAGCACAGCGTCTACCTGGGGTATTTCAGTGATAATCTCATCACGGTAGCGCTCGGCAAGACATCCTGTGACAATCAGCGCCTTACATCTGCCATGTTCCCTGTATTCTGCCATCTGGAGAATCGTTTGAATGCTTTCTTCCTTGGCATCATTAATAAAGCAGCAGCTATTGATGACAATAGCGTCCGCTTCCTGTTCGTCATTGGTAAATGTATGTCCTAAAGACTGCATGGCCCCTATCATAAATTCCGTGTCTACCAGATTCTTGTCACATCCCAGGGAAACAACTAAAACTCTCATGCTTCCTCATCTTCTTCAGGTTCTTCTTCTCCCTCAATGGTCACCTTGCTGTTATATACTTCCTCCACTGCAATCGACAGCGGCTTCGCATGGGAAGGGTTGTCAATTAATGGCTCCTCTCCGCTGATAATCTGTCTTGCCCTCTTTGAAGTTGCAAGCACAATGGAATAACGGCTGTTAACTACTGGCTCATCACCGCTTTCTACCCCGCTGTTAACTACCTTCATCAAGTCCGTATAAGATGGATGTAACATCATAATAATCAGTCTCCTTTCGCAAAGTCCTTTAACTCTGCCCTTATATTTTCAATAACTGCATGATTCCTTGCCACGCGGGCATGTTCATTTTGTATGATAGAATGCACTTCCTGTACACATTCTTCCAAGTCGTCGTTGATTACAAAGTAATCGTAATTTTCTACTCCCTGCGCCTCCTGCCAGGCACGGTTTAATCTTGACTCAATCACTGCCTTACTTTCTGTTCCACGGTTCACAAGACGGTTTTTCAACTCTCCTGCACCCGGCGGGGAAATAAAAAGCAACAAAGTATCCGGATATTTCTCTTTGACCTTCAAAGCACCCTGAATCTCAATTTCTAAGATTACATCCTTTCCCTTTTCCAACTGCTGACACACATATTCTCTGGGCGTGCCATAGTAATTGCCCACATACTGGGCATATTCAATCAATGCCTCCCGGACAATCATCTCCTCAAATTCAGCTTTCGAAACGAAAAAGTATTCTCTTCCATGATTTTCTCCAGGACGCGGTTTTCTCGTAGTCGCGGAAATACTGAGCGCGTACCTGTCCGGATATTCCTCTAAGAGCTGCTTCATAATCGTTCCCTTCCCAGCTCCTGAAAAACCGGAAACTACTACTAAAATTCCCTTTTTATCCATCTGCATAGTCCCTTTACTGTTATTCAATATTCTGAATTTGTTCCCGTACCTTCTCTATATCCGTCTTTAAGCTGATAGCAATATCTGAAACTGCCATATCATTTGCTTTGGATAAAATCGTATTCGCCTCGCGATTCATCTCCTGTGCTATAAAATCGAGCTTCCTTCCGATATTATCGCCTTGTTTTAATGTTTCCTTCATGCTGCTGATATGGCTCTTTAAACGGACAGTTTCTTCATCGGTGCAGATTTTGTCTGCAAAAATTATCACTTCCGTCATCAGCCTTGCCTCGTCTATCTGTGTATCTGCGAGAAGCTCCTGTACCTTGTCTGTCAGTTTCTTCCGGTATTCCGCAATAATGTCAGGAGAACGGGTCTCTATTTGTTCTACATATGCTGTCATGGCATCCAGTTTGCCAAACAAGTCCTCACAGAGCTGACCGCCCTCGCATGTCCTTGTTTCCACAAAATTCTCAGCTGCCCCGCGGATAGCCTGTTCTAATAGCTGCCACCATTCTTTCTCATCCAGTTCCTGTGCTTCCATCGTAAGAACCTCAGGATATCTTGCAAGTGATGCTGCTGTGAGATCTAAGGGAAGTCCATAATGCTCCGCCATCTGCCGCATATATTTTAGGTATTCTCCGGCAAGCGCCTCATTGTACGTCAGCTGCCCCTGGCTCTCCGTACAGTCTTCATAGGTAATAAAAATATCTATCTTCCCACGCGTTGCATATTCCTTTATAAGACCTCGGATCGCATTCTCAAAGAGGGTAAGTTTCTTAGGCATTTTAATGGCGACATCCAAATACCGGTGATTTACAGACTTCATCTCCACCACTATTTTGCGCGTTTCGCTTGCAATTTCACAGCGTCCAAAACCAGTCATGCTCTTTATCATGAATAACATCCCACTTTCGTATACATACTCCCGGGAAAGCCTGTTCTGTCATCCGGCGATCCCAAGGTATAGATGAGTGTATTATAAAACAGTTTCCAGAAATAGTCAAATTTTCTTGCTATAAAAATCCCCTCAGGCAGATTTATTCTTTTCTGCCTGAGGGGATATACACATTATAGGGCGTCCTTTAGCACGCCGTCCCTCATCCTGAGCGCCACATCTGCGGCATCGGCAACCTCCATGTCATGCGTGACAATAATCACACAGTACCCTTTCTCATGTGCAAGGCTGCATAAGATATCAATAATGTTCTGGGTATTCGCACCGTCAAGATTTCCGGTTGGCTCGTCCCCGAGTATTATCTTCGCATTGGAGGCAAGGCTTCTGGCGATTGCTACGCGCTGCCGTTCCCCGCCTGAGAGCTTCGAGGGGAATCGCCCCATCTGTTCTTCTGTGATACCCACGCCCTCAAGCAATGCTGCCGCCCTGGGCTTTGCATCTTTCGGGTTTACCCCGCACAGCTCCATGGGAAAGCAGACATTTTCCATAACCGTCATCAAAGGAAATAAATGAAACGCCTGGAAAATCATGGAGATACTCTCACGGCGGTAACGGTCAAGGTTCATCCCCGCAAGGCTGTCTCCGTCAAAGGCGACCTCTCCCTCCGTAGGCAGGTCCAACCCCGCCAGCAAGGAAAGCAGCGTTGATTTTCCGGAACCGGAAGGTCCTACAATGGCGTAGACCTTTCCCTCCTCAAAGGCACAGGAAATACTGGAAACAGCATCCCTCTGCGCGTGTTTATATTTGTACGATACATTTTTCAAAGTTAAAGCCGGCATATGATCACTCCTTTTTCTATAGAATAATAAACGCATATTGTATCTACGCTTCAACAGTTCCTTATTCCTTCACCTGCAATAGTTCCAAAACCCTGCCCCTTGTCACCTGCACTGCCGCCGCAAATGCTCCGCAGATACATCCAAGAAAGTACAGTGCAAAGCAGGGCGCAAGCGTATTCAGGCTTCCGGCAAACAGCCTTGGGCTTGACAATGCCATCCCTCCCGCCACCAGGATAATTCCGGAAATACACAGGGTGATCTGTTCAAATACGAGCATACACTGCGCACGCTTCTTTGTAACGCCTAAGATACGTAAGAAGGCAGCCTCCTGTGCGGACTGCAGGATGACCAGAAAAGCACCGAATACTCCAATGAGCACGGCAGCCGCCACAGCAATCGGAAACAGTGATTCCAAAAGGCCCCGGATGCGTTCGATATCGGTAAGTCCCCCGGAATCAAGCAGATAGCTCGCATACGGCGCAGTCATATACTTATTGTCTCTCTGCTCTGCCAAAAGAGCGTCCAGTTCCTCTATCCTGTTATTGTCTGCCAGCGTAAACTCACAATGTGAAATGGTAAAATCTATGCTGAAAAGCTTTTCTAAGTCGCTTCTTATCCCGGTGAAAATACCCTTGCGCAAGTCCGCATCATCCGATGCGATTACGCCTATTACCTTATACGGCTTATATGCGTTTTCCACATACTGCTCTCCGTTTTCACCTGCCATAAACGATGTGTACAGCATACCGGAAAGCAGGCCGATTTCATCACCGGCAGAAACATTAAGCTCTCTGGCAAGCTCCTCTCCGACCAGGCAGATCTGGGCTGTCCCCTCAAAAGAAGAAAAGTCAAACCCTTCTGCGAAGTCCACGGTACAGTCGCCGTCCAGATTGCGTGCAGGGTCGTTTGTAATCGTCATGGGTATATCAAGCCCGCTCCCCTTTACCCGCGCGCCAATGCTTTCGTAACAGTAAAAATCTTTTACCAGCGGCGAGTCCATAAATGCCCTCACAGAGGAGAATGCATAATTTGATGCCATACCTTTTACGCCAAGCGCGTAGAATGCATCCTGGTACGAACTCCTTGCCAGCGCAAGCGTTCCGACGCCTGCGGCCAGTACGACTGCAAGGGTCAGCGATACTGCCGTCTTACCGATGCTGCGCCGCATATGCCGCCGGATATAGGCGGCAACATGACGGATGGGTCCATAATCACCCGTCGGTATCCATTCCCTGGCTTCAGACAGCTTCGCCATGTCAATTTGAGCCAAAGCGGAACTGGTCTCTTGGGCACTCTCCTCCTTTTTGCCTGCATTTACCCGTACAACGCCTTCCTGCAATAATTCCAGCGGAGGCGTATTTCTCATTTTCTGCAGGAAAAAGCAGGTGGACAGTGCAACGAACACGAATTCCGAAAGCAGACACAAGATTACCACATAGATGGGAACCGACGCGTCAGGAACATATTCCTGGGGCGCGCTGTCCGCCATCTGTGCAAGCGCTTTTTCTGCTATGTCCTTTGCATAACAAAGCCCGGCAAAGCCTCCGACCGGCATAGCCAGCATGGATAACACTGCAAGCGGCCAAACGACTGATTTTCCCGCAGGCTTGCTGGGAACGCCAAGCGTACGCATAATAGCATATGATTTCTTATTCCGCCCAATGTAGAGGTAAACCGCAAGGACTAAGGCAAGCATTGCCCCCAGGATGTACAGCGCCGTGGTCAAAAGGGACGCCGTCTGCCCCATGCCAAAATTATCCTTTACATCCAGCCAGCCCTTGTCATAAAATTCTAAATCCAAATCTACTTTTTCTGCAAACTTCACCACGGCCTCGTGAAAGCGTTCTATGTCGTCTGCATCTTCAACAAAAAGGGCAAGCTCATAAGGAGCCGGGATATAATCCTTTGGAAGCTCCACTGGTAAAAGCGCATACGGTACATAAATGGCATTCTTATCATATTCCTCAGAATATGCTCCGACAATCGTAAGCTCCGCTGTTTTCACAAATTCCGGGATTTTTTCTGCATTGAGAAAATCTCCCTCCGATGTACTCGTACTCGCCAGGGAATTACTCTTACAGAGCTGGTTTCCCAGTTGTACATGGATACGGTCGCCGACCGACAGACCATGTTCTTCCAGAAAATCTTCGCTTACGATGCAGGCGTCTGTGTCTTCTTCTGTCAGGGTGCGGCCTTTGGTGATCCAGCCTGTACTCTCGAGCCTTCGCGTGTCCATATTATATTCAATATCATACGTATAAAGGTTATGGTTGATCGCATCCACCCAGCCCTTAAAGTCTGCAAATTCTTCGGTTTCCAGGTAATGCGCCCCCTGACCCTCAATGACGCGTATAGCGCCTTGCGAGCCATAAGGACCATTAAGCCGTATGCCGGAGCTTCCATTTGTTGTATATCCGCTGTTATCTGCCAGCACAATACAGCGGCTCCCGACCTCAATATTGTCATAAAAGGCCTTGGTGTAGGGAGATTTGGCATAGGGCATATCCCCCAGAGGGGTAATCTCCGTCACAAAGGACGACTCAATCTCAGGACCATTTTCCATGGCGATTACCTTGACGTTGTCAAACTTTACTTGGACGTGGTTTTCTACGATGGATGGATTATCCTTGTCATCCTCATACCCGCCAAAGTCAGCCTCAAATACGGCATATCCGCCATACCAGTTCGGTTCCAGTATGCGTTTATAATCCTCCACAAGTCCTGCCGTCCGATAGTTTGCAGCAAGCGAGGCGCCGGGCAGCGATTCGAATTCCTTAAGTTTTTCCTTCGTAAGCCATGGCTTGTCCTCCCGTTCATACATGAAACCATAACTCATTGCAGCAGATTTATCCGGTGAATACACATCAATCGTATGCATGAAGATATCCGGTACTTCGGTGTTAAGGCCGGCTCTGGCATGGAAGAAGCTTTTGGCATTCAAAGCCTCCCTCATGGTAACGGCAGAATCCGTGACACGGGAAAACAACGCAAACGAAGCTGCCGCAATCAGCAGAAAGGTCAGCGACGTCTTTACCGGGGTGCGTAAGATGGATTTCCACGATGCGGTTTTTCTCATAGGGACTACCCGTTCCTTTTTGGGGTTTTGATTCTTCCATATATAGTGAAATCTTTTCTTCATGGCTCCGCCTTTCTGTGCGGCGAACGTAATCATCATGCCTGTGTCCGCCTGTTTTCCTGCCTTCATTGACTTGACGATACATTCCAGATAGCTTATCTTCTCCCGCTCGCCAAATCCGGCGGTCAGACAGCGGTCCACCCGAATCTCAAGCGCTCGTGCAACCAGCCTTCGAACCAAGAAGGCAAGCGGATTCCACCAAAAGACAATGCAGAGGATCTCACACAGAATTTTCACCAGCATATCATGATGGTAGTGGTGCAGCATCTCATGCTTTAAAATGAAATAAATTTCTTCCTCCGTATAATCTGTCCCCGGCATTAGAATCTTCGGATGTACCAGGCCAAAAATTGCCGGCGCCTGGATCACCGGGACAAGCAGTACCTGAAACTTTCCTGATTTTCCATACTCCCGATTAATCCTGTCTATGACAGCATCCATATCATGCTTATAATATCCCGGGCACCTGCCAATGATATGCATAAAACGGATATACCCAGCACCATGGATAAAAAGCATGCCTGCCGAACCCGCTATCCATAGAAACAGCAATTGTATCATGACAATCCTCCTGTTTTTGATTTCTTTTCCTGTATGAATTTCTCCAGTTCCTCAATCAATACCTTATCATTCTCTGCACTTTCAAATAAAGCGCTTAGATATCCTGTCCTTGAGATCATTTTATCAAAGGGATAAATCTCCGATGTTATGTACCTGACTGCATATTCTTCCGGCATTATGACCGGTACATAACTTCTTGACAGGACCGTTCCGCTCTGGACGATTTCAGCCACTTTTATAAAACCCCGGTGAAGCAGTTTCTTTAACACAGACTGTACCGTATTGATACTTAGCGCCGGCTGTCTTTCTGGAATCTCAGACGCTATCAGCGGCTTTCCCTCCGCCCAGAGCACATTCATAACATCTAACTCCCGTTTACTCAATGCAAATTCTTCTTTCTTATTCAACCTTTTCTCCTTTCCGACATGCAGTCATATATTTTATATATACTATAATAAAACGCCTGCCACATTATGTCAATGCTTTATCTGTGTAAAAATATATATTATGTATTTAATTACAGTAAGTATAAAAAAATATTATTTTCTATTTACGGAAATTAGTATATACTGA
>CAPQSW010000033.1:38678-39005 GCA_948688495.1 uncultured Lachnospiraceae bacterium | reverse complement strand
GCATTGCAGGAGGTAGCAGACAATGAATAAATTATATGCAGACAGAAACGGAGTGACAGTTGACAGCACAAATCAGGACAAGGCAACAAGGGCAGTAAACAAGATGATTGAAAGGGATAAGAAGTCAAGGGAGCGTAGCGCACAGATTCTTGATTACTACAGGAACGGACGGCAAAAGGATGTAAAGTAAGTGAAGATATATCTATCTGGATGGATGCCCTAGGGGTCTATAAGCAAAGCTGGATCTGCTTCATTAAGTTACTGAATTTCCGCAAGTTACAAAAAGGGGTTATTGTCGAAAAAGGGTAGATATGCTATAATCCCGAT
>CAPQSW010000033.1:0-38668 GCA_948688495.1 uncultured Lachnospiraceae bacterium | reverse complement strand
GCAATGTATGTTACATATGCGGATTTAATCCAAATTGGTATACTCATTGTTGCCCTTGCTAATTTGATTTATCAGATTTACAAGGGAAAAAAGAAATAGCCGCCACTACTGCAATAGCGACGGCTGACCTCGTAAGAGGTATTTAGTTATCGTTTGAGGGGTAGAGCCGCTTCTATGGTTCTCCCTTTTCTATCTACAATATAGCATATCTAGCAAAGAGGTTCAAGAGTTTTATTATATTTCTTCTTTTGTATCTCTCATTACAAATATCCCTTTAAAATCACAATTTAGAATGTCGGCTATCTGATACAGTTCCTTTTCGCTGAAATGTACACTGGACGAAAATAATTTTTCTTATGATACGGATGCACTTCTTGATTATGTCCAGAAAACGGTATTAGAGCATTTGAAAGACTATGTAATCATATCTGGAAGCGTTTTGTAGAGAAGTGGGAGGACGGTTTGGTTCTCCCTGCTGTAATTTAAAGCGAGAGGAGGTTCTATATGGCAGAAAAGCGAAAAGACAGCAAAGGGCGAGTTTTGCGGAAAGGCGAGCATGAGCGCACAGATGGAAGATACCATTATTTATATCTGGATGCTTCTGGAAAAAGATGTTATGTATATGCGAAAGATTTATTGTCATTGCGTGAAATGGAAAAAGAGATAGAACGGGATTTACTAGACGGAATCAGCAATGCAAGCGGCAAAACCACGCTGAACCAGCTTTTTAAGATGCACATGGAATTAAAGAATGATTTAAGGGCAACCACAAGAGAGAATTATAACAGGATGTGGTACAACACTGTGGAAGCATCTGCTATTGGAAAGAAAAAGATTTCGGATATAAAGCAAGTACACGTCAAGGCATTTTATACTGATTGCGTTAAGGCAGGATTAAAGCGGAACACAATCAAACTGATTCATAATCTGATTTTTTCATCCTTTGAATTGGCGGTTGATTCTGATTTTATACGGAAGAATCCGGCAAAGGGCGCAATGGAAAACATCAAGCAGGATGCTGGGGAGAAGATACCATTGTCAGAGGATGAAATAAAAAGGCTGATGGATTTTTGCATAAACAGCGGTACATATTCCGTTCATGTTCCATTTCTTACAATCGCAAGCGGTACTTGTCTGCGGTGCGGGGAAATTACCGGCCTGACATGGAGTGATATAGACATGAAAAACCGTACAATCAGCGTGAATCACCAACTGATCTATAAGAATTTTGGTGACGGATGCAAGTTCCATGTCAGCGAACCTAAGACGGATGCCGGGAAAAGAACCATACCCGTGACGGAAGCGGTTCACAGGGCATTTGTGGAGCTAAGAAAGCAGAATCTGAAATTAGGTAGACGGAGTGATGCAGAAGTGGATGGATATAGCAATTTTGTATTTGTCAGTGGCAACGGACAGCCATTTGCGATAAATGCGGTCAATAGTTTTCTGCTGAATATGGGAAAGGCGTATAATAAAGCGCATCCTGAAGAAACAATACCGCATCTGTCAGCGCATATTTTAAGGCATACTGGGTGTACCTTGCTTGCATCCGCCGGAATGGATATCAAGGCACTGCAGAACGTCATGGGGCATTCTGATGCAAGTATCACAATGAATGTGTATAACCATAGCAGTTTTGAGAGAACAGAAAAGGAAGTACAGAGAATTGACAATGTAATCAATTTTTAAGTAGGAATCCACCGTCAGTAATATCGGCAGTGGATTCCTATGTGTAAAAAGCAAAAAATATGTAAATGGTATGTAAATCAGATAAAATATAAAAGCATGGATAGCCAAAAACCCCATAAAATCAGTACTTCATAAAATTTTCACACAATTTTAGCACTCACTTCTTGACAGTGCTAACAATTGGTGTTACTGTTATATCAATCAAGGAATAACGCATACCGGGAATGGAAGGCTGCCCGGATGCCAGACAATCCTGACTGAAATATCAGATGTAAGGTAACAATAACATCAGGTTTGGAAGGAGGAACCCTTATGAATATTCAGAAATTTACACAGAAATCAATTGAGGCCATTAATGGCTGTGAAAAGCTGGCATATGAATACGGCAACCAGGAAATTGAACAGGAACATCTGCTGGCTGCCCTGCTGTTACAGGAAGACGGGCTGATTCCCAAATTGATTGAGAAGATGGAAATCAACAAGGAGCATTTTACAGCCAATGCACAGGATCACCTGGCAAAGAGGGTGAAGGTGTCCGGCGGGCAGATCTATATGGGGCAGAATTTGAATAAAGTCTTAATCAGCGCGGAGGATGAGGCAAAGAAAATGGGGGACGAGTATGTGTCCGTTGAGCATTTGTTTTTGTCACTGATAAAATATCCCAACCAGGCGTTGAAGGAGATTTTTAAGGAGTATGGCATTACCAGGGATCGATTCCTTCAGGCGCTTGCAACGGTAAGGGGCAATCAGAATGTAGTCTCTGACAATCCAGAGGCTACGTATGATACTTTGACGAAATACGGTTACGATATGGTGGAGCGCGCCAGGGAGCAGAAATTAGATCCTGTTATCGGCAGGGACAGTGAGATTCGCAATGTTGTCCGCATTCTGTCAAGAAAGACAAAGAATAATCCGGTACTGATTGGTGAACCAGGAGTCGGCAAGACTGCAGTAGTGGAAGGGCTTGCACAACGCATTGTCCGTGGCGATGTGCCGGAAGGACTGAAAGATAAGCGGTTATTTGCACTGGATATGGGTGCATTGGTTGCAGGGGCAAAATACCGCGGGGAGTTTGAAGAACGCCTGAAGGCTGTCTTAGATGAGATTAAAAGCAGTGAAGGCCAGATTATCTTATTTATTGATGAGCTGCACACAATTGTCGGGGCAGGCAAGACAGACGGAGCCATGGACGCCGGACAATTGCTAAAGCCCATGCTTGCCAGGGGAGAACTTCACTGTATCGGGGCCACTACGCTGGATGAGTACCGGGAGTACATTGAAAAGGATGCGGCATTGGAGCGGAGGTTTCAGCCGGTGCTTGTGGATGAGCCGACGGTGGAGGATACCATCTCTATTCTCCGCGGATTAAAGGACCGCTATGAGGTGTTCCACGGCGTAAAAATTACTGACGGAGCATTGGTCCAAGCGGCGGTGCTGTCGAACCGTTATATCAGTGACCGTTTCCTGCCAGACAAGGCAATTGATTTAGTGGACGAAGCATGTGCCCTGATTAAGACAGAGCTTGACTCTATGCCGACAGAGCTGGATGATCTCAGGCGCCGGGTGATGCAGATGGAAATAGAGGAAGCCGCGTTAAAGAAGGAGGATGACCGGTTAAGCCAGGACCGTCTGGAAAACCTGCAGCGGGAGCTTGCGGATTTGAAAAATGAATTTCAGTCGAAGAAGGCGCAGTGGGACAATGAGAAAAAGTCTGTGGAGAAAGTACAAAAGCTCAGGGAAGATCTGGAAGCCATTAACAATGAGATTGCAAAAGCACAGCAGAACTATGATCTGGAAAAGGCGGCAGAACTGCAATATGGAAAGAAGCCGGAATTGCAGCGTCAGTTAGAGGTTGAGGAAGAACAGGTGAAGAAGAAAGACCTGAGCCTTGTGCATGAGAATGTCAGCGAAGAGGAGATCGCCCGTATCATTTCACGCTGGACGGGAATCCCGGTCGCAAAGCTGACAGAGAGTGAGCGGAATAAAACGCTGCATCTGGATGAGGAGCTTCACAAGCGTGTCATCGGGCAGGAGGAAGGCGTCACCAAGGTTACCGAGGCAATCATCCGATCCAAAGCAGGCATCAAGGATCCAAGCAAGCCGATTGGCTCATTCCTGTTTTTGGGACCTACGGGTGTAGGAAAGACAGAGCTTGCCAAGGCGCTGGCGGCGAGCCTGTTTGATGATGAGAATAATATGGTACGCATAGACATGAGTGAGTACATGGAAAAATATTCTGTCTCCCGTTTAATTGGAGCGCCTCCCGGATATGTCGGTTATGAGGAAGGGGGTCAGCTCACGGAGGCGGTTCGCCGGAAGCCTTATTCGGTCGTACTCTTTGATGAGGTGGAAAAAGCACATCCGGATGTATTCAATGTGCTGCTGCAGGTCTTAGATGATGGGCGTATTACCGATTCCCAGGGACGTACCATAGACTTTAAAAACACGATTTTGATTATGACCTCCAACCTTGGTTCTTCCTATTTATTAGAAGGCATTGAAGAAAATGGAGAAATTAAGGCAGAATGCGAAGAAGCTGTCATGAGTGAACTGCGGGGGAATTTTCGACCGGAATTTTTAAACCGTCTGGACGAGGTTATCATGTTTAAGCCGCTGACAAAGGAAAATATCGGTGGGATTATCAGACTTTTGATGGAGGATTTAAACGCGCGTTTGGTGGAGCGGGAGATTTCTGTGGAGTTAAGCCAGGAAGCAAAGCAGTTTATTGTGGACCACGGTTATGATCCGGTTTACGGGGCACGCCCATTAAAACGTTATCTGCAAAAAACCGTGGAGACTTTGGCAGCAAAACTCATTCTTGCTGGTGAAGTCGGCGCTGGGGATACCATTTTGATAGAGGTTGTAGAACGCGGACTGAAAGCAAAATGTAAATAATGGAAATGTGAAGCCGTTTGGAAATCAAAATTACAGGCATGCTGACTATGTTTCAAGGAGCATAAAGTACATCCTTTCTGTCATACACTGCATAAAAGTATATATGGAGTATGGAACGGATGAGAGGGAAAAATCGTACAAAGCTGCATCTCTGGGAAAAATGTCTTGTGTTCGACCTTCTCTGTGTCTGTCTTGTGTCCGGCGCCATTATGAGCGGCGTAGGAAATGGCGGTGTTATGACGCAGAAGGCAGTGACAGCAGCTGTAACCCAGAAAGATGGGCAGGGAGAAAAGAAAAAAGTGGCGCTTACTTTTGATGATGGGCCGCACCCTGAGTATACACCCCAAATGCTTGAGGTCTTAAAAGAGCAGAATGTCAAGGCAACGTTTTTTCTGCTCGGGGAAGAAGTAGAGAAATATCCCGAAATTGTAAAAAAGATACACGAGGAAGGACATCTGATTGGAAACCATTCCTATAAACATGAACAATTGAGTAAGCTTACGATGGAGAAGGCGTGTGCGCAGGTAAACCGGACGAATGAGCTGGTTTATGATATTACTGGCGTATACCCTTCTTATCTGCGTCCGCCGTTTGGGGACTGGCATGAGAAGCTCGACTGCGAGGCAAATATGGTGGAGGTGCTCTGGGATGTGGACACTCTGGACTGGTCTGTTCAGAATCATAATAGGATTGTAAATAAGGTCTTAAAAAATGTGCAGGAAAATGATATAATACTAATGCATGACGGTTATGAGACTTCGGTCACTGCAGCAAAGGAAATTATTGACACCTTACAAAAGCAGGGATATGAATTTGTAACTGTCGATGAAATATTATTTGACTGACCGAAAGGCAGATTTTTGTGTTGATACAAAGGAGGATCTCTCATGGATTTGTTTGAGTATGTGAGGGAGCAGAATCAGAAGAAAGATTCACCGCTTGCCAGCCGTCTGCGTCCAACGAGGTTAGAAGATGTAGAGGGGCAGCAGCATATTATCGGCAAGGATAAATTATTATACCGCGCGATTTTGGCAGATAAGCTAAGTTCTGTTATTTTTTATGGGCCTCCCGGAACGGGAAAGACCACATTGGCAAAAGTTATTGCCAATACGACACATGCAGAGTTTACCCAGATTAATGCTACCTCTGCCGGTAAGAAGGATATGGAACAGGTGGTGCAGCAGGCCAAGGATCATCAGGGCATGTATGGCAAAAGAACGATACTTTTTATCGATGAAATTCATCGGTTCAACAAGGGACAGCAGGATTACCTTCTGCCGTTTGTCGAAGACGGCACAATTATACTGATTGGCGCAACTACCGAGAATCCATATTTTGAGGTGAATGGGGCATTGTTGTCCCGCTCGGTAATTTTTGAGTTAAAGCCGCTTGCAAAAGAAGATATAAAGAGGATTCTGTTGCGGGCGCTCTCCGACAGTGAGAAAGGAATGGGATCATTTCATGCCCAGATAGATACGGATGCTTTGGATTTCCTTTCTGATATGGCTAACGGGGATGCCAGGACAGCGCTTACGGCAATGGAATTAGGCGTGCTTACAACTCCCCGGGGAGAGGATGGAAGGATTCATATTACGCTGGATGTTGCCTCAGAGTGTATCCAGAAGCGGGTTGTCCGTTATGATAAAAGCGGGGATAACCATTATGATACGGTTTCAGCTTTCATTAAGAGTATGCGTGGCTCTGATCCGGATGCAGCCGTGTATTACCTTGCGAGAATGCTTTATGCCGGGGAGGATGTTAAATTTATTGCCAGGCGGATTATGATCTGCGCGTCAGAGGATGTGGGAAATGCAGATCCCCAGGCATTGTCTGTGGCAGTCAGCGCTGCACAGGCAGTAGAGCGCATAGGCATGCCCGAGGCGCAGATTATTTTGTCCCACGCGGTAACCTATGTGGCATGTGCTCCTAAGAGTAATGCGGCATGTCTTGCAATTGCGCGGGCAATGGAGGCAGTGAAGGATACACAGACAGCGCCGATCCCTGTGCATCTCATGGATTCCCATTATCCTGGGGCAGGAAAATTAGGGCACGGCAATGGTTACCGCTATGCGCATGATTATCCCAATCATTATATAGAGCAGCAGTACCTTCCAGATGGTCTTGAGGATGTCAGGTTTTATGAGCCTTCGGAAAATGGATACGAAGGCCAGATCAAACGTTATCTTGCCTTTCTGCGGGAAAATCAAAAGGACTGAAACACTCACATGCACCAAAAGTCCGTGGCAGACGGACAAATGTAAATTTATCAAAGAAAATACTTTACAATCCCCAGTCTATAGTGCATAATATGGCATGAAGCAATGAGCACTGCCAAATCTGCCAGAGGCAGACTGGCTGCTCGCAGCCAGGTCTGTCTCTAGCAGATTTGATTGGACCGAATGCCCGACAACGAAAAAACGAAGGTTTTCGAGAGGAATAAAAGAGACAAAACATAACTTCAGGAGGATAAAACGATGCAGTCATATCAGGAAATGAGCAAAGAAGAATTATTACAGGAAAAAGAAAAGCTTACGGAAGCTTACCAGAAATATTCAGAAAGCGGATTGAAACTGGATATGTCCAGAGGGAAGCCTTCACAGGAGCAGTTAGATATTTCTATGGGTATGATGGACGTATTAAACAGTGATACAGAATTAAAATGTGAGGATGGAACGGACTGCCGTAATTACGGCGTGCTGGATGGTATCCATGAGGCGAAAGTGCTTTTGGGAGATATGATTGAATGCCATCCAGATAATATCATCATCTACGGAAATTCCAGTTTAAATATCATGTATGATACGATTTCCCGTTCCATGACCCATGGCGTCATGGGCAGTACTCCATGGTGTAAGCTGGATAACGTAAAATTTCTATGCCCGGTTCCGGGATATGACAGGCATTTTTCCATCACGGAATATTTCGGTATTGAGATGATAAATGTGCCCATGCTTTCTACCGGTCCCGATATGGATATGGTGGAAGAACTGGTAAGCAAAGATGAGGCGATCAAGGGAATCTGGTGTGTGCCAAAATATTCCAATCCACAGGGGATTACTTATTCCGATGAGACGGTACGCCGTTTTGCAAGACTGAAACCAGCGGCAGAGGATTTCCGAATTTATTGGGATAACGCTTATGGCGTGCATCACTTGTATGATATTGACCAGGATCATCTCGTAGAGATTCTTGCTGAGTGCAAACGTGCCGGCAATCCTGATATGGTATACAAGTTCTGTTCAACATCCAAGATCAGTTTCCCGGGTTCTGGTGTGGCGGCAATTGCGACTTCTAAGAATAACCTGGTGGACATTAAAAAACAGCTTCAGATTCAGACAATTGGGCACGATAAGGTAAACCAGCTGCGCCATGTAAGATTTTTTAAAGATATTTATGGCATGACGGAGCATATGAGGAAGCATGCAGACATATTGCGGCCCAAGTTTGAAATGATTATAGATACGTTTGAGAAGGAATTAGGCGGCAGGGACGCTGGAAGCTGGATTGCACCGAAAGGCGGATATTTTATTGCTTTTGAGGCGATGGAAGGATGCGCAAAGGCAATTGTAACGAAAGCAAAAGAAGCGGGTGTAACAATGACACCAGCCGGGGCCCCGTATCCTTATGGGAAAGACCCCAAAGATTCGACAATCCGTATCGCGCCCTCCTGTCCAACGCTGGAGGAATTAAAGATGGCAACGGACATCTTTGTTGTCTGTGTGAAATTAGTTACGATAGATAAGGTTTTGGAAAGTAAGTAAATGTCCGGCAGTCTGCAGCCGGTATCAAATGAGTAGGAAAGGAAATAGTCATTATGGATGTGGCAGACAGATTTAATGAAGGGGTGGATAGCTGGGAGACAGTAATCTTTTTATATAATTCTGCTTTAAAAGAAGTAGGGACTAAACTAGAAATTTTAAACGATGAGTTTCGGCATATACACAATTATAATCCCATTGAATATATCAAATCACGCATCAAAACGCCAGAGAGCATTGTGAAAAAACTTAAGCGGAATCATTATGAGAGTACCATCGGTAATATGGTCAGCCATGTGAACGATATTGCCGGGATTCGGCTGGTATGCTCTTTTACTTCTGATATTTACCGTCTGGCGGAGATGATTGGCAGGCAGAATGATCTTACGGTAGTCTCTGTGAAAGATTATATCAAGAATCCAAAAGACAGTGGTTACAAGAGCTATCATATGTTGGTGACTGTGCCGATTTTTTTGACGGACCGCGTGATTGATACGAAAGTAGAGATTCAAATCCGCACAATTGCCATGGACTTCTGGGCGAGCCTGGAGCATAAGATTTATTATAAGTTTGAGGGTGATGCGCCGGAATATATCAGCCGTGATTTGCGGGAATGTGCTGGTATTGTGTCCATGTTGGATGCAAAAATGCTTTCTTTGAATGAAGCAATTTTACAGGCAAGAGAAGAACAAGAGGAAGAATAGGGAAATGAGAGTAAGTATTTTAACAGAAAATGTTGTATATAAACGTGGTTTTTTAGCGGAACACGGTCTATCCCTGCTTATTGATACCGGGAAGGAAAAATATCTTTTTGATACCGGGCAGAGTAATGTGTTTTTATATAATGCTGCAAAGCTTCGGATTGATTTTGGGGAGCTTAATGGCGTTATTTTAAGCCATGGGCATTATGATCACTGTGGCGGGATGGAGCACTGGCGGGAATTGGGAGATGTTCCAATTTATATTCAGGAAAAAGCATTTGAGAAAAAGTATGCAGATAGTTTCAGGAGCCACGATTTGCGGTATATAGGACTTGAGAATAAGGGCAACTGGCAGGATGAGGCAAATGTGAAAAAGCTGTCGGGCGGCGGTACACAGATTGCAGAAGGAGTGTACCTGCTCTCAGAGATTCCTTATACTACATATTTTGAGCCTATGATGGGAAGCTTCTGGAAATCAAATTCGCAGCATCCGGGCCATCATGAGCTCCTTGTGGATTCCATGGAGGATGAACAACTTCTGGTGATTGAGCAGGAAGAAGGGCTGTGTGTCTTCGCGGGCTGTGCACATGTGGGAATTATTAATTGTCTGCGGTATGTACAGACAATATTTCAGGACAGGAAAATTCATTGTCTTATGGCGGGGATGCATTTAAGAAATTGTGATGCCAAACGTCTGGAGAAAACAATCCACATATTAAAGGAGCAGGATATTGATATCGTTGTTCCCATGCATTGTACTGGGATGCGGGCCATCGCAGCAATACGGGATTTTTTGGGAAGTGCATGTGTTCTGCCGGAAGCGGGGAAAACAATAGAAATTTAGAGATAAATGGAGGATAAGATGAAGCAGAAGCAGAAACAGAAACAGAAGAAAAGTGTAATGTATATATTCCGGGAAGGAGCCGCAGCGTTGGCGGCAATCATGATGATTGGGCTTTTTCCACTCTATTATCAGAATAATTATATAGATATGTCTAACGCAAAGCTTTCTTTTTTTCGTCTATGTTCCATAGGGCTGATTCTGGCAATTGTTTTCTTTAGCTGTATGGAATTGCTGCAGCAGTATAAGGAGAAGATGCAGCAAAAGAACAGGAGGCAAAAGCAGAAGAAAATCAGTGCTGCCAAAGAGGAAACGATTGGGAAAGGCGAAGCAGTAAAACAGTGGATTTCGGGCATATCAGTCACTAACTGGTTTGCTATAATTTTTGCCATCGGTATCCTTATAGCCACTGTTTTTTCTGTGAATCCGCAGGAATCCTGGCTTGGGCTGGAGGGCAGGAAGCTCGGAGCAATCACCTGGCTGCTTTGCATTGCCATGTATGGAATCCTTGCGAAGTATTTAAAAATGGGAAAGTGGACGGCCTGGGTATTTATAGCTGCAAATATCATCGTATGTTCTCTGGCAATTTTGAACTTCTGGGCAATAGATCCTTTAAATATGCTTGAAAACCTCGCAGCGGAGCAGCATGGGGGATTTATCAGCACGATTGGGAATGTTAATGCCTGTTCCAGTTATCTGTGTATGACAGTTCCAGCAGGAATGGCGTTGTATTTCCTGACAAGGGATGTTTATCTGCGGGCAGTGTCTGCCGTATTTTTGGTGTTGGGATTTTGCGCCGGTTACTGTGCCCACAGCGAAAGCTGGATATTGGGAGTAGGCGCATCCTTTGTGGTGATGCTGTGGTTTGGAATGCGTGGGAATGAGCATATGTTGAGGTTTCTGGAAGTCTGCGGTATTTTCTGGCTTGGCGGAGTCATGATGAAAGCCATGATGCTTATTGTAGGTTCTACAGGATATGTAAGTTATATGTATGTGGTTTTTAAAGGTGATAAACTGCAGAATGGCATTTTGTTGAATGGATATGTTCTGGCAGCAGAGGGAATACTGATTGCAGGACTTTTGTTTTTTGTCTGGAACAGGAAGAAAACGGATAAGGAGCCGCCCTACCGTTTACTGCGAAAGATTGTTTTTATAATTTTAGCAGTGGCGTTTGTGTTTGGAATCGTAATGTTTGTGGCGGCAAATTTGAAAAAAGGAACCTGGGAGGGTGCGTTTTCAGCGCTGGAGCATCTGCGTTTACAGGATGATTTCGGAAGCGGCAGAGGTTATATTTGGCGGACTACCATACAGTCATGGTTTGAACTGCCGTTGTGGGATAAGATTACCGGTTACGGTGTAAACTGCTACCATATGTTTATCCAGCAGTACGGCGGGGCAGAAGTTGCTGAGTATTTCGGTGGTGCAATGCTTGTGGATGCCCACAACGAGTTCATGCAGATTCTGACTACGATGGGACTGTTAGGGGTGGCTGGTTATTTTGGACTTTTGATTAGTACGGCGGTGAGAGCGGGCAGAAAAGTGCAGGAAAAGCCGGCGCTGCTTATGGGTGTGCTTGTAGTATGCAGTTATCTGGCACAGGGACTTGTCAACAATCCGACGGTTTTTCTTACCCCTTACCTGTTCCTGATGCTTGGAATTATTAATAGTATGGAGAAAGTGGAGAATGCCAAAGAGTAAGAAGTGTCTGCGGGGACGTGAAGCTGAACAGAGAGGACAGAGTGAAAGTAAGCAAATCTTAAACCTCGCCGTTTCAATGGGGGAAGAACTGCTGAAAAATGGCGGTGAGATATACCGGGTGCAGGAGACGGTCGGCCGCGTCATGGAGGCGTACGGCGTCTGGGATTACCATGTCTTTGTCGTAACGAACGGAATATTTGCCACCATCCATGAGCAAGGCGAGGATGCGGGGAGTATGGTAAGGGACGTGCCTTTGGGCGATATAAATCTTGAAAAGATTGCGGGAGTCAATCAGCTTTCCAGGGAAATCTGTCAGGGCTCCTTAAGTCTTGCGCAGGCGTATGAGCGCTTGGAACAGTGTCGGCATGCCTCCCCGCTAAGGGATACATTTTTAGTGCTGGCATGTGGGGTTGAGAGTGCAGGATTCTGTTTTCTGCTCGGCGGAACACCTTTTGACAGTCTCTTTTCGTTTTTACTTGGTTTGTTGTTGCAGGGATTTTTGGTGGCAGGAAATAAAAGAAATGTCTCCAAATTTATGCTGAATATTTTAGGGAGTGCAATGGTAACAGCGGGAAGCCTTGCACTTTATGGGATGGGACTGAATGTCCAATCTGACCGTATCATTATCGGTGGAATTATTGTACTGATGCCAGGGGTTGCGTTGGTTACTGGTATCCGCGATTCGTTCAATGGCGACTACCTGTCGGGGGGCATTCGTCTGATGGATGCATTACTGACCGGAATATGCATTGCCGTAGGAGTCGGGGCGGCAGTCAAGGTGTTCCAGCTTCTGGGAGGAGGTGCATTGCCCATATGATCATTCAGATATTGGTTGCCGTAATTTCTACGTTGGCATTTGCGGTGCTTTTTCATGTGCCCAAACAGGAATATTTGTATTGTGCGGTAAATGGAGGACTTGGCTGGGTCGTGTATAAGCTCTGCCTACAGTATGGCTTGGGCGTGACGATGTCGTCATTATGGGCGACACTGACGTTAACGCTGGTGGCAAGAATTCTGTCTGCTTTGCGTAAAATGCCAAGTACAGTATTTCTGCTGGCAGGTATTTTTACCCTGGTGCCGGGATCCGGGGTCTATTATACCGCGTATTATCTGATTATGAATGAGCTGTCAAAATGTACGGCGAAAGGGATTGAAACATTTAAAGTCGCGGGCGCGATAGTACTCGGAATTATATTTGGGCTGGCCCTGCCACAGAGCTGGTTTAACCGGCTTGGCAGGATGACAGATAGAAAAGAACCCTTAAGAAAGCCTTGATGCTTTCTTAAGGGTTCTTTGTTATATTCGGAAATGTTTGTCAGGCTGCCGCTGGAACTATACTGTTGTCGCGGGGGGCCTGTCGGATTATATTTCGCATTTCCAGAAAAAGGCGCTGTAAGGTGGAAGTTCGCTTCCGCCGCCAAAATCATGATTTTCCCCGCTGATTAGGTCTACAGCCATGCCGCACCCGGCATCGAAGTGTGCGGTATATTTGTCACTGTCTGCATTGATAGCGACCAGTACCCGCTCACTCTCGCTTTTTCGTTCGAAGATACATTGCTTGTTGGTCAATACCACGGAGCGGAAGGAACCATAATTCAGAGCCTCGGAGGATTTCTTGGCTTTTGTAAGCTTGGAAATCCAATCGGTCAGGTCTGTCCATTCCGGTTCCTCAAAGCTGGGACGCAGGGAGGGATCGCCGTTAGATTTATCTCCTTTTACCCCCCACTCACTGCCATAATATACACAGGGAATGCCGGGCATGCCGAAGCACAGAGCATAGATCAGAGGCAGATGTTCGGGATTGCCTAAGATGGAAGCGATTCTGGAGACGTCATGGTTATCCACAAAGCTCAGAAGATGCTTTCCGCGGTACAGCGTCCAGTTCTCCGGTCCAAACTGCCGAAGCAGGGAGTGTATAATTTCAAACATATTCATGGAATTAAAGCTGGAATGAAGGCCCTTATAGCATTCATAGTTGGTAGCAGAATGCAGCATGGAATCGTTCATCAACTGGTTGTAATCGCCATGAAGCATCTCCCCGACCAGGAAGAAATCTTCTTTGAGGCTGTCACAATGGCTGCGCAGCCGTCGCACAAAATCGTGGTCCAGGCAGTAGGCGACATCAAGCCTCAGTCCGTCGATGTCCCAGTTATCCACCCAGAAGGAGACGCTCTCTAAAAGATACTGGATGACTTCTTCGTTGCGGAGGTTTAATTTTACCAAATCGAAATTACCCTCCCAGCCCTCATACCACAGACCGTCGTTGTAACTTGAATTGCCATTGAAGTCTATATGGAACCAGTCGCGGTAGCGGGAATTCTCGCGATTTTGCAGTACATCCTGGAACGCGAAAAATCCTCTGCCGGCATGGTTGAATACACCGTCTAATACGACGCGGATGCCTGCTTCATGCAGTGCCAGGCATACCTCTTTGAAATCATCATTGTCCCCCAGACGCACGTCAATTTTACGGTAGTCCCTGGCATTGTAACCGTGGGTATCGGATTCAAACAAGGGGGAAAAGTAGATGGCATTGACGCCTAGCTTCTCCAGATGTGGAATCCAGTCCTTTATTTTGAGGATACGTTTCTTGGCGATTCCATCATTTTCAAAGGGAGCGCCACAGAATCCCAGAGGATAAATTTGGTAAAAAACACTTTCGTAAGCCCACATAAATAATAAGTCCTTTCTGTAAATGATTTTCGTAGATTTCTGAATGTGTACCGTAAGTTTTGTCAAAATATTGAGAACCTGGATGAAAAAAATATGGCAAAATTATTCAGATAATAGTATTATAGTAGTAAATGGACGCTATGGCAATACTAAAAACAATTATGCATATAGGAATGAGGAATGGGAATGAAGAAGAAACAGAATAGAAACGGGAAGGACAAAGGGATTTCGCTGCTGGTTTCCATCATATTGGTCTTTTGTGTGCTGGCGCTTATCGTGTTTTCTGTGGCATGGAAAACATCGAAGGAGATGGCTGCATCTGCGATTCAAAATCTCAGCGAAAGTCTTAACTTAATAGAATGCACCATAGAGGCAATTTTCCGAAATGAAGCGGATCTCCAGAAAATGATTGCCCGGAAGGTCGCTGAGGCAGAGGACCCGGAAGAATATGTCAGCTTATATGAACAGAGCCAGTCAATGGTAAAATTATCTCTGATTATGCGGGGGGAAACGGAAGGAATTTCCAACATTGGGGAAAAATTTACAGAAGAAGGACTGGATTTTTCCGCGGGAGGAAAGATGGAAGAACTGCCGATCTCACAGTCTTATGTGAATCATATGGGAACATGGGCATATACCATGAAATGTCCGGTAATAAAAGAGGGGAAAGAAATTGCAGACCTCTATATCGAATATGTGTATGATTCCCTTGACAAGTCCCTTCCAAATAGCTTTTACAATAATAAGGCAATGCTGTATATCATGGATTCACAGAGTGAGAGGTTTGTATTAAAGCCCAAAGGGATGGGGGAGCGCAGTGCCGGCCATCTAAATCTGGAAGATTACTACCATGCCAATGATATTAAAGAACAGGAACTTAGAAATAATGTGGAAGACTGCTTAAAGAGTGGAAAAAATATTCTGTTTTACCATGATATCCGCGGAAAACGGTCCCTAAACTATATGTGGGCGGTAAACGAAGGGACGGTTTACCTGATTGGCTATGTCCCATTGGAAGCGATTCAGCAGGAGAGCCGGACGGTAAGGCATAACATTTTTGTTGTCGTTGCAGTCATGCTGGCGGCGTTTTTCCTTTGCTGTCTGCTTTATTTTCTTAATCAGCAAAAACAGAATAAAATTCGTGAAGAACGGGAGAGAGAAAGGGAAAAGCATAACAAGCAGCTTGCGGATGCGCTGCAGGCGGCACAGCTTGCGAGCAATTCCAAGACAATGTTTCTCTCCAACATGTCGCATGATATACGTACGCCGATGAACGCGGTTCTTGGGTTTGCAGCCCTGCTTAACGTGGAAGCAGATAATTCGGCAAAAGTCCGTGAATATACGAAAAAGATTATGGCGTCAGGGAAACATCTTTTGAGTCTGATCAATGATGTGCTTGATGTATCCAAGATTGAAAGCGGAAAGGTTGCGCTCAGCTTAGAGAATTTTACATTGAATGATCTCGTATCTTCTGTTGATGCAATTATACGCCCGACGGCGGATAACAAAAGTCAGGATTTTCATGTGGAAGTTACAGGGATAAAACATGAGAATCTGCTGGGTGATGAGACGAGGATTAATCAGATTCTTATTAACCTTCTTTCCAATGCAGTGAAATATACACCGGAGGGAGGAAATATCTGGTTCCGCATAATTGGGATGAGACAGCGTTCGAGCCAGTTTGAGCATATCCGCATAGAGGTGGAGGATGATGGATATGGCATGACGCCGGAATACCTAAAGACAATTTTTGATGCATTTACCAGAGCAGAGAACAGCACAACAAATAAGGTGCAGGGGACAGGGCTCGGCATGGCGATCACAAAGAATATTGTGGAATTGATGGGAGGAACGATAGACGTATCCAGTGAAATAGATAAAGGAAGTTTATTTGTCGTGGAGCTGGAGCTTCGTATTCCAGAAGAACAGGCAGATCGGAAGTTCTGGCAGGAAAATGGAATCAGACGCATCCTTGTAATAGACAGCGAGCAGACAGAATGCGAAAGCATCCAAACGCTTATGAAGGATATGGATGTTTTGATTGATACCGTTTCGAGCGTGGATGAGGCGGTAAATACTATGCAGCAGGATAGGGAAGGTTATCAGCTTGTTTTGTTGGAATGGGAGAAGCAAGGCGATGACACTGTTTCTATAGTCAATACGATTCGGGAGTTTGTGGAAGATACCACGCTTATCCTGTTCTTGGCGCCTTATGTTGCGGCGGGGATGGAAACGGCGCTTGGGATGGAGTATACGGGAATCCTTACCAAACCATTTTTTGTATCTGCATTGAAGGAGAAGATACTGGAGATACAAGGAGGAAGAAAAGAGCAAGCTATACCAGAAGAAGATGCATATAGTCTGGAGGGACTGCACTTTTTGGCGGCAGAAGACAATGATATCAACGCGGAAATCCTCTCTGAAATTCTGTCGATGGAGGGGGCGAGCTGTGAGATTGCCGCAAACGGCAGACTGGCATTGGAACGGTTTGAGCAGGCGGCGGAAGGTGAGTTTGATGCTATTTTAATGGATGTGCAGATGCCGGTTATGAACGGCTATGACGTGACAAGGGCAATACGTGCGCTGAAGCGTGACGACGCCGTAGAGATTCCCATCATAGCAATGACCGCAAATGCTTTTGCAGAAGATGAAAAAGATGCTCTGGATGCGGGCATGGATGTGCATTTGGCAAAACCCATCGATGTGGAGCTTCTTAAGAAGGTTATCAGTCAATATGTGAAAAGAAAGGAATAATTTATGAATAAGGCAAAAATAGGAAAAGCTTTGGCAGCAATTTCGCTGGCAGTGATTACGGCTATGACATTAGGCGCTTGTGGCATGGGCATTTCGGGTGACGATGTTATTATATCAGAGAAGGAAGATGAAAAAATTGTAAATTTATTCAGCCCGATGGAGAAAACAGAACCCGATGCCGAGAATACGGCAAGGAATGCCTTTGACCAGACAATTGCCATAGCAGAAGAAAGGCTGGGTGTTAATGTGGCGTACAGGACTTATACTGCAGAAGATTATCAGGATAAAACATATGATGATGTGGCGCTTGAGCGGGCACGCAGTAATTTGGATGACCTGTATCTTCTGAACCCGGACGTCATTCAAGTCCTCGGCGAAGAAGGGAAGCTGGAAGATTTATCGGACCTTGCATGTGCAAAAAACCTGAGGGAAGTGGTAAAGACAGCGAATACTGTGGATGGGAAGCTTGTGGCAATACCGCAGGAAGTCGTGGCATACGGTCTGTTTATCAATAAGGATATGTTTGATAAATATAAGCTCGAACTGCCAGAGACGCCGGAGGAATTTTTAGAATGCTGCCGCGTGTTTAAAGAAAATGGGATCGAGACGCCAATTGGCGCAAACCGCTGGTGGCTGGAGACGTTTGTATTTGCCCAGGCATATGCAGATATGTATAATGGCGGGGACACGGAGGCGGAGATTGCCAAACTTAACAGCGGGGAGAGTAGGTACAGCGATTATATGCGTCCTGGTTTTGAGTTTCTGCAGGAGCTGATTGACAAAGGTTATGTTGACGCGAAGAAAGCTTATGTCAGTGAGGCCATTGAGGGAGAAGGAGAGGATTTCCTCGCACAGAAGACGCCGATTGTCATGGCATATTGGGGGGCAGCCAATACAGAGACTGCCTATGGAAAAACAGATTTTAATATGCAGGTCATTGGATTTCCAAGCAGCCATGGACAGATGCCGGTTGTGCCTATCACGGGATTTGGCGTCGGGGCGGAGGCGGAGCATGCTGAGGAGGCAAAGGGTTTACTGGAAGTGATTCTTTCCGACGAGGCGCTTCAGGTATATTCTGAGACCAACAAAGTAATTTCACCTTCCAAAAATGTGCAGGTAGACTGCGTTCCGGCATTAAAGCCGCTGAATGACCGGATTGAGGAGAATGTCTATGTTCTTGCCTCCAATGCGGGACTGAAAGTGGAGCAGTGGGGCAATACCTGCCTGATTGTGCGCGAATTGTTAAACGGCGCTACGGTAGATGAATGTATGGCGGAGTTTGAGAGGCTGCAGGAGGAATCCTTAAAGAAATAACCGGGATAAAAGGATAGACAGATAAGGGATGCAGCGGTGCGCCGGATTGTTTCGTCAGCCAGGCAGCGTCTGGGTTATGTCATGTCCCTAGATTTCTGCACACAGGCACGCTGGGCCGAGATGACTGCGTTGCGAAGACCCTTCTGCTCGAGCACGGCAACGGCTTCAATGGTTGTTCCGCCCGGGGAGCAGACGTTGTCTTTGAGGACGCCGGGATGCGTGCCTGTCTCTAATACCATTTTGGCAGCGCCAAGCACCGACTGGGCTGCAAATTTATAAGCCTGTGCCCGGGGCATTCCATCCGCGACGGCAGCGTCAGCCATAGCTTCCATGAACATGTACACATAGGCGGGGGAGGAGCCGGAGACGCCGATTACGGTATCCATCATGGATTCCGGCAACACCTCGCATTTGCCAAAACTGTTAAAAATCGTAATCACTTCTTCTAGTTCTTCTTCTGTAATATTTTGGTTGGCGCAGAGCGCACTCATTGCTTCCCCGACCAGTGCAGGCGTATTTGGCATGGCACGGATGAGTTTGATCTCTTTTGCGAAAGCAGATTCCATGCTTGCGATCGTCTGTCCAGCGGCAATGGAAATGATAATGCTGTCCGGTTGAATGGAATCTTTGATTTCTGAAATAATTTTCCCAAAAAGATAAGGCTTTACCGCGAGAAAGAGTATGTCGGACTGTCTGGCAGCCTTGGCGTTATCTGCAAAAGCTGTAATATCAAACCGTTCTTTCAGGGAAGCAATGGTCTTTTCTGTTTTTGCCGTGGCGGTAATCTGTTCTTTTTTGGCAAGCCCGCTGTTTATGATGCCGCCGATGATAGCGCTTGCCATATTTCCGCCTCCGATAAATCCGATTGTTTTATTCATATTGGTTTACCTCCGTAGATATCCTGCATTTATTATAGTTTTAAGATGCATAAATATCATATCAATTGTATCACAAATGTGCAAGATAGATATTTGCAGAAATTGTTGACCGTTGTAATTGTTGCAGCGGTATTATTTTTAATGTTTTGGAACTGGTTGTACCAGAAAGTGCGGGATTCCAATTAATATCTCAATTGACTTTAAATAGATAAAGACGTATAATACAAATAACAATTTATAGAACTGGTATGACCAATAGGAGTAACGGCAATATGAAGGAATTTAAGGTGATTGAGGTTAAGCGCAGTATCCTCGACGATAATGATGCGGATGCGGCAAAGCTTAGGGAAGAATTAAAGGAAGAGGGAACGTTTCTTTTGAATCTTATGTCATCTCCAGGGGCAGGGAAGACTACAATGTTAAAGAGGTTGATTTCCATGCTGGGAGGTGAGATGAAAATTGGTGTTATGGAGGCGGACATTGATTCGGATGTCGATGCACAGGCAGTTACAGATGCCGGTGCCCGTTCGATTCAGCTCCATACTGGAGGCATGTGTCATCTGGATGCGTCTATGACGAGGCAGGGGCTTATGGAATTTGGCACGGCAGATTTGGATTTGGTGATATTGGAGAATGTGGGCAATCTGGTATGCCCTGCGGAATTTGACACGGGAGCATGTAAGAATGTGATGATCCTTTCGGTGCCGGAAGGGGATGACAAACCTTTGAAGTATCCGTTGATGTTTTCCGTCTGTGACGTGGTGCTCATCAATAAGATGGATGTGCTGCCGTATTTTGATTTTGATCTGGACAAATGCAAAGAATATATCCATATGAGAAATCCGAAAGCAAAGATAATTCCCATCTCTGCAAGGGACGGAGAGGGTTTTATGGAGTGGACACAGTGGCTGCGTGAACAGGTGGCTGCGTGGACAGACTCCAAAATACAATGAGCGAAAGCGAAAAACTAAAAAGGAAAGAGGGTAATGATTATGTTGTTTCAGGTGTATGGAGATGGCGCAGGCTGGCAGCTTTTTGGGTGGCTGCTGGTGTTTGTAAGTTTGATTTTGGCGAACGAGGTTGCGCGCCGTTCAAAAATTGGAGGGATTTGCTGTTTTCTGGCGTTGCCGGCAGCATTGACCGTGTACTTTATTGCAATTCAGATTGGTGCAGCGACAGGTGCACAGTGGGCGTTGGAAAATGACACGTACTTACATATGAACAGCTGGTTCCATTACGCAAAATTGTACGCGGCAACGGCTGGCTGTATCGGATTTATGATGCTCAAATACAAATGGGGTATTGGCAAAACGCACTGGTTTAAGGTGTTTCCATTTGCAATTGTGGCAATCAATATTTTAATTGCTGTGGGCAGTGATTTTGAATCGGGAATCCGTGGCTTTCTGGCGCTTGCCGAGCAAGGGGACCGTTGGTGGCTTTCCTCAGAAAATGTATGGCTGTACGGCGGCTGGTGGAACTGGGTGAATGGGATTGCAGGAATTATCAATATTTTCTGTATGACTGGCTGGTGGGGCATTTATGCTTCCAAGGACAAGAAAGATATGCTGTGGCCGGATATGACGTGGTGTTATATTATCGCCTACGATATTTGGAATTTTGCCTATACTTATAATAATCTGCCGACCCATTCCTGGTACTGCGGTGTTGCACTTCTTTTGGCTCCGACATTTGCGGCAATGTTATGGAATAAGGGCGGCTGGATCCAGAATCGCGCCAATACGCTGGCTTTGTGGTGCATGTTTGCACAGGTATTTCCGTTGTTCCAGGATGAAGGCAGATTTGCAGTCCTTCCGTCACTCTATAAAGACGGTTTGATGGATGCGGCAGTACGTCCCGGTGCGGCAGATCCGACGATGCAGGGCGTAATTTCCGCATTGGCGTTGATCGTTAACGTAGTCTGCATGGCGGCAATTATCAAGCGTTCGATGGAACAGAAGAAGAATCCGTATACCAATGAAATCTTTACGGATCAGAAAGATTTCAAGGATGCAATGGCGAGGGCAGAATAGAAAATACAAAGAGTAACAGTGGGCCCAACAGTTACTGTTAAGAGAGGAGACTGAGACTATGGCAGATCCATTATTTCCCAATCCCCACCCCGAGGAGGCATTTCGGGAGCCGGTTGCAAAGCTGGCGAAAATGATAACAGACAGAATCCCCATTGTGCTTGGCTTGGAAAAGATAACGAAAGATTCCCCAGAATACATTGGTCTTTGCGCCATCTGTACAGATGAGATGGCAGAGATTGCCATGAAGATGGGGAAACGCAAGCCTCGCACGCTGGAGGATATGGTAAAGCTTACAGGCAGGGACAAAGCGTATCTGGAGGACATTTTGCAGAGAATGTCCGTAAATGGATTGATTGAATATAACTGGGAGAATCCGCAGCATGAAAAGCAATATGTATTGCCGATGTTTGTCCCAGGAAGCGCGGAGTTTGCCAATATGAATGCAGATCTTTTGGAGGAGCACCCGGAAATGGGGCGTTTCTTTGAACGTATGAGCCGCCTGCCGTTAGAAAAAGTGACGCCGATGGTGCCGCCGGGAGGCGCCGGAATTGGTATGCATGTCATTCCAGTGGAAAAGGCCATTGAGATGGAAAACCAGTCTGTCTCTGTAGAGCATATTTCCCACTGGCTGGATAAATATGACGGCAAA
This sequence comes from uncultured Lachnospiraceae bacterium, assembly GCA_948688495.1. GTDB lineage: Bacteria > Bacillota > Clostridia > Lachnospirales > Lachnospiraceae > Petralouisia. The sequence goes on along the minus strand of CAPQSW010000033.1, from coordinate 16,788 downwards.
TATGCGGCAAGTCCCTGTTCCTGCCGCCGCTCCCGCAAGACCTTTGAGGAGGGATGTGCGGATGATCCGGAGGGCTGGTGCATCGCAGTGGGCGATATGGCAGATTACGTGGTGGAAACCAACAAGGGAGGCCGTTATATTACCAGGGAGGAAGCCCTGGAAATCATGAAGATTGCAGAGGACAATGGTTTTGTGCACCAGATTACCAATATTGACGGAGAAGATAAGATTTTCGCAATCTGTAACTGTAACGTAAATGTCTGCTATGCATTGCGGACTTCCCAGTTATTTAATACGCCGAATATGTCAAGGTCTGCATATGTAGCGCATGTGAAGACGGAGAACTGCGTGGCATGTGGACGCTGCGTGGAATACTGTCCGGCGGGTGCGGTAAAGCTTGGACAGAAGCTGTGTAAGAAAGATGGAAGCGAGGTCACCTATCCCAAACAACCCCTGCCTTCTGAAGTAAAATGGGGGCCTCATATGTGGACGGAGGATTACCGCGATAAGAACCGCATCAACTGTTATGACACCGGGACTGCTCCCTGCAAGACAGCTTGTCCGGCACATATCGCCGTGCAGGGTTATCTGAAGATGGCGGCGCAGGGCAGGTATCAGGATGCCCTTGCCCTGATTAAGAAGGAGAATCCGTTCCCGGCAGTCTGTGGGCATGTCTGTAACCGCAGATGTGAGGATGCCTGTACGAGAGGTACGATTGACGAGGCGATTGCCATTGATGAGGTGAAGCGTTTTATTGCGGAACAGGATTTGAAGGCTGAGACCAGATATGTACCGAAGAAAGTAGTTCCCTCCCTGAAAGGGGAATTTACAGAGAAAATTGCCATAATCGGCGGAGGTCCGGCAGGACTGTCCTGTGCGTTCTATCTGGCAGAAAAAGGTTACCGTCCTACTGTGTTTGAAAAGAATCCAAAGGCCGGCGGGATGCTGGTATACGGCATCCCATCCTTTAAGCTTGAGAAGGACGTCGTGCAGGCGGAGATTGATATTATCAAAGAAATGGGTGTGGAAATCAAAACCGGCATAGAGGTGGGCACGGATATTACACTGGATGAGCTGCGTGCACAAGGTTACAGGGCATTTTATATAGCGATTGGATGTCAGGGGGGAAGAAGCGCTGGGATTCCCGGGGAAGATGCAAAAGGCGTCATGACGGCCGTGGATTTTCTGCGCACAGTTGGAGAAGATGAATCCTATCAGGTGGCAGGAAGAACTGTGGTAATCGGTGGAGGAAATGTTGCAATTGATGTAGCGCGCACCAGTGGGCGTTGTGGTTCTCAAAGCGTGTCTATGTACTGCCTGGAGGACAGGGATATTATGCCCGCTTCCAGGGAAGAAGTTGAGGAAGCAGAGGAAGAAGGCGTTACTGTCTGCTGTGGATGGGGACCTAAGGAAATCCTTGTGGAGAATGGAAGGGTAAAAGGTGTCGTATTCAAGAAATGCCTTTCCGTTAATGATAAGGATGGAAGGTTTAACCCTCAGTATGATGAGAATGATACCATTACAGTGGAATGTGAGAATGTATTCCTCAGTATCGGACAGAGTATTGTCTGGAAGGAACTGTTAAAAGGCTCTAAGGTAGAACTTGGAAGGGGAAATGGCGCAGTGGCGGACCCGCTGACTTACCAGACGGCAGAACCGGACATATTCGTCGGAGGTGATGTCTATACGGGACCGAAATTTGCTATTGACGCCATTGCAGCAGGCAAGGAAGGAGCCGTTTCCATCCACCGTTTTGTGCAGCCGCACAGCAGCATGACGATTGGGCGCAACCGCCGACAGTTTACGGAGCTTGATAAGGACAATATAAAGGTGGAGGAGTACGATAATATAAGCCGTCAGATTCCAGGGACAGATGCAGGCATCGACCATAAGAAATCTTTCCGGGATGTATCCAGGACATTTACCGAAGAACAGGTGAAGAAAGAGACGGCTAGATGTCTAAGCTGCGGAGCTTCCATAGTGGATGAGAACCGCTGTATCGGCTGCGGCGTCTGTACAACGAAGTGCGAATTTGACGCGATTCATCTGTATCGGGAGAATCCAGAGTGCAGCACGATGAGAAAGAGCGAGGATAAGCTCAAATACATCCTTCCCTACGGTGCGAAGCAGGCAATCAAGGTGAAGTTCTCTAAGAAAAGTAAAGGTTAATGATCATGCACGAACTTGGAGTAGTGTTTCATGTTATTAAAATTGTGGAGGAAATTGCCACAGAAAATGAACTGACAGAAGTGGAATCTGTGACACTGGAGTTGGGGGAAGTGTCCGGCGTTATCGAATCCTATCTACAGAATTGTTGGAAATGGGCAGTGAAAAAACGCAGTGAGATATTGAAAGATGCTGTGTTGAAAGTAGAAACAATTCCTGCGGTTACATATTGCGAGAGTTGCAGAAGGGTATATGGGACGATAGAACATGGAAAGATATGTCCATATTGCAGGAGTGACAATACCTATCTGCAACAGGGGAATGAATTTCAGATTAAGGAGATTAGCGCGTGCTAATCTCCTTAATTAATCTCAAAGAAATAATTTGCTCATATTGTGACGAAATGGTATAATATGTCTTGAATCATGAGGTTACCATATCGATAGGAAGTGATACTTATGGATAAACGTATTACAGGAATTTATTTTACAGTTCTGATAATTGGAGTTCTTTACGCAGTGTTTGCGTCTGCCTCCTATCAGAGCAATATCTTTACGTGGACAGGCGGCAGTGAGGTTATCACATGGAATGATGAGATGGATATGGAAAAGGAAGGGGATAGTTATTGTTATAGGACAACACTGCCCAGTGAAGGCACGGATGATAAGGTTATTATTTACAATACGGTACATATGTATCTTCAGGTTCAGATTGGGGGAAAAACCATATATGAATTGAAACCATCTGAGGACAGTGTTATCAAGACGACGGGTTTCTGTTGGAATGTTATATCACTTACCGCGACCGATGCCGGCAAAGAGATTGTATTTCGGGTGGTTCCAGCTTACAGTGACAGCAAGCCAATGGATGATTTTTTCTATGGGACGTATCAGGATGTGGAGCATAAAATACTAATAGAACGAATTTTCCGCCTGATTCTGGCTGGGATGATTGCCCTGGCAGGTGTTGTTATGCTTTTCTATGGCTCCTTTGTGGTAGGGAAGGGAGAGGTTGCGGAGACAATCATGCAGTTTGCCATATTTGCCACGATGCTTGGAATCTGGTCTATCTGCGAGACACAGGTTTTGGATTTATTCTTTCCATGCAATATGGTGATTGTGTTTGTGTCGCATCTGATGCTGATGATTATGCCGATTCCATTTGTGATGTATTTGCGGCAGATATACCGTAATGGCGGAAATAAGCTGTGGAGCATATGCTGTTATATCAATTGTGCGGTTATTATCGTACGGATTTTTCTGCAGATAACGGGATTGTTTGACTTGCGTGAGACATTGTTTCTGACCCATATCTGCCTGTTGCTGTTTGTGGTAGTTATTGTGGCAATGAGCATCCATGAAGTCGTTGTGAACAGATTTTCCAGGCAGAATAAACTCAACATTATCTGTGTGATAGGGATATTGGTGAGTACCGTGCTTGAGCTTGCAATTTACCGATTCAGCAATTTGAGTACGCCGCTTGGCAGTCTTGGTTTTTTAATTTATATAGTTGTGATGGGAATAGAGAATGTGAGCAAATCCAGGAAGATGATGGAGCAGGCGCGGGAAAGCGAGATTTACCTCAAACTTGCGTTTACGGATGAGCTGACAGGACTTTACAACCGCACTGCTTTTGAGGAAGATTTGCAGGGGCGTGTAATAACGGATGAAATAACCAGGAATGAGATTATTCAGCCTACGGTGATCTATATGTTTGACTTGAATGACCTCAAAAAGTGCAATGATACTTATGGACATGATTATGGCGATAAATACATTATGATGGCGGCAGAGGTTTTGAAAAAGGCGTTTACGGATAATGACAGATGTTACCGTATTGGCGGGGATGAATTTTGCGCCTGGTCTGCCGATGTTTCCGCGAAAAAGATAAATGAAAAACTGAGCTTGCTGGAGAAATTAATCCGTGAGCAGGGAAATAAAGAATTTGTGGTTAAGTTTAGTATGGCTATGGGATATGCGGTCTATCTGCCGAACGAGGACTCCAATCTCTATAGTACGATGAAACGTGCCGACGCCATGATGTATGAGCGGAAGCAGGAATATAAGAGGCAGCAGAAAGTGGCAAAGGGCGGTCTTTAATCATAATATATTTTTCGGCTGCCATCAATGCTTTCCTGGACAGATTTCTGAATCCAGTCAGCTGCACCCTTTGAATCACGGTTTTTAATGTAGGTAAAGAGCTGATAATTATTTTCATATAATGCCTCGATTCCGTATAGCAGACAGAAGCGTTCCCAAAGGGAAGTAATTGCTACTTTAAAGGAACAGAAAATGAGGGGAATCAGTGTGTTTCCTGAAAATATGGCAAACTCATGCTGGAATTTATAAGCGGCCTCCACGGCATCTTCAATCGTGGGGGCATTTTTAAGTTCCTCAATTATTTCTGCCAGGATCTCAATTTCATTGTCAGTGATATGCGTTTGGCAGAGTTCTGCCGCCAAAGTGTCCAGTGCAATCCGCACTTCCAGAATGGAGCGGATTTCTTCTGCCCTAAGCCGGCCGCCGTTATAGTTCATAATAGCGAGGAGGGTGTCAGCAGTGCCGTTTCTGCGGTAGTCAGCAACATAGGTACCGCTGCGGGGCCTTACGACCAGGAAGCCTTTCTTTTCCAAATCGGAGATGCCTCCATTTACCACAGAGCGGCTGACCTGCATCGCCTCTGCGAGCTGGCGTTCCGGCGGAAGCTTTTCGCCTATGGCGAGCTTGCCGGACAGAATCATGTGTTCTAATTGTTCTACAAACAGTTCCCTTAAGGAAGGGGAGCTGATTTTTTGAAATTCCATATGAATGCTCCTTGTATTTTGTTGGAAGATATATATGTTTATTATATAAAGTGTTCTGTTTTATTTCAAGCTTGCATTTCGATTTTGGATTGGGTAAGTTCCTAACGGCAGTTATAATCGGTTGTGACTACATAATAAATATGCTAAGATGACTGATAAGGGAAAATTGGATTATAAATATCAAAGGATAGGAAGGAAGGAGAGATATGGAACAATTAAGCCTGTTTGATAACAGAGAAAAAACGGCGCCTCTTGCAAGCCGTCTGAGACCAAATAACCTGAAAGAATATGTGGGACAGAAACATCTGATTGGGGAAGGGAAGATTTTGCGGCGTTTGATTGAGGAGGATCAGATTTCTTCCATGATATTCTGGGGACCGCCAGGGGTGGGAAAGACTACATTGGCAAGGATCATAGCAAAACAGACCAGGGCAGAGTTTGTGGAATACAGTGCAGTTAACAGCAGCATTAAGGATATTAAAGAAGTTATGGCACGGGCGGAGGAGAATCGAAAAATTGGAATCCGCACCCTGTTGTTCGCAGATGAGATTCACCGTTTTAATAAGGCGCAGCAGGACGCCTTCCTGCCCTTTGTGGAAAAGGGCAGCATTATTTTAGTGGGGGCAACTACGGAGAATCCTTCCTTTGAAATTAATTCCGCGTTGTTATCCCGCTGCAAAGTATTTATCTTAAAGGCGTTGGGTGAGGATGATTTAAAGGAACTTTTGGTCCATGCATTAAAGAGTCCGCGGGGGCTTGGTAATATGCAGATTTCTATTGAAGATACGCATTTGTCTGCGATTGCCCGCTTTGCCAACGGTGATGCGAGAACGGCATTGAATACGCTGGAAATGGCGGTATTTAATGGAAGGATGAATGAGGAAGCAGTTCTTTGCGTGGACGAGGAGATATTGACGCAATGCATGGACAGGCGTTCCCTGCTGTACGATAAGAATGGTGAGGAGCATTACAACCTTATTTCCGCATTGCATAAATCCATGCGCAACAGTGATCCGGATGCGGCGGTGTACTGGATGTGCCGGATGCTGGACGGCGGGGAAGATCCGCTCTATATCGCAAGGCGGCTGGTGCGGTTTGCCAGTGAGGATGTTGGGATGGCGGACCCTGGTGCACTGCAGGTAGCAGTTGCTGTCTATCAGGCATGTCATTTCCTGGGCATGCCGGAGTGCGATGTGCATCTTACCCATGCAGTAGTCTATCTTTCCATGGCGCCAAAATCCAATGCACTCTATATGACGTGTGAGGCATGCAAAAAAGACATAAGGGAATCCCCGGCGGAACCGGTGCCTTTGCAGATTTGCAATGCGCCCACCAATCTGATGAAGGAGTTTGATTATGGAAAAGGATATATCTATGCCCATGATACGGAGGAGAAATTGTCGAGGATGCAGTGTTTGCCGGATGCACTGGCAGGCAGACGGTACTACCAGCCCACGGAACAGGGAGAGGAAAAGCAGGTGAAAGAGAGGTTGGAGGAGATTGTTCGGTGGAAGTGTGGGAAGAATCATTAAAGCTATACATGGCTTAGGCAGAGATAGGATAATATTTGCAATTTGCATCAAAGCATGCTATGATAATAACGAAAAGTATCCCCTCTGGGGCATTTCGTTATGCCATACGGCGTATCATGAAGCATATTTTCTCACAAATATTTCCTGCGGTATCTGCAATGTGGCATTTCATATAATCTTTGTTATTTAATTTGATGAAAACGAATGATAGAGGATAAAATACTATATGGAGAATCTATTTTATAAAACAGACAGAGGAGCAATGTATCTGTGAGACTGTGAAAAGGTTTTTAAGGAGCATATGCAGCGAGGAATCAAATCAAATTTGATTTTTACTTCTCCGCTGTTCCCACTGAACAGGGCAAAACGTTATGGAAATATGACGGGGGAAGAATATCTTCAATGGTTTTCAAATTTAGCTCCATTATTTCGTGATGCATTAGCAGAAGATGGCTCTATAGTGATTGAAATTGGCAATGCATGGGAAAAAGGAATGCCAGTACATTCTACATTACCAATAGAGACGTTGTTAAGGTTTAAAGAGGAAGCAAATTTGTACTTATGCCAGGAATTTATTTATTTAATCCATCGTCATTACCGGCTCCGATTGAGTGGGTAAATAAGAAACGTGTGCGTGTAAAAGATGCTTTTACCAAGTTAGGAGAAGAAGGAAAAGAGATTATACGAACGCTTGCTGTAAAATTGTTTTTTCTCTTATTAGGAAATAGTTGCTCTGCGACTACTTTCCTATAAGAGAAGAAAGGCTGTTGTCAGATAGGAATCCTATCTGACAACAGCCTTTCGTGACTAATAACAAATTAAAAATCCGTCAAATCAGCAGCACGTCTCTCTAAGAAAGCAGTCATACCTTCTGTCTTGTCGTGTGTAGAGCAGGTGATGCCGAACAGGTTCGCTTCCATCTCTACTGCATTCTTGATGTCCATATCGTAGCCGTTGTTAATCGCAGCCTTTGCGATGGAAACAGCGTAGCTTCCCTTGGAAATAATCTTAGAAGCCGTCTTCTTAGCGGTATCCATCAGTTCTTCTTTGGCAACTACTTTATTCACAAGACCGATGCGGTATGCCTCTGCAGCGTCAATGTTGTCGCAAGTGAAAATGAGCTCTTTGGCACGTCCCATGCCTACCAGGCGGGCAAGTCTCTGTGTTCCGCCAAATCCCGGGATTATACCAAGTCCTGTCTCAGGCTGTGCGAAAGTAGCGTTGTCAGACGCTATACGGATATCACATGCCATAGCGATCTCACATCCGCCGCCCAATGCAAACCCATTGACAGCAGCAATAGTAACCTGGCGCATGTTCATCAGCTTAAAGAACGGCTCTGCAGCCCTCATGCCAAATGCACGTGCTTCTGCGGCAGAGAAATTAACCATCTCAGCAATATCGGCGCCGGCTACGAAGGACTTAAAAGCATTATCTTTCTTATCCGGACCGCCGGTTAAGATGACAACCTTAACATCGTCCCTTGCTTCGATTTCGCTCAATACCGTATTCAGCTCGTCCAATGTTTCGCTGTTGAGTGCGTTTAATGCGCCGGGCCTGCTGATGGTGAGGACAGCAATCTGATCAGCTACGTCTAATTTTAAGTTATTCATGTGTAGAAACCTCCTAAAAGTATATGTATTTGTAACTGTCTTAAATATATAACTTTGACAAAAATTTGTCAAGAATAAACAGCGTTTGCGGGGCAGGAACTTATCGGGTACTGGCAGCATATAAAATGCGGGTGTCGGGGCGGTGTTCTTATCAGGTAAAGCATATTCTGTTTTGGGCTGCTGCTAGTTCTTTCAGGATGGCTGCAGGATTGATTTCATTTAATGGACTGGGAGCCGGGAGGGGTTCACCGTCACGTAGGGCAGTAAACAGATATAGGCCACAGGCATCCCCCGCCATGTGCATAGCGTCCGCCACATTATCCCCGAAAGTTGCGAGGTTTCCTAAATCGGGAAAAATGACGGATATTTTACCATCTTCCTCATAGAAAACAGCCGGGTACACATAATTCATAAATCAATGCTCCTTTCCGTGATTTATTTTAGGGACAGGGGACTATTTCAGCCCCGCCTGATTGCGTATGGATTTAACAATACTTTTCGGGATGTCGCCGGGATGATTCGGAACGCTTACCTTTCCGGGTTTTTCTGGGAATATCTGGGGCTTACTACAAAAACAGAAGATTGACGCCATGAAGTATGAGGCAGCCCCTGTGGAAAAAGGAATACCGAAGGAAGAAATCTGCAAATATGGATTTGCTTTTTGCGGGAAGAAAGTTTTGATTGGCTGAGGCTTGAAATAGCAGGGAAATCTGTTATAATGGGAATATCTTTAACAACAATAGAAGATACAGGAAGTAAAAACATGCGAATCAAACAACAGACCATTGGGAAAGGACGGCCTCTTATTTGCGTCCCGGTGGTAGAAACGGAAGAAGATAAAATATATAAAGTCGCAGAAGCAGCAGTAAAGCAGGGAGCAAACGTACTGGAATGGCGCATAGACTGGTACGGGAAGGCAAGCTGCCAAGAGGCAGTAGAGCGGATATTATACCGGCTGCAGGAAATTTGTGGAGACGTTATTTTGTTGTGTACCTTCCGCAGTAAACGCCAGGGGGGAGAGCAGGAAATTTCCAAGGATATGTATGTGGAACTTCTGCGGGGAATTGCAGAGGGAGGGAAAGCAGATTTGCTTGACGTCGAGATACCAGAACTTACAGATCCTTCCCATGTAATCGAGATGCTGCATGGCTTTGGACAGTATGTGATTGGTTCCAGCCATTATTTTTCCCATACGCCGGATATGATTAAGATGTACAGGGAACTGGCCGGGATGCAGCAGGCGGGAGCGGACATTGGCAAGCTTGCGGTAATGCCGCATAATCCGCTGGATGTGCTCAGGTTGTTGGAAGCAACGGCACAGATGAAGCAAAACAGCCCGGATTATCCGTTGGTAACTATGGCAATGGGAGAGCTTGGGGTTATTTCCCGCATCAGCGGGCAGGTTTTTGGATCATGCATGACATTTGCGAGCCTGGGCAGAACATCAGCGCCGGGACAGATGCCTCTTGAGGATGTGGCAGATATTTTAGAGAAGCTGTCAGAAAGTATGGAATCAGAAAATGGGAAAATGTAATATTTTTTTGATTGGGTTTATGGGAACAGGGAAAACCACGGTGTCCCAGAAGCTGTCAGAATTGTTAGGATATGAAGAAATAGATACGGACGCGCGGATTGTACAGCAGCAGAACCGCAGCATTCCGGAAATATTTAAGGCACAGGGAGAGCAGGCGTTCCGTGATATGGAAACGGAGCTTCTTAAGGAGCTTCTTAAGGAAAAACATAAGATAATTTCCTGTGGAGGCGGAATGGCACTGCGGCAGGAGAATGTCAGTCTGATGCAGGAAAACGGCGTCGTCGTATTGCTGACGGCAGAACCAAAGACCATTCTGTCCAGGGTACAGGGGGATGATGGGCGTCCCATTTTAAATGGAAATATGAATGTATCATATATCAGGGAGCTTTTGGGAAAAAGAATCCCATATTATGAGGCAGCAGGAGAAGTTGTGGTTGCAACAGATAGGAATACTCCACAGGAGATTGCACAGGAGATTGAGAAAAAATTAAGATTCGAAAAAATAGGCTTTGATTTTTGAAATAAAGTATGCTATAATAACTTGGCTCGTAAAAATATTGGAAAGGCACCCATAGTTTAACGGATAAAACACCAGATTCCGGTTCTGGGGCTGGGGGTTCGATTCCCTCTGGGTGTATTTGCAACTATTGAAGATAATTTTCCCATCGATGGAAGCGCTGGGGAAGTTTTGTACATATAGATGATGTTTCTAGGAAGAAGCGTATCAGAATAAGGAGAGAAGATGGCTAAATTGGATAAAAAATCCGATAACGGATTTGATATAGATAAGATTGTAACTTTTTGCAAAAATAATATAAAATATATCTCAGCAGGCGTAGTGACAGTAGCACTTGTCGCATTTTTAGCGGTTACGGCTGTGAATAATGGTAATAAGAAGGATGCGGCTGACGACAAAGTTGTCTCCCAACAAGAGAATACAGACAAGGACGCAGTAGAAGACAGCAGCAAAGATACGGAAGATAATTCTGCGGATAAGGAGCAAAAAGCAGATGAGCACCCGGAGATTATGGAGCTGATTTCTACTTATTACAATTCCTATGCGGCAGGAGATCTGGATAAACTTTCCGGTATCGCAAAGAAACTGTCTGATATGGAAAAAGACTACATCAAAATGATGAATGAGCATGTGGAAAGCTATGGCAATGTATCCTGTACGGTTACAGACGGTTCAAAGGAAGGAACTTACATTGTTGCGGCTGTTTATGAGATGAAATTTGCAGGAGTGGATGAGACGCTTCCGGGATTGAACGTTTTCTATCTTCAGACGGACAAAAATGGAGAATTATATATCAATAACCGTTATAGTTCCTTTAACCGTGAATTACAGGAGTTAAAACCTAAGAAGAAGATTATTGCCCTGATGGAAGAATTTGAACAGAGTGATGAGATACAAAAGCTTCAGAAAGAAGTTCAGACGGAGTACGATAAAAAAGTTGCAGAAAATGATGATTTGCAGACGAAATTGAATGAGATTGCGGACGCCATTGCGAATTGGAAGGAATCCTATACTCCGCCAGAGGAGGAAGAAGATACGAAATCGGAAGAACAACAGCCGGAAGACGATGGACAGCAACAGGAAGAACAACAGTCGGAAGACGATGGACAGCAGCCGGAAGAACCCGAGGCGACAGATGATGGAGATACGGATGATGGAAATACGGATGACGGAAATACGGATGATGAGGGAAATAGTTCTGGGTTAAATTATGTACCGGAAGGCACAGTCTTGACAGCCAACGACGGTTATAATGTTCGTAAATCTATGGATGAGACATCAGAGCTTGTAGGTACTACAGCAGTTGGTGACAGCATTACCATTGTTCTCAGTTACGCAGAGGGCTGGACGAAAGTAGAATGGAATGGAAACACCGGGTATATCAGAACAGATTTATTGCTGAATAATTAGAAAGTTTCCTACACAGTAAATAAGGGATTGCCTGCACAGGCAATCCCTTTTAAATGCACAGGGGCGCATAAGGAAATTTACTGCATTTGATTTGGATTTGTATATCACAAACCATAGAAAACTGTTTCTCATAAAGCAGTATAAAAAAAGAAAAATGTTTCAACCTAATGGTAAAACCATTAGGAGGAAACTATGCGTAATAATGAGGAAATCAATGTATTAAAAGAAACAAGGAAAAATGCTTCTATGGCTGTAAATGCCATTGATGCCCTGATGGGAAAGATCTATAATCAGGAATTTGCCTATGAATTGACTGCAGAGAGAAATCGTTTCCGTGATTTTGAACGGAGGGCGGAAGCCGGGTTGTGGGAGCATGGACTGCTGGCAAAGGATTCCAGTATGCAAAAGGCCATGCTGTGGGGCTCTATCCAGGCAAATACAATGCTGAATATCAGTACAAACCATGTGGCAGATATGGTAATCCAGGGAAATGCCAGGGGAATTACAGACCTTATGAAAGCAAAACACAATAACAAAAACAGCGGGAGTATGGCCAATGAGCTGGCGGAAGAACTGATGGATTTTGAAGAAGAAAATATTGAGCGGCTGAAACGTTTTTTGTAATTGCAGCAGCCCTTGCGAATGTTGTGGGCAGAACTGTTACGAATCGTATGATTTACTGTCTGGCAGGATATTTTCGGGCTGTTATTTTGGAAGAAAGTGGGGAAAGTGATGGAGGAATCCGTAAGAATCAATAAGTATTTAAGTGAGGCTGGTATCTGTTCACGCAGGGAAGCGGATCGCCAGATTGAAATGCAGCGTGTGACGATCAACGGAAGGGCAGCAATGGCGGGAGAAAGGGTATTTCCCGGTGATGTGGTCATGTATGGAAACAAGCTGGTCTCGAGAGAAGAAGAAGTTATTCTTATTGCTGTAAATAAACCTGAGGGCATTGTATGTACTGCTGAGAAGCGGGAGAAGGATAATATTGTAGATTTCATAAAATATCCGAAACGCATTTATCCTATTGGGCGTTTAGATAAGAAATCCCATGGACTGCTTCTTATGACGAATCAGGGAGACTTGGTAAATAAGATGATGCGCAGCGGTAATTATCATGAGAAAGAATATATTGTCAAGGTCAACCGTGAGGTTACAAAGGAATTTCTCAGAGAGCTGGCAGAGGGTGTGTATTTGGAAGAACTGGATGCAACAACCAGACCCTGCAAAGTGGAAAAGGTTGGAAGAAGATCATTTCGCATTATTCTGACACAAGGCTTGAATCGGCAGATACGCAGAATGTGTGAAGCATTTGGGTATCGTGTCGTAGATTTGAAACGGGTGCGTATTATGAATATCCATCTTGGAGATCTAAGGGAGGGTGCATATCGTAAAGTGACACGGGAGGAGTGGCAGGAATTACAGAAACAGATAAAATATTCTTCCAGTGAGACGGTAATTCTTAAGGGGAAAGGAAAGGATTAATTATGGAACAAAATCAGGCGCAGACAAGGATAAAAGAGCTTAAAAAGGAATTGGAATACCATATTGACCGTTACTATAACCAGGATAATCCAGAAATCAGCGATTATGAATACGATATGAAAATGCAGGAATTAAAGAAGCTGGAGCAGGAATTTCCAGAACTTGTTACCAAGGATTCCCCGACCCAGAAGGTTGGGGGAGCGGCAAAACGTGAGGCAGGCGTGCTGGTCCGCCATAATGTTCCGATGCTGAGTTTACAGGATGTATTTTCCCGGGAAGAAGTAGAAGAATTTGTAGAGGAAATGAAAAGGCGGCTTGGGGAGCCGGAATTTGTAGTGGAATATAAGATTGACGGCCTGTCCATGGCACTCCGCTATGAACAGGGCGAGCTTGCCCTGGCGCTGACACGCGGGGACGGCGTTAATTTTGGTGAGGATGTGACCGCCAATGCCAGGGTAATCCCGGATGTAAAAAGGAAGTTGAAAGAGCCTGTGGATTATCTGGAAATCCGTGGAGAGGTCTATATGAAGGAGAAGGATTTCCAGAGGGTGAATGAGATGCAGGAGCTGATTGGAAAGAAGCCCTTTGCCAATCCCAGGAACTGTGCTGCCGGAACGTTGCGTCAATTGGACAGCAAGGTGACCAAGGAGCGGGGACTTTCGATGTTTGTATTTAATATCCAGCAGATTGGGGGAATGGAAATATTAACCCACACCGAGGGATATAACTATCTCAAAAAAAATAAAATCCCTGTCATAGATGATTACCGGGTCTGCCGTACCAAAGAGGAAGTCTGGGATGCAATCTGTGCGATAGGTGACAACCGTGGAAATTTAGGGTATGATATAGACGGCGCTGTCGTAAAAATCAATTCTTTTGCGGACAGGGAGAAGCTTGGAGCCACCTCAAAGGTGCCCCGCTGGGCGGTGGCATACAAATATCCGCCGGAAGAAAAGGAGACGACACTGTTAGATATTGAATTATCTGTGGGGAGAACCGGGAGGATTACGCCGACTGCTATTTTTGAACCGGTGCGTTTGTGTGGAACCAGTGTTTCCCGGGCGACGCTGCATAACCAGGATTTTATTGATGAACTTGATATCCGTATCGGTGATAGAATCCAGGTATACAAATCGGGTGAAATTATTCCAAAGGTCCGCAAAGTATTAAAAGAAAAGCGGCCGGAAGGAACCGTGCCTTACCGTCTGCCCGAAACATGTCCGGTGTGCGGGGCTAAGGCCCAGAGGGAGAATGATAACGCAGATATTAAGTGTACCTCACCAAACTGTCCGGCGCAGTTAGAACGCCATATCATCAATTTTGTGGGCAGGGATGCCATGGATATTAAGGGGTTTGGAACGGTGTATATCGAAGAACTTGTACGACTTGGATATCTTCAGAATATTGCCGATATTTATACGCTTCGGGAACACCGGGAGGAATTGATTGCGGAGGGGATTATCGGTAAAGAGAAAAATACCGATAAGTTATTAAATGCCATTGAGAAGTCAAAGGAAAATGATGCCAGCCAGCTTTTGACGGGATTTGGAATCCCTAATGTGGGAAAAGCCGCTGCAAAGGAGATTTTAAGGGAATTTCAGACGATCGATGACTTGATGGAAGCGGATAAAGAGGCCTTACAGAATGTCAATGATATTGGCGAGGTCAGTGCAGGCTGCATTTTAGATTTTTTTGATAAGGAAGAAAATAGACAGATTGTGAAGCGGATGAAATCATACGGCGTCAACATGCAGTCTAAAGAGCAGCCGCGGGGCAGCCGTTTTGGGGATATGACATTTGTGATTACCGGAACCCTGCCGACGCTTGGCAGGAAAGAAGCCGCTGCATTGATTGAGGCGCAGGGTGGCAAGGTATCCGGCTCTGTTTCCAAGAAGACGTCCATTGTTCTTGCAGGGGAGAACGCCGGCAGCAAGCTCGTGAAAGCGCAGGAGCTTGGAATACAGGTGATTTCAGAGGAAGAACTGATGAAAATGCTGAATGAAAATAAATTGTAATAGAAAGAAGGAATGTTTTATGCCGATTAAAGTTCAAAGCGGATTGCCAGCGCGGGAAAAGCTGGAGCGGGAGAATGTATTTACAATGGATGAAAACCGGGCAATGCATCAGGACATCCGTCCCATTGAAGTTGGAATCCTGAATTTAATGCCTTTGAAGGAGGATACAGAACTGCAGATTTTGCGGGAGCTTTCGAACACGCCTTTGCAGGTGGATGTGACATTTGTGGTGGTGAGCAGCCATGAATCCCGCAATACCTCAAGCAACCATTTGAATAAGTTTTATAATACGTTTGATGAAATTAGGGACCAGAAATTTGACGGCTTTATTATCACCGGTGCCCCAGTAGAGCAGATGGAGTATGAGGAAGTGGATTACTGGGAGGAATTTGAAGAAATCTGCGCATGGACAAAGACAAATGTAACATCCACTATGCACCTTTGCTGGGGGGCGCAGGCGGGGCTTTATTACCACTATCATATCCCCAAACATAAGCTTGAGGAGAAGATGTTTGGTATCTTTGAGCACAAGGTCAGCAACCGTAAGATTCCTCTGGTGCGTGGATTTGACGATTATTTCCTTGCACCGCATTCCCGCCATACAGAGGTGCGCAGGGAGGACATTGATAAGGTTCCAGGGCTCACCGTTCTTGCCGAATCTGCTGAGGCAGGGGTATTTCTTCTGATGGATACCACTGGGAAAAAGATTTTTGTGATGGGGCATCCGGAATACGACAGGGTTACGTTACATACGGAGTATATGCGAGATAAGGAGAAGGGCCTTCCTATCCGGATACCGAAGAATTATTACGTGGATGATGACTGTACGATTCGCCCCAATCTGCAGTGGCGTGCCCATGCCAATGCGCTGTATTCCAACTGGCTGAATTACTACGTGTACCAGGCAACGCCCTATGAGTATACGGCGGTAAAAGCCAGGTAGCGTGAATATGTGGGTTTACTGCACTTTATACTATTTTAAATATAATACAGAAAAGGGAAGGTGATTCGATGAATGCAGCAACAGCAAAACAATTGGATTATTACACAATGGAAGACATTTATAATCTGCCGGATGGACAAAGGGCAGAACTAATTGACGGTGAATTGTATATGTTGGCAACACCAAATAGAATTCATCAGAAACTTGTGCATTTTCTTGATTGGACAATAGGGAATTACATTCATAGTAAAAACGGAGAGTGTGAAGTTTATCCAGCACCGTTTGCAGTATTTTTGAATGTTGATAAAGAAATATATCTTGAGCCTGACATTTCTGTAATCTGTGACAAAAACAAGCTTACGGACGATGGATGCAAGGGTGCGCCGGATTGGATTATAGAAATTGTATCACCTTCCAGCCGCCAAATGGATTACAACAAAAAATTACTAAAATACGGCACGGCAGGCGTCAGGGAATATTGGATTGTTGATCCGGTGAAACAGATGATAATGGTTTATAATTTTGAGCATGAGACCTTTGAACAATATTCTTTTTTGGACAAAGTAAAAGCTGGGATATATGAGGATTTTGAAATTGACTTTGCTGATATAAATATGGAATAGCGGGCGATAGTTCAACGGAAGAATATGATCGGAATGAAAAAATGGAAATTTATAGAAAGGTTGGTGTTTCTGAGTATTGGATTGTAGACTGGCGTAAAAGGCAGATTGAAATATATTTGAACGATGGCCGGGAAGATGGAACAACAT
>CAPQSW010000032.1:35278-39297 GCA_948688495.1 uncultured Lachnospiraceae bacterium | reverse complement strand
ATACAAAGATGACTTTACCATTGGCAAAGATGGTATTCCTGTTTGCAAAGCCGGGCGGAAAATGAACCATGACGGTTCTGAGCCTTCCAAAGCCCGCTTAAAATTCCGTTGTCCGCTTGCAAGCCGTAAATATGGCTGTTCCTGCCAGACACCCTGTTCTGATTCCAAATACGGCAGAACGGTTCATCTTGCCATGAAAGACAATCCGAGGCTGATTAATTTTCCGCCCCGCGGCAGTGAAAAATGGAAACTGGAATACAATGCCAGGACGTCGGCAGAACGTTCTAATAAACGTGAGAAAATAGACTTTAAATTAGAAAGCGGCAGGCACCGCTCTACTAAGATGTGGTACTGCCGCCTCTATCACATCCTCATGCTACAGCATTTGGATGCCTGGGATCTGCCCTTTGAATCCACCCTACGAAAGTTGATTTAGAAGTGGCATAACCCTTTAACCATTATATATCATTTTTCAAAGCATAGCGACAGTTATGTCTATTTTCCATGTCCATTTTTATTTTTTGGGATAATATTAACTTTTCAATGTTCTCTGCCAGTGATAACTGGCTATAATCACTCAAGATTCCGAGAGATTATATTACCTTTGCAGATATGCCGTACGAATCTGTTCCCTGGCCCTCGCAAGCCTCGTCTTTACCGTATTAACATTCATCTCCAAAAGCACAGCAATTTCTGGAATCTTAAATCCTTCCAGGTAATATAGAATCAAAACCAGCCGGTATTTCTCCTCTACCAGACTCAACATCTCCTTAAATTCAAATTCCGCAAGCGACGAGTCCGCCCTCATTGCTTCAGGCAATTGTCCCGGAAGTTTTTCCCTCTTGTAATGACGCAGGATACGGTTACAGTTATTGATTAAAATCCGTATCAGCCATGTCTTAAAATACTCTGGTTTCTTTAACGTATCAATTTTCTCAAAACAACTCAAAATTGTACTCTGAATAGCATCTGCCGCATCATCATCATTGTTCAGAATTGCACGGGCAACTTTATACATTGCCAGTGAATTTTTGTCCATCAATTCCAAAAACGCCTCTGCATCCCCAAGGACAGCTTTCTCAATGAGCGCCTGCATATATTTCGCCCCCTTTCCACAGCTTTACAGCCATTCCTTATCATTTGAATTTTTACTTGTTTCTACTAATTAGATACGCATACAGGGTAAAAGGTTTCAAAAAAAATCCCCTGCTATACAGCCATTACAGCATACGCACAGCCGGGGAATCCCATAAACACACATACGTTATTCAAGCATAATCTCTTTCATCGAAATCTTCTTGATTCTTGCAGAATAATAATACATCACAACTTCATAGATTACAAGAAAAGCTGCCAGGGAAATGAACATGACCGGGAAATCAAATTCATACACAGGTATGCCCTCCATATCCTCAAACACAACATCCACCATGAGCCTGAGCAGCGCATACTGGTATACAGTTCCCACTGCAAAACCAATGTAAGCCATTGGACGATAGCAGCCAAGAATCGCCCTCTGACACTCTCTCTTTGAATAACCAAAGACACGCATCATGGCAATTGTCTTGGTGTTGCCCCCTATAACCGTCGTAATTGCCATAAAAAGGGTAGTGCATGCTAAAACAATTCCAATTGCCAGCATCATCATACCCATCATGTCGCTTGCCAGGTCTTTCATGCTCGCGGACATCTGCGTCATGGAGGAAAAACAAAATGAGGCGAACATGATAAAGAATACCAGCGTCTTTCTTGATTTCAGCGTGCTTCTTCTCAATTCCTCCAAAAACGGACAATCTCTCTCTTTGCTGTTTGGGGACCTTCTTATTTTATATGAGGTACGAATATCTTCCCTTATAAGCTGCAACACAGGCCGCCTGATCTTAAAGGCTGCATAAGCTATGGCAAGAACTGCAAAGGCTGCTGCAGGCAAGATGACAAAATACACAAAAACAGACGGATGAATATGCATCGTGATTTCCGGCAGATAATGATCCTTATTCTGCAGCTTATAGAATCTTGGCATTAACAGGAATGTCCCACAATAGCCTGCTAATGTTCCCTGAAAGACGCTCACGCCAAATATCCAGAAATGCTTGGCAATTTTCAGATCGGAATATCCCAGCGCCTTTAATATCCCAAGTTCCTTTTTATGTATATCAATATAATGCTTGATATAGAAAAACAACATGATGACGGAAGTAACCAACAGACATCCCCCGCTGACAAAACAGACAACCTTTATGGTAGACACCTGCGCATCATAAAAAATAGCCGCCATTTCTCCCGAAACCATATCTTTGATTTGCAGAATGTCAAAATAGAAATTTGTAAACATCGCGCAGACGAGCACCGCACAGCAGGATATAACTGAAATCCCAATAAGCTTTCTTGCATCTTTTATTCCCACAACCATGCCATCACCATCCTATCTCATAAGCGGTCTTAGGAATCTCAATATGACTGATTTCCAGTATTTTCCCGCTGTTCATCTTAATGACCGTATCCGCCATCTGGGCAATATTCAGGTTATGCGTTACCATCACAATCGTAAATCCATACGCTTTCTGCAGACTGCTGATATAATCAAGCACCTGCCGCCCAGTCTCCTCATCCAAGGCTCCCGTCGGCTCATCCAAAAACAAAACTTGCGGCCTTTTTGCCAATGCTCTGGCAATAGACACTCTCTGCTGTTCCCCGCCGGAAAGCTCACTTGGATATTTTTTTATTTTTTCCAGAAGCCCTACGGATTTTATAATTTCCCGGTAATCAGATTTCCCGGCAAGGTCTGCTCCCATGCGAACATTTTTCTCCACGGTCATATTGGGCAATAGATAATACTGCTGAAAAATAAAACCGACCGTCTCCTTGCGAAAGGATGTCAGCTCATGATCCGATAATTTTGTAATATCCCTTCCATTATATGTAACACTCCCGCTTTCAGGATGTTCCAGCCCGGATATCACATTTAAAAACGTAGATTTCCCGGAACCTGAGGCGCCCAAAATCACTACAAACTCTCCATCCTTTATCTCTGCACTGATTCCTTTTAACACCTGAAGCCTGTTCTCATGTTCTCCATAAGATTTTGTTATTCCCTTAATTTCAATCATGTTCTTTTCCTTTCATCTCTTTTAACATTGCAACAAAAACCTCTGTCAGCATTGTACCTATCTCCTCAGGTGTAAATGTACACATGTTTGTGGCGCAGAGCACCGCAATTCCATGAGAGTAAATCCAAAGATGACGGTACAGCCATTTGGCGTCCTGTCTGCACAGGGTATAACTGCTTTGCAAAGAATCAATAATCTGCTGGTAATGTTCTTCAATCTCTGGCAGAATTTCCCCCACTGCCGGTTTCTTGGATTGTTCTGACATAAACAACACCTGAAACAGTTTCGGTTCACTTAAGGCAAAGCGGATATACTGCATACCCACGCCCTTAAAGGCCGGAATTTCTTTTTGTATAAGCCCTTGTTCCACATACCCTGCATAGAGCCTCTTTGCCGCCGCCACAACCTCCCGGCAGACCTCGTCCATGCTTGAAAATATAGTAAAAATCGGCCTTGCAGAGCTTCCAAGCTTCTGTCCAAGCGCTCTGGCTGTCAATGCGTTTAAACCATCTGATCTGACAATCTCAAGTGCAGCCTGAATAATTTCAGTCTTCGTAAACTTGGCCTTTGGCGGCATCTTATGTTCTCCTTTCTAAAACAATTGTTTTGCAACACTTGTTTTAATTATAGGCAGTTTTGCCGGATTTGTCAAGTGCACAAAATAACCGGCGGTATAAATTCCGCCGGTTACTATATAAAACACTCCTCTCAGTGAACTCCCATGTTCACCTATGCCGCAGTTTCAATCATATTTGTTTTATACATCGGGTAAATCTGCAGCAATATTTACCACCTCTGTTCCCACCCCCTATTTTTTATTGATAAGCTTATCTTTTGTATATATCAGGCAGCCCTCAATCTGCTCTTGATACCAACTTTTATTTTTACTTTTTACAAATTATCTAAAAT
>CAPQSW010000032.1:18231-35268 GCA_948688495.1 uncultured Lachnospiraceae bacterium | reverse complement strand
AAATTATAATGTCAACGCTCTTACCGTACGCAAAACTCATATATTTGTAACGGAAATTCACATTTTATAAATTAATATACTTAATTTATAAAGTATTTACTTTCTAAATTAATCATGATATATTATATGTGTTCAAAAATTGCAGCATTTCGTTTTATCTGCAAAAAGAATATAGCGACCCAGCACATTATCACAGAGAGGTCATTATGAGCAAAAAAACCAGAATTACAGGAAATGAAGATACCTTTGCTGAAAATCTGCAGAACTGTCTGGGTGAAATGCTGATACTGTTCCTGCTCAGGCAAAAACCGATGTATACCTATGAGATTACGCAGGAAATCAGCCGAATCAGCAATGGCACATTTAACTACAAATCTCTTTATCCTTACATCTACCGTCTGAAAAATGCAGACTGTATTGGAGAAGAAAGCAAGGAGGTGGAAAAAAACAGAACACGAATTTATTTCCATATCACAGAACATGGGCAGAAACATTTAGTGAACATCAAGAGGAAATACCGGGAACTGACTACGGCTGCCAATATTCTCCTGGACCTCGATGGCATAATTTACTAAGGAGAAAAGATTATCATGAACAAGAATTTAGATAAAGCAATCAAGAAATATATGCAAGCTACCAAACGCTTGCTAATCTGCCCAAAAGACTATCGCAGCCAATTTATCGACGATATGAAAAGAGATATGGAACACTTTATTCAGGAGAATGAACCTAAAGGATATTCAGATATTACTTGCTACTTTGGCACTCCTGCTGAATTGGCGCAGACTTATCTGGACAGTGTTCCAAAAGATGAACTGGCGAAATATAAGATTAAGAGAAAAGCTTATATTACTATAATGAGTATTATTTTGGTTACCTTTTTGATAGGAACTATTGTATTCTCAGGAATTAAACTTAGTACGTCTCGTAAATTAGAAAAATTCTACATACATGAATCTATGGAAGTATTAGAAAAAATACAGAATGACAACTTTTAAATACAAGTGAACAACAGGAGGGGATCCCTTATGAAAAAAATAATTGCTATTTTAACCATTTTTACTTTAATTTTTAGCACACCAATTACTACTGATGCAAGTTTCCCTAATATCAATCAGCCCTATGAAAACAATGCTATTGCAGAGAAGAATGATAAACTTGTCATAGAGTATGAAATCACAGAAATCAATCCCAATGCACGAGCCAGTACAAAAACAGTTGTTAAAACAGCTACTTGTAAATATGAAAATAAGACTGTTGCCGTAGTAAAACTCACTGCAACTTTTTCCTATAATGGTTCAACTGCATCCTGTACCAGTGCATCTTCAACTTATACTATGTATGATGGATGGAGCTACAGCAACCGGTCAACCAACTATGGCGGAAATATGGCTACCACAAGTGCGAAAATGGAAAAAGGAAAACTATATGTAGATTTCAGCACAGCTATGGTATGCAGTAAAACAGGAGTAGTTTCATAGGAACAGAATACACGAACCATGCAACAAACCCGCAAAATCCAGCTTTTGCTGAATCCTGCGGGTTTCTATATTCCTAATCTTTTAATTTATTCCTATGTATATATAGCAAACATCATCGTTACGGCAAAGGCCCATACAAACCATCTTCTCCTATTTCATCCTGACTGCTGTGAGATTCCGGAGAAGCAAAAAAATACTTATCTTCCTCCAATACCTCTGCTTCTTCTCCATTATGGTATTTTATCTTTTTTATCACCTCATCCGTATCCCCCCGATAAAACGCCGCATAACAGGTATAGTCCGAGTCCCGTTCTCCAACATAATTGCCCGCCATATCCCACTGGGCATGTTTGGTAAATTCATAATAATCCATAATATCCAGCATATCTTTCTTTGTCATATCCTTGTGCACATCCGCCGACAAATAAAATATTATATTGTGGGCATAATCATCCGTCCAGCAATTATAGCGGATTGTCCACATCCCATCCCGATAAGTCTTGGTTGCCGGGTGATTTTCTTGCATTTCGCCGTATTCTTTTGCACCGTGATTCTTCGCTCCACACCCAAATACCACACAGGAAAGCAAAACAATTGCTGTAATAACCTGTAAATACCTTTTCATACTGCCATCCTTTTCATTATAATTTTATCCATTGTCCCTTCTTCGCCGCCCCAACTCGTTTTAGAATACCATCCTTGTGTAACCGCCTCACTCATGCCAGTCCCCCCTATCATTCTTCCTTTAGCTCTTTCGATTCCTCCGGCTCCTTCGGCAATCTTCCATACAACTCTACCTGTCTTCGGATTTTTTCTGCCAACGCATCATCCAATGCGTCTGGGCGCATGCGCCACATCCAGTTGCACCCTAAAGTAGACGGCGTATTCATCCGTCCCTCGCTCCCAATACCTAACAAATCCTGCATGGTAACGATCGCCGTGTCACTGACACTGGACCATGCTCCCCGCATAATTCCCCAATGGTAACCTTCTGCCTGGTCAAGCTTTAAATATTCTTTGGCAAAGGCCACACAGTCCTCAGGCGCCTCCCGCAGCCAGCCAAGAATTGTGTCGTTGTCATGGGTTCCCGCATAGACCACGGAATTCCTGCCATAATTATGGGGAAGATAGTCTCCGTCCTCCCTTGCGTCAAACGCAAACTGCAACAGCTTCATGCCGGGATAACCGGAATCTGCAAGCATTTTGCGCACGGACTTCGTAAGAAATCCCAAATCTTCGGCAATAATATCAAGACTGCCAAGCTTGCTCTCAACAGTGCGGAACAAGTCAAGTCCCGGACCTTTGCGCCACTCCCCTTTCCGCGCTGTCTTCTCTCCAAAAGGTATGGCATAATAAGAATCAAATCCGCGAAAATGATCGATGCGGATAACGTCAAACAGCTTCGCTGTCTTCTCTAACCGCCGGATCCACCAGCAGTAACCATCCTTCTTCATCACATCCCAGCGAAATAACGGGTTGCCCCAGAGCTGCCCATCCTCTGAAAATGCATCTGGCGGGCACCCTGCCACGTCAATGGGTTCCAGCTTCTTATCCAGATAAAACTGTCCCGGCTCTGCCCATACATCTGCGCTGTCCATTGCCACATAGATTGGGACATCTCCAATTATACGGATACCCTTTTCATTCGCATACGCTTTCAGTGCCTTCCATTGCTGATAAAACAGGTATTGCAGCATTTTCCAGAAATCAACTTCTTTTGACAATTTCTTCTTTGCCTGTGCCAGAGCTTCTTTCTCCCGCCGCCTCAATTCCGGTTCCCACTCGCAAAAAGAAACCCCATCATGAGCGTCTTTTAACGCCATAAATAACGCATAATCCGAAAGCCAGTCTTCCTGTTCCCTGCAAAAAGAAACATAATCCTTTGGAATCTTCTCCCTGAACCTTCCAAACGCTTTATGTAACAGCGAATAGCGGTTCTCGTAGAGAATGCCGTAATCTATCTGGGTCATGCTCTCGCCCCACGCAAAGGCTTCACATTCTTTGGTGGTCAAGAGTCCTTCTTCACATAAAATGTCCAAATCAATAAAATATGGATTACCGGCAAAACTGGAAAAAGACTGATAAGGGGAATCTCCATAACTGGTGGGACAAATAGGCAGGACCTGCCAAAACTTCTGCCCTGCCTTTACAAGAAAATCTACAAACTTCCTCGCCTCCCTGCCCATGGTTCCAATCCCATAGGGAGAAGGCAGGGAAGAAATATGCATTAAAACTCCACTGCTGCGCATGATGCTTATACCTCCTGGTTGCTATTTATATTTTATCTTTACCTGCTCGTGAATGCCATCGGGCTAACCTTTTACCGCACCCGCCACGACACCTTCGATAATGTATTTCTGACAGAAAATATAAAAGATAATAATCGGGATGACGGCCAGAACCAGCATTGCCATCATTGCACCCATATCTACAGATCCATAACCGCCTTTGAGATACTGTACAGCAATCGGAATTGTCTTAAAACGCTTGATGTCCAGCACCAGATACGGCAGGAGATAGTCATTCCAAATCCACATCGTCTGCAGAATCGCTACTGTGATACAGGTTGGTTTTAAGATAGGAAGCACCACCTGAAAAAATGTCTGAATCGGCGTGCATCCGTCAATCATGGCTGCCTCCTCAATCTCTAGCGGAATACTGCGGACAAATCCACAAAACATAAATACCGACAGTCCGGCGCCAAATCCCAAATATACTAATATAATACCAATTGGGCTGGATAAATGCAACATATTTGCCAATTTTGACAACGTAAACATGACCATTTGAAAAGGCACTATCATGGAGAACAGGCAGAAATAATACATCCATGTGGAAAAAACAGATTTTACTCTGGAAATATACCAGGCGCACATGGATGTACACAGTATAATTACTGCCACAGAACCGATTGTGATAAAGAGTGAATTTTTAAGGGCGTCCCAAAACCCGGTTTTCTCAATGCCGCGCATATAATTTTCAAGTTCCACAAACATTTTTCCCAAAGGGATTTCAAAAGGTCTGCGGCTAATATATACCTTTTTTTTAAAGGAGTTCACAACAACCAACAGAATAGGAAATATCCATACTGCCGAAAGCAGGCTAAAAAATATGGTCCATACCCATCCACGTTTCGCTTTTCTAACACCCATCAATGCTGTACCTCCTTTGCCCTCGTCAATCTTGTCTGGATGATGGCAATCAGCGCCACCAGAATAAAGAATATCACTGCTTTTGCCTGTCCAACGCCTTCATACCCGGTCCTTCCATAGAAGGTATGAAAGATATTTAATGCTAAAAGTTCAGACATATTTGAAGGTTCTCCATTCGTCAGCGCCAAATTCTGGTCAAAAAGCTTGAATCCATTTGTCAGTGTCAGAAACGTGCAGATTGTGATAGAGGGCATCACCATCGGGATTGTTACCTGGCGCAGAATCTGCCCGGAAGTTGCACCGTCTATCTTTGCAGCCTCAATCAGTTCTCCCGGGATGTTCTGGATACCAGAGATATAAATTATCATCATATACCCAATCTGCTGCCAGCACATTAATACCACCAATCCCCAGAATCCATAAGTTGAACTGTAGGTCAGTGTTTTTTGGAAATTTGCAAGGATACCATTCAGCAGAAGCTGCCATATATATCCCAGTACAATGCCTCCGATTAAATTCGGCATAAAAAATATGGTACGAAACAGATTTGTCCCCCGGATTCCCTTAGTTAAAAGCATTGCCACGGCAAACGCAAGTACATTAATCAGTATCATAGACACAATTGTAAAGGCTGCTGTATACCACAGCGAATGAAGAAACGTTCGGTCGGAAAGTATTTTTATATAATTTCCAAATCCTATAAATTTTGCATCCGTCACCGTTGTAAATTTACAAAAAGACAGATAAATGCCCATCACAAAAGGGACAAAAAATCCTATGGTGAATGCCGCCAGTGTCGGAAATGCAAAAACAGGAAAATATCTTTTTAATGATTTCTGCATAATCTGCCTCCCCTTTTATGCTACTGGTTTACTGCGCTATACTCTGAGGCCCAGCCATCGACAAACGCACTTTTCACTTTATTCCAGTCGCCTGTCCCCTGTGCATATTCGAGCAGCGCACTTCCTACACCATTTTTCCATCCCTCGGATGGGATTGTAGAAAATACCCATGGAATCGACGTCTTGCCATCATCAATATACTTATTGGCGGCAGCTACCAGCGGATTTTCCGGCTGGTATTCGTCCGTAAATGTGGAAAACGGCGTCACAAATCCCATTTCATTGCAGAAAGTCTCACGTCCCCTGTCGCTGGTAATTACCCAAGCAAGGAAATCCAGTGTTGCATCAATATCTTCCTGGGAAGCATTCTTATTGACACACCAGTAGTTTTCAGAGCCCGTGCACAGCCCCTGATTTTCCTCATCCCCGACACCGATATAGATGGGAAGTATCCCCATATCGTCGTCCTCCACATCATTTCCGGTAATGTCATTATACGCCCAGGTTCCATTCTGATAGAATACAGCTTCACCCATAGCAAACTCTGCCGCTGCATCCTCCCCGGTCATGCCGGAAATCATTGTCGGCTCTACCGTTGAATCCGTGATATACAAATCCCAGATATTTTTATACGCATCGAGATAAGTTCCCTTTATTGCCTCTGTTGTATCAACATTATCATCCTGATACTCAAAATAGATCGGCATATTGGCCAGATGGGTTTTAAACCTCCAGTCTGAGGACGAATCCATGCCTGCCGAAGCGAAAACGCCCTTAATTCCAAGCTTGTCCTTCTTTGCCTGCATATCGTCCGCCACTTCTTTTAACTTCGCAAAGCTGTTAATCTCTGAAACATCCTTGATTTTTGCCCCTTCCATCTCACAGTAATCTTCTATAATGTCCCTGTTATAAATCAGTCCATACGTCTCAATCACATAGGCAACACCCTGAACCTGTCCATCATCACTGATCAATGCAAAATCATCACTTTTGAGATTTTTATAAACCGCACTGTCCTTTAAGTCATAGCAGTAATCCTTCCAGGATGCAAGTCCTGCAGGGCCGTTTACCTGAAACAGCGTCGGAGCCTCGCTCTTTGCCATCTCTGATTTCAAAGTAGATTCATAAGTCCCGGATGCTGCTGTCTCAATGGTTACCAGAACGTCAGTCTCATCACTGTATTCCTGTGCCAGATCTTTCCACTGCTCTGCCTGTTCTGGTTTAAAGTTCAGATAATACACAGATCCGGAAGCTTCTTTTATCAGACCGTCGTCTTCTGCATCTGCATTCCCGCTGTCT
Organism: uncultured Lachnospiraceae bacterium; assembly: GCA_948688495.1. Lineage (GTDB taxonomy): Bacteria > Bacillota > Clostridia > Lachnospirales > Lachnospiraceae > Petralouisia. Next base: position 28,494 of record CAPQSW010000032.1, on the reverse strand, counting down.
CCCTGCTGGTTCTGATCTGTTGCATTTTCTCCTTCTGCTGTATTTTCATTATTATCCCTGCTTCCTCCGCCACAGCCTGCTGCCATCGTTACTGCCAGCACTGTCATTAGCAGAACTGATATAAGTTTCTTTTTCATGAATCATCCTCCTAAATATCTAAATAATGTCTACTTTTTAGTATGATGTTTTTTATTTTATCTATGCATGAAAAAGAAAAAACAACACTTTATATCACTTAGGATGCGTCTCCGGCAATTCCACAAGAATAATATCCGGTCCTATCCTGACCACATTTTTCCATGGAATAATGGTCTCATTTCCTTTGCCAAAAAGCCCCCAGCATTTGCCACAGCCAGGGATAATCAAGGCAAGAACCATTCCCGTACAAACATCAATATCAACATCTACCACAAACCCCAAACATTCGCAATTACAAACATTGATAACTTCCTTTTGCTGCAGCTCACATAAACGCATAAAAATCCCCCCTGCAATATCCTATGCTGCAGGGGGAAAGCTGTGACTTTATTTTTCTTTACTGGCTTCTACGAGACCTAAGGTATCCCAAATCAGATTACATTTTTGGTAGCGATAATGTCTACACCTGTGTCCGCCACATTGCTGACAATCACATCTCCAATATGGACTGGCGCCTGTACCTTAACGCCCTTTAACGCTTTCATAATATCAAAAATTTTCCCTTTGGGAATATCGTGTTTTGTCTTTACCGATACCGCCGCAAGGCTGCCGCCTTCCACAATGACGGAGCTTGTGACAATTCTCGTGGGATTTGTCACTTCTTTTCTCGCATAATCGTCCCCGCGTTTACAGGTATTCCCGGTTACGCTGGTTACTTCGCCATTATTCATTTCCACTTTGAGAGGGCATCCCATCGGACAGCCGATACAAATCAATTCTCTTGTTTCCATACTCTACGCCTCCTCTATTTTCACAGTAATCTGGGATAAATCCGGAAATGCTGCCAAATCTTCCTTTTTCAATACTATTTCTTCCATCTCTCCCGGTGCAACAACCGGACGTTTTCTGTGTATCATGCGCTTATCGTCCAGGTACACGGAAACATAGCAGTTCTTATATACATCTCCCACGCGGAAACGCACCGTATGTTTCTCATCCATCCTGTCAGGATTGATTGTCTTTGGTACGGTATAACGCGCACCTTCTGTAGCAATAATTGGAATATCTTTGGAATTTGATGGCAGGGGCTGTGCGCCATTTTTCACATATTCTGCCGCATGTTTGCCTGCTGCACCCGCTTCCTCAGAAACAAAGTCCACCAAATCATGTACATGAAGGACATTTCCACAGGCAAATACACCCTCAATGTTTGTCTCTAAACATTCGTTCACCAACGGTCCTGATGTTACAGGACTCATTTCCACGCCAAGGCTCCTGGATATTTCATTTTCTGGAATCAACCCGCAGGATAAAAGCAGCGTATCGCAAGTATAATGCTCCTCCGTTCCCGGAATCGGCCTTCTGTTTTCATCTACCTGTGCGATGGTGATGCCCTGTACACGCTCTTTCCCGTCAATATCCACAACGGTGTGGCTGAGCTTTAAGGGGATTCCAAAGTCATCCAGGCACTGTACAATATTACGTTTCAGACCGCCGGAGTATGGCAGCAGCTCTGCCACTACCTTCACCTTTGCACCCTCCAAAGTCATTCTTCTTGCCATAATCAGCCCAATGTCACCGGAGCCTAAAATCACAACCTCACGGCCAGGCATATAGCCTTCCATATTTACAAGGCGCTGTGCCGTCCCGGCAGAATATATTCCAGCAGGGCGGTAACCCGGGATATTCAAAGCGCCCCTTGCGCGCTCCCTGCATCCCATGGCGAGGATGATTGCCTTTGCCTGAATCTGAAACATTCCATCTTCCCGATTCATAGCTGTTACAACTTTATCGTCTGATATATCCATTACCATCGTATTTAGTTTATATTCAATCTTTTCTTCTTCCAGCTGTTCAATAAACCTTCCCGCATATTCCGGTCCTGTTAATTCCTCCTTAAACGTATGAAGTCCGAAACCATTATGGATACACTGGTTCAAAATTCCTCCGAGCTCTTTATCCCTTTCTATCACCAGAATGGACTCTATGCCATTTCTCTTTGCGGACACTGCTGCTGCAAGCCCAGCCGGACCGCCGCCTACAATCACAATATCGTACTTATAATTTGACATACTTCTTCCTCGCTTTCCGACTATATTCTGTCTTTGTTGATTCCTACGATAATTTTGGAGTTCCCACCAGCTTTTGTAATCTCAGATGGGTCTACCCCGCGTTCTCTTGCAAGGATTTCAATTGTTCTGGGGGAGCAGAACCCTGCCTGACAGCGTCCCATTCCTGCCCTGGTTCTACGCTTTACGCCATCTAGGGATTTTGCCCCAAGCGGACGGCGGATGGCATCGATAATTTCACCCTCAGTAATCATCTCACAACGGCAAATAATATTTCCATATGCTGGGTTTTTCTTAATCAATTCTGCCCGTTCCTCATTGCTTAACGTATTCGGATTTAAAATACCTTTTCTCTCTGCATGGAAATCTGGGTTTTCTTCAGCTTTTGTAAGGTCTTTTATTATCCCCGCAACCATTTTTCCGATTGCCGGAGCACTGGTCAGCCCTGGTGATTCAATACCTGCACAGTCAATAAAACCTTTGGCGTCTTCAAGCTCACCGATATAAAATTCATGCCCATCCTCATGGGCGCGCAGCCCTGCAAATGAGGTAATTACCTGACGGATGGGAAGCCCCTTAACCGTAGTCCCGGCTTTGCTAATCAACTCGTCAATCCCTGCCTGTGTGGTGTTCGTCCCTTCCCTGTTCTCAATATCAATAGCAGTAGGTCCCACCAGTGTATTACCATGAACGGTCGGCGTTACCAGCACGCCCTTGCCGTATTTGCTTGGAAGCTGGAAAATCGTATGTGTCACAAACCCTTCCGTAGAACGGTCTAACAGACAGTAGTCTCCACGCCTCGGTGTGATGTGCAGTTTCTTCTGGCTAACCATATTGTGGAATTTATCTGCATAAACGCCCGCCGCATTTACCACATACCTCGTTTCAAGATCCCCCTGGCTGGTCTTTACCATCCAGTTATCTCCCTTTTTCTCAAATCCGGTCACTTCTGTATCAAACTTAAATTCCACGCCATTGCTTGCCGCATTTTCTGCAAAGGCAATATTCATGCCGAAGGGACAAATAATTCCGCCTGTAGGTGCATACAGCGCTGCCACTGCCTCATCCGCAATATTTGGCTCTAATTTCACCAATTCTTCCCGGTCAATAATGCGCAAATCCTTTACACCGTTTTTCACACCTCTCTCATAAAGTTCCTTTAAGTTGGGAATTTCTTCTTCATGGAGGCATACTACAAGAGATCCGTTCTGCTTGAATGGAAAATCCAGCTCTTTGGAAAGTTCCTCCATCATCTGGTTCCCCTCCACATTAAGTTTTGCCATCAGAGAGCCGCTCTCGGCATCAAAACCTGCATGTGCAATGGCACTGTTTGCCTTGGATGTTCCGCAGCAGACATCTTCTTCTTTATCTACCACACATACCTTCAGCTTATATCTGGAAAGCTCTCTTGCCGAAGCCGCTCCCGATACGCCTGCTCCGATAATAATTACATCATACATATGATTTACCCGTCCTTTCTTTATAAAATCAGAAGCAACAATTACACTTCCTGTTCGGAAGTGTAATCATTGCCTCTCCATCATCTCCACAATGTCCATATAAATTTGATTCCCCTTAGCCACAGACATGCCAGCAGGACTGTGGCATGGAGTTGTAAATAAATCCTCTACTTTACCACGGAATCACGGCATACAATCCTACTGCCAAGAGTGCACCGATAATCGGTCCGCACAGCGTAATAGCTGCATAGCCGAAATTGGAGCCTCCCTTTCCTTTAATCGGAAGAACTGCATGTGCCAGACGAGGTCCGATATCACGCGCCGGATTGATAGCATATCCGGTAAGTCCGCCTAATGACATACCAATGGATACGATAATTCCGAATACTAACAAGTTGCCAACACCAGCCGGTGCATCTGCCGGAAGACCTTTGATTGCAAATACAAGTACAAAAGTTCCTACGATTTCACTGAGCAGATTCAATACCGGATTCGGGATGGACGGAGCACAGCAGAATGTGCCGAGCTTGGTAGCCGCATCTTCGGTAGCGTCATACTGTCCCTTGAACAGAACATATACGATACACGCGCCGAGAAATGCTCCTGCAAACTGTGCAACAATATATCCCGGTACCAGACTCCATGCCATACTTCCGTCTGCTGCCAGCGCCAGTGTCAATGCCGGATTGAAATGTGCACCGGATGCCGCTCCGAAAATAAACGCCGGAAGCATAACCGCAAGACCCCAGGCAAATGTAATCTGTATAGAACCCGCCCCTTTCATTCCTGATTTATTCAAGGTTACATTGGCTACTACACCATCTCCTAAAATAATTAATATCATAGTTCCTATAAATTCTGCAATGTACGGTAACATTCCTTGTTCCCCCTTTACTATTGATTTGCTGTTCTTTGGTATCTTTTAGTCACTGCCCGGGACACACAGCTCCAACAGAGCCTTGACCGTCCCGGACAGGAAATTATCAGTCTTCTTTTGCCCAGCCGTAGGAATATTTCACAGCCTTGTTCCAGCCCTTAATCATACGCTCTCTGTCCCCTTTGGCAATCTGAGGTTTGAATGTCTGGTCAATCGCCCAATTCTTAATAACGTCCTCTTTGCTTGCCCAGTAGCCGACTGCAAGACCTGCCAGATAAGCAGCACCCATTGCCGTTGTCTCTACACAGGATGGACGGTTTACTGGAGCGTCAATAATATCTGCCTGCGTCTGCATCAAGAAGTTATTTGCACTTGCGCCGCCGTCAACCTTGAGGGAATTCAACTCAATACCGGAATCTGCCCGCATTGCCTCTAAAACATCATTGGTCTGATATGCCAAAGATTCCAATGTCGCGCGGATAATATGGTATTTGTTGACGCCTCTGGTAATTCCTACAATTGTGCCTCTTGCGTACTGATCCCAATGGGGAGCTCCTAATCCCGTAAATGCCGGTACTACATAACAACCGTTGGTATCCTTTACTTTCTTTGCCATATACTCAGAATCCGGTGCACTGTCGATAATCCTCAGTTCATCACGCAGCCACTGGATTGCTGCTCCTGCTACAAAGATAGAACCTTCCAGAGCATAATTAACCTTGCCGTCTATGCCCCATGCAATGGTGGTAACCAGACCATTCTTGGAAAATACGGGTTTCTCTCCTGTATTCATAAGCATAAAGCATCCGGTTCCATATGTATTCTTCGCCTCTCCTGCTGTAAAACAGGTCTGGCCAAACAATGCTGCCTGCTGGTCTCCTGCTGCTCCGCTAACTGGAATAGGCCCGCCGAAGAATGATGGGTCTGCCGTTCCGTATACACAGCTTGACGGCTTTGCCTCTGGAAGCATGCTTGCCGGAATGTTTAATTCTTTTAAAATTTCCTCATCCCATTTCAGCTCGTTGATATTGAACAACATGGTACGTGACGCATTGGAATAATCGGTCACATGGGCTTCCCCTTTTGTCAATTTCCAAATCAGCCATGTCTCAACCGTACCAAAGAGGAGCTCCCCACGCTCTGCTCTTTCCCTCACGCCTTCTACATTGTCCAAAATCCATTTCAGCTTTGTACCAGAAAAATATGCATCAATTACAAGTCCGGTCTTCTGGCGGAAAGTGTCTGTAAGTCCCTTATCTTTTAAACTGTCACAGTATTCTGATGTTCTGCGGCACTGCCATACAATCGCATGATACACCGGTTCTCCTGTATTCTTATCCCACACAATCGTAGTCTCACGCTGATTCGTAATACCAATTGCAGCAATATCCTCTGCGGAAGCCCCAATCTTCTGCATCGCTTCTACTGCTACCCCCAACTGTGTAGACCAGATCTCGTTTGCATCATGCTCTACCCAGCCCGGCTTTGGAAAATACTGTGTAAATTCCTTCTGCGCTACACTGCACATCTCTCCTCTTTCGTTAAAGAGAATACATCTGTTGCTTGTCGTCCCTGCATCCAGTGCCATAACATATTTCGCCATAGTAAAAATCCTCCTCTGTCCTGCTTCGTTTTCGTTGTTCCGTGTGCACTACATAAACCATATATCCTGATTTGTAGTTGAAACGGAAATTGCCCCCGCATTCAATGCTTCAATGACATCTTCACGATCACTTATCAACCCACCCGCTATCACCGGCTGACTGCTTAGCTTATTGACCTTCCGGATAATCTTCGGCATAACCCCCGGCAAAATCTCAATGAAATCCGCCTTTATCTGCCTTTTCTGTTTCTCGATGCTCTGAAAAGACCTGGAATCCAGAACAAAAATACGGAAAATCGTATATAAAGACAACTCCTTCGCACGATTAATCATATTCATCCGCGTGGAAATAATACCATCTGCTTTCGTATTCTTATGAATATAATCCACAGCAATCTCATGGTTACTCAATCCTTCCACCAAATCAATATGCACCAGCGCTATCTTATCTGCCTGTTTTACCTGTTCTACAATCTCTGCAATATTACACATATTTCCAAACAGGATAAATACAATCTTCACTTCCGATTCCAGACATCTCTCAACTCCCTGAAAATCTTTCACTGCAGCCACTACCGGACAATCTGCCATTGCATCATAAAATTTCTGTTCCATAGTACCTCCACAAATCAATTTCTGGTCTGGTCTTATCTTATCTGTCGATTCCCACCTCCAATATCAGTAGCCCAGCCTCACAAAAGCGTAAAAAGAACGGAGTTAATAAGCAGCATTTCTGCTGTGTCAACCCCGCTCCATTTCTCCTGGTTACCGTTCGCTTTGTATAAACACATCCTAGCACCTTTCACAGAAAAATACAACCTATTTTCTGCAAATAATAAAAATATGTCTAAAATTGTCAAATAATGCCAATGGCTTTTGTGCATATTTCCAGTAAACTTATTTACAAGACTTCATAACCTGATACATTTCCTCCATGCTCTTTGTTCCCATCAATGGTTCCCTGTCATTGATAATTGTCATGGGAATACGCTCAATCTTATATTCCTCTACCAGATGCGGATACAGCCTGGCATCTATCATCCGAGCCTCTATCATCTCAGACTCTGCTGCCATTTGCTGACAGGTAATTACCTGCTGGGCACAGTGGTGGCAGGCTAAGGATACAAAGATTTTTATTTCGACCTTATGAGAAAGCTTCTGAAGCTTTTTTTGTATCCGCTTGTCAATCTCCTGACCTGGACCCGCAATATTATAGAGCGCAAGCAAAAGCGAATTCATTTCCTTTCCCCCGGTAACGCCATGAAATGCGATACCGGTATAACTTCCCTGTTTATAGATCCCTGTTGCAGGAAGCAGGGAACTGTCAAGTTCAGGCAATGTCTCCTTTGCCTCCTGTGGTTCATAAAACTGGCAGGACAAGTGGTCCGACAAACCCGCAATATGACGCAAAAGCTCTGCCATTTCCATAGATGATTTCTCCGAGAGGTCTGCAACACACACCATCTGTGCCTCACTGGTAAGCTTGCCGAGTACGCCGCGAAGCTGTTCTTCCAGTTCTGGCGTGATGAGACTGCTCTTTGAAGCTATTTTTTCAATATCCATAATTTGCCTTCCTCCTCCCTTAAGGTAGCGGCACGCGTCGCTTTGCGACACCTGCCATTTCGTCGGAAGGCATTCCTAAAATGCTTCGCATTTGCCTTCCTCCTATCCCCAGAAATCATACTTGCTGGCTGAGGCAAAATAGTTGTCCCCAAAAGCATTATACTGGCTGGAAGCGCTGCTGGCATTCGCCTTGGCATTGTCGGCAATCCGGTCTGCCAGGAATGACAGCTTGGAAGAAAACTTCCCATCTGGTCCTAAAAGTTCTTCTATCTTATCTATGCCTGATTCTTTCATTTTGTCCAAATCAAGCTTTAGCATCCCATCGCTGCCTTTGGTAATTCCAATTTCTCCAAGCTTCTCACTATCATCGTTAAACGCTTCGCCCAACATCTGACGGTAATACTGATTTAAAGGCGAAGATGTATTCTTTAATGCTTTGACCGTACCATTATAATTCTTTATCATTTCCTGGACATTGTCATAAACTGCCTGTAAATTCCCGCTTGTCCGCGCTTCCTTAAATGCATCCTCCGAGCTCATCGTTTCTGCTGCCTGCTGCAGTTTTTCCGCCTGACTCTTTAATTTCTCGTATCCCTGATTCGACACCTTGATTCCACTTTTTTTCAATGCACTCAAAAGGCTGCTCTGGCTGTTGCTGCCGTTCACATAATTCAGCAATGATACATTGTTGACTGGCAGCCCTGCTTTTCTCATGGATGCATTTAACATCTGTGTAGTAATTCTCATAATCCTGTCCTCCTTCAAGATATATCGTCGAAAGGCATTTGCTTTCCTTTCCTAAAATCTTTATCGGAGAATAGGAAATATCTTTAACTCCAATGCCACAAACTGGCGCTTTAATGGAATATATAACTAGAACACCACCACTTAGAAAAGTATAATACATCTGCCTCTATCTTCTTTTCATTTAATTTATGTACGCACCTTTTTATGAGAAAAGACAGAACAAATTTTATTCTCCTGTGGGAAAGAATTCACCAGAATCCAGTTTTCGAATAATTTCATGCCCTCCCCCATTATAGTAGTCCGAAACACAATAATTAGCATAGCAATTCTCAAACTCTGCAGAATGTACACCTACCAAGTTATGGAATTTAATATATAAAAAAATACAGTTTTGGAATCTAGCCCCTGACATAATTGCGTTATTAAAATTACAGTTGACAAAGGCGGAATTTTTAATCTGTGCACTCGATAAATTTATACCGCGCAGATCTGAATTTTCAAAAAGCACATGATTTAATTTGCTCAAATTTAACAGAGTCCCCGACATATTGCAATTGCTGAAATCAACATTACAGATTTTTGCACCTGTAATATTTGCATCTTCAAAATTAGATTGCCCCATGCAGCAAAGAGACAGATATGCATAACGGAAATCGACTCCGATAAAATCAGATAAATACATCTTACAGTTGACGAGCAACGCATTTTTTAAAGAAGAATGATTGAAAGAACTCCGGTCCGCGATTATATCAAGAAATACCGTATTATCCGCCAATACGTTAGTGAAAGCAGCATTGTTAATACTACAATCTGTCTGCCAGTGCGTAACACTATCACTTACAATTGAAGTATATTTATAAGGCTTATAATTAGGCATATCAACGATCACTCTTTGGTTTTTATTATCAAACTTATCAAAATCAAAGCATTTATTAATTTGTAATTCTATGCTTTCTATTGACTGATCTTTCATGATAATATCAACATAGTTGGAAAAATCTACAAATATACTGTTAATCATGATTGCTTTATTCCAGTTTGTACTGTTTAGGTTGCAGTCCAAAAACAAGGCATTATTCATAATTACATTGGAAAAATTTGCAGAATAATAATCTGATTCAAAACAATCAAGATTGTTCAAATTGCTCCGTATAAAAGATGTGTACTGCGCTTTTGTATAATGCATAACCGTTCCGCTAAGGTCTGCATCTTCAAACGACGCATTCTGCATCAACACATGGCATAAATCGCTGTTACTCATCTGCGTACATTTTGCCGAAATATTATCCAAGTTGGCCGTATCCAACAGAACTTTCCCATATTTATTTATTCTCCTCTTCCCAACATCTTCAATTTCCATGGAAACATGATTTCTTATCAAAGATAACAATTCCGCAGAGATATGCTTTTCAAAATATTGTTTTAGCAATCTCCGTATTCCACCTGTAATAGCTGTTCGTTCTTCATGCTTAATATCATATTTTAAAATTGTCACCCGAGATACCTCATCCGACAATTTTAAATCAGAAAATACCATATCCTTATATGCACTAACGATCTCTTTCAACGGATCCGTTCCATCTCCTAAGGAGTTCCAAAGTTCTATTAATCGGTTTACCCTTCCTCCGCTTTCACTTCTCATATCTTTTCCCCAGCAGTTCTTTACCGCATCCTGATAAGAATCGATATTGGCGTCCCGGAAAATAGCATTTTGAAATTCGCAGTAGTTAACGGTAGCCCCAATCAGATTGATACCAGTTAAATTAGAATAATTAAAATTAGAATAACTGAAATCCGTATGTCCGC
>CAPQSW010000032.1:0-18221 GCA_948688495.1 uncultured Lachnospiraceae bacterium | reverse complement strand
TCCGCCCTTGATAAATTACAGGTGGAAATGTCACAGTTTTTCACCTTCGCGTTTTCAATCCTCGCATACTTAAAATTAGAACCTGCGTAATTGCTGCTTGACAGCTCAGAATAATTAAACCAGGAACGGTTAAACGTACTATTACCGAAGTTCAAATCATTGATTTTAACAAAAGAGACAAAACGATCCAGCAAAACACGGACCGCAACGGAAGACAGATTGATGATATCCGCTGTTATATTATTCCCAATAAATCCCCCTGCATCTTCCGTCTTCCCAAGCTCCTTGCGGATCTCCTCCTCGTGAAACAGCGCGTCCCTGTATTTAATCAACAATTCATATACATAGAAAAATTCATCAATAAGTTTAACTACTTGCTCTTTAAAACTTTTTATTTTAGTTGTTTTATCCTCAAAGCTTTCCCGATCAAACGCTTTCTCTATCTGCAGATAATACCAGTCAATATCCGTAGATGACTTCGGCGCTACTTCTACATACTGGCCGGTTACCATAATCTGATACTTGATATAATCCAGATAGCGATTCCGGTCACGGATATCAACCCTCTTATAGGAATCGCTTCTGCTAATATCGTTATGGCAAAACAGCCACTCAAATCCATAGCGCATACTGTCAAAGTGTTTCTCGCCGCCGATAATGGACTTGTCAATATTATTGCTGCAGATTTTATTAATCAAATCTTCCATAATGCGTACATTTTTACACAACAAAATCATGCCAATTTTATCTGCTGACACCTTAATATCTTTGCCCTCTATTGCTTCCCTGCTTGCTGTCTGAAAGCTGTAGGTCAACCCATCATACATATTAAACAATTTGGTAAACATACCCTCACAATACATTTTATCCTTGCCAACCAACTCCCGTTTCCCTTTAAAGATTAACTCTTTTTCATCTCCCAGCCGTTTATCAATCTCTTTATAGTATTGACCAATCTGCTCATACGCCTTATCATTGGGATACTTACTTGAATTTAATTCTAAATTCTCATATTCCCTTCCTGCATCATAGATATACTTTTTCAGTTTCCTTTGGACTGCCCGCCAGTCTTCTTCGGTATACCGGTTATGTATCTTTAAATCAATGCTTGATGTATTCCGATATATCTGCTCAATCATACTATAAACATTGTTCCTATCGGAATCCATTATTTCTGTCTGAATATCCATAATATCTACCCCTCAAACCTTTCTTTTGCCTGATCTATACACCATTTTACCTGAACCGTTTTACTTGTCTGCATATCCCACGGAAGGCTGACTGTATTGTTTTGGCAGCAGGTACACCATGGTCCAAGCTTCATCGCACGAATGTGATTCTTTTCTGCAATTTCACTCATCATGGAACTTACCGTGCCAAACAAGTGATACACCATGCTGACTGGCGGGGCATTGAAGTCCTCCAGCGGCGTGCCCGGCAGCGGACGGAAAACCGAAAGCATCGGTTCAATGTTATTTTCAACCAAATATCGGATACCCGAAATCATATCTTCATAGGGCTCCAATCCCACAATCACCATACTGCGCACTGCCTTGCGCGCTGACGGGTATCTCGTCCCGTTTAATATTTTTCTCGTCTCTATTAATGCAGACATATACTGTTCCACCGGAACCTTCCCTTTCCCCGGCATATATTTTTTTCTGCATGCATCATTAAATATCTCAATGTTATATGCATATTCCAAAACACCGTAAGAGACCAATTCCTGTACCATCTCCCGCGACAGCGGCAATGTCATAACATAAATCGCCATATTGTACCTGCTCAATACTTCCACGGCCTTCAGCAGCTTCTGATCGCCATTTTTTAGAGACTGGCCGCCAATCAGAAAATGTTCCAGCGTAACCGGCCTCTCCTTCCCCGGCATCTGATGTTCAATCTCCTTCTTATCTTTAATATAAGTATCAACAACTTCCTTTATATCCTGCGGCTCAATCGGATATTGATTTTTCTCTATCTCTATATTACAGAACTTACATCCGTTTCCGCCCATCCCATTCTGCATGCCCTCGACCTTAAAACAGCATTCATTTGTGAGATGTACCCTAAGCCGGTCCGTAGACAGATAAGCAATTTCAGAATAAGAATGACGCCCGTCTTTCAATTGCAGGGTCTGGTTCTTATCTGCCGGAAACACGCCCACGCGATCAATCAGGGATTCCCCGTAATAGAGGATTTTATAGTTATTGTCTGTGTCAGATTTAACCAGCATAAAAGGAGACAATTCCACAAACTTAATATTCGTCGGCGCGTTGATAATCATTCGGTTTTCTCCCTCGCCAATCTGCAAATCCACTGCGTTATTCGTTGCCTCCCGCAATGTATTTTGAATGCTTTTTTCTATATTAATTCCCTGGATCATCATTGATATTTTAACTGCCAGCTTTTCCTTTGACATAATTTTCTTTACAAGCCATTTATCCAGACCGCAAATGTTTTCATGCATGATAACTGCGCCGTCTTCATTTATGCTGACAATATTCTTACCAAATACCACTCTGTAAAGAAACGCCTGTGCATTATAGCGTTTCTCCGAATCCGGGATATAACCGTCTGCCTGGACTGCCCCTATGTATTTCGTGCTGGAAATCCGGTTAAAAATCCACGCATCATGCCTGGACTGGCCCTCATAGCTAAACGAATAATTGCTGAACGGAACTATAAAATTATAATCATATGGAGCGGGGATGGTATCATCATGATCACTTTCATAAAATGCATCATAATTTAATTCCTGAATACTTTTATATCCCCGCCTTAACGCCGCGCAGTTGATAAGCTCCGTCGATGCCTGAAAGCGTCCATTAACTTCAAGGATATTGACCCTCCCGTCATGAATGATGGCGTCAATCCCGCAGACCCCACGGTAACCAAGCTCCTTGAGCCTCTCTGCAACCTTCGATACCTGCTTCTCAAACTGTTCTTGCAGCTCTGGTTGAATCTGCTGATACGCAATAAAGTCCGCCCCTTTGTACAGCAGCTTATTTTCCGTAGATACCTCCCGCACAATCTGAATGGATGCCGGGGTGTAAATAATCTTATTCGTGTAGATAATTACATGCATGTTTACCGATATATTGTTCGTGTGGTATACCGAAACAAGATATCTGGCGCGCTTGTCCAACGCTGCCAGAAGAAACTGCGCATTTTTCCTGTTCAGGATAAAAGTGCCTGCTCCCCCAGACGACACCGGCGCCTGCACAATAAACTGCAGATCGTCATCATACTTTATCTCTGGAAGGCTTTCTCCATAATCGTTGCTGTCTGTAAATTCCCCTCGGTTCTTTGCCTCCACCAAATCATCATAATCACAATCAGACCGTGTTCTTTCCGTAACGGGTAAAAGCGGGACAATATCGCCCACCAGTTCCCGGAAACTACGCTTATTATTTACACGCTCTAACATGTACTTATCATTTAAACAGACAAAATGTTCCAAACCGTATTTTTCATCAAGCGCAAGCCGATACACTGTATAGGGATTATAGAACATAAACTTTGCTTTTGGATCTTTTCGGATGATTCCATCCATTGCATGTTCTATAAACCGATCCTGCTCAATATCGGTAGCATCATTGTGGTCAACACGCTGTTCTTCTCCCTCCTCACACATGATGATGCAGTTTTCTTTTGACTTTTTCCCAAAAAACAATACTGCACCCTTAAATCCGAATCCGCTGTCAATATCCGGTATATCTGATTCGCGTGAGCCTACCCAGTATATATCGGATAAATCTACATGAGCTGTCGGTGTCCTGCCCTTCGTCCGGCGCATGATCCTTTCAAAAAGGGCTTCATCCCTTTCTCCCTGCTTTCTCACAATATAACTGTAACTGTCCTCAAGCCCCAGACAGTCCACAAATAATTTGTCTGTATACTTTTTGGCAGTATTTTCTTCAATATCTTCAAAAAACACAGGAATCACATTGTTGTGATTCCGAATTGCCGACATCAGTTCCTCATACACATAATCTTTGTCAGATGCACAAAAGGGACAAAATTCTATCAACTTTTTGATTGACGCCTCAGAAAATAAAATAACAAAATTAGACCTTTTCCCAACTTCTATAACAACTTTCCTTAAAATTGTTTCATCATTCACACGTTCCTGCCTGTCAAAAAAAGCATCCAAACCCTTACTTTTGAAATAATTATACAGGTTAAATGGAACATCTGTCCCATCACTGCTGCGATAACTAATAAAGACGCTGTTAGAAGCTGCCCCACTCATTTTGTTTCCCCCTATGCCATAGTATTTCTTTCTTCGTTTTTCAATGTATACCGCAAACTTCTCACCACTGATAATATGACCTTCATCTCATAATCCGTACAGTTCTTTACCTCATTTAAAAGTAAATTTTTTGCCTCCAAATTCTGTGCTGTCTCTGGATAAAAGACCTGATATAGTGGCAAATCCAGCTCCCGCACTAACATACCCAAAATCTCAAACTTAGGATTCCCGGTATTATTCTCTATATCTATAATTGTTCTCTTACAGACTCCAATTCTCTCTGCCAATGCCTCCTGAGATAAATGCCTGTCCTTTCTTGCTGCACGGACCGCACTGCCCAAAGCGCTTATTAATTGATTCATATTCCTCACCTCATTCATATTTTAAAGCTCCCATTTTACAACGTCAATTTTACCACAATTCACCAAAATATGAGTTATTATTCACTATTTTGACAGCAAAAAAACCTTGCCTATAAAAAGCAAGGTTTTCCATACAATTACAGCTCAACTACACAAAAGAGAATCCTCCTTCCGTTGCCCGGAAAAATTCACTCTTTGCCATATCAAAGCAATCCAAAATCTTCGGTGAAAATATACCGCACTCGCCATCCCTAATCATGCGCACTGCCTCATCCACAGCATAAGCCGCCTTATAGACGCGTTTGCTTACCAGTGCGTCATAAACATCTACAATTGAGACCACCTGTGCCCAGATGGGAATATCCTCTCCCACCAGCTTATCAGGATAACCGTTGCCATCATAGCGCTCATGGTGATACCTGCAGATGTCATAGCAGTACTGATAGAACTCGTTATCCTCCTGCTTAAAATTCTCCAAAAGCTCACATCCATAAGTAGTGTGCTTCTTCATCTCCTCAAATTCTTCCTCCGTCAGCCTGCCCGGCTTAAGCAGAATGCTGTCAGGGATTGCAATCTTCCCTAAATCATGAAGCGCTGAGGCATTAGTAATCAGATGCACAGATTCCTCTGTGAGACCATACTCTGGAAATTCATCCCTTAAATATCTCAAAATTATCCTCGTGAAATATTTGACACGCTGAATATGTTCACCGGACTCCAAACTGCGGAACTCTACGACAGAGCTAAGCGCATTGATAAGAAATTCATTACTGCGTTCCAGCTTCTCCCGGCTCTCCCTAAGCTGTCTGGTACGCTTCTCAAGCTTCTTCTCAATATCCCTCCTGTTCTGAAACAGCTCAATAATATTCTGAGCACGACGCATAACCACTTTAGGTTCAAAAGGCTTATAAATAATATCAGATACTCCATATTCATATGCCTTCACTTCACTCTCTGCAGTGGCCTCCCCGGTAATCATAATTACCGGAATCGAAGCAATATATCCTTTGTCTGACATATATGCCAGAACATCCAATCCCGACTTATTCGGCATCATCAGGTCAAGAAAAATCAGTGACAATGCCTCTCCATATTTTTCAAGCAGCTCTATCGTCTCTACACCATCGGCTGCCTCTAAGATTTCATACTGTTCTTCAAAAATAAAGCTTAGCATTTTACGATTCACTTCTACATCATCCGCAATTAATATGATATGTTCTTCCATGTCTATTCCCTCCAGCGGCGCAGCAATTTCGCCATAAAAATTTAGGTAAATACCTTTTCCATTTTAACATAATTTATCTAATAAAATCAAGCGATTTTTATATTCTGTTACGCCTAAAACTGAAAATAAATAAAGGAACTGGCGTCAAATAAAACCCCATAAACACCGAATATCAAAATGATAAGTATAACCATATAATACAGGCCCCACCGGAAAACAAGATTCTGCTTCTCCAGGATTACACGGATAGGATATTTTATTCGAATGACATCTACAACAAATAAAACTGTTATTGTAATGAGCATGAGATAGAAATCTTTTTCATCAATGCCCAGTGTTGTAATGCCCAAGACAGAATTTGCATCAATCCAGCTAAACAGCCCGATGTTATGTATTCCATGCCAAAGCATATGCAATGCCGTCTTTAAACTTTCTGCCCGGAAAAACAACCATGCAAAGTCCACCATGCAAAACGTAAGCAGCATTTGAAACAGGCGGTATGTAAAACATTCTGTCCTTATTTTGCAATGCTTGGCAATTTTTTTACGTAAAGATGCGCTAACATCCCCTGCTACCTGATAGCCTCCATTTAAACCGCCCCATACAACATAATTCCAGCTTGCCCCATGCCATAACCCGCTCACTAAAAATGTCACCATAGTATTTACATACTTCCTCAGCCTTCCACACCGGCTGCCTCCTAATGGAATATAAATATAGTCCCGCAGCCATGTACTCAAAGAAATATGCCAGCGCCTCCAGAACTCTGCCACACTTTTCGAAAAATAAGGCGCCCGGAAATTCTGCATAAGCCGAAAACCCATGACCTGTGCGGCCCCCACAGCGATATCCGAATATCCTGCAAAATCACAGTAAATTTGAACAGCAAACAGTATGGTTGCTATTGCAATCTGCAGGCCGGTATAGGCAGTGTAATTATCATATACATTTGTTACACACAATGCAATCCTGTCCGCAATCACTACTTTCTGAAAAAATCCCCATAACATAAGCAATAGTCCATTTTTTACCCGCTCTGCATCAAACGAATGAACCTCATGCATCTGCTTCAGCAAATTCTTACTCCGCTCTATAGGGCCCGCGACAAGCTGTGGAAAAAATGATACAAACAAAGCATATCGCAGCAGATTTTTTTCCGCACGGGTATTTTTGCGGAACACGTCTATCGTATACCCCAATGCCTGAAAGGTATAAAAAGAGATGCCCACCGGAAGAAGCACGTCAAAAGACACTTCTAATACCTGAACATTCATATGGTTTAAAATGCGGTTTATGTTCCCCAAAAAGAAATTAAAATATTTAAAAAAGAATAAAATCCCAAGATTGCTGACAAGAACGGACACCAAACATAGAATCCGTATCTGCCTTTTTGCTGATTTTTCAATGAAAAGGGCTCCCGCCCATGTGATCACCGTAGATGTGGCAATCAAAACTGCATACTTTGCGTTCCAGCTCATATAAAAATAGTAACTGCATACCAACAGCCAGATATATCTCACTTTCTTGGGAATCACAAAATACAGGCATACTACAATTGGAAAGAAAATTAAAAAATGCAACGAATTAAATATCATTTGCTTTTACCTCTACAACCATTCTTTATATTGCTCTGATATATAATCAATCAGAATATTGGTTACTTTTTTTGCTCCTTTGCGGTTACAATGCCCCTCATCCTTGAGGTATTTATAACCAAACTTTATCTCATTCGCCTTCCTGTTAAGATCCAGCATACGAACACTCTCGCCATTTACATACTTTGCGTCCACATAATTATTCATCCTGATGCTGTCTACGCTGCTTACTCCCAGCTGCTGTTTAAACGGAATGGATAAAAATAATACTTTTATCTGGTTTTTCTCTGCAAGCTGCAGAATATCCTGTAACTTTTCTTCCGCTCTTTTTCCAAGCGCCTGTTCCTCGTTTATAACGGAAAAATCCTGTGAAAAATAATCGTCTTTTCGCTCCATTACCTGCTTAGTTGTATTATAGGCCCTTCCATCCTTCTCCCACAAACTGCTCCGGAAACGATACCCGATATCCTCGGCTGTGAGTTCTTTCCAACGTGTATGATATTTCAACAGCGGAATAAGATATGTCTCATACTTTCCATCGGCACAATATTTTACAGCCTCTATTTTATTCATGCTGAGCGGAAAATAATCAAATGCCCTGCGGGTTAAAATTTCATAGTTTTCCGGTTCTGATTCTACAAATGAAAATGCTTCTATTACGATAAGCTTCGGTTTTTGTGTCTTTAACACTTCCTGCAATACATAATACATCTGTTCCAATCTCATTCCAAAAATACTATAATTATATACGTCTGTCTTCCTTCCCAGCCTTTCCTCCAATCCAGTTTCAATTGCCGCTGCCCCGATCCCATTATCACTGTGGGAAGATCCCAAAATCAACAAATCCACATTTTCCATGTGTTTAAAATTCAAATATCTCCCATATGTACTTTTTTCCACAAATACTGCATTTACTTCCTGATACAGTAAAATTCCAACTACCAGAAAAATTACTGTTTTTATTGCAATATAAGCATTCTTCCTTCGCAACCTTCTAGCCTCCTTCTATATGCTATCAGAATTTTAACTATCCAAAATACGTTCCATGGCATACCGGGTTACTTTCTCAGCGCCCTGGATATTCAGATGATGATAATCCTTCAGCTTCCTGGTTTTAAAGCTTCAGTTTTGCCAGTGCATCCGCAAAGGCATTATTCACCGGTTCCTTTGCTTCCTGCTTCATCTTGTTCATATATCGTGAAACATCTTTCTTGGAGACGCCGCCCCCGCTTTCCTTCTTACGCTTCTCAAAAGCGGATAATTTCTCCCGGTAACCGCAGACACAGGTAAACCTCTGATTCTCACCTTCCCCTACCAGTTCCATCTTCTTATGACACTGGGGACAACGGGCATTTGTAATCCTTGAAATCGTCTTCCGGTAACCACACTCCCTATCCTGGCAGACCAGCATTTTACCATTTTTGTGGTTTACCTCCAGCATCAGCTTCCCACATTCCGGGCATTTCTTATTGGTGAGGTTATCGTGTCGGTAGGTCTTTGAGGATGCCTGGATATCTTTCACAATATCCACCGTGTACGCACGGATTTTTGCCTCAAAATCCTTCTTTTTTGCTTTACCCCCGGCAATATCTGCAAGCTCCTGCTCCCATTTTGCTGTCAGTTCCGGGGATGTCAGACCCTGGGGCGCCAGTTCAAGAACCTGCCTGCCCTTGGATGTCAGATGGATATACTTGTCACGTTTCTCAAGCATAAAACTGTTGAACAGCTTTTCAATAATATCCGCACGCGTGGCAACCGTTCCCAGCCCTCCAGTCTCTCCCAATGTCTGCCGCAGCTTCTTATCTGCACTTTCCATATATTTCACCGGATTTTCCATGGCGGCAAGCAGCGTTGCCTCGGTAAAAGGCACCGGCGGTTTTGTTTTTCCCTGGCTAATCTTCCCTTCTGTAAATAAGATTTTCTGTCCCTTGGAAAAATCTGGAATGCTTCCTGTTACAACATCCCTGACTCCTGATGGTGTACCATCCAAAAAATCATCCGGTTCTTCCTCTGCTGCAAACCCGGATTCCTTCTGGATATTCCTTATCTCCTGCCAGCCCGGCTGCTGCATAATCCTTCCTTGCAGGGTAAACGTCTCTCCCGCACACACCGCCGTTACTTCTGTCTGCTGATATTCACAGGGAGGCATCAGCACCGCCAGAAAACGTGAAATCACAAGCTCATAAATCTTACGCTCGCCATACTCCAAATCCTTAAGATTTACTCCCTGCTCCGTGGGAATGATAGCATGGTGGTCCGATACCTTTTTATCATCCACAAAAGATTTGTTTGCCTTGATTTTCGACTTTAAAAGTTTTCCGCATATTGGTGCGTAGGCACCACTCCGACACGCCCGAAGGCGCTCCGGTATGGTCTCTACAATATCTGAGGTAAGATAACGGGAATCCGTTCTTGGATATGTCACAACTTTATGGCGCTCATAAAGATTCTGCATAAAATCAAGTGTCTGCTTTGCCGAAAACCCAAATATGCGGTTTGCATCCTGCTGCAGGGATGTCAGATCGTATAACTGCGGGGCATATGATTTCTGCTGCTTCTTCTTTACTTCTTCGACAATGGCCGTACTGTTTACAGCGCTGTTTTTCACATTCTCTGCTTCTGCTTTGGAAAACGTACTGGTGCTGTTTTGTGGTGACTTCCATGTAAAGGATACCCCGCTGCCTTTCATTTTCACCCCATAATATTCCTTGGGTTTAAATTGCTTAATCTGCGCCTCACGCTTAGCAATGATGGCAAGCGTCGGGGTCTGGACCCTGCCGCAGGAAAGCTGCGCATTGTGCTTAATGGTCAGCGCCCTTGTAGCATTCAACCCCACCATCCAGTCGGCTTCCGCCCGCGCCACAGCAGCTTCATATAATTTCTGGTAATCCTTTGCATCCTTAAGACCCGAAAATCCCTGACGGATTGCCTTATCTGTTACCGAAGAAATCCACAGCCGTTTCATGGGCTTTTTTACCCCGGACTTCTCAATGATCCAGCGTGCTACCAGTTCGCCCTCCCGGCCTGCGTCCGTGGCTATGATAATCTGTCCTATGTCCTTGCGGTACATCTGTTTCTTAACCGTCTGGTACTGATGTCCGGTTTTCTTGATAACCTGAATCTGAAGCCGTTCCGGCAGCATGGGCAGTGTCTCCATCTTCCATTCTTTCCACTGTTCTCCATAACTTTCCGGATCTGCAAGCTCAATAAGGTGTCCCAACGCCCAGGTCACCACATATTCCTTCCCTTCCAGATAACCATTACCGCCCTGTTTACATCCCAGAACCCTGGCAATATCCCTTCCCACGCTTGGTTTTTCTGCTATTACTAATGATTTCATTTTCTGACACCATGCCTTTTGGCATCCTTCCTTTCTGATTCCTGGCACATCCAAAACGATGCAAATATCTGCGAATGCTTATACTTTCCTGGTTCCGCGGCAACGGGGAAAATTACTGCATCCATAGAACTCCCCATACATCCCTTTGCGTTTCACCATCTCACTGCCGCACCTGAGACATAGGACTTCCGGCTGGGTTTTGCGCTTTTGCTGCAATATCTGACCCAGCTTTTCGTAACACTGCTGATTCATGATGCAGTCATTTAAGGCCCTGTGGGCGCCCTGCGTACTAATATGAAAATAAGCCGCCACGTCTGACAGCTTGTGATGGGACAAATCAGGCAGGCATTGCCGCGCCATGTAGAGAGTATCTATGTAATCATTTGTTATATCTGCGTTATAAATACGCATTGTTACACGATAAATAAAATTCAAATCAAAGCTGCGGATATTATGCCCTACCAGAATGTCGTTCCCTGCAAACTCCAGAAAATCTCCAAGGGCTTCGGAAATTTCCGGCGCATCCTTTACCATATCGTCCGTAATATGGTTGACCCTTGATGCCGCTGCCGGAATATGCATTCCGGGATTTACCAGCGTTGAAAATTCATCCACAACCTGATGGTCCCGCACCCGGATGCCCGAAATCTCAATGATCTCGTCAGCATCCGTGCGGACGCCTGTGGTCTCCAAATCGAAAACCACATAGTCACTGCTATATTGGTTCAAACGTCTTCCTTTGTTCCCTGTCACGACGGCTGTCCTCATTTCTCTTATGATTTCACATTATAAGGGAAATGAGGGCTATTTGCAACCTTCTTAAATAAGATTATCCATGTATCTGTTCTGCCCTAAGCACATAAACCCTCGATTCGAAATCCGTACAGGGCCTCTGGCCTGCAGTCACTTCCCCGGCTGTCGCATCCGTTGTGCAAAGCCCCAGATTCATCAGCTCATCTCCATAACAGAGAGCGCCGCCCTGGCTGCTGCGGTAACAGAAATCCGGGTCCAGGCCTTCCAGGCGCAGCCTGGTATAGCTGCCATTAACTGTATTCAATACCCGGTACCAGCCCACGATAGCAGTACTCTTATCCTCACTTACCACCATCCAGGACATTTCATTCCCCTCAAAGGGGCTTTTCAGCCGATAGAAAGTCCCAAACTGTAAAAGACCACGGTACTCTTTCATAAAAGAAATCTGCTCTTTTACTTCCTGAATCTCTGTCTCTGTCAGACGATTCAAATCCAGTTCATATCCAAAGGTTCCAAAATATGCCACATTTGCCCTAGTGTGCAACGGAGTCTCCCGGTATACCTGATGATTGGGAATCATGGATACATGGGAGCCCATACTGCTTAAAGGATAACAGAAAGATGTGCCATACTGGATTTTCATGCGCTCTACGGCATCCGTATCATCACTTACCCAGCCCTGCGGCGCATAATAAAGCATTCCCGCATCAAAACGTCCGCCTCCACTGGCGCAGGATTCAAATAATATCTCCGGAAATTCGCTGGTCAGCCGTTCATACAAATCATACACACCAAGGATGTAACGGTGGTATACCTCTCCCTGACGTTCTGGAAGATGACCGGCACTGAAACATTCGGTAATACTGCGGTTCATATCCCATTTAATATAAGAAACTTTTGCTTCCCTAAGGATCTTTGCCATCATTTCATAAATAGCGTCCACAACTTCTATCCTGGAAAAATCCAACACATACTGGTATCTTCCATGAGATTTCGCTCTCTGCGGTGCGGCGAGAATCCAGTCTGGATGCTGGCGGTATAAATCAGAATCCTCATTCACCATTTCCGGTTCAAACCATAGTCCAAACTTCATGCCCAAGCCCTCGATACGCTCTGCGATACCAGCAATCCCCTGCGGAAGACGCGCCGGATTCGCGATCCAATCCCCCAATCCGGCACGGTCACTGTTCCTTTCGCCAAACCAGCCGTCATCCAATACAAACAGTTCAACGCCGCATTCTTTCGCTTTCCTGGCAATCTGTATCAGTTTATCTTCTGTAAAATCAAAATACGTCGCTTCCCAGTTATTGATTAAAATGGGGCGTACCTGATCCCGCCATTTTCCTCTTGCCAGGCGTCTCTGATATAACCGGTGGAAGGTCTGGCTCATACCGTTTAACCCCTCGTCTGTATATACCATTACCGCCTCCGGCGTCTGAAAGCTTTCCCCCGCTTCCAGCTTCCAGGAGAACGTATCGGGATGGATGCCAACCAAAACCCTGGTATGATCATGGGCATCTACCTCAGCCTGGATTAAAAAGTTCCCACTGTAAATAAAGCTAAAACCAATGGCTTCCCCTTGGCGCTCTGTGGTCGAAGGACGTTTCAGAACCATAAATGGATTATGCTGGTGGGAAGAATTTCCACGCAAACTGCCAATCGACTGTATCCCCATTGCCAGTCTCCTGGTTTTGATGTGGCGCTCCCGTGCCCAGGCACCGGAGAGCTGCAGCCATTCATACGCACAGTCGGGCAGATCCATACACAGGCTCATGGCACGCGCTAACTGTACCGCCTCTGCACCTTCATTGTAGTAGCGCACACTTCTTGCAAGGACCGCCTCCTTTGCAAAAATGGTATAGAATAATTCCGCCCGGATATTTGTCACGGGATCCAACAGGCGGATGATTAAAGTAGACGCCTCTTTTGCATCTTCCGTATAAGTTGCTGGAAGCCCAGGGAGCGCCGGCTTTCCTTCCTCTATATGATAGGACTGGAACTGGAAATCTGAAACCCGGCTGCCATTTTTCTGTGCAATTTCCACCGCTGGACTACGGTAGTCCCCGCTGCCAAAGGAGGGCAGCTCCTGCTTGATATGCTCTAAGGAAAAGGACCGGTCTCCCGGAAACGGACAAGATGCCATCGGACGGACAGCAAGCTCTAACAAATCCGACAAATCCTCTCTGTCATGAATCCTCTTCCCAAAATATAATTGCCCTAACTGCCCGTTCGGCAACACCATCATTACATAGCTGATCTTGTCATTCCATAAATGAAAAACCTTTGACTCCTCATGATAAACAATTCGCATTTGCCTTCCTCCTTTTAATGTTTCTATTTTTAAGCTGCTCTTATTATAAGCATTTTGGCAGAAATACAGTTAGAGGATTTTGTAGATAAAAACAGTCAAAATGTTTCCTGCATGGTTTAAATACGACCACCGATAATATTCCAAACTACTTCTGCCAATAAAAGCATAACCACAGGTACAACGTACTTTCGTGGATGATGCCATAAATCGCTCTCAATTTTCCACCCCCGAACAGGATAAAACCATTCCAAAAGAACAGAAAAAACTGCGCTTTGCATGGCAAAGAAAACAGCGGCAGCAATCGTCTCAATGGCAACACCGCCTATTTGCATTTGCCAACTGCAAAGAAAAAACATATCAGCGGTTATATTACATAAGAAAATAAAGAAACAATACGGAATGCAGAAGGTTTTCTTTTGACCGGGCAAAAAACGCACTGCCCGCTCCAACGCATGGTCACAGGATAATAAAATGCAGACAGGCGTATTCAGGGAAAGGACAGCAAGGCCAAGGGGAATGGCAAACAGGCGGTCCATCTGCCTGAAAAACAAGGGTAATGCACAGGCTGCACACCACATAATCACAGTATTCAAGAAATAATTCTTATGACTTTTCAAATACCGATAGAAATAAATCCATACTGAATGGTGTTTATGTCCCCTTGCGGCCAGGCTGCCTTTATGTTCCTGAAGATAGAAGGTGTATCCGTCAGCATTTCGCAATACCAGAAACGCCAGAATGCTGTTGGCTAATATTGACAAAATAAACCACGGTTTATCCCAACTCCAAAAAATAGCAGCAAATACAGCGGCAAACCAGAAAACCCCCACATACCAATATCTCTTTAAAGAGAAAATGGCAGCAACCATAAGGATTGCATTTACTGCACAAAGAATACTGCCTAATAGCCCGATCCAGTTCCATACCGATACAGCCAGTAAAACCGCCAGCAGAGCCGCCGTTTTGGTCAGCAAAGTGTAAATTCCCATTGCAGCCACATATGAGAAAACAAATTTTCTCCGCTCAAAAGGAAGCATAACCATATTCTGCATATTCACAGCGTTATCTTCCGAAGAAAGCGCCTGCCACATCACGCCTGCGGTAAAGGTACTTACCATCAAATATAAAATAAACGGTGCAATTCGGACTTGAAAATTAGAAATATATAATCCCCAAAAAACGATCAAGTAAATCAACATAGTCCGCGTCAGCCTCTCGTATTTCGCACCAAACAGCTTTTTTGAAAAAACATTAAACATCATTTTCATAGCGCAGAGCCTCCCGAATTTTTGCGGCGTTAATCTGTCCGCTTTCAAAGGTCTGACAGATCTGCCCATCTTCCAAGACAAGTACACGGTCACAAGTCAAAGTGATACTTTCCAAAATGTGAGAAGAAAACAGGACGGTACCATACTCCTTATAATTGGCAATTTGTTGATAAAGATATTCTGTACTCTCAAAATCCAATCCATTCACCGGCTCATCGAGCAAAAGCAGTTTTGGTTTTAAGGCAAATGCAGTAATCAAAAAAGCTTTTTTTCGATTGCCGGTAGAAAGGTCTTTTAACAAGATATCAGTATTATCTTCAAAGTGAAATCCTTGTACCAATTCTGAAACATCCGGCATTTTTTCCTTATATGCCGAGAATACATAGGAAAGGTATTCTCGAAAAGTAAAGTACTGAAAAGAATTGTCCTCTGCAAACACGGTGTAGCGGCATAGTTTAAAATCTCGTTCCCTTACTTTTATTGAGCGCCCAGATAACAAAATATCATCGGAACGGAATGTGGTCAGCAGCCCAGACAGCACTTTTAGAAATGTCGTTTTTCCAGCACCGTTTAACCCGATCAATCCCACTGCCTCATGTTCAGCTAGATCTAAAGAAAGCGACCGGAGTACCATTTTTTCACTGCCATACCATGCGCTTAAATTCTTTATCGTCAACAGGGGTTTACTCATTTTTACCGCCCCCTTTGTTATCCATTTTCCATGCGGCATAAGCCGAATACAGGAACGCTCCGCCCAAAATACCATAGAGAACAGCCATTTCAGAATTACCGGACAGGATGCTTACAATAGCTGCTGCCAACCAGATGAAACCTACAAATCCACGAATATATACATGACGCATAATCTTTCCCTCCTCGAATAAGTCCTTATTTGTTTGTGTCTATATCATAACTTAAAAATTGCAGCTATGCAGAAATGTCCGCAAACGGCAGGTTTTTGACCGCGAAAAAGCTGCAAGGCATGCAACGTCCTGCAGCTTATAATACTTCCTTATTCAATGGATATGTTCTGATAGGATAATGTAACAACCGCCTTAAATGTATTACCTGTAAAAGTTGTCTGTACCATTCCATCATATTTTTCAGCGGCTGCCTGGGCGCTTTTCAGCCCCCATCCATGCATCCCGTTCCCATCCTTTGAGGTTTTCAACGCACCATCCTGTTTTACAGGCGATGTAAAAAAACTGTTCTCAACTCTTATAATGAGCATTTGATTGATACGGCGAATGGTAAGCCTGAGCCATCTCTGTTCTGAATCTGGTATCTGCTTTGCGGCTTCCAATGCGTTATCCAACAGATTTCCCAGTATAGCACACAAATCTGCACTTCTTAAATTTGTATGGCGGGGAAATTCTACCTCTACCCGATACTTTATCCCATGTTCCTTTGCAGCTGCCGTTTTGCTGTTTATGAGATAGTCCATGGTTTCATCGCCCGTCCATACCATATCCGTCATTTTCTTTACAGGCGCCTGCAGCGCGTCCAAATATTGCATTGCTTCTTCTGGCTTACTATGTGAAAGCAGCTGACGCAGCACACCAATATGATTATGAAAATCATGGAACAGTTTTGCGTTGATTGCATAAGCGTTGCTGAGAGTCGTATAATCACGCTCAAGCAGCTTTGCCTGCTCCGATTTTAATTTTGCCAGTTCCTTTTCCGCCTCGTACTGCCTGTTCATATTAAAAACTAACACACTCATCATCAAAACAACCGCCAAAATTGTCCACATTTCTAATGTATCATCTGCAATCGTAAGTACCGCTTGCTCAGATAAGGTGATAACTGCCACAAACCCTATAAGGACAATCGCAGAAGCGAAGCAAAACGCCTCTTTCCCAGCCATATCCGGGTGTTTCAAAATATACCATATGAGAGCAATCAGCAACAAGTGGAAGCACCAGACTGCTGATTGATAAAATACCGTTCCAGAATCGAGAAAGGCTTTAGAACGGAATATTACGCCGAACCACGCGACAAAAAGAAATTGCCAAAATGCAACAGCAATCTCATAAAAAATTCCGACAAACAGGCTCATCCGTATATCTGCTTCCTGAAAGCGATGGGCGCAAACTGCAGTCAAAACGGTTTCCACTATCATACGGTAAAAATCTGACAGTCCTGTCAAGGAAAATATGACAGAAACAACTGCCGCACAAATCAAAACTACAACGATACTTTTCCTTTTAGGCTTTTTGGCAGAAAGCAGCCGATAAATCAAGAGCAGACTGACAATAATGCGAACACTGCCTGCAACGAAGTTTGAGAGTAAAATAAGAAAGTCTGTCATATGTGTGACCCCCAATAATTGTTAATCTGCGCTTTCACCTCTTGTAAATGTGTGCGGCTTATCGGGAGTGAGTCCCCATTTTTCAGAACTGCCATACCATCCTTAATCTGCATAATATGTATCATATTTACGATACAGCCCCGGTCGATGTAGATAAATTCCTCTGCATTTAATTCTGAATGAACCTGCTGCAAACTTTTCCGCACCTTAGATATCCCACAAACAGTCAAAATGCTTGCATTTTTTCCGTCCCTCTCAATATAATAAATTTCCTTATAGGGAATCTTTTCAAGGCGGCTGTTGGTTTGAATAGTATAGGCTTTTCCATCCTCCAGCTCAATCAGTTTTATTGCGTCCTGTATCGCGCTAAACAAACGCTTATCTATATCATTTTTTGGTACATATCGAAAAATGGACAGTTCAAAGGCGTCTATTGCATATTCTATGTGCGATGTAATGAAAATAATCTTCACATTCGGCAGATATGGCTTTATTTTTTCTGCAATCTCCATGCCAGTCTTTCCCGGCATCTCTATGTCCAGTAAAATCAGATCAAAGAAGAATCCATCTTCTGTAATATCATAAAGCAGATTATCACTGGTCGTATAGGCGGCTATTTCACCTGCACTTTTGCATTGCATAAAACAAGTTTCCGCAATCTTTTTATGTGTTGCAACTGCGCTGTTGTCATCATCACAAATTGCTATGTGCAACATAGTATCACCTCACTCGTAAATGTTATTATATTTTTACAATATCCCTTTCGGATAATCTTAGCATATATAATTTTACACCACTTTACAA
>CAPQSW010000031.1 GCA_948688495.1 uncultured Lachnospiraceae bacterium | reverse complement strand
AGAAAAAGTATGCGCAGACACTTATCGCGAAGGGGATTTCGGAGGAGAGGATTCGGAAGTACGGATTTGCATTTGAGGGGGAGGAAGTGCTGGCCGGGTAACGGAATGGCGGCAGAGCCAGCATGTTTACAGGAATTGTCCACAATGTTATACTAAAATACAAGTATTGTGTCGCGCTTTAGCAGAAAGGGGGAATTTTACATGGCAGAACCATTACGCAGATCAACCAATGCATTGCTGGAAGCGATCGCTAAGGCATCGCAGAATGCGGAACCGGCGAAATTCGGACAGACGGCAGCTTCCGTGCTCAGTCTGATGGACGGGACTTTTCGGATAGAGGCATTCCGTGGAATTGTCAATGCTGCAGGCGCCGCAGACGAATTATCTGAAAAGGCTGTTCAGGAGCAGAAAGGTCTGATCATCTCGAAGGATGATTTGAAATGTATACTCAGATATGTGGATATGGCGAAGGCGCTGCCGCTCACCAAGGAGACGGCGGAGGCTTATCTCGGCTATAAGAGCGACGATCCGTTTTTTCAGGAGGAAAAGCATAAATTTCTGATGCCGGAACAACAGGCCGCCTTTGATAAGCCAATCTATGATCATGCGGTCCAGTGGGATCCGCTGGCGGTGGAAATCCAGAATGTTGGAAAGACATTGACGAACTATGCGGATCTTTTTACGTCCAGAGCGGGCAGTATGGTCGTGATGCTGGAGGACCTGAATAAGTATTTAAAAGTGCATGGATTTATCGCGGATGATACCGGCAAGGAAATTGTAAAGTGCGGAACAGAGACGCTCAGGCTCTGGAAGGAAGATACCGGGCGGCATAAGGAAACTGTACAGAAAACTTACGGGAAACTTGGCGTATTCAGAGACGGGATGAACGACAAGATCAGCAAGAGTGTCAAGGATCGTTCCAAGGCGATCGCAGCGCTCAATCTGTGTGCCGAACAGCGGGAATTACAGCAGAAGATTGATGCTCTGAAGCAGGAAATTAAATCTTTGGAACAGGAATACAAGGAGGCTGTGAGACTTTCCTTTACCGGCGCGGCAGGATTGATACTGGGGTTTGTGGGGATTATTTCATGGGCGATCACAGGCGGCATTTATGGAGACCGGGCTGAGAAGATCAGGAAAAAGAAGAAGGAGAAGAACGACGAGCTGAAGTCTCTTGAGGAACAATTGGATGAATATAGCAAGATTGACGGCAGTATCAAAAAACTGGAGACTTCCGTAACGGATATTTCTCACGCACTGTTCTCTGCGGATATAGGACTGCAGCATATTATGACGGCGTGGAACAGTCTGGAGCAGGATATCGACAACGCCCTGCTGCACCTTAACAGAATGGATGACCCTGCATATGTGAAATATGTGTTTACATTGACGAACGAGCTGAAAGAAGCCAGAACCTCATGGTCGGGCTGTAAGAGAATTGCAGAGGATCTTCTGAAATGCTTTAAAGAAGCGTATGAGGAGTACGAGAAGACTAAAAAATAGCGAAAGGAAAAGGGGAATTTACGATGGATTTTGATCGTGCAAAGATGGAAGATACTTACACGAAAATAAAACATGTGGATATGGAACATTTCCCGGACACGATGAAGGATCTGTTTCTGGCGGCGGCTGACCTGCGTACATACGGTGTGCAGGTTTATCAGACGTTTACACAGACTATGTACAGCAAAATGCCGTCCATGCTCCGGGATGCCTGCGTCTATTCTGAGCCGGAGCAGTTTGTGGAAATCGAGGAGAAGATCCGCGCGGCAAAGATGCCGGAGGAGAAAAAAGAGTACGAAGAAATTTTTGCGGATATGGAAGCGGTTTTCCTGAGAGAAGGAAAGGCGTTTGCCGGCAGTTTCGGCGAGATTGCCCGGAAGGTGCGGGAGGACAGTGCCATTATCGGGAAAAACTGCAGGAAGGATTTGACGTCCGGAACTTTCTTTTACGGCAAGATAGAGGACTCCATGCGGATCAGGGGCAGCCAGATCGCGGATATGGCTGGGGTGATCAAGGATGTATATGTGGAGCCGATGCAGAAGTTAAAGGAGCAGATTAAGGCCTATGACGCGGATATCGACAAATATCTGGATCCCAATAAAGCGTTTGAGCGGTTTATGAAGGCGCTGCCCAGTGCGGAGGAATTTGCGAACCTTACCAAATTTGTCGAGGAAAAGGCGGATGCCAAAGTGCAGGCGATGAAGGCGGCATATGCAGTGGCGTTAAAAGGAATCGAGTACATAGGAGGTAAGATAATCAATTTTGAGAAGATGGAAGAGCGCCGCAGGCTGCAGGAGGAACTGGATAAGCTGAAACAGGATTACGCAAAGTATAAGGCGCAGTATGAGGAGGTAGTCAGCGAGTACGACAAGGCGCACAGCCTTCTGACGTTTATGGATGACGTGAAGTATTTTTCGGATTACGCGCAGCCTTTTAACAAACGCGCCGCAGAGGACGTCAGACAGCTTGAAGAGGCTCTGGCTGGAAAGGACGCGGCGGCTTACAATGAGTGCGTGAAGAAGATAGAGGACGAGTATGGCGTTTTCTGGAGCGAAGAGTGAGAATTCGTTGTCTGGGAGGGTGTTATGGCGAGGACGGTAGGCATAGGGATTCAGGATTTCAGCAAGATAATAGAAAATCAGTATTTTTATGTGGATAAGACGGCGTTTATCAAGGAGTGGTGGGAAAGCGGAGATGAGGTGACGCTGATCACCAGACCGCGCCGCTTCGGAAAAACCCTGGCCATGAGTATGACGGAACAGTTTTTCTCGGTCAAATATGCGGGAAGGGGCGACTTATTTGAAGGACTTTTCATCTGGCAGGAGGAAAAGTACCGCGCCATGCAGGGGACATACCCTGTGATCAGCCTTTCCTTTGCCAATATCAAGGAGAACAATTATAAAGATACGCGGGATAAGATCGTACAGCTTCTTGCCCGCGAATACGCAAGATGCGCGTTTTTGCTGGAAGGAGACTGCCTGAACGGGCAGGAAAAGGATCTGTTTCTCAGAAAGACGGCAGATATGGGGGATGTGGACGCGACGCTGGCGCTTCATCAGCTGTCGGAATTTCTGTATCGTTATTATGGAAAAAAGGTGATTATTCTGCTGGACGAATACGACACGCCCATGCAGGAAGCCTATGTCCACGGCTATTGGGAAGAGCTTGCGGCCTTTACCAGAAGCATGTTCAATGCAGCATTTAAGACAAACCCGTGGCTGGAGAGAGCCATTATGACAGGGATCACCAGAGTCAGCAAGGAATCCATCTTTTCGGATCTGAACAATATAGAAGTGGTGACCACCACGTCAGGGAAATATGAAACGGCCTTCGGGTTTACGGAGCCGGAGGTGTTTTCGGCGCTGGATGAATTTGGCATGGGCGGAGGGAAGCAGGATGTTAAGTGGTGGTATGACGGCTTTATTTTTGGGGAAGAGAGGGATATTTATAATCCCTGGTCGATCCTTAATTTACTGGATAAAAGAAAGTTTACCACTTATTGGGCGAATACCAGCTCCAACAGTCTGGCCGGTAAGCTGATCAGGGAGGGAAGCAGGGATGTGAAGGAATCGTTCGAAAGACTGATGAAAGGCGAACATCTCTGGGTTCCCATTGATGAGCAGATCGTTTACAACCAGCTTGACACGAACGAGTATGCGATCTGGAGCATGCTTGTGGCAGGCGGCTATCTGAAAATACAGGATTACGAAGAGTATGGGAAAGACGAGATCATAGGCGAACCCAAATATGAGCTGACGCTGACCAACCATGAAGTGGAGATTATGTTTAAGAATATGATCAGAGGCTGGTTTGCGGGGGATGTGTCGAACTATAACGCATTCGTCAGGGCGCTTCTGTCTGACGATCTGGATGCCATGAATGAATATATGAACCAGATTGCCGGCAACACTTTCAGCTATTTTGACACGGGTAAGCGCGCTTCCGGGAAAGCGGAGCCGGAGCGGTTTTATCACGGGTTTGTGCTGGGGCTGATGGTACAGATGGAGGACTGCTATACGATCACTTCCAACCGGGAGAGCGGGTTCGGCAGATATGACATAATGCTGGAGCCGAAAAAGGAAAATCTGGACGCGATTTTGATTGAGTTTAAGGTATTTAATCCCAGAAGGGACAACAGCCTTGAAGACACTGTGCAGGCGGCGCTTCTACAGATAGAAGAGAAAAAGTATGCGCAGACACTTATCGCGAAGGGGATTTCGGAGGAGAGGATTCGAAAGTACGGATTTGCATTTAAGGGGAAAGAAGTGGTAATCGGGTAGCATATAAATATGGAGAACGTTTGAGAACTTGCGGAAAAATGTAAATAGTAGTATGATATGAAGAATGACGGAGATTGAAACAGCACGATATGAAAGGTATGGATATAATATGATCCGTGAAACTGGCAGATAGGGGATGCGAAAATTTCCGTGAATAAGGGAGAAGGTGTTGGCCGGTTCGTATATAAAGTTTTTTACATAATCCGCCGATAACAATAATGTCATAAAAATCGTATATAGTGCGAAATGCCACGGAAGGTCAGGTTAGTTATCATGGAGGATAAGGAACAGGGATAAAGTTGATGTTTATGGGGAAATAACGGCGTTAACTTTATCTTTTTTATTTTTGTTGGTTTAAGTATATATATCTTATTTTATAGATGGAGAGTGAGAAAATGCATACATTTATCGTTGCTGAGATCGGAATTAACCACAATGGAGATATAGCTCTGGCCAAAAAATTGATTGATGCGGCAGTAGTGGCTGGCTGTGATGCGGTCAAATTCCAGAAACGCACCGTGGACAAGGTGTATACAAAGGAATATCTGGACGGCCCTCGAAAAAGTCCCTGGGGGGAGACTCAGCGTGCTCAGAAGGAAGGATTGGAGTTTGGCAAGGCAGAGTATGATGAGATTGATGCTTACTGCAGGGAGAAGGGGATAGACTGGTACGCCTCTGCCTGGGACATTGATTCCCAAAAATTTCTGAAACAGTATGACTGTAAATATAATAAGGTAGCTTCTGCCATGCTGACAAAGGAAGAACTGCTCGAAGAGATAGCCGGGGAGAGGAAGTATACCTTTATTGCGACAGGAATGAGTACCTTTGACGAGATTGACCGGGCGGTGGAAATATTTGAGAAACACCATTGTCCTTACGAGCTGATGCACTGCAACAGCACTTACCCGATGCCGCCCGAGGATGCAAACCTGAAGGTGATCCGGGCATTGAAAGATATCTACAAGTGTAAGGTAGGCTACAGCGGACATGAGGAAGGGACTCTGGTGAGCACCTGTGCGGTCGCGGCAGGGGCTTCCTCTGTAGAGCGGCACATTACGCTGGACCGCAATATGTACGGGTCGGACCAAAAAGCATCCATCGAGCCTTATGAGCTGTGCAGACTGGTCAGGGATATCCGCGAGACGGAAAAGATCATGGGAACGGGTGAGAAAGTTCTCACGGAAGCGGAAGAAGAAGTGAAGAAAAAACTTAGGAGTTAAGTGGGAAAATGATTAAATTAATTGTATTTGATATAGATGGAATTCTTACAGATGATACGGTGATAATTGATGGCACGGGACAGGAACAGAAACGTATGAATTTTAAAGACGTGGATGCCGTTTTTGAACTGAGCCGGAGGGGATACAAACTTGCGGCCATAACTGGTGAAGGAAATGTTATGGTTGAATATTTTAAGAAAAGATTTCCTTGGGACTACTTTTACTCTGCGAATAAGCGAAAGAAGGATACGATTCAGGATATACAGAAGGAGTCGGGATATAAGACGGAGGAGATTTGCTTCATAGGAGAAGGTAAGTATGATGTGGAAGCGCTGGAATATGCAGGGCTGGGAATTTGTCCGCCGGATTCCATTGACGAAGCGAAACGGGTTTCAGACATCATACTACAGAATCGGGGAGGACATGGATGCGTATGGGAACTGGTGGGAATCCTTGAAGAATATAATGCGGGTGAAACAGCCCAGAATTATTTTTACAGAAGATTGGAAGAACACACCAATATATTTAAGTCTATGGCTTCTGACAAGGCGCTGATTGAGATGACAATGATGATTGGAGATAGAATCATCAAGTCATTTCAAAATGGAGGAAAACTGCTGCTTTGTGGAAACGGAGGGAGCGCAGCGGATGCACAGCATATAGCAACAGAGTTTATCAGCCGTTTTTACAAAGAGCGTGCCGCTATGAATGCAGAGGCACTGACTGTAAACACCTCCACATTAACTGCAATTAGTAATGACTATAGCTACGAGCAGATATTCGTGAGACAACTGGAGGCAAAAGGAAGGCCGGGAGATATCCTGATAGGAATCAGTACCAGCGGTAAATC
Organism: uncultured Lachnospiraceae bacterium; assembly: GCA_948688495.1. GTDB lineage: Bacteria > Bacillota > Clostridia > Lachnospirales > Lachnospiraceae > Petralouisia. Next base: position 33,973 of record CAPQSW010000031.1, on the reverse strand, counting down.
TAAGAGTGTTCTGGAAGCATTAAGATACGCCAGAAAGAAGGAGATTCTTTCGATTATGCTTATGGGGGACTTCAATAATTTTGAATTGGATGAGGCAGCAGATTTTGTTATTAAAGTGCCATCTCAGATTACTCCCCGAATACAGGAGGCACATATTTTTTTAGGGCATTTGTGGGCAGAATATGTGGAACACAGATTGTTCCAGAAATGAGGAATCGGAAATGAAAAGACGGGTAGCTGATATTATAATGGATATCTTGTGTGAGAATGGTATTACAGACTGCTTTAGCGTAGTAGGCGGAGGAGCCATGCATTTAAATAATGCGTTTGCTAAATGTGGAAAGATCGGAAAGTATTATAACCACCATGAGCAGGCATGCGCTATGTCTGCGGAGGCATATATCAGAACGAGCGGAAAATTGCCAGTGGTGTGTGTGACAAGTGGACCAGGTGGGACAAACACTCTGACAGGTGTACTGTGCGCATGGCAGGATAGTTTACCAATGCTGATTTTGGCAGGGCAGGTGAGGTATGAAATTTCTGTAGAGGGTTCAGGATTACCGCTTAGACAGCGAGGTGAACAGGAATTTGAGATTGTTCCTGCGGTAAAACATATGACCAAATATGCAAAAAAGATCATCAATCCGTTGAGCATCAAAAGGGAGCTGCAGAAGGCGATAGATATTGCGACCAGTGGAAGAAGAGGTCCTGTGTGGCTGGACATTCCGTTAGATGTGCAGGGGGCAATGGTTGAGGAAGAGGATTTGCTGCCGGTTTTAGAGCATGTAGTAACGCTTCCAGCGGCACGCAAATCAGATATGGATTTTATTAATAATTTTTTGGCGGATGCGGAAAGACCTTGCATTTTGGTTGGGTCTGGAGTACGGGTCAGCAATGTCGTTGATGAGTTTAGAGACTTTTGTAATAAAATAAAGATTCCCGTAGTGTCGGGTATACATGTGGCAGATGCGCATTCTATGGAATATCCTCTGTATTATGGAATGTCTGGAACAATTGGGCCGCGCGTGGGGAACTTTATACTGCAAAATGCAGATGCAATACTTGTGATAGGAAATAGTCTGCATTTGACCCAGACAGGATTTAATCAGAAAGAGTTTGCGCCTAATGCCAAGATTGTTATGGTGGATATTGACCAGAATGAAGCTATGAAACCGGGATTAAACATTTTTAGGCTGATTCATACAGACCTCAAAATATTTTTTGAAATGGCACAGGAAGAGCTATATGAAGTTTGTGCACAGGAGGAATGGATTTCTTATTGTAACAATTTAAGACAGCGATTTCCGATTATTGAGGTTCCAAAAGAAGTTAATATGCAGGGGCCGGTGAGACAGAATTATTTCTGGAGCATTTTTGAGAAGAAAGAGCCTGATGACTGTATTGTAGCTTTTGGAAACAGTATGGGTGTGGCAGGAGTAGTTCAAAAAGGCATACTGAAACCAAAGCAAAGACTGATAGCCAATTTTTGGGTGGGAACAATGGGCAATGATCTGCCAGAGGCTTTTGGGGCTGCTGTTGCATCCGGGAAGGAAGTGATCTGTGCTACCGGCGATGGTTCTATTATGATGAATCTGCAGGAATTGCAGACGATAAAGCATTATGACGTTCCTGTGAAGATTCTTCTTTTTTCCAATCAGGGATACGGAACCATACGGAATACTTGTAAGAATTTTTTTGATGGAACCAAGGTGGGATGTGATCCTGAATCAGGAGTGGGAATGCCGGATTTTGAAAAAGTTGCGCTTGCATTTGGCTACCATTATAAAAGATGCGAAACCAACGGAGATGCCGCAGCATGTATTGAATGGCTGTTTTCATCGGAAAAACATGCGTTTTTGGAAGTGATTCAGGATTTTGACGATGTGTTTGAACCGAAGCTGCAGTCTCGCTTGTTGGAGGATAATACCTTTGCAACGCCTGCATTGCACGATATGGCACCATTTATTGATAAAGAGGAACTGAATAAACTGATGTTGTGGTAGGAGGAAGTTATGAGAAAAGTTTATTATAATGGAGAATTTGTTGATGAAGCAGATGCGAAGATCAGTATTTATGATTCTGCGCTCATGTTTGGTGACATGATCTTTGAGATGACCCGCTCTTTTAATAAGGAGCAGTTTAAACTGAGAGAGCATATTGACAGACTATATGCTTCTGCGAAATATCTTCAAATAGGACTGGAAGAACAAATGTCCAAAGAAGAGATGGTGGAAGCGGTTAACAAAACAATAGAGATAAACGAGCCCTTTTTCGAGGCGGACGATGAGCATCGGATTATGATAGATGTGACGAGGGGACTGCTTGGGTTATACGAAGATGTTGTCGGAACAAGGAAAGGTCTTAATATTATTATTGCGGACTTTCCCTTAAGATGGACGGTTGCATCGATGGGGACGCTGTTTGATAAAGGAATTAATGCGATCATACCTTCGCAAAGGGCGATACCGGCATCTTTAATTGATCCGAAAGTTAAAAATCGGAGCCGCATTCATTATCTGATGGCTAATATTCAGGTATCTGGGTATGAGGGTGATAATAATTGGGCCTTATTGCTGGATACAGATAATTTTGTGGCAGAAGGCACAGGGGATAATTTTTTTATTGTAAAAGATGGAGTCGTAATTACACCCGAACCCCGCAACATACTGAGAGGGATCAGCCGGGAATATGTTTTTGAATTATGTGGGCAGATGGGAATGGAGTACAGAGAGAAAAACATTGATGTTTATGATGTGGTAAATGCAGACGAAGCATTTATGACAGGAACGCCTTTTTGCATTTTGCCGGTAACCAGCCTTGCGGGAGACAGGATTGGGACAGGAAAAATGGGGGAAATTACTTCCAAACTGTTGAAAAAATGGAGTGATAATGTGGGAGTGGATATTATCGGGCAGATAAAAGGCTGGGGAAATGATGCGGCGGGAAAGAGCAGCGAAGCTCCGACTCCGTATGCATTTAAGAGGAAATAGGGAATGAGAAATTATGGAATTATGCAGGGGCGCTTGACTCCTCCGAAGGGGAGAGGTATTCAGTTTTTCCCATTTGAGAACTGGAGAGAAGAGTTTTATGCCGCATCAGAGATTGGCCTGCAGGAGATAGAATTCATTTTTGACCAAGAAGAATACGAAAAAAATCCATTGTGGAGTATAGAGGGTGTAAAAGAACTGATATGCATAATGGAGAAGACAGGCGTGAAAGTGAATGCGGTCTGTTTTGATTATTTTATGCGGGTTCCTTTTTATAAGGAGACGCAGCAGAAAGTAACCAAAGTAAGGGAGGAAAACAAAGACGTTCTGTTACATGTTATACGTTCGATGAAGCAGGCAGGGATTCCACTGATAGAAATTCCGCTGGTAGATCATTCCTCGTTGAAGTCGGATCAGGAAAGGGATCTGTTTCGTGATTTTTTGCTGGAAATTGAGAAAGAAGCTTTGAAGATATACCCAGAGATCAAGTTTGGATTGGAAACAGATCTTGGCCCGGGAGAGTTTATTGAGTATATAGAGACGTTTCATAGTGACAGAATTGGAGCCAATTACGATAGTGGAAATAGTTCCGGAATTGGCTACGATTTGTACGAAGAAGTTGTCAGTCTTGGAGGCAAAATTTTTAATATTCATATTAAAGACAGGGTATATCAGGGCACGACCGTCGCGCTAGGAACAGGGAGTGCAGATTTTGACAGATTATTTCAAGGCCTGCAAAAGATTGGATACCAGGGAACATTTATTCTTCAGGCGGCTCGAGGGGAAGAAGGAAAAGAGAAACAAAATATAGTGTCGCAAATGACTTTTCTAAAAAAATATGTTGCAGATTATGGCTTGTGACGGTGAAAATTATGGATTTAAATCTCAAGAATAAAACGGTTCTGGTTACTGGATCGACATTAGGAATAGGGAATAGGATAGCGGAGACATTTCTTCGGGAAGGGGCCCGCATACTGATTAATGGCAGGGATGAGGAAAAGATTACCAGAGAAAAAAATCGTCTCATCAGGCAATTTGGGGAGGATAGAGTATTTGCGTTTACAGGAGACATGACAGAACTGGGAAAAATAAAAGCCTGTCAAAAGTACGTTCACGATATCTGGGGGCATCTCGATATTTTAGTTCCCTGTTTGGGAACTGGGAAGGCTGTTTCAGATGAAAGACTGGATTTGATGGAGTGGGAACATATGATGAGATGTAATTTGTATGCTTCCATAGACTTAATCCGGGAGTTTACTCCTTTATTGGAAAAAGGTGATGAGGCGAATATCGTGCTGATATCTTCTGTTGTGGCATATGAACGTGCAAATGCGCCATATGCCTACGCGGCAGCTAAGAGGGCTGTGTTGGCTCTTTGCGGGTATATGGCAGAGGACTATGCACATAAGAAAATTCGTGTTAACTGCGTTGTTCCAGGTAATGTTTTTTTTGAGGGCGGACGCTGGGAGGAATTGCAGAAGGCAGATCCAGAGGGTACAAAGCGTTATGTCAAGGAAAATGTGCCCATGTGCAGATTTGGCAGACCAGAGGAAATTGCGGATGCGGTAGTTTTTCTGGCATCGGCCCGCTCATCGTTTACTACAGGGGCTGCACTTGTTGTAGATGGAGGACAAAAAAGGAGTATATAGATGAACACACTGGATAAATACAGAATTAATGGAAGAGTTATTGTTATTACTGGCGGGGCAGGTCTTCTCGGTAGAAATCATGCGCAGGCGGTACTGGATGGAGGCGGCATTCCTGTTTTGCTGGATATATCAGAAAAGGCGTTGACAGCGGCCCGAAACGATATATGTGAGGGGTGTCCGGAGGGGAAGATCGAGACTTATGTAGCTGATATTACGCAGAGAGAGGCTGTAGAACAGATTAGTCAGGATCTACTGCATAGATATGGCCATATTGACGGATTGATCAACAATGCGGCAAATAATCCAAAGGTAGAAGGAAATGCCGATAACATGAAAAATATTCGCTTTGAAAATTTCCCTCTTGCTATGTGGATGGATGATATAGCAGTGGGATTAACAGGAGCCATGATTTGCGCACAGGTATTCGGCGGGTGTATGGCGAGGCAGGGCAAGGGTGTAATCCTCAATATTTCTTCAGATCTTGGAATTATTGCGCCAGACCAGAGGATATATCGCAAAGAGGGGTTGTTGGAAGAAGAACAAAATGTAAAGCCGGTAACGTATTCTGTCATTAAACATGGATTGTTGGGATTGACGAAATATCTGGCAACTTATTGGATGGAAAAAGGGGTCAGAAGTAACGCGCTGTGTCCGGCAGGTGTATTTAACGGACAAAATGATGAGTTTTTGGCAAAGCTAACTAATTTAGTGCCGATGGGACGTATGGCAGATCAGGAAGAATATAAGGGAACTATTTTATATATGTTGTCTGATGCCAGCTCTTATATGACAGGATCGACAGTTGTAGTTGATGGCGGCCGTACATGCTGGTAATTCTGATTGCCGGATAGGGGGAAAAATGAAATATGGAAGATTTGTGTCATGGTATGATGACATTTCACTTGATAAGCAGAGCAATGTTGTAGCAAATATAGGCGATAATGCGCAGGCTTATGCAATAGACCATTTATATAGGATGCTGGGAATACCAAAAGAAGACATAATTGATTTGAATTATACCGGGTTAAAGAATTATGACGGGGAGTATGTGATCGTACCGATGGCACAGGCCATCACTAATTATAAAAGATACGATATTTTTCCTATAAGCAGGAAGGTAATTCCGTTTTATATCAGCACGGCGATGAATGAGCCGGAGTGTGAGGATATTTTATCAGAGATGAGAATGTACCAGCCGATTGGATGCCGGGATGAGGAGACAATGGAGCTGCTTAGGAAAAAGGGTGTACAGGCATATCTATCAGGTTGTGTCACTTTGACTTTGCCAAAGAGGAAAGAGAACCCTAATCAGAAAAAAATATATTTGGTTGATACACCGCCAGCATTGGAGAACTATATACCGATTGAATGGGAAGGACGTATTGTAAGAAAAACGCATGCGTATGATTATGAGAAGCTGCCGGTGGACGAGGAGGAAGTAAGGCGCATTAATAACATTGCGATAGAACAATATAAGGAATACTGTGAGGAAGCTGCACTGGTAGTGTCTTCGAGACTGCATGCTATCGTGCCGTGTCTGGCGATGGGAATACCGGTTATAGCGGTCTCGCAAAATTTTGATTACAGATTTAGCTGGCTGGATAAATTTATTCCATTATACTATCCATCGGATTTTAACAGTATTAATTGGAATCCGCAGGTAGTTGATGTTTCTGTATTTCAACAGAAATTTATAAAAGCATTCCAGAGTGGATTAGAACGACTGAGCAACACATATAAGGACTTAACTGATCTGAGTTCCTATCTGGAAGACCGTCACAAAGAAAAGATGAACCGGGAGCTGCGTAAAAAGGTAATGGAATTACAAAAAAAACATGGCTCTCAAAATGGATTTACATATGGTATATGGGGCTGCGGAGTTCATGGTAAGCTGGTATATAAATTGATGCAGGAAATATGCCCGCAAAGTACAATACAGGCATTTATTGATCCATATGTAAAGGGCAGATGTATGAATGTTCCAGTTTTTAGTCCCGGGCATGACGTATTTCAGAAATGTGACTATATCTGGGTGACTACACAACCGGGCCGGGAGATGGCGAAAGAGGCATTGATAGAGGATGGAAAACAGGAAGGTATAGATTTTGATTATTTTATTTCGGCTTCTTTTTAAAGACAACAATACATGATTGAGACAGGCAGGGGAGCATATGCTGTTTGGCGGTGAAAAGTTTCAAGACAAGTTTTTACATGATGCAATGCAATTTGCGGAAGAAAAAAATTTCATTTTGCTTTATGGGGCCTTAGTAGGGGGGATTTCCAAGGGATTACAGTATGAGGATAGTGATTATGATACAAGGTTTTTGTATGTAAACCGTGATAATCCCCAACAAATCCATATACCTTTCCACGAAAAGGAAGCGGATTTAAAACACAGGGTTTACTTTGATAATTTACCCTATGAATTTATTCCGCTCTGGGAACTTACCTCTTTTATGCAGTTTTTGCAAATGCCGGCATTTGATGGCAAAGAATCCTGTGGCTTGTACAATATAGTTGGATGGACAATGCAGTCTCCCTATACATGGGATCCATATGGACTTCAGATGAAAGTAGTTCCCATTATAAACTCTGTGTTCAGAAGGGAGAAATTTATCCCTTATCATGTGGATCAGATAAAGGAATATCTTACGGCAGGTGACAAAATTATTATCAAAGATTATCTTTATGCAATCTACGCGGCGCTTAGTATTAAATGGGCTGCAGAGCGGAATACTTTTCCACCAGTATATATGAAATCTTTAGTGATGAGTATTGCCCCTGCATCTTTAAAAAATAAGATATTGAACATGATTGACCTGTCCAAACGATTGTCAGCGGAATATCTGTATGATGGTAAAGATGAGGGTAGAACATTGCCGGAGTCCCATTATGTAGGAATTATTGCCCGTGATGCTGAAGTAGACGCTTTTATTGGCGAGATGTGTAATGCGGCGGAGTTTGTCGCTCCGCAGAGAATAACCGAGGAGCGTATTAATACAGCAATAGAAGAGATTTATGAGATTGTACGCTATTCTGTGAAAGAGGAAACAAAAGTGAGAGGTGTAAACGGTTAGGAAAATATGAAGAAAATACTAATCACAGGAGCTACGGGATTTATTGGTAAAAATTTAAAGGAGTTATTGGAAGATAAGTATGAGCTTTATGCACCTGGACATGAAGAGCTGGATTTGCTGGATGGCGTACGGGTGGAAAATTATCTAAAGGGTAAGAATTTTGATAATATCATTCACTGTGCAAACAGAAATGATGTGGTTAAAGCAGAAACAACGGATTATAACGTTCTGGATGATAATCTGCGTATGTTTTTCAACTTGGAGCGCTGTAAGGATTACTATGGAAAGATGTATTATTTTGGCTCGGGGGCAGAATATAGTGCGGAGTATTATATTCCTGATATGACAGAAGATTATTTTGGGACGTATATACCGAAAGATCCTTACGGATTCTCCAAGTATATTATGTCTAAAACATGTCAGAAAGATGGTAACATTTATGACCTTCGTCTATTTGGTGTGTACGGAAAATACGAAGAGTGGTCACGGAGATTTATTTCTAATGCCATATGCAGAGGCCTAAAGGGTATGCCGATTACAATATCCCAAAACGTATATTTCGATTACTTATGGATCGAAGATCTGGCGGACATTATGATCTGGTTTGTTGAAAATGAACCGCATTACAGACACTATAATATCTGCCGTGGAACAAAGATCGACTTATATTCGCTTGCCTCTATTGTAAGAGAAACATTAGGCATAGATTGTGACATTGCAGTGGCGAAGGAAGGACTAAAAAAGGAGTATACAGGCTGTAATCAGCGAATCCTGGATGAGATCGGGGATATCAGGTTTTCAGAATGGAGACCGACAATAGAAGATTTATGCGAATACTATAAAGCGCATATAGACGAAATAGATGCAGGCAGGCTTATATAGACATATGGGAAAACAAATGGATGGATATTACACAATTTCAGAAAAAGATAAAATGGTGATTTATGGAGGAGGTGCCCTCGGCAAAGAAAGATATCGTTATCTTTGCAATCATTATCAAGTTTTGGCGTTCTTTGATAAAAATGCTGCTTCTATTTCAATAGAAGACATTGATATTCCGATGTATACGCCGCAGGATGGAGTGAAGAAATTAGGAACGGATATCATTGTTGTGGTATGCATCCATAATGCTTATGTACATCAGGAGGTTGCACAATATCTTTATTCATTGGGGGTCAATAAGACTATTTTTTTGCCCATGAAGGATGAATATTTATCCGAACCGCGTATGCGCATGTTGAAGATTTATACATATTTTTGTGAGCATGATTTGGATAAAGTTAGGGAGATACCCTGTTACTCCTCTTTATTAAGACCGCCTTATTTGGATTGCATTATACGCAGTAACAGTGAATACATAGTGGGATGGTGTCCGATCGAACTGCTCTATACAGATAAGAACTGGCCGGGTGGTAATGCGGATATTCCGGCAGCCTCTTTTCGAATTTTAGCAGAGGGTTATGAGTTTTTTCAAGGGAAGACAGGAAAGGCGGATAGCTTTATTCAGGTATATATGCCGGAAGATGGACATTCAGAGAGCGTAGGAGATTTTTTGCAGAGAAGATTTAACACATACCTGATGCTGGAAAAAGAATGGAAGGAAAACCAAGAGTATTTTAAATATGCGCCTATAGAGGTGAAATGGAATGAGAGGGCATATTTTAATGTGCTGGATGGACATAACAGAATCTGCTTTCTCATTGATAAGGGCTGCAGATGGATACCAGTTCGTATGCAGAGAGAAGATTATAAATTGTGGCTCAATGAGCCAGGCTGCAAAACAGTTTGTGAAAAGTCATGTAAAAGGGATAGGCATTATGCCTATCATTTACCACATCCGTTGTTTAGATATGAGAAGATCACCCAAGATGACATATGTGTGGATATTTTATGTAAGACCTTTAAATATTTAAGTTTAAAGGCCAAGACGATAAACTGTATATTGGAAATTAGTGAATATGAGGGATATTTTGCAGATAATTTTCTTCGGATGGGAGTGAAACAGGCGATTGTACTCGAAACGAATGAAGAAATAATAGATAAAATTAATGATATTCAGCAGCTTATTCAAGTTAGACATCTTCAAATTGTCAGGAATCTTGGACAGATGGAGGGAAAAGTGGAACTTGCTTTTCTTTTGAAGGATATGCATGAAGAAGATCTGGAACACATATTGGATGCGGATTGCATGCAAAGTTGTAAAGTACTGATTCATAAAGCGTACGGTGCAGATAAGGAGAATCAGAAAATGCTGCGTAAACACGGCTATGGGGAACCTCATTTCCTGTTAAGAGTGGTGGAGGAGAACGAGGTCAGGGAGGTGGCTGTTTACAGTAGAATGTTAAACTAAATGTTTCCGAAATGGAGGAACAGCATGAAAAAATTTCTGCTTTATGGTGCTGCATCAATTGGAGGAATTGTGAAGGACACCTTGGAATCATGTGGTTATGATGTGGTGGGATATATAGACAAAAGGGCCCATGAAATGAAGCAGTACAATGGGCTGCCAGTATGGAGTCTGCATAATGTGCCGGAGATCGGATATGAGAGTAAGACGGTAATTTATATAGCGGTTAAAAATGTTTTTGAGCATGAAAAAATAGCAAAACAACTTTTTAAAGCAGGTTTTCAGCAACTAATTTATAAACCGTACCATGTTTTACTGGGAAATGCTTCGAACAACGAAAATTTATTAGCACAGCTATATGATGATTTATTTGAAGGCCGTTTGCAAGGGGTAGAATTTGAGATACCAAATAACAACGATGAGGGCGAATTATGCGATTATGCGCTTATCTCCAGAGAAAATGGACAGGTTACAGCGTATATTCCAGTGGAATATATTGTCACTAATGACTACCAGGATGAAGATATGCATCGTTGGGGAAATGTTCCAATCCCCTGCTTTTTTACACACATCAACTTTTTCAGAAGCTTAGATGGAGATCAGGAATGTTCGGTCATACCGTACTTAAAAGAGTACTGTGAATTTACAGCGAAGATAGATGGGAAGATACAGATTACAGATGCGTGGCGTGATAATGTCATTGCGAATCGAACACACATATTTGAACAGATGAGCGAGTCATTATGTCTCGATCCGCTCTTTTTCACAAGAAACGTTGCGACAGCGGTTTGGAATTGGGAGAGAAAATATTTTAATTTGACAAGTGGAAAGCACAGGTGCACGTTTTTAGCTGCAAAAGGAAATAAGTATATCCCACTCAAGATGAGTGAGACAGATTATGAGGAGTTCAAAAATATTTCACAGGCAAATGTAATCAAAAAGAACATAGACCTTTATGACGGGACTGTTTTGATACCTAACCCATGTTTTTACCGCGGCATTCATAACAGAGATTTTGGGGAACACTCCTTTTTGCTTTGGTTTTCGCGATATTTTGGTGAAAAGCTGTTTTATGCAAAAGGGAAGGTGGATTTTACAGGATTTCGTGTTGTGGACAGGAGCGATGATGAGGGGCATTTTTCCCGGTATTTGTATAGATGTGGCGCGCAGGTATGGAGATGGAGACTGCCGGATGAGCTGGAAATACTATTAAATGGGCTGTTTCGTGCAGAGCTGGATTATGTTTCGCAAATGGTAAGGAAAGCAGATGTTTTAATTGTGGATGAACGGACTGCTTTAGAGCTTAAGCGAAACGATTTCTATGAAGCTGAATACATTATTCTTAAATCAGTGACGCAGGATGTCCAGGAACAGATTTGTGCAAGGGCGGCGTTGAGGATAGAAAAAATCATAGATTCTATGTGGAAAGGGACAGTTCTGTATAGGAGCTATTTGATGGTAAAGAACGATAGCAAAGATAGCCTGAAATGTATTAGTGAGGGGGTAAAAAATGAATCAGTGTCTGATGGATGAAAAAAAGAAAATTGTTATTTGGGGCGCAAGTAACCGGGCACATCGTTTTATGATGGATTATTGTATTTCAGAAGAAAAAGTGGCATTTCTTGTGGACAGAAAAAAAGGAGTGCAGGATGAAGGCTTTGTCTATATGGTTGGAAAAGAAAAAAAGAAGGTATATTCCCCGCATGTTCTGGACGAGTTATCGGTGGAAGATTATATATGGGTAATAACGGTCGGACAGCCGGAGGATATTGTGGAAGAACTCAAAAGTAAAGGGGGGGGGTAAAACCGCTTGTTTATCCATCAGACGAGCTTCCTTGTAGAAATAATTTAGCGCTGTATGCTATGTGGGCTTATAATCTGGAAAATGAGAATAGACACAATTTGACCTATGATGACTTGAGAAAAAAATATGAAGAACTGTTTTATAATAACAAGCTTATTTTGCCGAGAATGACGATGGTCTTGACAACCAGATGTACTTTCCGTTGTAAAGAATGTATTGAGATGATTCCTTATTTAAAAAAGCATGAAGATATCGCCAAGGAAGAGATTTTTAGGGATATAGACAATCTTGTGAGCAGTGTCGATGAGTGTGTGTTTATGGAACTGATTGGCGGTGAACCATTTCTGTATAAGGATTTGGATGAAGTAATCAGATATATCCTGAAACAGGATAAAATTCGTAATATTGCGGTTGTTACCAATGGGACGGTCAATATATCAGCAGAGATGTTATCCTTGCTAAAACATGAAAAAATTTCTGTAATTGTGAGTGATTATGGTATCAGCGATAAGTGTGGAACTTTTGTTGAAATATTGAAAGAACATGCTATTTGTGTACAGGTATTGCAGGAACAGGAATGGTTTGCGCCGGGAGAAGCCCATAAGAGAAACAGGAGAATGGATGATTTAAAGAGACAATATGATAAGTGCCATTCGCCTTGGTGGTGCAAGACAATATATAAGGGTGACATGTATGCTTGTGTTAGATCGGTTGCATTACATGAACTGGGTTACATTGGAAACGAGCAGGATTTAATCAAATTGGATTCGGAGAGTAAAGAAAAGATTGGAGAATTTTTTAAGAGAGACTGGTGTGAAGCCTGTGATCATTGTGACCTGTATGCAGAAAGTCATACATACTGCAGGGCTGGTGAGCAGATAAAACAGTGACTTTTGATCGATCAGTGCATACAAATACATAACTAAATGAGGAATAAAATGAAATTTACGGAAGAATTGTCAAATGATATAGAACTGCATAAGGACAACTGGAATCATATACAGAATAAAATTGAAACAGCGGAGATATTGGGAATATGGGGCACAGGATTGGCAGCACAACAAGTATATAAAGAATTAAGTGTCATGGGATATCTTCCGGCATTTTTCTCAGATAATGATGAGACAAAATGGAATACTTTGTATAAGGGGATCAAAGTTATCCATATAGATGAGATACCCAAAAACAGTCTGGTTATTATATGTGCCAATATCAGGTATCAAATTCATGTGCAGCTGAAGAATCAAGGAATATATAACTATATATATATTGACCCTGAGTATTTTCAATCCCTTCCTAATAGCCAGGTCAGAGAGACAATTGTTGCAAATACAGAAAAAATTGAGCAGGTGTATGCAATGCTTTCAGACCAGGTATCGAGACAGGTGTTTAGAAATATTTTGCTGCACAGGGCAGTCCATGACCTGGAACTGGTTTGGAAAGTGTATGAGGAAAATCAGTATTTTGGAAACCGTATTGTCAATCATGTATCGGGCGGTTTTGTGGATTGCGGGGCTTGTGAAGGGGATACATTGCAGAGATTTCTGTCTCAGATAGGTGGGGGGGGGGTAAAACCGAATTATCGGTATTATGCGTTTGAGGCTGACAGAAAAAATTTTGAAATATTGCAGGAGTATTGTCAAAGTAACAGGCTAACTAAAGTAGAATGTTTTAACATGGGTGTATGGAACCGACGGCAGGAATTGCTTTTCAGCACAGGCGATGATTTCGTGTCTGGGACACTGTTAGACGTTGAAACTGACAAAGAAGTTGTAAAGATTGACGTTGATGCGATAGACAGTGTTTTGGATGGGAAGGAAATAGACTTTATTATCATGGACATTGAGGGAAGTGAGACGAAGGCGCTGGAGGGAGCTTGTAAGAGTATTAGAAAATGGAGTCCTGTTCTGGCAATTTCAGCATATCACAAGCTGGAGCATTTGTGGGAGATTCCTTTGCTGATTAAGAATATAAATCCGGCGTATGATATTTATTATGCACATCATCGGTGGAATATGGATGATACAGTGTGCTATGCAATTAGTAAAGGTAAAGATAATTAGTATGATGAAAGAGTAAGGCTAAAGGGCAAATATGTTAAATTTATCTGAATTAAAAGTGGTAATTCTGGCAGGAGGTGCCCAGAGCACTTTAAATGATGCGCGGGAAGGAATACCAAAGCCCATGCTTGATCTTGGCGGGCGTCCCCTGCTCTGGCATATTATGAAGCAGTTTTCCAGACATGGATTTAAGGAGTTCATTGTATGCGGGGGATACCATGTGGATATGATCAAGGAATATTTCCAAGATTTTTATATTTATGAATCCGATATTACAGTAAATCTCGCGGATAATACAGTTGAAGTTCACAAGAATAAAACAGAAGACTGGAAAGTTACAGTGGTAGATACGGGATTGTTTTCTTCAACGGGACAGCGTGTCAGCATGATTGAAAAGTATGTTGAGGGCGATACGTTTCTGGTTACCTATGGTGACTGTTTGTCAGATATAGATTTTACGGCATTGCTGGAGTGTCATCGCAAAAGTGGGAAAGACGCAGCAATGGCAATGGCAAAACCGACGGGACGGAGCCGTTTGCTTCCAATCAATCGCGATGGTATTTTGAAATATACGGCAGACGATATGACAGATAACGATACAGCGTGGATCAATGCTGACTGTTTTGTCTTTGAGAGAGCTGTGTTTCGTCTTTTGCAGGGCAATTATAATCTGGAGCAGCAGCTTCTGCCGATGCTTTCGGCCAGAAATGGGCTGGCGGTTTACAGGCATTACGGATACTGGGCGGCGATAGAGACAAAGAGGGATTTTGCAGCGGCGGAGAGCTTGTGGAATGCCGGGATTGCGCCGTGGATGCAGAGTGGGAGTACATAGGAATGAAAGTGGTGATTTTGGCAGGCGGCCGAGGAACCAGAATTGGGGAAGAATCCCAACTGCGGCCAAAACCTATGATAGAAATTGGCGGCAGGCCAATTTTGTGGCATATTATGAAAACGTATTCGCACTATGGTTATCACGAATTTATTGTATGCTGCGGTTATAAAGGCCAGATGATAAAGGAGTATTTTACACACTATTATGTGAGGCAGGCGGACAGCACCTTTATTTTGGCGGACAGGCAGACCGTAGTACATGAAAGCCATGTGGAGCCGTGGAAAGTAACGCTTGCGAATACAGGGCTGGAAACGTTGACAGCTGGCCGGATTTTAAAAATACGGGATTACATAGATGGGGATGAATTTTTTCTGACCTATGGGGATGGTGTCTCCGATGTGGATATTCCTGCATTGCTGGATTTTCACCATCAAAAGGGACTGATTGCTACGATTACGACCACCCAGCCAGCAGGGCGTTTTGGCGCGATCAAGATTGATCCAAAGACCAATGTGATTGAGAGTTTTAAGGAGAAAGCACGAGCGGATCAGGCATGGGTAAATGCCGGCTTCATGGTGATGAGCACGAAAGTATTTGATTACCTGGGCGATGGCAGTACGATGCTGGAAGGGGAACCTTTTGAGAGACTGGCGGCGGATCACCAGATGGCGGCTTATAAGCATGAGGGCTTCTGGTCGCCGATGGATACGATGAGGGATAAGGAGTATCTAGAGAGTCTGTGGGAGAATGGGAATGCTCCGTGGCAAAAGCAGCGTGTGGCTATAAACACAGTAAAACAGGGATAGAAATGAGGAAGAGATGAATCAGAAAACGCAAATACAGGCCAGAGATGAAATTTTACAGCGAGTGAAAGAATATTGCGATACCTACCACCGACAGAAAGAGTATCACGAGGGCGACCGCATTCCTTACGCTTCCCGCGTCTATGACAGCGCAGAAATGGTGAATCTGGTGGACAGTGCGCTGGAATTCTGGCTGACTTCCGGGAGGTATACAGATCGGTTTGAAAGTGCGTTTGCGCGGTATCTGGGTGTAAAGCACTGTTCTCTGGTTAACTCGGGATCGTCTGCAAACCTGCTGGCGTTTATGGCGCTCACGTCTCCGCTTCTGGGGGAGCGTGCAGTCCGCCGGGGAGATGAGATCATCACGGTGGCGGCCGGATTTCCGACTACGGCAGCGCCGGCGATACAGTTTGGGGCGGTGCCGGTATTCGTGGATGTGACAATTCCCCAGTACAACATAGACGTAACGATGCTGGAAGAGGCGCTGTCAGAACGGACCAAGGCGGTTATGATCGCCCACACGCTGGGAAATCCCTTTGATATCAAGACGGTCAGTGAATTTTGTAAAAAACATAATTTATGGCTGATTGAGGATAACTGTGACGCGCTCGGTTCGACATATACGCTGGATGGGGAGAGAAAGTTTACAGGAACGTTTGGGGATATCGGTACATCCAGTTTTTATCCGCCGCATCATATGACTATGGGCGAAGGGGGCGCGGTTTACACAAACGATCCGCTTTTACATAAATGTGTCCGCTCTTTTCGTGACTGGGGAAGGGACTGTGTATGTCCTTCCGGGCACGACAATCTGTGTGGGCATCGGTTTGACAGACAGTATGGGGAACTGCCTCTTGGCTATGACCATAAGTATGTGTACTCCCACTTCGGATATAATCTGAAGGCAACGGATATGCAGGCGGCCATTGGCTGTGCGCAGCTCGAAAAATTCCCGGGGTTTGTGGAGAGAAGAAAGCATAATTTTAAAAGACTGAAGGAAGGTCTGCTGGCGGCAGATGCAGGAGTGCCTGTGGCGGAGCGTCTGATTCTTCCCGAAGCATGTGAGAACTCTGATCCGAGCTGGTTCGGTTTTCTGCTCACCTGTAAGGATGGGACAGACCGAAATAAGGTTGTGAGATATCTGGAGGAACACGGCGTACAGACGAGAATGCTGTTTGCCGGCAACTTGACGAAGCATCCATGTTTTGATGAGATGCGGGCAGGCGGAGAAGGATACCGTGTGGTGGGAGAACTTGCGAATACGGACCGCATTATGGCGGATACCTTTTGGGTTGGCGTTTATCCAGGAATGACTGATGAGATGATTGATTATATGACAAAAATGCTGGCTGCGGCAGTTCAGTGATTGGGCCGCAGGCAAAGGTGTTGGCGTGGAGGAACATATGCTGGATTTGCGTTTTTATCATGGAAAAAAGGTACTGGTTACCGGTCATACCGGTTTTAAAGGGACGTGGCTGTGTGCGGCGTTGGTGCAGGCCGGGGCGGAAGTGACGGGATATGCATTGGAGCCGCCGACTGTGCCTTCGGTATTTGAGCTGGCGGGCATGGAAAAACGGATGCGCTCCATCATTGGAGATATCAGGGATCTTGCGCATATCAAGGCAGTATTTGAGGAAGTAAAGCCGCAGATTGTGATTCACATGGCTGCGCAGCCGCTTGTGAGGGAGTCTTATAAGAATCCTGTATACACTTATGAGGCGAACGTGATGGGTACGGTACACGTTCTGGAGTGTGTGCGGATGTGCGGGAGTGTACGGTCTTTCGTCAATGTGACAACGGATAAAGTTTATCTGAACAGGGAGTGGGAATGGGGATATCGGGAAAATGATGAATTGAACGGGTTTGATCCCTATTCTAACTCCAAGTCCTGTTCGGAGCTGGTGACGGGCTGCTATAAAAACTCTTTCTTTACAGACAGGGAAGGTGGAAGCGCGCCGGCGGTCTCTACAGTCCGGGCGGGAAATGTGATTGGCGGCGGCGACTTTGCGGCGGACAGGATCGTCCCGGACTGTGTCCGGGCGGCGATGGAAGGCAGAGAAATCATTGTGCGCAATCCCTATTCGGTCAGGCCATACCAGCATGTGCTGGAGGCAGCAGCGGTATATCTGATGATTGCGCAGAAGCAGTATGAGGATGTAAGATACGCGGGAAGTTATAACGTGGGGCCGGATGATATGGACTGCTTTACGACAGGTGAACTGGTTACGCTTTTTTGCGATAAATGGAGAAGCGTTACAGGCAGGAAAGTGATTTGGAAAAATATTTATGACGGCGGTCCACATGAAGCTAATTTCTTGAAATTGGATCATTCCAAGCTAAAGGCCGTTTTTGGCTGGCGCCCGGTATGGAACTTGAACTGCGCGATGGATAAACTGGTGGAGTGGACGGCAGCTTATCAGAAAGAAGAAGATATTTACAGGGTAATGTGCAGGCAGATGGATGATTTTGGCTGTGAAACGTGTTAAGATGAAGTTTAAGGATTTGTAGTCATTTTGCCGATAATAATACTATGAGAAAATTAGAGAAAAAACAAATAGAAAATATGCTGGAGCTGCTGGAACATGCGCATGACGCGGTTAAAAAGGCTCTGGAGACAGGGCACGGGGAAATCGCATTATCACTGTTGGAGCAATGCCAGGACTCCGCGATTCAGGCGGGCGGTATGGTTGAGGCATCTTACGGAGAAGACTTCATCACGGTAGGGATGCTGGAGGAGTACTGCGAGCAGATTTATGAGGCATACGAGCAGGTGCGCCAGAGGCATTCATGTAATGCCAATAAGATATGGAAAAATCTTCGCAAAGCGCTGATCCGCATAGAAAACAGTGTCAAAAACGATATACAGGTGAGGACAACGGCGGTATTTCTGCCGTATAAGGCATCCATGTGGGACAGTTTGGAGAGTGTCTGGAAGGCGGCGGATGAGGATCCAGACTGTGATGCGTATGTCGTGCCGATTCCCTATTTTGATAAAAATCAGGATGGAAGCCTGGGACAAATGCATTATGAGGGGAAGGAATATCCCGGTTATGTCCCGATTACGAGTTGGGAGAAGTACGACATTGCAGCGGAGCACCCGGATATAATTTTTATCCATAATCCGTATGATGAGTTTAACCGTGTGACCACTGTGCCGCCGATGTATTACGCTAAGGAATTAAAAAACTTGACAGATAAATTAATATATATACCTTATTTTATAATGGGAGACATAGATCCGACCGATAAGGAAGCTGTTTCCAGAATAGAGCACTTTTGTGCAGTTCCGGCGGTGGTATACGCGGATAAGATAATCGTGCAGTCAGAAAAATGGCGGCAGATTTATATTGACGTTATGACAGAGACGATGGGGAAAGATACCAGAAAAGTCTGGGAGAAAAAGATTCTGGGGCTGGGATCACCCAAAATTGATAAGGTGTTTTCTGCAAAAAGGAAAGATCAGAATATCCCGGAGGAATGGCGCGGAGTCATTGAAAAGCCGGACGGTACATGGAAAAAAATCATTTTTTATAATACGAGCGTCTCGGCGCTGCTTGAGCACAGTGAGAAGATGTTAAAAAAAATGGAGACTGTTTTTCAGATCTTTCAGGAACAACAGGACGAAGCTGCGCTTCTGTGGCGTCCGCATCCGCTGATTAAGGCGACAATCGAATCCATGCGTCCCCAGTTATGGGCTGCTTATGAAAAGTTAGTGGAGAGATATCGGGCAGAAGGATGGGGGATCTATGACGACACAGCGGACATGGACCGGGCGATAGCCATATCAGATGCGTATTTTGGGGATCCCAGCAGTATTGTGCGGTTGTACAGGGAGACGGGGAAACCTATTTTAATGCAGACGGTGGATGATGAGATGTGAGAGGGAAAAGCCGCGAAGGAAATCAGTATGAGCAGAGAGACAGAGAAAATCAATTTTTTGGCGGGCGTCCAGGTGGGAAATGTGATTTACTTTTCGGCGTGGAATGTCAATGGGTTATTTACTTATAACCCGCGCACGGAGGAGTGCCGCTTTTTAAAGTCATTTCCGGGAGAGGAAAACTGGGGACTGCACAGCGAGGCAGTTCTCTATGGGAATACGATATGGTTTATACCGAGGGCCAGTGAGCGGATTGCCATCGTGGAACTGGATGATCTGCAGATTTCTTATCTGGATCTGCCGGAAATTGGATACCGGCCGAAGGATTGCAATATCCCTCCGCGGAGGATGACAGGATGTCATAAAGAAGGTGACAGATATCTATGGCTGCTTCCTAAGGCATATAAACTGTTCTTGAAAATTGATATGGAGGAACGGCAGATTCTTGACGTGCAGGAGTGGGGAACCGCAGATTTTGCAGATGCAGTGGGAATAAGAGTTCAGGATAAACTGTGGGTTACTATAGGGAGTACCCGTGAGCTCCGGGTCATTGACCTCATATCAGAGAAGCAGACGGTTCAAAAAATGCAGCAAAAAGATGCCTTGTATATGGGGATGCAAAAGGCAGATGGGCGGGTGTACCTGTTTCCACAATATGCAAAAGATGGGGTGCTGATCTTGAATCATACCATGCAGGAAATGGGGATAGTATCTCTGGATGATGACGGACAGTGGTATTACGAATATGGTGCGATTACTGGAGAGGGAGACCTGTTGTTGATTCCGTATTCAGGCAGTCGATGTGTACGCGTGGGTATGGACGGCCACTCCTGTTTGATTAAAGAAATGATTGATTTGGATGTGGGAAAAAGTGCGTATTGTTCAAGCCGTATGGTGGTTGATGACCAGATATGGTTTTTATCCCATGTTACGGAAAATCCGCTCATTTGTTATGACAGACAGCAAGGTGTATTTTCTTATCGGCATATTGAGATGCCGTGTGAGAGATATTACGGAGAAATATTGGACGTGGCAGTTCAGTATGGGCTGGAGTACAGTCCTCTGTATACAAAAAGAGAATTTTCTGAATCACGGTTCGCGTTAAATCAGTTTATCAGCTTTGTGAAACAAATAGAATGTGAAAAGATAATGGAAGCAGACAGGAAGATCGGAGAAGAGATTTACAGAGTGATAGGGAAGGAAGCGCATGAAAAAGCTGGCAATTAGCTTTATGACTTATAACAGGCCGAAGCATATTAGAGAAGATTTACACTGCATAGCCCAGCCTACAAAAGAACATGGGATTGACATTTATATTTTTGACGGAAGTACAGATCAACGTACGGAGCAGGTGGTCGATCAGTATAGGGAAAAAGGATACGATCATATTTATTATTTTCACGTTGACAAGCAGTTATCAAAGAAGGAAAGTGTGCTTCAAAGATGTGAGGATGCATTTCGGATGCCGGACGCCGAATATGTGTGGATGTGCGGAGATAAATTTGTAATAAGGCCGGAACACTATATTAAAATCCTGGAGTATATTGATAAATCATACGACATCATAACTATTTACGGCTTTGACCTAAAAGGAACGAGAAAATTTAACAAAGTAAGCGGATATGCAGATTATGCGATTGTACCGCTCACACTGTGGGGAGCTAATATCATAAAAAAGAAGCTGGTAGAACCGTTTCGCATTGGAGAAGAAATTAATAAAGTACCTTCCTTTGGCATACAGAGTATATATTTGCAGGCAATCGCAAAATGCCAGGACTTTAAAGGTGTTGTGATAGATGCAGGGAATCAGGTTAATATCGGATCACGTTATAAAACGCGAAGCGGGTCACAGGGCTATATGTGGTCTGCCTGGGTGATAAATTGGTATCGGTTTATTGAATCATTGCCGGAAGCTTATGATGATGTCAGGGAAAAATTATATAACAGAATGGATCTGAAGATGCAGTTTTTTTCTCTTAGAAATCTGCTGCGGCAGCGTTCAGAAGGACAGTTTGGCTGGCAAGACTGTTGGAAGGATAGGAAGCTGGCCCAAAAAGTGATAGTTATGCCGTATGTGTTCGTGCTCGGCATATCTCTGCTGCCACAGGATGCAGCGAAACGGCTTTGGCCCGTAGTTGATTATATCAGAGAAACATATGCTTGGATAAAAAACAGCGTGAGGTTAATCGGTGAAAAGCTGCGATGAATTTAAGAAAATTTGCGAAAAGAAAATTGACAGGATAGTACAAAACGCAAAAGGCAGGAACATTTACATCTGGGGCGCAGGCACAGGCGGAAAGATCGTGGAAGAGGTTTGCCGGGAGCATGGAGTCGTTGTTTCTGGGTTTTGCGATAAAAGTGCGGATGAAAAGAAGGAGTATCTGGGGTACCCGGTATACAAACCTTCACAGATGGATCCGAAAGAGGCATATCTGATTATTTCTTTGATGAGTTTTGAGTATGATGTGCTGAATTGGATTCGTGAAATCGGATATACCTGCGAAGACTGTTTCTACATGAATGAAAACGAGTGGTGCAACAAAGAAGATATTGTTTTTAGGGGCTGCAGGGTTGGGCGCTATACATACGGCTACGAGGAACTGCTCCACTATTATCCGATGGCAGTATCAATCGGCAGATACTGCTCGATTAACCCGACGGCACGCATATGGAACAATCATTCGATGGACTGTGTGACCACACATCCCTTTTTAGACTTCCCTTATTTCTATGAGTGGAAGGTATATGAAGAAAGAGAAAAATATGCGTGTCAGTATGGAACACATTTTCACAATGCAGATTTCCAGAATAGTCCTCTAAGAGATAACAGGGCTGTCACTATTGGAAATGATGTGTGGATTGGGGCAAATGTAATACTGCTCCCAGGTGTTACCATCGGAGACGGAGCGGTCATCGCCGCAGGGGCTGTTGTGACAAAGGATGTGGAACCATATGCGGTGGCTGGGGGTGTTCCGGCCAGAATTATTAAGTACCGTTTTTCAGAGGAGAAGATCAGATTACTGGAAGAGATCAGATGGTGGGAATGGCCTGAGGAGGAAATAGAAAGAAACATCGAGTTGTTTTATCAGCCGGAGAAATTCTTTCAGGCGATGGAAAAAGGCAAAGCCGGAGGAGACAAAGAATCGGGGAACGGTTAACGGGGAGGAAAGGGATTCTAATGGTCAGTGTAGTCATGCCTGCATACAATGCAGAAAAATATATTAAGAAAGCAATAGACTCCATACTCGCACAGACATATCAGGATTTTGAGCTGTTGATAATCGAGGACTGTTCCACTGACAGTACGCTGGAAGTGATAGAGAGCTGTCAGGACAGTAGAATCCGGCTGTTCAAAAATGAGGTAAACCGCGGAATCGCGTACAGTACAAATGTAGGACTGCGGGAAAGCAGAGGGGAATATATTGCCCTTTTAGACGATGACGATATGGCGGTGAGAGAAAGGCTGGAAATCCAGAAAACCTATCTGGATGCGCACCCGGAGATAGATGTCCTCGGGGGGCGTTCCGTGATAATTGATGAAAACGATACTTACCTTTGGATAGAAAATGAACCGAGGAAAAATCCAAGATATATAGAAGCGCTTCTGCTGTTCAAACGTGTGGATTTTAGGAACGGAACAACGATGTTCCGCAAAAGCTTTATTGAAAAACACAGTCTCAGCTACCGGGAGGCGTGTTTTGGGATGCAGGACTATCAATTTTTTGTCGAAAGCTCAAAGATTGGCAATATTTCATCGGTAGGGAATATATTGCTGCTCTCTCGGGTACATGGGGAGAACAAAACGGCAGTGGAAAAAGCCCAAAGAGGTGCTGAACGGGCGGAAAAGTATTTTGCGTTACAGAAAGAGTCTCTAAAGGCGAGCGGATATCAACTGCAGGATACTTCCATGCAGCTGATCGGAAAGCTTTTTTCGGAAGAGGGGGCGCTCTGCATCGATTACGAGGAGTATAGGAAGCTGGTAAAGATCCTGGAAGAACTGATGGAACAGGCCCGAGCAATGAATGCCGATTATCTGCGGGAACTGGAGCATTTGTGCAAGACGATCTTAGCTGACCAGGCAGTCAGGATGCGGAACTTTGAGATTGGCATGTTTTTGGGAAATGAAGCAGAGGTATAGGAGAAGGGTATTTTGATAAAAAAGATCGTTATATGGGGAGCGGGAAATCGGGGAAGAGAAGCCTATTATCATTTGAGGGGCAGATATGAGGTGGCTGGTTTTTATGATTCGGATCTGACAAAGGCGGGAAGGGAAATTGTTGATGGGAAACAGGTTTTACCGTATCGGAGACATGAATTTTATATTGTCGTGGCATGTGGGAAATGGATGGAAGTAGTGCGTAACCTGCAGGAAGAGGGACTGGCGGTTCAGGACGATTTTCTTCCATATCACATGCTGGAAAGGAAAAGTCTCCGTCTCCATGACATGATAGAGTGCATGGGTGCAGAGGGTATCAAAAAGTATCTGGATGCGGTAAGAAGAACGAGGCAGGTTGCATTGGTGTACGGAAACTGCCAGACAGAAATTATTGCCAATATGCTTGAGTATAACAAAGATTTTCACAACCGATATGCTCTTTTGCGGGTGCCCCAGATTCATCTTTATACTGATGAAAACCAGATAAAAGAAATTTTTTATCATAACCGGCTGATGGAGAAGATTGACCTGTTTATTTATCAGAACGTTAAGGAAGAAAACCGTTTTCATCCGTTGCTGGGAGCGGCGCGCATTATAGGGCAGATGAAAGCCGGCTGCCAAAAACTGTGTATTCACAATATTTATTTTGACGGTTACTTTATTCAGTATGACGCGGATGAGAACAGGTATTTTGCAAATATGAATCAAAAAGATTTTCCTTACACAGACGGTATTGTACACGAACTGATTGCAGAAGGAAAAAACATAGACGAAATCATTGAAATGATTAATGACACAGACTTCATCCCGTCCAAAACGGTTTTGGAAAAGTGTGAAAAATCCATAGAAAATCTGCGGCAGAGGGAAGAGAAAGTAGATGTGCCGATCGTCGATTATATCGAAAAACACTATAGGGAAGAACAGCTGTTTTATACATATAACCATCCCAAAAATATAGTCATATACGAGTATGTGAAAAGGATATTAAAGGCAGTTGGAATCAGCAGCGTAGATGAATTTACGGAGGAAGAGTTGAATTTAGCATTTGGAACGCTGAGAATCAATAATTTCCCTGTTTTTCCGTGTGTGATCAGTGCACTGGGCTTGAAAAAATATGAAAGAAAGGTCCGCATCTCACATATTTCAACAGGGCTGATTACCATGAATGAATATATCCGGGAATATATTGTCCGATGCTATGGAGTTGGCTAAGCAAAAAGGAAAAGATATGGAAAAACGAGTGATTGTTACGGGTGTGAACGGATTTATAGGGAGCCATATGGCGCAAAAGTGCCTGCAGAGCGGCTGTGAGGTGATCGGGGTCGATATGCAGCCGGTTCCTTCCGTTGGGCCGTTGAAATATTATCAGTTGAATCTATATGAGGATGCGATGGATGACCTGCTCATGCAGTATAAACCATATGCGCTGATTCACTGTGCGGGCATGGCTGATGTCAATTATTCGGTAAAGCATCCTGACAGTGATTTCGCTTCCAATGTGGTTATTTCGAGGAAAATATTGTACTCGCTCAAGAACGCCTCGCCTGCAACGGTATTTGTCTTTTTGTCCAGCGCAGGTGTATATGGAAACCCGGAACAGAATCCCATCACCGAGGAACATGCAAGAAATCCCATCTCCCCGTACGCATTGCACAAGGCGCTTGTGGAAGACATCTGTCAGTATTTCGTGAAGCAGTATGACATGGATATTAGAATCCTGCGTATTTTTTCGGCATATGGAAGCGGTTTGAAAAAGCAGATCTTTTGGGATATGGGACAAAAGATTGCTGCATCTGGAAGACTGGAAATGTTCGGAACGGGAGAGGAAACGAGAGATTTTATTCACATAACGGATCTGGTGAATGCCATTTTACTGGTTCTCAATGCACCGAGAGAAGAGAAAATCGTTTATAACATTGCCAATGGACAGGAGATCCGCATTCGGGAAGTGGCGGAACGGTTTTGTGAAGGGTGCGGAATGCACAAGGACATCATAGCATTTAACAATCAGAAAAGAGAAGGCAACCCGTTAAACTGGTGCGCGGACATCAGCAGACTGATAAAGCTTGGATATAAGCAGGAAACAGGAATTGCGGAGGGCGTGCGGGAATACATAAGCTGGCTGCAGGATTCCCGGATCTTAAAGTGAGGAACTATGAAAAAAAATATATTATTTTTAGCAAATTATGATAAAGGATGGATGGGCGGAGTTTACTATGTCAAAAATCAGATTGCCCAGCTGCTCAGTTATCAGCCTGCCAGGGAAAATCTAACGATATATCTGTATGGAAGCGGAGAGATCGCGGCAGAATACAAAACGTTATTAAAACATAAAAATGTACATTTTATCAAGGCTGAGAATATCAGGAAAAAACTCTTTTACCGGCTCTGTAAATTATACAGGGATGAACTGGATCGGGATATATTAGACGCAGATTTAATGTATTTGGCAGTGCGCTATCGGATTTCCTACATATTTCCCTATTTCCCGAAGGGCAGGATCAACCAGCGTTTTCTTTTGAAGAAGAGTATTTCGTGGATACCTGATTTCCAGCATGTTCATTATCCGCAGTTTTTTTCTAAAAATGAATACCGGGTCAGGGAAAGGGAGTTTTATGAAATCAGCCGGAAACATAACAGGCTGGTACTCAGCAGCCAGGATGCCTGTCGCGATTTTAAGGAGAGATATCATAACGACAGCAAAAGAGTATATGTGATTCCTTTCTGTTCCATGCTGGATAAACGGGATGTAATGAAAAACGGCATACGGCAGATCAAGGAGAAATATGGGATTGAGGGGGATTACTTTATTGTATGTAACCAGTTCTGGGTGCATAAAAACCACATGATTGTTTTTGAGGCGTTAAGCAGGGCGGTTTTGCGTGACAAGCATATAAAGGTCGTCTGTACCGGGAATATGCAGGACTATCGGAGCAGGAAATACATTGCCGAAGTCAGAAACTATATAGCCGCACAGGGCTTGGAGGAGCATCTTTTCCTGCTTGGACTGGTTCCTAAATATGATCAGATCCAGCTGATGAAAGGGGCGGTCGCTGTTATTCAGCCATCTTTGTTTGAAGGATGGGGGACTGTACTGGAAGATGCAAAGACGTTAGGTAAAAAGGCGCTTTTGTCAGATATCGCAGTGCACCACGAGCAGGCGGACCGCTTGTGCACGTTTTTTGACCCGCACAACGCGGAGCAGCTGGCGGAACTGATGCGGCAGACGTTTTCTGAGGCGGGCGTTGAAAAGACTAGATATCATTATTCACTTAAATCTGCCGTAAAGTACGGAAAAATGTTTTATGAAATGATACAGCAATGAGAGAAAAATGTATATAGGAGGGAAAGACAATGAAAAAACTAGTATTATCTGTTTTATCGGCATTAACGGGGGCTGCGGTTGGAGCAGGCATCGTGGGTAAAGCATCGAAAGACAGGCTTGAGGTCGTGCGCACCTACAGGGACAAGCATCTGGCGCTGTATTTGATGATGAACGAGTGGGTGAGAGTAAAACAGGAAGGAAAAAACCTGGCTTCTTATTTTGAGAAAAACGGGATTCAAAAGATCGCCATATACGGCATGAGTTATGCGGGAGAAACGCTGGTGAATGAATTGAAGGGAACTTCGGTTACTGTGTCCTATGGCATTGATAAAAATGCAAGTGAAATGTACAGCGGTGTGCAGACCGTATCCGTGGATGAGGATTTGGAAGAGGTGGATGCCATTGTGGTGACGGCCATTACCTACTATGCGGAGATTGAAGAAAAGCTTTCGGAGAAGGTGGACTGCCCGGTCATTTCGCTGGAAGATATTCTGTGCGAGGTATAAATGTTCGGACGGAAGGAAAGGAGATCACCTGAATGAAGCTGATATTATTTGGAAGTGGATTTTTTGGGCAGAAGGCGTATTCGTTTTTTGGGGAAGAAAATGTTTTCTGTTTCTGCGACAATACGGTGAAAAACGATGAAGTAAAAACAGTATGCGGTAAGGAAGTCATTTCCTTCGAAAAATTGATGGAGATACATCAGGATTATATGATAGTCATCTGCTTGAAGCTGGATTTCTGCCTGCAGGTATGCAGACAGCTTGAACAAGCCGGGGTAGAGGATTTTCTCGTATATGGGATGTTTGAGAAAAGTGAGCAGACGCCGGAGGAACTTGGCAGGTTGTTTGCGGATCAAACGCAGCGCGAGAGACTGTATAAAGAGAGTTACAGATATTTGACGCGTAAGATGAGGGTACAACTTCAGTATCTGAAACGGCATGCAGATATTACGACGCTCAAACCGGCACAGGGTGAGCTGCGTGAGAGACAGTATCAGTTACTGGAGGAGGCAGAGCAGTTCTTTCACTTTTTGGGGGAACTGGAGATGAAACCGTTTCTTGTATATGGAAATCTGATCGGGGCGGTCAGGCACGGCGGATTTGTTCCGTGGGATGACGACCTTGATTTCGGGTTATTCAGAGAGGATTATGAGAAAGTGTTGAAGTTTGCGCAGGAAAAATGTGCAACTTTGACTTATTGCGGGGACTGCTGGTTAGATTGGGACGGGGAGGCGCTTTGGCAAAGCGATCTATTAAAGAAATATCCCAACAAATATATCTTCAACGTGTATCCGAGTTTTATACAGGTTTCTAAATGCACGGAAACCAGACACTATTATGTGATGGATCTCTGGGTTTTCGACTTTTACAAAAACGAGTATAACATTGAGGACTACAGAAAGTGGATAGAGGAAGTAAACGCCGCAGCGGAAAAACTGGAAAACAACAAGGAGAAGGTGGACTTCATAAGGGGAGAATGGAAGAAGAACCCCATGATAAGCATAGAGCGTACAGATAATTTCTTCCCGGGGATAGATAATTTTGGCGGGTACCCGGGCGGCGGCGCCATGAAAGCATTTAAAAGCTGGATTCCGACGGAGGATGTTTTGCCGCTCAGAAAAGTGAAATATGAAAATAAGTCGTTCTGGGCGCCAAATCATATGGAAAGTGTACTCAGGTATGAGTACGGCAACTATATGGAGTTTCCAGAGGATATGGGATTTCTTACCCATGATGAAGGGGGAGCGGAAGCGGAATGACATCGTGCACCGTGGAGAGGACGACGAAAGTGTCTATCATAACGCCCTGCTTAAACAGCGCGGGAACGATAGGCCAGACGATAGAGAGCGTCTTAAACCAGACGTATAAAGATATAGAGTACATAGTGGTGGACGGCGGATCCACCGATGGGACACTGGATATTATCAGAGGGTATCTGCCGCGTTTTCAAGGCAGGATGAAGTATGTCAGCGAGAAGGACAAGGGGATTTATGACGCCATGAATAAAGGTATCAGACTGTCTGGCGGGGAACTGATCGGTATCATTAACAGCGATGATTTTTATGAGCCGAATGCAGTGGAAAGCATAGTCTCACACATGTCCGCCGATAAATATCAGGTTCTCTATGGGTATTGCAGACTGCTTGAGGGCGGCCGCGAGAGAGGCGTTTTAAAGAACAGCCATGAGGACTTAAAAAAACAGATGATACCGCATCCTACCTGTTTTGTTACGAGAAGGGTTTACTGCGACTTTGGCATGTTTCTGACTACGTTTAAAATTGCGGATGATTATGAGCTTATGTGCAGGCTGTACAGGACAGGACAGGTTACGTTTACACAGATCAGAGATGTGATTGCCAATTTCAGGACAGGAGGCGCGTGCAGCAATCTGGCGCTGTCGGAAAAGGAAGCCGCCTTCATTGCCTGCTATCACAGACTGATTTCATTGAGAGAGCTGGCGGGCAGACTGCTTGTGCGCATATGAGCCAGAGAAGACTGGCTCAGGCGTGAAGCTGTGAGGCGAAGCAGCTTTAAGCAGTACAGTACGATTAGGGGAGCAGTGGCATGACGGCTGTTATATTTGGAGCGGGCAATTATTATAGGGAACAGAGAGAGAAGCTGCGTGCACTTTCGGAGGTTGAAATTACTGCGTTCTTGGACAATAACCCGGCCCTGTGGAATCAGCAGATAGACGGTGTCACCGTGATTCCCCCGGATGCCATAAAGACGACAGTCTGCGAAAAAATAGTCATTATGAGTATTTATGGACGCGAGATATATGAACAGCTGACCGGACTTGGGATTGCCAGAGACAGGATTGTCCTTTGGGAACGTTTCTGGGCAGAGCAGGGCCGCGAAAACGGAATGCTGCCGGAGCCGGATCTGGGGCAGGACAGCGCCGGGGGAGATGTGCTGATCCTGTCAACAAGTCTGAATTATAACGGCGGGTCTCTCGCTGCCGTGTATGCGGCAAGAGCGCTTAAACAAAGAGGTATTCAGGTGGTATTGGCGGCGCCGGAGGGGAATGAACAATTTGTAAGAGAGGTTGTTTCACAGGGAGTGACGGTAGTTCTTGACCCGGTACTGCCATATCTGTGTGAAGCTGAGAGGAAATGGATCAGACAGTTCCGGGCTGTGGTGGTAAATACCCTGCAGATGATGGAGTGCGCTTGCGAAATAAGCAGAATGCGGCCGGTGCTCTGGTGGATCCATGAAGCGCCGCTCCTGTATCAGAAAATAACGCAGCGGTATCCGGACAGTCTGGACGGAAATCGGTTTGCAGATATTCGCATTTGTACAGTCAGCAAAAACGCCCGGAAATATTTTAATCAGGTGTACCCGGACAGACGGCCGGAAATACTGCCTTTTGGGATTCCGGATATGGGAAATACATGCGGGGAGACAAAGAATAAAAAAGTGACGTTTGCCTTGATTGGAGCGATTTACCCGTTGAAGGGACAGGAAATTTTCTTAAAGGCGGCTGACCTCATAAGGCGCGGCAGTCAGGCGCAGTTCTGGGTGGTTGGAAAGACGGATGACAAAGCTTATTATGAGAGAATAGAGAGCATGGCGGCGGAAAATGATGCCGTCACGATTTGGGGAGAGCGGACAAGAAAGGAAATCCACCAGATGTTTTCGGAGATTGATGTGATTGTCTGTGCTTCTTATGAAGAAACCGTATCTATCACGGTCACGGAAGCGATGATGTATGGGAAACTCTGCATCACAACCGACAGGACAGGAATAGCCGGTTACATCCAGGACGGGGTGAATGGATTTGTCGTGCCGGCTGATGATGTGGAAACGCTGGCGGAGAGGATGCAGCGAATCATTGCTCATTGCGGCGGGCTGCAGGAAATGCGGACGGCTGCCCGGAAAACTTACGAACAATATTTTTCGATGGAGACTTTCGGAGAAAACCTGGAAAGGGAAATCGGGGAAACCAGGCGGCAATGGAACCGCAGGCAGGAAGGAGGAAAGGGTGGAGCGTCTGTGCATATACCTGACCTACAATAAGGAAAAAAAGATCCATGAGTACATAGGAAGAGCGCTGCAGGCCCTGAAAGCGTGCGGCGTGAAGCTCTGTCTGGTCTGCAACTATGACCAGATCGTGGAAGGAAAGGCCTGTGCAGACGCCTGCGCGGACTGGATCTTTTACCGGGAAAACAAAGGTTATGATTCGGGCGCCTATAAGGACGTGATCTGCAGCTATCTTGGCTGGGAGGAAGTGGGGAAGTACGATGAGCTTCTGCTGGTCAATGACTCCTTTTTCGGATTCTTTTACCCGATAGAGGATACCTTCCGCCTGATGGAAGAGACAGACTGCGATTTCTGGGGGATCACGGGGCAGGAGGCAGGAGAGTACAGGAATCCGACCTATGTGTTTGAGGCACATATACACAGCTATTTTATGGCATTTGATAAAAAAATAATTGCCAGCGAAATATTCCGATATTTTTGGGAGGAGTTGGAATATCCAAGGAATTTTCGGGAGGCCATAGTGCGTTTTGAGCTGGAGATTAATAAGCGGCTTAAAGAGAATGGGTTTAGAGGAAAGTCATACATAGACTTATTTCAGATCCGGCTTAAACGTAATGAAAACCCATGTTATAGCATGTCCAGTGAACTAATTCGCAGGTATGGCATGCCCCTTCTCAAAAAGAAAGCGGTGTTGATCAGAAATACAGGATTTGTACATATGCTGGAGACACTGGAATATTTGAAAGAAGAGGCGTTATATCCGACAGAGTGGATTACCAGATATCTTGAAAATCAGTTTTATGTTGAGGGAATGGGAAAAAATGTCTGCAACAGTCTGGAGATTTTTTACCAAAACCATGCAGATATCTATATATATGGCGCGGGTGTGTGCGGCAGGAACCTGGGTTATTACTTCGCCTACAAGGGCTGGAAGCACAAAGGCCACATCGTGACAGACAAAGGCACGGCGGACATCCCGGTCCTTAGTCTGGAGGAAGCGGAGATTGGGCCGGACACGGGCATCCTCATTTCCGTGCTGGACGGGGCGGTGTCGGCGGAGATTGCGGCCCACATAGGGGAAAGATGCAGCAGGGAGCAGCTCTTTCTCATTTCGGACTGCCCGGCGGTGAGGCTTCCTGAGTGATCGTTTACGGAGAAAGAGAAACGGGAGTTGTGTCTGGCGCTGCCTGTCATGCACCGCTGTATGTGAGACTGTGCGGAGAGGCAGAGCGGAAAGGGAGAAAAAATGAACATAGCGATGATCATTGCCGGGGGAAGTGGAAACCGTATGCATCAGGACATACCGAAACAGTTTCTCACGGTAAACGAAAAACCGGTTATCATTTATACCCTGGAGGCATTCCAGCAGCATCCGGCAATAGATGAGATTGTGGTGGTATGTATTGAAGGCTGGGAGCAGGTACTGTGGGCTTATGTGCGGCAGTTTAACCTGACGAAGGTGAGCGCCATTGTGAAAGGCGGAGACTGCGGACAAAATTCCATTTACCGTGGTCTGGAAGAAATCGGGCGCAATCATGGGGCGGAAGACATTGTGCTGGTTCACGATGCAATAAGGCCAATGGTATCGGCGGAGATCATATCTGACTGTATCAGTAAGACCGTGGAACATGGGTCGGCCATCGCATGCATTCCGTGTGCGGAAGTAATGCTGGTGACGGAAAACCAGAAATCTTCCAATCAGGTGTTTAACCGGGATCATCTGAAGCGGACGCAGACGCCGCAGGGGTTTCGGGCAGGAAAACTCCGGGAACTGCATGAGAGGGCGCTGGCTCAAGGCATCACGGACTCAACGGCTTCCTGCATGCTTGCGATCCAGATGGGTGAGGAGGTTCACTTTTCCAAAGGATCAGAGAAAAACTTAAAGCTGACCACCGTGGAGGATATTGATATCTTTAAAGCATTGCTGCTGGCGAAGCGGGCGGAATGGCTCAAAGAATAAAACAGCTGTGAGGGGATGGTCAGTATGAGGTATTTGGAATGCGGGGTATATCGTGAGAGTATAGAGGCGGCAATCGCACATACCGTAAATTTTCATGTGTTTGAGAATAAGAGCGTATTGGTTTTGGGCGCATCGGGGCTGATCGGTTCCTTTATAACCGACTGCTTTTTATATGCAGATGAGAAAATGGATGCGGGAATTATGATATACGCGGCGGGCCGGAGTAAAGAGCGGCTGCGGAATCGGTTTGGAGATGCATGTGAAGGACGGCTGGCATTCATTGAAGAAGATGTAACGGTCATGGATACAGATACGCCTTTTGACTATATGATCCATGCGGCGGGCTACGGGCATCCGAAGGCATTCCGGGAGACGCCTGTGGAGGTGCTGCTTGCCAATGTGATCGGGACATACCGGGTTCTGAAGATGGCGGAAAGGCATTCCGGCTGCCGTGTTTTATATGTATCATCCGGGGAGGCCCAGGAAGAGGTGGATCATCTGTCAGTGCGGGCCTGCTATCCTATGGGAAAAAGAACGGCGGAGACACTGTGTCTTTCCTATCATCAGGAATACGGGACGGATGTGGTGATTGCCAGACCATGTCATAGCTTCGGAGCCAATGCGGCAGGACATGACAACCGGGCTGCAACGCAGTTTATCGCGGCGGCTGCGCGTGGAGAAACCATTGAGATGTACAGTGCGGGAGAGCAGATGCGGAGTTTTTCCTATGTGGCTGACTGCGCGTCAGGGCTGCTGAGCGTTCTGACAAGCGGGGAAAACGATGTGGTTTACGGGATTTCTTCGGACGAGAGCTGTACGGTGAGAGCTTTCGCAGAGTTTTGTGCCAGACATGGAGGGAGCCGGGTGGAGATGCACCTGCCAACCGGGACTGAGCAGGCGGAAGCTTCACCCATTAAAGAGCAGATTGTGGATAACAGCGCGCTCAAAGCTTTGGGATGGCAGCCGGCCTGCACAATTGAGGAAGGCATTCAGAGATCCATACAGATTCTGCGCGAGACAGGTGCTGACGCGCAGATACAGTAAGAATGAGGGTGAAGATGGAGTCATATTATATCAGAAGTCAGATTGGAGAGATTGCAAAAGGAATAAAGG
>CAPQSW010000030.1:16486-41898 GCA_948688495.1 uncultured Lachnospiraceae bacterium | reverse complement strand
ATTAACAGCTTTAACAGTGCAAACTCCTTTTCGGTAACCTCTTTTTTCTGTCCGTCTACATACACCGTCTGTTGCACAGTATTCAATCGGATATTCCCTTCTACAATCTCTGCCTGACCATATTTTCTTTTAAAAATGCCTTTGATCTTGGCTATTAGAATATCTACATCATAAGGTTTCTCAATGTAATCATCTGCACCAAGATATAAGCCTTTTAACTGATCATTCTTTTCCACCCTGGCGCTGGCAATTAAAATATGGGTATTAGAGGTCTCCCTGATCTTAGAACAGACCGCAAACCCATCTATTCCGGGAAGCATAATATCCAACACGATCACTCTGGCTCCATATTTTTCATACAATTCCAATGCCTTTTCACCGGTCTTTGCTACGCTAACCGTGTAATTCTCCTTACGCAAAAAATCGCATAGCAAAGTACCTATTTCTTTGTTGTCTTCTGCAATTAATATATCCAGCATCTTTCCTTAAGTATCCTTCTTTTGCTATTCCTATTATCTAAATAGGCAGGCAATGCACGGAAAAACGAACCACCAAAAAGCTTTTCATTTTATAAGAAACCTCAATGATTAATTTCCGCTGCATATACTCTCCTAAATCCCAAAATAAGCATCCAGCCCGTCCGCAATTCCGGTGGAAATCTTCTGCTGGTAGCCATCGTCTGCCATGTTAGCATCTTCCGTAGGATTTGTCATAAATCCCATCTCTACAATCGTCACCGGGACGGTACACCAGTTAATTCCGCTCATGCTGTCTGTCTCCCAGATGCTTTGCTTATTCGCTCCGGTGGCATTCACTACACCATCCAGCACACACTCTGACAGCTTGTGGCACTGGTCGTAGAGATTGCCCATATAGGGATTGGCAGAAGTCGGGCAGATTGTCAATGCGCCGTTCTGTCCGCTGTCATCCGAACCGTTCGCATGAACGCGGATAAAGGCATCTGCACCCGCATTGTTAGCAACTGCCGCCCGCTCACTGTTACTGATATTCACATCATGGCTGGTACGCACCATCATAACCTGATACCCTCTGGCTTCCAATTCCTCCTGAAGCTTTAAGGATACCTGCAGGGTAAGCTCATATTCTTTCAGCCCGGTAACACAGCCGGAGGTTCCACTGGCAACTTTAGGTTTCGTCTCAAAAGCACCCGGACCTATGGGTTCGTGTTCGCTGTTTCCCTGTGCTTGATGCCCGGCGTCAATCACCACCAGATAGCCATTATCCGTCACCTCAGAGGCAAGCATCAGATATTCTGATGCAATATAATACTCTTTGCCATCAATCAACACTGCACTCCAGGTGCCATCATCCGCCGTCCTGGTAAAATCACTTCTGCGGGCTACGGTCTGGTACACCTCACTGTCTATAGAGGGAGCAATCCTAACGTTTACGGAGGAGGTTGTCACAACTTCCTCCTGCGCATAAGTCACGGTGTCTGGATTCAACGCCGGCACATCGCTTTCCTCCCCGGATTCCTCCTGCTGTCCATCCTTTTGGTTTTCCTCCTTTTGGCTTTCCTCCTGTTCCTCATTATCTTCTGTATTATTTTCCTTTTGGCCTCTATATCCCTGATTTTCTTTAGATTCTTTCTGCTCCTCATATCTCTTTGTGGTTACCTGCTTCTTCTGCCCGGACTCAGACTCCTTCCCAGAGCATCCGGCCAGCATCAATGCCAAAAGTAATATACAAGCTATAACAAAACTATATTTCTTCATTTGACTCCTTCCCGGTCACCACATGAACTTTTAATAGGTTTGTATTGCCTGGAACGCTCAAAGGCACGCCTGCTGTAATTACCGTAATGTCACCCACCGAAATGAGACCTGCCTGCTCTGCCATATCCACAGCATGGGCAAACAGCTCGTCTGTATCTTCTTTCTGTTTGATTGCCAATGGCGTCACGCCCCAGGACAGATTCAACTGCCGGCACACTTTCCGGTTAATGCTTCCACCGATGATACCGCAACAGGGGCGGTATTTGGAAATCATACGTGCAGTCTCCCCGGACCACGTCACGGTAATGATTGCCGCTGCATTCAAATCCATTGCCGTCGTACAGGTGGCATGGGAAATGGCATTTGTAATATCCGGGTTCACAGACTGCCGCTGCTTAAACCGCTGCACGTAGTTGATGTCCTGCTCTGTGCGGACAGCAATTTTAACCATAGTTTTTACCGATTCCACTGGATACATACCCGCTGCAGTCTCACCAGAAAGCATGATAGCACTGGTTCCATCATAAATAGCATTTGCCACATCTGTCGCCTCTGCCCTGGTTGGTCTTGGATTCTTCATCATGGAATCCAGCATTTGTGTAGCAGTGATAACCTGTTTCCCCGCATTGACAACCTTTTTGATAATCATTTTCTGAATGGACGGCACATCCTCTAAGGGGATTTCCACTCCCATGTCGCCTCTCGCAACCATAATCCCATCCGATACCTGGATGATCTCATCAATATTCTGCACCCCCTGCATATTCTCAATCTTGGAAATAATATTGATGTTGCGGCAATTCTTCTCCGCAAATATCTTGCGTATCTGCATAACATCATCCGCCGTACGCACAAAGGATGCTGCAATAAAGTCAAAATCATTTTCAATGCCGAAAACAATGTCCTCATAATCCTTTTCACTGATATAAGGCATGGATAATTCCACATCCGGCACGTTGACGCCTTTTTTGTTTGAAATCATACCGCCATTTACAACCCGGCAGGTTATCTCTGTATCATTTACATCTTCCACATCAAGGGCAATCAAACCGTCGTCAATCAAAATCCGGCAGCCTGGCTGCACATCTTTCACAAGATCTTTATATGTAATGGAGACCTTGTTCCCATCCCCAAGAATATCTTCCGTTGTCAGTACAAACTTCTGCCCTGCAGTAAGCTCTGCTTTGCCGCCCTCAATGTCACGCAGACGGATTTCCGGTCCTTTGGTGTCTAACAGTGTAGCAATTGGAAGATTTAATTCCTCCCTGAGCTCCTGGACTTTCCTAAGCCGTTCTCCCTGCTCTTTGTGGCTTCCGTGGGAAAAATTAAAACGGGCAACATTCATCCCCTCCTGCATCAGCTCTTTTAATACATCGTCCCGGTCCGTCGCCGGACCAAGTGTACAGATAATTTTTGTTTTTCTAAGATTTCGCATTTGCCTTCCTCCTTCTAAATCGGTAACGGCACGCGCCGCTTCGCGTCACTTCCGAATAATGGTTCCTGTCATTTCCATGCCGTCTCCCCCGTCTGCTCCCAATTTACTAATCAGGACACTGCGCACAGCAGAATTGCCAATAAATTCTATTGCCGTCTCTATCTTGGGCAGCATCGTCCCTTCCCCAAACTGCCCCTCGGCGATATACTGTTTCGCCTGCTCTACCGTTATCTCGTCCAACGGCTGCTCATTCTCCGCGCCAAAATTCAAACATACCTTCTCCACACCGGTAAGAATTACCAGGCGGTCCGCGTCTACCAGTTCGGCGAGCCTTCCGGCTGCAGAATCCTTCTCGATGACCGCACTGGCTCCCTGGAGCTTATTATTCTGTACCAATACCGGTATCCCGCCGCCACCGCAGGCAATGACAACCTGTCCTGTCTCCAGCAACGCGCGGATTGCGTCAATCTCTACGATCTCCACAGGCTTAGGCGCAGCCACAATCCTCCGGTAGCCTTGTTCGGTCTTTACTACATGGTTGCCTTTCTTCTCCTCTGCTTCTGCCTCCTCCTCTGTCATCGTACGCCCGATAAGCTTGGACGGATGGTAAAAGGCTTCATCATAAGTATCTACGGTCACCTGTGTCAAAATGGTGGCAACCGTCTTATATATTCCTCGGTTCAAAAGCTCTGTCCGGATAGCATTCTGCAAATCATATCCAATGTACCCCTGGCTCATCGCTGAACAGACAGACATCGGCGTTGCTGTGTATTCTGGATGATTCTGGCAAAATTCTGCCATCGCCGTATGAATCATTCCCACCTGAGGCCCATTGCTGTGGGAAATTGCCACCTGATAATCATCTTTTATGAAATCAACGACAGCCTTCGCCGTCTTCTTTGTAGCAAGCTTCTGTTCCGGCAGTGTCGTACCCAGCGCATCATGCCCTAAGGCTATTACGATCTTTTTCTTTCTCATGAAAAATCCCTCCGTAAAAATTTTAAACGTTCTAAATCCTGTTTATATGTCTGCACCACTGTACTCAAAGCATCATTTTCTTTCGCTTTTTTCATTATACAATAGACAATGCCTTTTGGGAACTAAAATTTCCTCAAATTTTTGATTGCGCCCATACTGGGCGCGCAAAAATCAGAAGCCGGAGAATTACTCTCCGACTTCCGATTTAAGGATAAACATTTTCTGTTTGCAAAATAATGGATCATTCTGACGGTATAGCTTCCGCTCTCAATGATACAATCTGCTCTAACGTCAACGCCGTGTTGTAGACGCTCACTTCATCAAAGGTTCCCTGGAAAGCCTGGTCCCAGCGGCCAGCTCCCACGTAAAGGCTTTTGACTTGTGATACTGTGCTTTCTCCTGAATACTTCTCCACACCATCCTTGTATATTTTCAGAGTGGCGCCATCATTTACCCAGGTAATCATCGTCCATGTATCAACACTCAATATGCCGCCAATATCAGGCTCTTTACTTCCATCATACAATCTGATCATATCAGATTGCCCTGTTGCAGTTGCCAAAAGTGCAAGCTGCCGGTCATTTGCACCATCATTTACTCCCCATAAAATAGGTGCAAATGTTCGATCCAGCGCTGCTGGTTTTACCCAGAAGTTGATGGTAAAGGTAGAACTTGTCATTCCATCTGCAAGCTTTATACCTGTTCCATCTGTTTTGAGTCCAGATCCTTTCTTACCGTCTACATACGCATTTTCAGCAATCGCAGCGTCTGCCAGGCTACTATGTGTGGCTCCAGTTGCTGTTTTTTCTCCAACAGCACTTGCAAGGCTCTTTTCATCAAATGTATAATACTGTGTTCTTGCATCCTGTATTGCAGATTGATAAGCAGAAGGATTGATAACCGTAATCTCTAATGTAGTTTCCTTCGTAATGCCTCCGTCTGTGTAACTAATCGTCACCTGCTGCTTTACAGTTTCATCGGTTGCGCCCTCTGGCAGTACAGCAGTGGCGCCTTGGGTAGCCTGGATAACCTCTGCCCCTACTTCTTTTACCGATTTGTCATCATATGTTGCCTCAACCAGAATACCGCTTGCGTCAAATGTCTCTCCCGGCACGTAATGCACCTTGCTCGGCAGTGTTTTAACAGCAATGGACTCCAAATGTATATCTTTTACAATAACATTCACGGTCAAGGTTATCTCTTTTAAGTTCTCATTTCCCTGTACAACATAGCCGTCTGGAACAGAAAGCTTCTTTGTTGCTGTGTATCCAGTACCACTTTGTGTCAAAGTCCAGTCCGTGTCATTCGTATATTCTGGCGCTGTTCCTACCTTCATCGTAGTCTGGATTTCCAGTTTCTTGAGCTCTGCCTGGATCCCTGCATTGTTTTCACCAGCATCCGCTTTCAACATTTCTATTTCCGTCTTGTCTGTAGTTACACTTGCAATGGTTGGCTTCATACGGCCAAACAGATCTCCCACTTCTTTTGCTGACAAGTCAAAGTCATAAATGCTTATTTCATCATACTCAGCGTTAAATGTTTGGTCGAACGGACAAGTTCCAAGATACAGCACGCCGTCTGTCCCGTGGTACATGGTCATCTTAAATTTCTCAACGCCGTCTACATAGAATGTCGCTGCATTATCTTTCACAGATAACGTAAGCATCTTCCAGGTATCCTTTACCAACACATCCGTCTGATTCCCTGATTCATGACCGTCTTTGTGATCCCAGTCAGCGCCCCGGATTGCAAAGTTTTTAGGATCGAGCTCCATATTGGAGAACCAAGTATTCTGGTATCCGCTGGCACCTTGCATGAAAAGTACCGGCGCGTGTCCCTGATCCGCTACACTTCCAAGATTCACGGCTTTTACCCACATAGAAATACTATAAGTTGCCGTGTCAGCAATCTTTGTATCCAGCTTAATGCCTTTACCAGCTGGTCCTGTAACTTTTAATGCCTTCTCTCCTATCACGCTTTTCTCACTGTAGGCAACTGCTGCCGGATTCTTTACACTACCACTTAATACGGCTTCCTCGCCGCTTGCTCCAGTGATTTCATTCTTCAAATTACCCTCGAACTTGTAGTATCCAATTGCACCCTGTTCCAGGTTTACAACATCAATCTCAAAGGACGTCGTTTTCTCTATCTTGGCATCTCCTTCACCCTCGCTGTAGCTTACGGTTACCGTCTGCGTACCAAGTTCATTGTATACGGTGTCTGCAACAGTAACTTTGTCTGAAACATCTGCCGTATCTCCATTTGTGTATGTTGCCTTGACAACCAATCCTTTTTTGTCAAACGCATGGCCAACAATGACTTTCGTCTTATGAGCGCTTGTTGGATCAATGGCAATGCTGTCCAGATTCTTTTCTGTTGTCTTTGCTTTTACTTTTACATTTACGCTTACCGTCCCAACACTTTCAGCGAACTTGTATCCAACCGGCGCTGTAAGTGTTGCTGTCGCAGGATAGGTGCCTTCTGTGTCTTTGTCATATCCCGTGATTGTCCAGAGAGCTGCTGCATTGGTAAAGCTCGGAACCTGTGCATCTCCATCAACAGTTGCCGTAAATCTGAGCGCTGCAAGCTGGCTCTTTACCATATCTTCCTCCATGCCTGCTACCACCTCAATCTCGGCCTTGTCTGCCGTGAGGGAGTTAATCGTAACCGCCGCCTGGAAATTAACCGTTGCTTTTATTTCTATTTCCTCAGAATATTTATAACCCACGCTTGCAGGGTTCCTCAGCTGAAATACTGCATCATAACCCGCAGCCGGATCATCTTTTGCTGTCAGCTCCCATGCGCCTGCATTTGCGGTAACTGTATACGGTGTCCCATCTGCGGCTGCAGCCGTAAATGTTACCTGCTCGTTCAAAGCTTTTATGATATTTTCCTCGCTCTGCCCGTACGGAACCGTTATGCTTGTTATGGAAGGTGTTACCGTGGTAATGACTATCGGTTCCGTAATCTTCACCTTTACAGTTCTCCTTACAGATACCGACTGCTTGCCGTCTATGTTATACAGGTAGCCTTCCGGTGCCTGCAGCCTTACCGTTGCGGTTACCTCCCCTTCTGCGCTCGTGCTATAATCTTCCACGTTCCACATATCAGAGGTTGTAGGAAGTGCAATCTCCTGATCCTCACCTTCTACGGTGGCTTTTGCCTTGTATGCTATTTTCATCAATTCACGTTTTACATCTGCCAGACTTGTTCCATAGGGAACCTCAACTTCTTCTCCATCACCCGGAGATACTGCTGTAATGCTGTCTGCCTGGTTTCCGCTTGTCTCATGTCCTTCAAGGTAGTAAGCCTCCACTTCCGGTGCTGCGAGAACTTCACTGGTGAACACAAGCTCATCCACAAGTCCCTTGAAATAGCCGTCTGCTGCCCATCCGGTAACGCCAAGATAGGTCTTCATCAAATCGCCCTTCTTCTCATTGCGTACCTTTCCGGATGTAACCTTTCTGCCATTCACATAAAGTGTTCCTGTTGCATAGTCATCACTTGGCTCCCCGTCGTTGTCTACGACAAGCGCCACGTGCGTCCATGCCCCGTCCAGTCCTATCGGGATCGGGTTCGCTGTTGCATTTCCAACCTGTGTCCAGCTGATATCCGGGTCGTAAGACCACAGCTTGAGCTTGTTATCAGAATCCTGTCCTGCATTTCCATTTCCAGCCACTGCGCACCAGGTCTCTGTCCTGCCGCTGTTTCTAGGCAATCCGAACTGGTCAGCGGTGGAGATAATCAGTGCCTGACATCCCTTCATCCCTACTTCCGGCTTGAACCATGCCGATATGCTGTAGCTCTTGGAAGGCGTGCCTGCGATATCATCAAGCCTCAGACCATAAGTACCGTCCATCTTGAGGGCTTTCCCGGTGACGCCGTTTACAAAATCGTCTTCCCCGAGATTTACGTCTGCCGCGTTATCTTCCGTCGGCACCGCGTCGCCGCTTTCGTCAGCACGTTTTACAATCGTTCCGACCGTGTCCGCATCCTCAAAGGTGTAGCGTGCGCGGTAGGAGGTTACTGTAAATCCTGTGACCTCGTCACTCTTTTCCACTCCGCCGTACCAGTAAGTGACGGTTGCAGATGTCGTTTCCTTGGTAAATTCATTCGGGTCTACCTGGCAGTCCTTGATGTCGATTTCTTTCGTGGTGTTGTCATTAAATGTTGCCGTTACCTTGACGTCGCCTTTCTGGAAGTGTGCGCCCTCCCTTTCGAGGAGTTCCTCCAAAAGTTCCACGCTGATGGACTTTAAGGGGTTGTTTGCGGTAACGGTTATATTCGTCTCTGTCTCCACCTTATCGCTGGCATTGGTTCCTGTCGCGTAGGAAATCTTAAAGGCAGTATACTGGCTGCCTGCCGTTACTGCAAGGTCTTCCTGCGAATAGGTATAGCCTGTAATCTCCTTTGTGGTCTCATCGGAGAGCTCAGCCTCAACCACCATGCCTGCCGGGTCGAATTTCTCGCCTTCCTGATAGGTCGTCTTTGTCGGCTGGGTCTTGATGCTGATGGCTGTCACGCCTTTTACAGTAATGGAAACTGTTGCCCTCTTGGTGACGGTTCCTTCCTTGTAGCTTACGGAGAAGCTTCTGCGGGTTGATGCAAGAACCGTTCCTTCTGCCGGGCTTGTAGTGTATTCAGACGCCGGAACTACCTTTGTGGTATTGTCAGAATATTTTGCAGTCACTACCATTCCGGTCAGGTCAAGCGTCTCGCCTGCGATATACTCAATCTTCGCCGGAGCTGTTGTGACCTCGATGCTGTCAAGCGTCTTTTCTGTTACCGGCGGGTTGGGTCCGGGCGGCTTCGGTCCGGGCGGTGTCGGTGTGGAAGCTGCTTTTACCGTAACCTTTAAGCTTGCCTTCTTCTTGCTTCCGTCCTTGGCCGTTGCCGTGATAGTTGCTGTTCCAGCCTTCACACCCTTTACCACACCTTTGGACGTAACCGTAGCAACACCTTTGTTGCTGGTCTTCCATGTAACTGCCTTGTTGGTGGCATTCTTGGGCGTGATGGTAGCTTTAAGCGTATAAGTCTTTCCTGCGTCGATGGTGACTGCTGTCTTATTAAGCTTCACGGACTTTACCTTTACTGGATTTACCACCTTCACGGTAAGGGTTGCCTTCTTTTTGCTTCCGTCCTTGGCTGTCACCGTAATCTTTGCGGTACCTTTCTTTATGCCCTTCACCTTTCCCTTTGAGGTTACGGAAGCAATTTTCTTCTTGCTTGATTTGTAGGTTACCTTCTTGTTCTTTGCATTTTTGGGCGTTACCTTTACCTTAATCTGCAGGGTCTTGCCCTTTACCAATGTTACGGTCTTCTTCTTGGGGCTCGTAATCTGAACCTTCTTGACCTTAACTTTCTTCGCTGCTTCTGCGGTGGTCTGCGGCACTGCAACAGAGGTGAGCACCATGGCCAGGGCAAGAAACAATGAGAACAGGCGCTTTCGCGCATTCTTTGCCTTTGTCATTTCCCTAAATTCCTCCTTCTTTTTAAATCTTTTTTCCTTCAATAATAATAAGGACGGGGCCTCGCACGCGGGCCCCTGTTATGGAAAGAGGAAACTGCTTATTCCAGCAGCGGCACGCTTCGCGCATTCTGCCATGTCGTCGGAAGGCATAAGAAAAATCCTTTGCATTTGCCTTCCTCCTCACAGTTTCCCCTCTTCTGGTGTACATCTAGGCAAAATGC
Organism: uncultured Lachnospiraceae bacterium; assembly: GCA_948688495.1. Taxonomy (GTDB): domain Bacteria; phylum Bacillota; class Clostridia; order Lachnospirales; family Lachnospiraceae; genus Petralouisia. The sequence goes on along the minus strand of CAPQSW010000030.1, from coordinate 32,058 downwards.
ACACTCAGCACGAGAGATTACACCAATAATATGTGCAACCCACATAAAGAATGGTAAACCTATATTATGTTTTTAACAATTGTTTTTGAAAATATTTGTGCATATTTCACAATATTACTTAAGCAAAAATTCATATAAAAAGCTGCCTCCGCGGATGAAATATCCGCAGAGACAGCCTCTGAATTGATATATTTTTATCTTATACTTATTTATTCTTTTTACCAAGTGTTACTGTAATGGTTTCTTCCTTCCATTCGCCATTATCATTCTTCTGCAGCGTCACTTCCACCTGGGTTCCTGCTGCGTAATACTGCATGGCATCCGAAAGTCCTTCCATGGATGCTATCTTTCTGCCATCAAATTTCGTGAGCACATCGCCCTTTCGGATTCCTGCCTGCTCGGCAGCGCTGTTCTCAGCTACCATTGTGATATATAAACCTTCCGGCATACCAAAACTATCTGACAATTCAGAATTGACATCCTGCCCGCTTACGCCCAGGTATGCAGAATTTTCTTCATCCACGACTTCCCTGGTAATCAAATTGTTTACAATCGGCTCTGCCGCTGAGATGGGAATTGCATAGCCCATACCTTCTACCTTGGTATCGGAATACTTTACAGAATTGATACCTATCACTTCACCATTCATATTTAACAACGCACCACCGCTGTTTCCAGGGTTGATTGCCGCATCTGTCTGAATCAGGTCGTTGGTAATGGAGGCCCCTGTCGTCTCATCCTCTACCGTTACCTCCCTGTCAACTGCACTGATTACGCCCGTCGTTACAGACTGGCCATAGCCTAACGCATTTCCAATTGCCACTACGCTCTGACCTACTTTGATATCGTCTGAACTGCCAAGCGTTGCAACCTTAATCTTCTCCATCGTGTCACTGGAGATATTGTTTATCTTGACAGATATGACCGCAAGGTCCGTACTTGTATCTGTACCCTTGATCTCTGCTTCCACCTGCTGGTTATCCACAAAATTTACCGTAAGCTTTGTGGAATTGGCAACCACATGGTTATTTGTTGCAATATAGATTTCCTCCTCTGTCTGCCCAATGATAATCCCGCTTCCTGCACTTGGGACCTCCTCCTGATAGATACGTCCGAAGAAATCAGACTGCACGGCCTGGCTCATATTGGTGATGGAAACGATGGACGGCATCACATTCTCTGCGATGTCTGATACATCCGTCACCGTTGTTGCAGTGCTTACATTTGTAGTAGAAAGACTGCCGCCCTCTGTCGTGGCCGTAACTTCTGCTTTCTCTGCGCTTCCTGCAACCGCTCCCTGATTTGTATCATTGAGGCCGGTTGTATGTTTAAAAGCTAAGCCGGTTCCATAAAACACTGTACTGGATACCAGCCCAAATACCAGAGCAAGGGCTGCACATTTTGCCACCGCCACGCCAAAACCATGCTGCTTTTTCACACGGGGCATTTTCATTTTCTTTGCTTTCTTTGGGACCGCGTCCTGTCCCTTTGGAGCATCCTGGCTTCCTGTATTGTAAGCTCCCTGCGTACCCTGGCTTCCCGCCTCTGTATCTCCGTAACTGCCCGTTGTATAGGTCCTCTGGGTATTGCCGTTTTCTTCTTTTCTCTCGTAATAATTAGGATTACGCTCCTGGTTTTCCTGATTTATATAACTGTAAGAATAAATGGATCCCGGCGCCCCTGTGCTGCTTGAAGTAACTGTTTTTGTATTCTCACTGGCTGTAGTGTTGGGATTCTGTATGCTCCCATTATTACTTTCCTGCATATTTTCATTATTGTTGTAATTATTATAATTATTTTCCATAACAAATATCTCCTTTCTTCTGCTGTTCTCTGTTTCATTATCTATAAAGCAGTTTACGGAATATTTGTGTCAAAACTGTGTCTATTATTTTAAAAAAAAGTGTTTTTACTCCACCGTCACAGACTTTGCCAGATTCCTTGGTTTATCCACGTCACAGCCCTTGCCTACCGATACATAATAGCTAAACAACTGCAACGGAATAATTGCCAGGGAATTGGTAAACCAGCGGTTCGTCTGCGGGATGTAGATGACATAATCTGCCGCCTTCTCTATCTCTGTATTCCCGGTATTCGTTACTGCAAGCACAAAAGCGCCGCGGCTTTTGAGCTCCACAATATTACTGATGGTCTTCTTATATAAATCTTCCTGTGTCAATACTGCCGCGACCAGCGTCCCTTCCTCAATCAGTGAAATCGTTCCATGCTTTAACTCTCCCGCTGCATACGCTTCGGAATGAATATAGGAAATCTCTTTGAGCTTCAGGGAACCTTCCATAGAAATTGCATAGTCAACACCGCGTCCCACGAAAAAGACATCTTTTGCAGAAATATAGCGGTTGGCAAAATGCTGGATTTTCCCTTTATTGCTTAGCAGCATCTCAATCTGCTCCGGCAGTTTCTGCAAATCCTTAAGGCAGGAATAAATCTCATGATCTGTAATCTCTCCCCGCACCTGCGCAAACCTCATGGCAAGCAGATATTCTGCAATCAGCTGCGCGCTGTATGCCTTGGTCGTGGCAACGGCAATCTCCGGCCCTGCCCAGGTGTACATAACCTTATCCGCTTCCCTTGCAATGGAACTTCCCACGACATTGACGATGCCAAGCGTCTTAACCCCCCTGCTTTTTGCTTCGCGCAATGCGGCCAGGGAATCTGCCGTCTCACCTGACTGGCTGATAATAATTACCAAATCATTCTGCGCAAGAATCGGATTGCGGTAACGAAATTCAGAGGCCAGGTCCACATCCACGGGAATACGTGCCATACCCTCAAACACATACTTTGCCGTCACCCCTGTATGATATGCAGAACCGCAGGCAACGATATGGATTCTGCCGATTGCCCGGATTTCCTCCTCCGACATCCCCAATTCCTCTATATCCACCATTCCGTCTTTGATCCGCGGGCTTAATGTATCCCTGACTGTCTGGGGCTGTTCATACATTTCCTTTAACATAAAATGTTCATAACCGCCCTTTTCCGCCGCATTGATATCCCAGTCAATTGTAGAGGATTCCTTGCTGATTTCTTCTCCGTCCACATTAAAAAATGATATTTTTTCCTCCGATAATACGGCAATCTCCTCATTCTGGATAAAATACACGTTCCGCGTATATTTCAACACTGCCGGCACATCTGAGGCAATCAGATTGCCATCCCTGCCGTGCCCTACGATCAGGGGACTGTCCTTGCGCACGGCGTACAGCAAACCAGAATGTGCCTTAAACATAATCCCCAGGGCATAAGAACCCTCTACCCTGTGCATCACCCTGGTAATCGCTTCAATCGGATCACCCTTATAGTAATAATCCAGAAGATGTGCCACAACTTCCGTGTCAGTATCCGACACAAACTGATAGCCTTTCCCTTCCAGGTACTTCTTCAGCTTCTGATAATTCTCAATAATTCCATTGTGTACAACCGCAATACTCTCGTCCTGATTAAAATGAGGATGCGCATTGTTGTTGGAGGGCGCGCCGTGGGTTGCCCAACGGGTATGTCCTATTCCGGCAACACCTGGCATCGTAGCTCCATCATGGGTCAGCTCACTTAAAACCTTCAGACGTCCGCTCGCCTTCTGTGCCTGAATCCTCTCCCCATCATAAACGGCAATTCCCGCCGAATCATATCCTCTGTATTCCAGTTTTGATAAGCCGTCCAATAAGATCGGGGCCGCCTGTGACTGCCCAATATAGCCTACTATTCCACACATTTGCCTTCCTCCTATTCACCCCCTACCGACACCCCGGTGCGGTAGATTATTTCATTGCTGATTCCCTGTACGCTGTCCGTCACCTTATAATCCGTTGTCCCATACAGGAAATCATGGAGCTGCTTGACATTTGACGCCAGATCCTTGGGAATTACGCAGTCAGAATTTGACTGCTGGTAAGCGATCGATACCACCTCATTCTGCAGGTCAAAGGGGAATCCTTTGCTCTCTCCCAGCTTGTACTGTAACGCGCTCGCTGCCATCTTAACAAGCTCATCTGACCCAAGGCTAGTTCTAATTTTCGGAAAAACCGCATCTATCAGCCCATTGATCGTTCCTATATCTGATTTTAACGCTTTTTCTACCATTTTATTCACAACCAGACGCTGGCGTTCCGTCCTTTTAAAATCATCTCCCGCCGTGTAGCGGATTCTTCCATAGGAAACTGCCTGGACGCCGTTTAAGTTGTACGTGCCTCCTCCCGGCAGCGGTTCATAGCCTTTGCCTGTCACCTGGGAAGTCTCAACACAGTAATTATTCAAATGCCCGCATTCCTCGTCCGTAATCTCAATCTCCACGCCGCCTAAGATGTCCACTGCCTCCGCAACGGCTGAAAAGTCAAAGGCTACATACTCCTGGATGTCAAGATCCAGATTCGTATTCAGCATGCGCACCGCCTGTTCCGGCCCTCCCATGGCATAAGCGGCATTCGCCTTGCTGTAAGCATCCGTGTTATCTAAATCCGCCATCTTAAGGAAGGTATCGCGGTATACCGATACCAGGCGCACCTCCTTCGTCTTATTGTCAATCCTTGCCACCATAATGACATCCGAATTACCGCTGTTGTAAGAATTGCTGTCACGGTTGTCAAGTCCAAACAGCGCGATTGTCGTATATCCCCCCAGCACATCCCGCGTCTCTTTCGACAAATCCTCATTCCTGACGTCCTTCGCCTGAAATGTAGCATCCGTGTTAATCTTGTCCATCTTGGCCTTGGTCCAAATCCATACAAGAGCTGCACCCAGTATCAAAAGCTCCACACATACTAATATAATTTTTCTTCTGCGCCTCTTTGCCCTCCTGGCTTTCCGAGCCGCTGCACTTTTCCCTTGTCCACTCGTTTTCTTTGCCATACTTTTATCCTGCCCATCATCCTTATTTCGTTAACGTATACACTTACGACCTATCTTATAATATTTCTTTTCATTTATCAACTGTCATTTTTCTTGATTTTTTCCATATTACCACCCTTTTTCCAGCAATTTCGCAAAATTCTTCCACACAAATACCACAAAAATACGACTCTGTTTCGCAGCATTCTCCCCACACTGTAATGCTCCATCGCAGAATTGTTCCCACCATGCCTGCGGTATAACAAAAGCGGCTCCCGCAAAAAACAGGACTTTCCCGCATAATAATCCCCCAAAACGCCAATCCACTGGTCATGCATCTCAATCTGACGCGGAATGGGAAGCACTACCGCAAGCAATTCCCGGCGGAATGCCATACAGCAGCCAATATAACTGTTCTTAATAATATTCTTCACAACACCTGCCCCGGCGTCCCGGAATGCAAAAAAAGATTCCATTTGAACCCTGGAGCTGTCGTCACCGATGAACACCCGCGCATCATGAATCACTACAGACGCCTTCTGCTGCAAAAAGCATTCCAAGACCCGCTCCACTTTCCCCGAAAGCCAGATATCGTCCTGGTCTGCAAGAAAAATATACTGCCCACGGGTATGAGCAAGCGCATGTTCCACATTTTTCACGATTCCCTGCCGCGGTCCTGACAGCAGACGTATTCTTCTGTCTCTCGCCTCATATTCTTTTACAATGGCCACAGTTCCATCTACAGATCCGTCATCAGAAATCACCAGCTCATCTGCCTTTGTCAGCTCCGCTAAAATAGAATCCAGCTGCTGCCTGAGATAAGCCTCTCCGTTATAGGAAGACAGCGCAACGGATATGCGGATATTTCCATCCTCCGACGCCGCTGTTTCCACCCGCTCTGTCACCACAGTTTCCACCCCCATTTACCAAAATAACGAAACATGGAGACAAGATGGATTTTCAGCAGATGCATGTCCTTATGTGAACCGCGTTCCCATTTATGGATTACTGAGGTTTCTGGACAATACAACACACTGCTCACATCGTTGACCTGCCGGCAGAGGTCAGCATCCTCCATATACATGAAATAACGAGGGTCAAACCCTCCCAACCGGGCAAACAGTTCACTGCGAATTACAAGAAAACTTCCCTGGGCAAAGGGAACCTGAAATGGTTTGCCATAATCCATATCCTGCATGGTATGGTAACGCTGCCTCTTTTTAAAATGCTTTGAGAACAGCATACGGATTACCATATCTGACACCGTCAACTCCCGACGGTATACTGCCTCAAGCACTCCCTCCCCATCGACCAGCCTTGGCACTGCCATGCCTGCCCCCTGTTGCTCTAAAAAAGCAAGCAAAATAGAAAAACTGTCCTCCGTCAGAAGAATATCCGGGTTTACAATGGCATGGTATTTGGAGTCTAAATCCTTAAGCACATAATTGTGCCCGCCGCCAAAACCCAAATTCTCCCCAGGCCGTTTGTAAACTACCTCCTCATATTCTTTCACAAGTGAAGACAGCTCATTACTCTGTGTACTGTTATCAACAATATAAATTCTTTTGCTTATCCTGTCGGCAGTGTGCTCCATAATGGAACACACCGCATTTCTTACATCATCTTCATCATTAAATGCAACAATCGTGATTGAAATATCTATCATAGCGATCCTTTTCCCGTCAGCACCACACCTACCGTCCGCAAGATAATCCTGAGGTCCATACTCAAAGACCAATTCGAGATATACTGGGTGTCAAGCGCTACGATCTCCTCAAAATCCTTAATATCGCTTCTGCCGCTGACCTGCCACATACCGGTAAGCCCCGGACGCATGCCGAGCCTTGCCCTGTGATGAAGCTCATACTGCTCAAACTCATCTTCCGTCGGAGGTCTTGTCCCAACCAGGCTCATATCTCCTTTGAGCACATTCCAAAACTGGGGCAGCTCGTCAATGGAATACTTGCGCATGAACTTCCCAACGCCGAATATTCTGGGATCCTCCTCCAGTTTGAACATCAGGCCGTCCATCTCATTTTGCTCCATCAAGTCTTTCTTCATATCATCCGCACCCACAACCATCGTGCGGAACTTATAAAACCGAAATCGTCTCCCATTCTTCCCAATCCTGGTCTGTGCATAAAAGACAGGCCCCGGTGACTGGATTTTAACGATAGGGGCAAATACAACAAATGCAATTCCAGTCAGAAACAAGCCTACCAGACTGCCTGCAATATCCATACACCGTTTCATAAACACCTGACGGTTTGTGGCTATCTTCATGCTGGTAGTCAGCACCAGATATTTGCCACAATGCTCTACCAGCTTATTCGGCATCAACTGGGATTCCCGCACAAGATTAAAATGTACGGTAAGCCCTAACTCCAACAGTTCATTTGCCAAAGCCTCGCTGCTTTCCCTTGTATTCCCATTGATGAATATCTCATCCACGACATTCACGCGGACATACTCCAAAAAACTGTCCGCCGAAGCCACTACCGATACTCCACAAATCTCATCACCAGTTCTGTCGACATCCACAACTACTACGCCAATCACTTCAAATTCTTTGTACCTGTTGTGCTGGAAATCCGAAATACACTGCTCGGCATACCGCTCCTCTGTCACAACGATCAGCTTGGAAAAACGCTTTCCACGAATCATACGCTGACGGATGTAAATCTTCCATAAACATCTGGAAAAATATTCCACAACAATAGACAAAGCCCAGAATACCAAAATAACCTGCCTGGAGTAAATCTCTGACTGCTTCGTTCCCCATAGATAGACGGTGACGCCGGCAAAAACCGTTGTACAATGCATAACAACCGCCTTTAATTCCTGAATCTTGTTCCTGCGGAGTATCCCTGTATAAGCCTCCGTGAGAAATACAATACATCCATCCAAAAGCAGCAGTAAGACCGCCAAACGATTGTAATATTCTCTCATCCCCCGGGCATTATAAAAACTGCCCAGCCTGATTAAACAGGAAATATAAAAGGTAACCTCAAGGCAAAGCAAATCCAGAATTAAGAAATCCAGATGTTTTACCCAGCTCTTTTTCTGTCTCTCATACATAGTCTGTTCCTCGAAAATTAATCGTAAGTCCGATATATTATACAGAAGTATGATTCCGTATGTACAACCAGCTCTCAGAATAATCCTTCCTCTGCTGTTCATCCATCTCTGTGTATTTTGCAAAACTCAGCTTCGAGGGAATCATCTGTGTCCCTCCACATTTATGGCAGAATATTTCTTTTCTTCTTGATACGGTTGTAATACCCCCGCATTCCGGGCATATAAATACTTTCATCATATGTCTATTCTCACACCCACCTCAACTTTTTAACTTCATTATTGTATCATTGAATCGGAAAAAGGGCAAGTTTTCTTGCCTTTTTAATGTTTTATTAAGATTTTGTTTAAAGTTTTAATGCATAATTGCCCTTTTTCGACATAATTTTACCGTTTTCGCGTTTTCTTTATCTTTGCCTTCTTAACGCTCGTATATGCAGAATAATAGTTCTCGCCATCTACGGTCTGATATCCGCGGATCCGGTACGTGTAGGTATGCCCGGGCCGCACGGTTTTGTCTTTGTAGCTTACAGTTGTTTTACTTTTGATTTTCTTTATGCAAACATACTTTCCCGAATCTGTCTTCCGGTATATGCGGTAACCTGCAACATTTGCTTCTTTCCAGGAGAGGCTCACGGCCGTATAACCACTCACCTTAAACTTCTTCCAACTGGTAGCAGGAACTTTGCAGTCTGCTGACTTGACTGCAGAATAGGAAGAATACTTATTCCCGGAGCTTGATTTCATAAAGGCACGTACTTTATAATAGTAGGCTTTCCCTGGAACTGCCTTTTTATCCTGGTAAGAAACCGTACTCGGACTTTTTATCGTTTTAATCCTGCTATACTTGCCATCTTTTCCCTCTTTGCGGTATACCTGGTATCCATCCGCACCGCCAATTGCTTTCCAGGAGATTTTCACCGTGCCAGGCGTTCCCTTCTTCACCTTTATGGAGGGCTTATCAAGGTTTTCTCCCGGGCAGGGACATGCCGTCGACGGCATACCTTCGTACACAGGGACCTTGAACACAAAACTGTTATCAATGATGCCCATCGCCGTATAGCTGTTCCTGACATTCGTGCTCTCATTCGCCGCTGCAAGAAGATTCTGCATGTATTGGTGCCAGTACAGACCATTATAGGAGGCATCCACGTCAAATTTCTGCAGATAAAACGTGTCCTGACCTTTGGAAATGTAATTTTCTGCTGTCTTTGCCGCGCCGCCTTTTAACGCTGCGTACCTGGTGTTCCATCCGGCTTTTTTTGCTTCCTTAAGCCCGCTTATGATGACCTGCTCCCCAACACCTGTCGCCTGAATATTAAAATAATTATAATATCCCTTATAACCAGGATAAGTTCCTGATATCAGCGCAGACGTCCCTTTAACGCCCTGTTCCTGCCGGATACGGCTTGCCAGGAAATAGGGGCTGACCTTTAACTCTTTTCCAATCTTCATAAATGCCTGCGCATACGTAATATTGCCGCCGGAACCGTCCTCCAGCTCCTTTTTGCTCATAAACGTACCACTTAAAATCTTCTCCACGCCGGATTCTGTGTGGTGAGATTTATTGTAGGTCAACTGTTCAAACTGGAAAACATAATCCTCATTCAAAAAATTGCGCGGATCTATATAATACTTTATCACAGCTTCTGACGCCTGCACCCAGGTGGTACCGTTCTTAATCACCCACTGTCCGGTAGACGCATTATAATCCTTTGCTGCCATGGATTTCCAGCTCTTTGGCGCATTGATGTCCACAAGATTTACGGAATCCTTCGTTTCATTTTCAATGACATCCGACCAGTTCAACCCCGTATTCATCGGCACAAATGTCCAGTTGGGATGCGCCTTTATCAAATTCTGGATATAAGAGCGGTAACTGGAAGGAAAGGCAGATAAATCTGTTCCCCCCTGTGCAGCACTTAAGGCTGCGGCGCTCCTTGCCTTACCGCCATTGCCAAAATACTGATTCTTCCATACTGTCATCCGCTCATCCTGTGTCAACACAGAATGTTCTTTTACAAAACCTGTATATTCCTTACCATCTATGCCAAATGCAACTTTAAACCATAATTCCCCAGTGCACACTGCACCAAGAAAGCGCACCTGATAACCGCTGGCAAGCTTCTTCACCACCACAGCATTCTCTGACGCCTCCTGATAAACCGCCGTTTCAGGACTGCCTTTCAACATACCATACATCTCATACTCTTTCAGAAGCTCTGCAAAAGCCTGTTCTGCCTCCGAAAACTCCTGCATGGCATTATCCGCTGTTACCTGCATGGCATGTACTACACTTCCATTTCCACAGATATCTGCTGTAAGAACTGCTGCTGCGAGCAGCCATGCCATAATCCTTTTCTTTTTTCCCTTCTTCATATCCCTTTTTCCTCCAAATTACCGAAGTTTTGTTTTGTCAGCATTGCTCTCTGCCACTTTCCCGTAGCTTCCATATCCCATATATTTTCCTTCGCTGACCGCGCGGATTCTGTAATAATACTTCACGCCCTCTGTCACGTTCGTGTCCGTAAAGCTTACCGCATCCCCCCCGCGGACTTTGGCTATTTCTGTAAAGCCTCTTGTGCTCTGTGTACTGCGCATAATCTCATAACAATTTGCCCCAGATACTGCTTCCCAGCTCAATAAAATGCCACTGTCTGCTTCCTGTACCGCAGTAATATTCACTTTCTGCAGGCTGAAAGCAGAAACCGGTTTCGAATCCCCACTGTAGCCTTTGACCCCTTTCTTATTGATAATTGTCTCTACCACATAATAGTAGCGCTGGCCGCCGGATACCTTTTTGTCCTCATATGTCGTAATATTGCAGTCACGGACCTCTGCAATCTTCTCATAGGGTCCCTTCTTACTCGTACCGCGCTTAATGCTGTATGCATAAGCGCCTGCATCCTTTTTCCATTTAATTTCCATGGCAGTACTGCTGTTTGATTTTACATAGACGATAGAAGTCCTTTTTATCGTACTTCCAGACACCACATTGCTGTAGCTGCCACAGCCAATTTTGCCTCCGACGCTGTTTAATGCCTGTATTCTATAGTAATACTTCTTTTTTGCCTTGACATTCTTATCTACATAAGAGGTTTTATTCTTTTTCAGCTCCGCCACCGTCTTATATTTTCCCTTTTTGGAAGTACTTCTCTGAATCCGGTAGCCGTATGCGTTCTCCACCTTCTTCCATCTAAGACGCAGAGATGTGCTGTCATTAGAGCTGACACTGCGGATCGCTGCCTTTTTGACTGCCCATCCCGACTTTATGGTACAATAAGTGCTGTAACCATTTTTCTCTCCTCCCCGGGCACGTATTTTGTAAAAATATTCTTGTTGGACTGTTACCTTCTTATCTGTATAAGTCCGTTCTGCCGTCGATGCGATTTTCTTATATTTACCATCAATTGTTTCACTCCGGTAAATGTCATATTTTTCTGCCCCGTTCACCGATTTCCACTTGAGCTTAAGTTTTCCTCCGGCCTGTGAGACAATACTGCTTATTTCCGTTCTTGCCAGCGGCATTCCAGAATGCACACTGGAATACGAGGTTTTCTTTCCTTCTGGAGATATTGCACGGATTTTATAATAGTAGGTAACCCCTTCCTCAACCGATGTGTCACTGAAAGAATTCTTTGCAACTTCTCCAACTTTTTGATATCCCCCATCTTCAGAAGTACTGCGGTACACCTGATAGGATACCGCATTGCTCGATTCCTCCCAGCTCAACTGAAGCTTCTGGCTTCCCTTCGACTGAATCCATGCAATCTGGGGAACCGTCCCTTTCACGGAAAGTCCATAATACCCAGCAATTGCCTGTGCATCCGCAACACCAAGTTTCTTGAGCTTGGTATTAGAGCTTAAAAACTCGCTGACATCTGCTGCATTACTCAAAAAAGCATGCTCCACCAATACTGCCGGAATCCCCGCCAGCTTGCTCCTGCGTATAACACCAAGGTAATCCGCCGGCGACCCGTCAGGATAGAGTGTTGGCGGATTTGACTCTGTATTTCGGATTAAAATACCATCTGCCCAAGTCGCAAGCCCCAGGGCGCTCAGCTTCTTGTAAATATCTGTGGCAAGCCCCTGCCCTTCTGCACCAATATCTGGACGGTAATTACTATTTGGATAATAAACACCCACGCCTCTGGGGGCGCTGCTTACGCTGGAGTTCAGATGAAGGCTGACGTATACATCCGCCTTTTTAGACACTGCAAGCTCCACTCTCTTCGCATTACAGATACCGGAATCCACACTATATCCTCCATTCGGGCATTCATTGCTCGTTCTTGTCATGTAAACGGTGACGCCTGAATATTTCTGCAGTTCCGTCTTACAATACTGCGCGATTTTTAATACCAATTCTTCTTCATTACATCCGTTGCCACGGGCGCCTGCATGGACACTGTCATGTCCGGGGTCCAGGACAATTACCATCTTTCCAGATGCATTTGTACCAGCCCTGCCTGACTGTGCCATCCGGTCCATGGCTTTTTCCTCCATAAGTACGTCCCCGATAGACTGCTCTGAAATTGTATTGCCATTCTCATCCAGAGACACTACGTTCGCTTCTACCTCCTCTAGTATCTCACCATTTACCAGCACTTCATCTGGTTCGGATTCCCCCTCCTGGTTGACGCCAAAACTTACTTCCATTCCAAGCGTATCAAACACAATCTCATAAGACTGACCTTCTATCTGATATCTGATGCCAATTAAATCATAAATACCCTGCTGTGCACTGTTTGTATATTCTATGGTAAATCTTGCCATATTATCTGCAAGTTCTGCCGCGGCAATGGTAAAGTCCTCCCCGGAGGTCTCATTATGGTATGTAAGCTCTGCCTGCTCTACAGTAACGCCTTCCTGTCCAAGACTCACCGCTATGTTCTGTACCCCCGGCGTCTTTATGTAGGTACTCTCCAACATAATAAAGCTCAATACACCCTGCTTTTCTTCCGTTTCTTTTGTCTGTTTCTCTTCTTCGCCTTGTTCTGCTTCTTCTGTTCGTGCTTCCTGCCCCGCAAACTTACCGTCCGCCTCACTGTTCCCCTTCTTCTTAACAGACTCACCCTCTGTCCGGTTACTTTCCTGCTCTGCCATCTGCACATTTTCTACCCTATTCTGCGCCTGTACATTGATCCCAGCAGATAATACCACGAAACACATTGACAGGAAAATTGCTATCCCTTTTTTAAATGATCCCACTTTTCTCACTCCATTTCTGCACTGGTTTTCATAATTCGCGTTTATTCTATCACACTTTTTTTTGAAAGACAACCAGCAGAAATAACTGGAAAACACAAAAAGCTGTTGCAAAAACAGACCTATACACAATACATGGCCTGCGATATAGCACACATAACTACATATTGTGTAAAACCTGTAATTTACAACAGCTTCTTTTATGTATTATTTTTATTCATCGCGGATCTTAATACAATTCTTCCCGCTCGTCTTCCCAAGGTATAGCCTCTGATCCGCATGGCGGATAATCTCATCAATATTTCCATCTGAGACCTCTTTCGCCTCACAGATTCCAAACGTCATCGTCACTGCCAGCCTCCTGCCGCCTGCCTGCAGGTCCGCTGCCCGAAGCTTCTGCTGAACCCTGTCTACCACCTTCAAGGCATAGGCAATATTCCCAAATACAATCATCAGAAATTCTTCCCCACCCCAGCGGCTCACATAATCAACGGCATCTACTGCACCGGAAAGGCTGTCTGCAATCAGCTTTAGAACATCATCGCCCTTCTCATGTCCATAGGTATCATTGACTTTCTTGAAGTCATCAATGTCACCCATGACGATGCAATAATCGTTCCTCCCCAGATTCTGCCAAATATCAAGGAGGCTCCGGCGGTTCCTCAGTTTCGTCAGCTCATCAAAGTTGGCAAGGCGCTGCAGTTCTTCGTTTCTCTCCCGAATCGCCTTACGGCTTACCGTCAGCTCTAAGATAAACATGACGCAGAAACACAGCATCATCAAAAATCCCATAATATTATTGAAAAAAGCAACCTTGAGGTCTGTGGGAACCGGATAGTAATATACCGGATTGCCCCGGTATAGGATCCAACAGAATACCAGCGTAGCAATACAATTCACCAGTGTATAGCATATCGTATACCTGCTGGCATTCTCCCCATGCTCCATTAGATACACCGTGGAGAGCATCACCGGTATCATCACCAGATTATAGGTAGAAAATCCATAATTCCATCCCAGCAGGACACTGGCATACAAGGACTGGATACAGGTTGCAAAATATAGAATGCTTATCCGTACAAAAAAACTCCTGCTGTTCTTCGTCCCGCAAATGCTTAAAAAGTCCAGCGCAGCAACCGCCAGATTCGTAACGGCCAGGGGCAGGCACATTAAGAGGAAGCCAACCAGGGTAAGCAGCAAATGCACACACCCCAAAAAGACTGCCAGAAAACAATACCTTGTTCTGTCGGCCATGCGCATTCCGCTTACCAATTGGATCAAATCTTCTATCTTACGTTTCATCTGCTTTGCCTTACACCCTTCTCATATCCGACGAAATTATAAATTACTCCGTAATATCAAGACTATCTATTAATAGGAATAGTAATAGTAATATACATACTCAGGATATGTTTTTATTCCCTGATATGTCTTTTTTCCTATCTTCTTGTTCGCAACTACGATACAATAATATGCCTTTTTGCGCTTCAACGAAGATTTGCCACATTTCTTAATGGTTAGGGAAGTTCCAGATAAAGTCTTTACCTTCTTGAAACCGGTTTTATTACTCTTGGAAATCCATACGGTATAACTATTTGCACCGGCCACCTTTTTCCACGACAGCTTAATTCCGTTTTTGAGACTCTTGCGCCCTGTTACCTCTGGCTGTTTGGACGTGTAAATCCACTTAGACCATTCACCATACTTGGTATTTTTGCCCAGATTTATATAGGCGCGCACCCTCACTTTCAGAAACTGTGCCTTGCTCAGCTTATTGCTTGAATATAGTTCGCTCTTATAACTTATTTTGCGCGTAATAATCTTCTTTGCTTTCTTTCCCGCTAACGAATATACCTCATACTGGTATCCATCCGCGGTATCGCGTCTGTCCCATGATAAATCAATATACTTCGTCGTCGGTGTGCTGAAAGAGACTTCCAGCCCATCGACCTTACCCGGCAACACCCGGCAATCTGTAAGATAGTCGCTGGCAAAGCTCGGTACTGCCTCATAACTTCTCCCCTTCATTACTGGATATAAACGGAAGGCATATTCCGTATCTTTACTAAGCTTTTTCACCGTACAAGTCTGGACATTTCCCAGAAGCGGCAGGGTATGGGTAGTTTTACTCTCTCCCACCTTGTAATATTCCAGACGATATGCATTGGCATCCTCTTTCTTATCCCACTGTAAGGTAACACTTGTCAACCCCGCTCCAGTCTGCCTGAAATTCCTCTTAATATTGCTGTCCGGTGCAGTTACAACCTCCAATGCTGCTGACGGCGTACCATAAACCTTCGTACCACTGTTATACACATATGCTTTCACACGCACATAATACTTCTTACCCGCAGAAAGGCTGGAAATCGTCCGATCTGTCCAAGTATAGGCGTCCTGTGTCCGCACACTGGAAAAGCTCTCAGAATCGGACACCTCAATCT
>CAPQSW010000030.1:0-16462 GCA_948688495.1 uncultured Lachnospiraceae bacterium | reverse complement strand
CCGCCATCACTGCATCCCAGCTCACCTCAACATTAGTGGCGCCTGCCTTGATCTGTTTCAAACCACTCACTTGGGGAACTCCTGCTGCCTGCGTCTTCATACCTGCACCCAGAAACATCATACAGATGAACACCAAAGCATATGCCCTTGCATATCTCCATGCTTCTTTCATAAATTTCTCCTCCCTATTTATAAACGAAACAACTTTAACTCCATAGTTCCATCATACGCTCCCAACACATTCTCTGTCAACTAAATTTTTAATAACCGGTATTGGCGTGTATCGTCGCGCTTAAATCTTTGACAGTCTGTGAGGGCGTATATTCCTCATTGGCATAGAGAAATTTATGAAGCTCTACCACATTTTTCTCCAAATCCAGGGGGATTACCATATCACCCAAGCTTCCCACATCGCCTGACTCCTTATCAAACGGAAATCCCGTATTCTCCCCCATATGGTACTTGGTGACCCCGGATGCTAAGCCAAGCATCTCCGTGGGGCTTAAACTGGTAGAAATCTGTGGAAGCATCTCATCCATCATCTTATTTAATGTCGATAAATCACACTGCTTTGCCTTCTCAAACATTTTCGTGATAACCTTCCTCTGTCGTTCCGTACGCCCATAATCAAGACCCACATAACGGATCCGTGCATAGGCGGTTGCCTGTATGCCGTTCAGGTGCACATTCTCACCCGCCGACACGTAATCGACATAATCATCGTATCCGGTATTCTTAATTGTATCCGTCACATATGCATTCAGCCATTTTGCCTCACTCGGTTCTATTTTATCAATCTCTATTCCACCCAGCAAATCTACCGCTTCCACTAGTGCGCTGAAATCCACGCTGACATAATCTGTGATATTCAAATCCAGATTCTTATTGAGCATATCGATCGCCTGCTTTGGGCCGCCGTTGGCATATGCAGCATTCGCTTTGCGGAACATATTCTCATCAATATCCAGGTACGTATCGCGGTATACGGAAGCCATCTTGATTTCCCCGCTTTTCTCATTTATGCTGACCACGATAATCGTATCGCTGTTTCCTCTCTCCAGAGTGCCCATGGAACGGTTGTCAAGGCCAAACAGCGCAATGTTCTTATATCCTTCCATTGCCTTCTCCGTTTCCGGAGTCAGCTCATTGATCTTGACCTCTTTATCATTGATTACAACCTTAGGCATTTTATCATATTTACTCCACAAAAAAGCAACGGGAATCATGATGAGCGCCAGCAAAATAACTACGACAGCCACAATGAGCTTTCGCATCTGACGCTTTTTTTTGCTGACTTTTCCCTTTTTAGGGTTATTTTGCATATCTCTCTCCATCTCGGTTCCTCCTCGATTAATTCATCTGTGCCAGGCGTTCTTCCACTTGTGCCATCATCTGTTCATATTTCACAAGTTTCTCCCTCTCCTCCTGAACCTTTGCTTCTGGAGCCCGGCTTAAAAATTTCTCATTGGAAAGCATTCCCTTAGATCGGGACAGTTCCTTTAAGAGCCTTTCTTTTTCCTTTAAAAGACGTTCCTTCTCCTTTTCAAAATCTACCAGATCTTCCAAGGGAAGATAAACAACTGCTCCGGGAATTACAACCGATACAGCATCCTCGCCGATCCCCTTCTTATCTTCCTGTACCTTCACTTCACTGACGCCGGCAAGAAGCCTGTACGCACTCTTCATAGACTCAAACGTATTCTGCAGCGCAGAATCCTCCGTCACAATATACACCTTGGCTTTCCTGCTGGGCGGAACGTTCATCTCCGCTCTCGTATTACGGATACCCTTTATTAAGTCTTTTACATGCTCCACTGCTTCCTCCTCCGCGGGAAAATGGTATTCCTCACGGTACGCAGGCCATTCAGACAGCATGATCGTCGGCTCCTTTGCCTGAAGCGTGCAGAAAATTTCTTCCGTAATAAACGGCATATAGGGATGGAGCAGCTTCAATGCCTGAATCAACACCGTCTTTAACGTCCACATAGCAACTTTTGCCGATTCCAGATCTTCCTCTTTTCGGAGCATCCTTGCTTTGGCAATCTCAATATACCAGTCGCAGAATTCATCCCAGATGAAATCGTAAATTTTCTGCACGGCAATGCCGAGTTCAAACTTATCCATGTTCTCGGTGACGTCTTTGGCAAGCGTATTCACTTTTGACAAAATCCACTTGTCCCCTGTCCGAATCTCCTCCAACGACGGCTCTGCCATCTCCCCATCAACAATATTCATCATGATAAAACGGGACGCATTCCATACCTTATTTGCAAAATTTCTTGCTGACTCCACGCGTTCCCAGTAGAAACGCATATCATTGCCTGGCGCATTTCCAGTAATTAGCGTCAGCCTGAGGGCATCCGCCCCATATTTATCAATAACCTCCAGGGGGTCAATGCCGTTCCCAAGGGATTTACTCATCTTGCGTCCCTGTGAATCCCGCACCAGTCCATGAAACAGCACCGTATGGAAGGGCGCCTCCCCCATCTGCTCATACCCAGAGAAAATCATGCGGATTACCCAGAAGAAAATAATATCATATCCAGTCACCAGCACATCATTGGGGTAGAAATAATCAAGATCCTCTGTCTTATTCGGCCAGCCCAGCGTAGAAAACGGCCACAACGCAGAAGAAAACCATGTGTCTAAGGTATCTTCCTCCTGGGTCATATGCTCACAGCCGCATTTGGGGCATTTCCCGGGATTCTCCCTTGCCACCACAAACTCCCCGCAGTCTGCACAATAGTACGCGGGAATCCGATGTCCCCACCAGAGCTGCCTTGAGATACACCAGTCCCTGATGTTATCCGTCCAGTTAAAGTATATCTTATCCATACGTTCCGGCAACAGCTTGATTTCACCATTCTTGACCGCCTCCACCGCAGGCTTAATCAGCTCATCCATCTTTACAAACCACTGCTGTTTCACCATAGGCTCTACCGTTGTACTGCAACGGTCATGGGTCCCGACATTATGGGAATGTGGCACTACTTTTACCAACAACCCCTGCTCCTTAAGTTCCTGCACCATCTGCTCTCTCGCGTCATAGCGGTCCATTCCCTGATATTTTCCGCCATTTTCATTGATGGTTGCATCATCATTGAGTATATTGATCTCCGGCAGATTATGGCGTTTGCCAACTTCAAAGTCATTGGGGTCATGCGCCGGAGTTATCTTCACACATCCCGTCCCAAATTCTTTATCTACATAATGATCTGCTACCACTGGAATCTCACGCCCTACCAGCGGCAGAATCAAAGTCTTGCCGATAATATCCTGATACCGTTCATCTTCTGGATTAACCGCCACTGCTGTGTCGCCTAAGAGCGTCTCTGGCCTGGTCGTGGCGATCTCCACAAACCTTCCTTCTTCACCCTTTACTGGATAATTGATATGCCAAAAGAATCCATCCTGCTCCTCATGCTCTACTTCTGCATCAGAAATGGATGTCTTACAGACCGGACACCAGTTGACAATCCTGGAGCCCTTATAGATGAGACCTTTCTCATATAACTTAATAAATACTTCCTGTACCGCCTGGGAGCATCCCTCATCCATTGTGAAACGCTCCCTGTCCCAATCGGCAGATGAACCCATCTTCTTCAACTGCCGGATGATACGGCCGCCATATTCTTCTCTCCATTCCCAGACTTTCTCAAGGAATCCCTCTCTGCCTAAATCATTTTTATCAATCCCCTGTTCCCTCAATGATTCAATAACCTTAACCTCGGTGGAAATGGAAGCATGGTCTGTGCCTGGCTGCCACAATGCATTATACCCCTGCATACGCTTATAACGGATCAAAATGTCCTGCATCGTATTATCGAGGGCGTGTCCCATATGAAGCTGCCCGGTAATATTGGGCGGAGGCATCACAATCGTAAACGGCTTTCTGCTCCTGTCCGCCTTCGCATGAAAATATTTATTTTCCTCCCATTTCTGATAAAGACGGTCCTCGATGTCCTTTGGGTTGTAGGTTTTTGCTAGTTCTCTGCTCATGGTAAATTTCTCCTTATCTAATAAAGATCGCGCCCCTGCGCATCCAAGGGTCATTTATCTTATGGAACAGGTTAAAACTTTTCCCATAAGATAAATGACCCTTTCCCGGAACCCGGCAAAGGGTACATCTTTACGGTATTCTCACAACTTATCATTTCATATTATAAGCTAATTATGGAATTGTCAAGTAGTATTCTAAATTTCCTCTGTAACCATGCTCTTATTGCTGTAGAAAAGATCGTAAATACAGGGCACAACTACCAGCGTCATCAACGTTCCGTAAATCATTCCGCCAATCGTGACAATCGCCATGGGCCTTCCCATATCCGAGCCCATATCCGAGCCAAATGCCATCGTTGTCATCGCGAAAATCGTCGTCATTGCCGTCATCAGGATAGGACGCAGACGAGTCTTTCCCGCTGTTATAATGGCCTCGCGCTTCGCTACACCTTCCCGCCTTAGCTGGTTGATGTATTCCACCATAACAATACCATTATTTACAATAATACCCACCAACATGATAAATCCTATCATGGAAATAATGCTAAGCACATTGTTCGTAATCAGTAACGCGCCAAATCCCCCTGTCATGGCAAGCGGAACCGTAAACAGGATAATAAACGGCGCCCTGAGGGATTGAAACTGTGCAACCATAATCAGGTAAATGAAAGCAATTGCCAGAATCAGCATCAATACCAACTGTTCCATAGCCTCGTTGATGCTCTCATCTTCCCCTGTCATTTCTATTGTGTAACCCTCCGGCAGATCATAAGACCGCACAGCCTTCTCAACCTTATCTCCAACAATACCCACGTTATAACCGCTGGCAATCGACGCACTCACTTCTACATACCGCTCCTGCCCCTCACGTGAGATGGAAGTCAGGCTTTCCAATTCCTCAAAATCTGCCACCTCAGAAAGCTTTATCTCTTTCTCTTCCCCGCTTTCCTTATCTTCATAAGTAAACGTAAGCTTCTTCAAACTGTCAATCGTAGCCTCACTCTGCTCCACACTTTCCAGATAAATGTCATAATCTTTAATGTCTGTAGAAATCGTATCGTCCGACGTATCATCCGCCATCCGCTCACCGACAAGCTGATAAATCTGCGCCACTGTCATGTTATATTTGGCTGCCTTTTCTTTATCCACGGTAATTCGAAATTCTTTCTCCGTCTCCTCTGCGCCAGTGGATACGTCAGCCGTTCCTTCTACTTTAGCCATAATCTCCCTGATGTCGCCTGCCAGAGACTGCAGTTTCTCTAAATCACGTCCTCGTATCTGTACGGTCAGGCCTTCTCCCGCCAGAGCTCCCATATCCATTTCTGAGGTACTGACACTGATTTCTGCCTCCATATCTTTTGTCATATCCTGGATTTTTTCTGCAATCTCATCATTGGAAAGCTCCTTGTCCTCACGGACGATAATATAGAGGGTGACATCGTTTCCACTGCCTCCTCCCATAAGGCTGGAAGCCATTCCTCCGCCTCCTGCCATAGCGCCCACGGATTCCACATCGGAAATGGACATAACCTTTTCGGTCACCTCATCCGCCAGCTCACAGGCTTCCGCAAATTCTGCATCCTCTGGGGGGGTAATGGAAACAGTCATCTGCGTACTCTCCATTTCCGGCATAAACTCCATTCCTTTTGCGAGAGAGCCCCATACACTGGCAATGAGAAGCGCTACCATAACCAGCAGTACGACTGGTTTTAATTTGAGCAGCTTTCCTAAAACTATGCCATAACCCTCCTGGAATTTATCAAACCAGGGATGCCGGATCTCTTTTGTCTTCCGCAGCATTCTCGACCCCATCATTGGCACAAATGTCAGCGCAATCAAAAGGCTTGCAAGCAAGGTATAGGCAATCGTCAGACCCATATCCACAAAGAGCTGTCTTGTAATCCCCTCCACAAACACAATGGGGGCAAACACACATACCGTCGTCAGGGTGGACGCAGTGATCGCACCGCTCACCTGTTTTGCCCCCTCCACAGCAGCCTTCCTCGCAGACAGTCCTTCCCCGCGCATACGGTATATATTCTCAATCACTACAATTGAATTATCCACCAGCATACCAATTCCCAGCGCAAGCCCCGACAGGGAAATCATATTCAACGTAACACCGCTGAAATACATTAACACGACCGCAAAAACAACAGACACCGGGATGGAACATGCGATAACCAGCGTCGGTTTGACGTCTTTGAGGAAAACCAGCAGAATCAGGATTGCGAGAATCGCACCTACAATCATGTTATTCATAACAGAATCTACAATCATATCAATATAAATGCCCTGATCCATTAAGATTGATACCTCAAGATTCTCATTATTCTTTTTTAAGCTGTCAAATTTAGCATAAACTCGTTTTGTCACATCTCCAGTGGAATACCCCGTCTGCTTCTCTATGGATAGCATAACGCCGGGCTTTCCATTCAGACGTGCATAGGATTCGGCAGAATTATCTATGACAACAATATCTGCCACATCTGATAAATGAATCGTATCCACGCCATCCATGCCAAGGTCCATCAGCACCATGTCCCTGAGGGCGTCCACACTGTCTACGGCATCCCCGACACGCACCATATAGCTCTCGCCTGCATCCGTAATGTAACCGGCAGGCATGGAGAAATTCTGTGCTGTCAGAATATTTTTCAACATCTCCATTGTAAGTATATTGTTCAAATCAGAAGAATCATAGGCTTCCTGCTTTGATTCCTCAAAGGATTCCTTTGCCTCCTTTAGTTTCTCCTCACCGCTGGCAAGCTGTGCTGAGGCGCTTCCCATCTCCACAGACCCTGTAATCTGGCTCCGGTTTAAGGTAGCAAGGGTATCATTGATCGTCGTCTTTCCCTGTGCAACACTCTCAAGTCCCGACTCAATTGCAGCAATCCCACCGTTAATCTGCGCAAGCCCCTGCTCCGCTGTTGTAATGGATTCCGCTATGTAAGAAACCAGCTTCTGATCCGATGCGTCCTCATTTAATGTGCTCCCTTCCTGGGCTGCAAGCTGCTTCTTAATCTCTGTAAGCCCTGCTTCCACCTTGGCAAGCTGTCCTTCCAGCTTGGCAAGTTCCGCTTTCGCCTGCTCCATCTGCTCCTGCATCTGTGCAGGGTCCATTCCTGCCTGTGTTTTATCTGTCTGTGTCGGGTCTAGTCCCATCTGTGTTGGATCCGTCTGCGTCGGGTCTAGTCCCGTCTGTGTTGGATCCGTCTGCGTCGGGTCTAGTCCCGTCTGTGTTGGATCTGTCTGCGTCGGGTCTGTCCCCATTAGTCCTGGATTCTGCTGCATCGCCTTTATTGTCTCTATGGCATCCGTCAACTTCGCCTTTGCCTGCACCAGTTCCTGAACCTGCGCTTGTAACGCTGTCAACGTAGAAATTCCTGCCTCCGTCTGGCTTTTTGTCTCCCTCAACTCTGCCAGTTTATTATTCAAATCTGTTTCCGTCTGAAAAAGTTCAATTTTTTTATCATGCAGTTGATTCTGGGCATCACTGATCTGACCTGCCATCGACTTCTGCCCGCTGGTAAGCTCATCCTTCCCGCTGCTGATCTCATCCTCTGCATCTTCCATCTCACTCTCTGCATCTGCAAATTTATCATCCAGGGATTTCTTAATCTGCTCATTAATTCCGTCAATTTTCTTCTGACTAAGCGTTACCTGCACGGATTCTTCAATCAGCCCTGTTCCCGTCACAGAGGCAACTCCCTCAACGCTTTCAATCTCAGGAATCAGTTCCCTATCTGTGTAATCACTGATTTCAAGATTGTCCATATCCTCCACTTCCACCGCTGCGATCATAATTGGAAGCATGTCAGGATTCAGTTTCATAATAATCGGGCTGCCCACTTCATCCGGCCAGTACCCGCTGATCTGGTCTAAGCTCTCCCGCATTTCCACGGTAACGGAATCCATATTGGCCGTCTGTTCAAATTCAAGGACAACCATAGACATATTATTGGAGGAACTGGAACTGATATTCTTAATATTGGAGGTGCTTGCCATAGCTGCCTCAATCGGCTGTGTCACCGCCTTCTCCACCTGCTCCGGGCTCGCGCCTGTATAAGTAGTCACTACAATTGCATAAGGCAGATTCATGCTGGGCAGAAGATCTGTACTCATCTTACTCAAAGACACCACGCCCAATATGATTACCAGCACAATCCCCACAATCACGGTGTAGGGTTTTTTAACACTAAATCTTGACAGCATTTGCTTTTCCTCCTTTTCAGCGGTAGGGGCCGCGACGCTTCGCATCGCTTTGCAGTTAAAAATCATTCAGACTTCATTATAAAAAGAATTTTCCCAAAAAACAATAAAGAAAATATAAAATTTTTTGTAACAGTGACCCTAAGAGCGCCAGAAAGCCATTACACATGAATTTCGTGCAATGGCTTCCTGATTTATTATATTATCTTACTTTGATGGTCACAACCTTTTTCTTCTTGTTATAAGTCTTAACGGTAATCCGGGCGGTTCCTTTTTTCTTCGCCTTTACGGTACCCTTTGAACTTACGGTTGCCACCTTCTTATTACTGGACTTAAACGTGCACTTTCCGGCTGTCCCTTTGGGAAGTTTCACTTTCAGTTTTACTGTTTTGCCCTTTTTCAAGGTCTTCTTTGAAGGGGTAACTTTAACAATCTTCTTAGGCGCTTTCTTCACGGTAATGTTATATACCTTTACTTTCCCCGCCTTATTCGTCGCCTTAATCGTTGCCTTTCCAACCTTTTTGGCAGTTACCTTTCCTTTGCTGCTTACCGTGGCAACTTTCTTGCTGGAAGTTGTATAGGTGTAACCCTTCGCCGCAACAGAATACGTTTCCTTTACTCCAAGCGTTACCTTCTTTTTAGAAATCACTTTCAGCTTTACAAGCTTTTTGATGGCGTTTTTCAGCGCTGTATCTGCTGCATTCACCTGCACCTGCGTTGCCTTGGCATTCTTAGCAATCTTCTCTGCATTGCTCAGTGCATTTTTTAACACCCGAAAACTTGCCGTTGTATAATTTGCCGCCTTATATTTCTTAGCGTCTGCAATCGTCTTTTTCAAAACAGTAAAATCTGTCTTTGACTGCCCCGGCCCTTCCGGTCCTTTTTCCTTTAAATTGGCAATTGCATCTGCCAGAGCCTTCTGCGCCGCATTCACCTGCGCCTCGGTCGAATCCGCATCGTTTACAACCCTGCGGACGTCTTCTAACGCTTTGAGGAACGCCTGATAGCTCTCATCGGTATAATTGCCTTTTTCAATCTTTTCCGCTTCCTCCATCTCGCCTGCCAGGTCCGATACATCTACGGTTGATTTCACAATGGTAACCGTATAGTCCGCCATCGTCTCATGATCCTGTGCAGACGCTTTAAATGTAAGCTGCGTGCTGGCACCTGTCAGGTTAATCCGGCGGCCGATGGAATCGTCAATCAGAATATCGTCAATGAAGATAAGTCCGCTCGGCGTATTGGGAGATACTGTCATTGTAACATTCTGCGTAATGGAAGGAACTTTGAGCGTATACTCTTTGGTCTCCCCCTGAAATTCCGGGGTAAGTTTTCCCTTGTCAAAGCTCAGCGCCGACAAATTCGGATCATGGCTGTACTCCAAAGTATCTGCCGTCATAATGCCAAACAGCCCGCCCACAGGATGGGTTCCACTTCCCTGGAATTTGACATTGATAACGGGAATCTTATTTCCCTCTGCATCCAGGACAAACGCTCCGGTAGAATCCTTCTTATATTCCGGCTCACTCCAGTATTTCGCCGGAATCTCAATCTTCTGCGTATAGAATACGTTCGTGCCCGCTTCTTCATTAATGGCAATGCTCTGCAATTTCTCTCCATTGATATAGAGGTCAAAGCTTCTGCCCTTGTCCCCGGAATACCAGGTACACATCAGGTAATTTGCCTCCGAATCTGGATTCACCTGCATGTCGTAGCTGAACCAGCCGTCCTTCTGTGCATCTCGATAGAGATGCCCATTAAAGCTTCCCGTCGTGGGTTTGTCGTATTGGAGGTTCTTGGCAAACTCAGAATTGTTCTCATCAAAATTCGTGAGCGTGTCAATTGCCATCTCCTCCTCACGGAGTTTCTCTTTCCTGTCCCGGATGCGTTTCTGGCCTGCCTCCGATCCCGGTTCCTCAAACATCATGTACAGTCCGTAACGCTCCTTATAGCGCATAAAATGCGGCGTGTAAATCAAATTAGAAGAATCCGTATTATTCAGCTTAAACTGCACTTTCCCGTCTTCGCTGTCCTCTATCCGTACGAAATTTTCTTTGACATTATCCATCCATTCGTCCACGGACATATTCTGAACCGTAATGACAGACTGGCAGCTTACGTCTTTCGTACCTACACGGACAAGGATACCGTTCGGATTCGATGCTTCGATATTGTTCGTTCCCAGCGCTGCGCTCAAAGCAACCGGACCATAGCGGAACGCCACGAAATCCTTGTTGTCTTGGGTTGCATACGCTTTTACTTCCATAGGGAATGTGAGTTTAATCACATCACCAGCTTTTACGCCTGCGACCGTCGCATAGCCGC
The DNA here is from genome assembly GCA_948688495.1 of uncultured Lachnospiraceae bacterium. Taxonomy (GTDB): domain Bacteria; phylum Bacillota; class Clostridia; order Lachnospirales; family Lachnospiraceae; genus Petralouisia. Next base: position 5,926 of record CAPQSW010000030.1, on the reverse strand, counting down.
TCTCTGCGCTGTCCTCAAGGTTAAGCTTCTCGCCGTTTACAAGAATCCCTGCCTCCCCTGCTACCCAGTCGGGGATGCGGAATTTCAGGTTGGTTCCTGCTGCCACTTCCGAGCCGTCAAGAGCGGCAACCTCTACCGTAACCTCATCGTCATTCGGTATATTCGCCTTCTGCGTCAGTTTTAAATTCTGTTTTTCAAATGCATATGTGTTGCTAAAGTACATATTCACATACACATCCGAGTCCTCGGTAAAGTAGATGGTATCGCCGAGTTTGGAGAAATTCTCCATTCCGGTTCCGGTACAGCACCAGAATTCATCATGCGGACGGTTAAATACCTTATTGTATCCAGGCGCCATCGGCTGGAAGTACATCGTTGTTCCTGTCTCCGGGTTCTGTGAAGAAAGAATGGCGTTAATGTAGGTATTCTCATAGTAATCCATGTACTTCTTATCCTTCGTCAGCTTATACAGCTCTCTGGACAGTTTCAGCATATTATAGGTGTTGCAGGTCTCACAGGTGCTAGAGCCGTCGTAATCACTCTTTGTCGCGTCATAGTAAAGCTTATCCGCATCATGGAAATGCTCGGACTGGCTGTTTCCACCTGTAATATAAGTATGGTGCTCCACCACAATATCCCAGAAATTGATGGCTGCCGTCTTATATTTGTCTAACTTCTGCTTCTCATCTTCTGTCAGCCCATCATAATAATCGTCATAATCCTTCATGACTGTGTAACGTTTCAGTGCGCCGGTTAATTTCGGAATCGTCGTATTGGCATGCTTCCCGCTGAGCACATCCTGGTTTGCCGCCAGGGAGTCAAACAATGTTACCTCGTCAAAATACTCAGCCGCAGCCTTGTAATGAGTGTTTCCAGTGACGTCATAGAGTTCATACAACGCCTCATTCATGCCGCCGTACTCGGTCCGCAGCATCACCTGGTTGTCTTTGAGCTTGCTGCAGCGGTTAAAGACGTACTCGCCAAATCCCTCTGCGATACCAAGCGCTTCTTCCGCCAGTTCCTTATCATCCACAAACGTGTAGATGTCAATCAGTCCGGCAAGAACCTTGTGCAAATTATACCAGGGCACGATGACATTCTCATCACTGTCCCCGCTTCCGTCTACCTTATTTAAGATGCTCTCCCGGAAAGCTGATACATACCCTGCACTCTCTGGATGCGCGCTGGCGTATGCATCCTGACACTCTTTTAAACCTTCCACGGCATCCCTGATTTGTACCAGAAGCGCTGCCTTCTCATCTTCCTTTTTCGTGCCGGCATATGCCTGGGAAAGCGCCGACATGTAATGTCCAAACGTATGGCCGCGGAAATTCGTTCCATTGCTGCGCTCCCAGCCCTGATACCCTTCCTCAGTAGGCGGCGTCAGGCCGGATACCTTGTAAAATTCATACAAAAACTTTTTGGAATTCATACTCAGCAGATAGTCATTTTCCTTCTGCGCTGCATTCAGCAGATAGGCGTCTGCCAGCGTTACATTTTCAATGCCGCAGTCTAAGATTCCATCCTGGACTCTCTCTGTCTTTGCCTTTACCGTCACGGTAAATGGTTTTTCCACTGCTGCTCCGCCTGCAAATACGGCTTTCGCGGTCAAGATTACCGTCTTATCCGGCTGCCCGATTTCCGGCCGCGTTACTGTTCCGTCCACAGCAATCACAGCATCGTCTGACGTCTTCCATGTAATTACGGAGCCGGATTCTCCCTTGTCTGTAAGAATCATTCTGCCCGTCACGGTCTCCGGGATTTTCAGTGCGTCGATGTCACCCTGCGCAACTGCCTGTTTGTCAAATGTCTGACCGCCTTTCTCATAGACTTCAATTGCCTCCTCCTGTCCGAGCACCTTGTCATACAGACGGTACTCATCCAGGGAAGCTTTCAGGTACGCTCCCCTATAATTCGGTCCATTGTAGCCAATCGCTTTCTGCTCGCCTTCGCATGGTCCAATGACTCCGGTGGAAGTCGCACTCAGACCATACTTCACGCTCGTCTTCTGCGGGATACCATTGCGGAAAACTGCCGCTTCCTTCGTATCACTGTCATATGTCACAAGAATATGCGTCCACTCCCCTACCGGGAAGAATTTGCCGCGGTCGCCCGACACCGAAATCATATACGGCTGTTTTTCCGTTGCCGCCGGTCCTACGGATAGCGCCAGAGGCGTCGTATCGCTCTCGGACATCAGATACCATCCGTCGGTATACCACTGTTTTTTATTCCAGGTTATTGCACGCTCTCCTTCCATCTTCTGGCTCGGATTAATCCAGAAGGAAAGACTCAGCTTACCGGGGGACAGTTTTCCGTTAGTCCCCAAATTCAAAAATGTGCTGCCGTCAAGGGTGACTGCTTTCCCTTTCACGCCGTCCGTATAAGTTACCGCCTTACTGCCTGCCACCTCAAACGCATTTGCGGAGCTGTCCGTCAAATTATCTTCAAATGCAAGATTCAACGCCATATCATCCACGAGATCGGTAATCGCATCTTCTAATGCCTGCTTTGCATCGTTTACATCATCCCAGGTAGCATTCTCATCTTCATTTACCCGGATTGCATCGGTAAGCGCCGTCTGCATCACACTCCAACTCGCCTGTGTATACAGCGCTTCATGCTTGGTCTTAGCCTTCTCAATTGCCCTCCTTAACATTGCTTTGTTGGGCTTTGCATCTGGATTTTTCTCCAATCCAGTGATTGCATCCTCCAATACAGTCACAGCATTATCTACAGCCTCCTGGCTGGATGCTTTGTTCGCCAGGACATCCTTCGCATTCTGCAATGCATGTTTAAATACCAGATAGCTTTCCGATGTATAGGCGTCTTCTGTCTCGTAATCCGCCGCATCCTGGATTGCCTTTTCTAACTTACTGAAATCTGCGACTTTCGCCTTAACTGTTACCTGAAATTCTTTTGTCGCCGCAGTTCCCCCTGCAAAGACAGCTTTTGCAGTCAAAGTCACCGTCTTATCCTGCTCTCCGTATCCCGGAGGGGTTACGGTACATGTTGTTCCATTTACCACAATGGCCGGATCGTTTGATTCCCAGGTAATCACAGAACCAGATTCCCCTTCTCCTGGGAGGTTCATCTCATCCGCTGCCGTTTCTGGAATTTTCAGTGCATTGACATCCTGCTTAGCCACTTCCAGTTTATTGAGCGTACGCCCGCTCTCCTCATAGGCGGCAATAACCTGCTCCAGCGTAAATTCCGTATCATAGAGCTGGTATTCATCCAAGACAGCATTTAATTTCCCGTCATGTCCATGATATGCACCGTTGCTTCCGATCACCTTTATATAACTGTTTGTGCCAATCACTCCGCTCTCAGTTTCATTTTTCACATTTTGTTTTTGCGGAATGCCGTTCCGGTAAAATACGGCCTTCTTCGTCTTGCTGTTATAAGTCACCGCAACATGCGTCCACTCCCCTGTCGGGAAGAAGTCTTTTGCCGTGCCGACTGCCTCAATAAAATACGGCTGGCTGCTGGCTGGCCCTACAGAGAGACCAAGCGGTGCATTCCCATTCATATTCAAATACCAGCCGTCTTCCTTGAACTCTCCCTTGCTCCATGCAATAATCTGTTCTCCCGAAATATCTGCATTCGGTTTGATCCAGAAAGAGAGGCTGAGCACTTCGGGCGTAAGCTTGTTACCGGTTCCAAGATTGAGATACGTGTTTCCATTCAGTGAAACAGCCTTCCCATTATCATCTACGCCTGCCACATAAGTGACATCTCCAACATTCTGTACTTTCCGGCTGTAAATCGAACTGTCTGTAAGATTCTCCTCATCAAACCCAAGGTCTAACAGAAGGGATGCATTCTCACCTTCCTGGATGGCTTTTACCGTTACTGTAAAATTCTTTGTGACGGATTCCCCGCCCAGATAACTTGTCGTCGCCGTTAATGTTACCTTAGCGTCGCTCTCTCCAACCGCCGGGCGCTCCAATACCTCTCCCTTGTTGGAAAGATATTTTGAGCCGTTCGCGCTCCATGTGATGGCAGAGCCGAAGTCCCCTTTTTCGGGAAGTGCGATTTCCGTAATCAAAGGCTCTGTCGTATCAATTGCCAGCGCATCCAGCTCCATCTGCGCTGCTTCCCGCTTGCTAAATGTCTTGCCGCTCTTATCATAGAGTGCAATGATTTCTTCTGCATCAAACACCCTGTTGTAAAGGCAATATTCATCTAACGCAACATTTAATTTCCCGGTATGTCCATGAACTTCACCATTGCTGCCGATCACCTTTATGTTGCTGTTCGTGCCAATCACTCCGGTCGCAGTTTCCGTCACCGGATTCCCGACCGACGTCTTCTGCGGGATTCCATTGCGGTAAACATGCGCCTCCTTCGTGTCGCTGTCATACGTTACGACCACATGCGTCCACTCCGTCTTCGGGAAAAATTCATTCGCCTTCTTATTCACCTGGATAAAATAAGGCTGCCCGCCTCCCGGTCCCACCGAAAGACCGAGCGCCATATTTGGATTCATATTCAGATACCATCCGTCACTGCTATATGCCCCCTTATGCCAGGCAATAATCTGCTCTCCTGTAATATCTGCATTCGGTTTCATCCAGAAGGAAAGCGTCAGTTTTTCCGGCGTCAGCGCAGATTCCGCGCCAAGATTCAGATATGTATTCGCATCGAAAGAAAACGCCCTTCCATTCGCACCCTCTCCGTCCGCATACTTTGCCGTTCCAACTGCCACCACCTCACGTTCATAGATGGAGGTATCGGTCAGCGTATCATCATTAAATGAAAGTTCCAGCAAAAGGGATGGATCGTCATCTTCTGCCAGCGCCGGGACTGTCACACGTAACTCTTTCGTCTTAGTCGTCTCCCCATCGCTCACACTGGCTGTCATCGTCACCACTTCATCCGGCTCTCCAAACAACGGACGCTTCAACACCTTTCCCTCATCTGACAACACTTCCGGCTTGGAAGAACTCCATGTGATGACAGAGCCCGACGCCCCGCTTGCCGGCAGCACAAGCTTACTCTTAACACTCTCTGGCAGCGTAAGCGCAGCCATATCTGCGTCAACATCTACCGGAACGTCTTTGATAGTGATATACGCCACATTGACACATAGATTATCATCGCCGGTCCCCCGGACGTCCACGGTCAGCTTATCGCCGCCCGCAGGCACGGCAATATTTCCCGTTGTTTCCGCTCCCGCACCCGGAACGCTAAATCCACTCGGGGACAATACCGTCTCCTGCGCCTTGTTCTCCAGTCTCGCCGTGATAACCGGCTTATTGGAACAACCCCAGGGATTCGCACACCCCACGGTCACCTCATAGACGCCTGCCTCCAGCTCAAAGGCATAGTCGATAAACTTTTCCGGAATACCTTTCTCATTAAAATTTTTTGTGTAACGGTTCGTAGATGTCTTGCTTGCCAAACTTGCTGCATTCAATCCTTCCTGCGCCCAGGTATTTGCCGTGTATACACCTCCATTTGACGGCGGTGTACCATTTTTACGGTTGGGATCAATTGCTCCCGGTTGTGCCGGATATTCTTCCTCCACATCCACGATTCCCCACTGATACCCCGTCGCCGCGTCCACGCCGTATGCCTGGTCAGTCACGCTGTTGTGGGTCCCCAGCTGGTCCCCCTCACACACCGTATCCGGCGTGTAGTCCCCGCAGTCCACAAAGTAGACGATAGTATCGTCTTCCCGCTCCGCAGGCGTTCCCGCCGCATGCACTGTTCCCAGACTGCCTATCGGCAAACCGGTCAGGCAAACTGCTGCCGCCAGGCATCCGGCTAACGCTTTTCGGAAACAAGATTGTACGTTCTTCATTCTTCTTGGTTGCATTATGCACCCCTCCTTTATCGTTAATATACAATCATTTTATAATATAAGAAACTTAAAGTAAAGTCACATTGAACAAAAAGTCTTTATTTTCTACTGTTATAT
>CAPQSW010000029.1:30448-41961 GCA_948688495.1 uncultured Lachnospiraceae bacterium | reverse complement strand
CGAAATGGCAGGTGGCGCGAAGCGGCGCGTGCCGCTACCGCAGGGAGGAAGGCAAATGCGCGTGCCGCTACTGAACAAAGGAGGCTTATATGGAGGCTGTATCCGAGAAATATATGAAACGCCTGTAGAGAAAGATTTGTAAATTATTATATTCTATAACATTCTATCCTTCCTGTGATTAGAGTTGCAGGGAGGATTTTTTTGCACATCTGTAATTACAATAATCTTCATTTTCAAACGATAAATTTGTATAATTTGTATAAAAAAATTTGAAAAGAATTGTTAAAAAACTAATATAGGTTTACAATTTTTTGTGTGAGTTGTACATATGACTATGTAAAATTCACATGCAAGGTGTGCATTTTGCCTATGGTGTGCACCGACCAGGAAATTGCTAGGAGGAAGGCAAATGTGAAGCAATACTATCATGCCTTCCGACGAAATGGCAGGGGGACGCGACGCGTGCCGCCATTAGAGTAAGCAGTTTCCTCTTTCCATAAAGGGGACTCGCTTGCGAGTCCCCAAATCCATATTGTGGGAGGAAGGCAGGTGCCGCTGCCGCAGAAGGAAGACAAATGCGAAACACGTTGATGCTTAATTGGAAAGGAGGAAGAAGGGAGAGAAAGCGAAGAAGTAATAACATTTACAAGGACAGTTATGGAAAGGAGAACTTAATCATGAAATTTAGGAAAATGGTAAGTGGGCTGCTTGCGTGTGCGCTGGTGGTTACTTCTGTATTTACCGGGAATATGTCTACGGTAAAGGCAGAGGGAACGACAATTACAGGCGATGCAGCAGAAGGGAGTACTGCACTTAAGGCCGGTGATTATTATATTATGAATACCAAGACTGGCAAATTTTTAAATGCCGGGAATGGTTATGGCACACAGGCAAGTGCCATGACCTATGGACAGTTGGTGACAGTGAGCACGGTTAATGATGTAACTCCTCAGGATGGTGGTGTATATAAGATAAACACCCATATTAAGGAAGGTGACCGTACGTATTTAGGTACTAATGGATATATGAATGCGGCGGCAGCCGATTTGACAATTACAAGTACTGAGAGTGGCGGCTATACCATTGAGGAAAAGAGCAGCGGCAACAGTAAATATTTAACGGCATCTGCAGAAAACACAGTTGTCACATTTGCAGATAAGTCTGACTTGTCTGAGTGGAAGTTTCTTACACGCGATGAATTTATGGATCATGCTGTAAAAACGGTTGCAGAGGATACCCCGTTTGATATGTCATCGCTTATTTTTGATCCCGGCTTTGGAATACATAACGAATACCGCAGTCATTGGGGCAAAGCAGGCACGAACTATAAAGTGATAAGCGGAAGTGATACGAATAATAAAAAATATAATGAATGTGCGGAAGACTGGCACCATGTATTTGACTGTACGCAGACACTGGAGGGAGTTCCCAATGGTGAATATACATTGAGTGTACAAGGATTTTTTAGGGATGATACGGAAGATAGCAGTGCAGCAAAACCAGTATATTATATTAACAGTGTTGAAAAACCTCTTATGCTGCGTTCAGATGATTCGCAGGATGCACCACCCAATGATTTGAAATCAAGTGCGGTGTGTTTTGAAAATGGGAAGTATGTGAATGCACCCATCAGTGTAGAGGTTTTAGATAATAAAATTAAATTCGGTGTAAAAGCTAAGGACGCAAATACCTGGGTAGCCTGGGATAACTACAGCCTGAAATTAAACCGTGTGATTACAGACGATGAGATTGAAGCACGTGCGGCTGTCAAGGTGTTTAAGCAGATTGGTGAAGTTTCCCTGACCCCCGCCAGCAAGAGAAAAATTGATGCGGCAAGAAAGGCTTATGATGACCTGACAGAAGCTGGGAAGGGATTTGTGAAGGCTGAGGATTTACAAATATTAACAGGCGCAGAAGCAGCCTTTAAAGCTCTGATCGAGGCAGAAGGAGGACAGGAGACGTTCGACGGACTGGCAGCGGACGAAGCAGCGGTTAAGATTGGAGCCATTGGTACGGTTGACCTGGTGGATACCTGCAAGGAGAGGATTGATGCGGCACGTACAGCCTATGATGTATTGACAGATGCACAGAAGGCGCTGTTGGAAGAAGACTATAAGGTATTAACAGATGCAGAAGCACGCTATCAAGAGATGATACCAAAGCAGGCAGCTCTTGCAGCGGGCGATTATTATATGTTAAACAACAAGACAGGCAGACTGTTTAATGGCGGCAATGCCTGGGGGACACGGGCAAGTGCTCTGGATCATGGGCAGTTGGTGACTTTAAGCCTTGTAGGAAAAGATACCTACCATTACTATATCGACACCCATATCCAAGAGAGAGAGGGAAATCATTTTCTGGACGGGGAGCCATACACGGACAGGGGTGCAACTCCTATGGTAATTGTAAAGACTGCAGATGGAAGTTATACGATTGCCAGTCCGGAAGGCGGATACCTGACCGCGAATGACGAGGATACGACGCTCAGTTGCGGGCGTAAGTCAGAATATTCCCAGTGGAGTATCCTTACGCGTGAGGAATATATAGAGCAGGTGTTAGGGACATTTAATGCTGAACATCCGACCGATGTTTCAACACTTATTTTTGACCCCAAGTTTAGCAGATGCAACACGTATTTCAGCAAATGGGACCAGACGCCTGCAAAGGGCGGGGACAATGGGAATAACTGCGCAGAGAAGTATAACACAACATTCAATACATCACAGACGCTTACAGACATTCCTAACGGCACATACAAGTTAAGCGTGCAGGGATTCTACCGTATGGACAGCGCGCCTTCCAAGAAGCCGTACTATTATGCCAATGATGTCAAGAAGGATCTTATGGCAATTGAGGATGGTGCAAGTACGGAAAAAACTGGCGGTTTCACAACGGAGAGGCCGAAAGATTCAAAGAAATATGTACCAAATAGCATGTCAGACAGTTCCAAATGTTTTGATACAGGCGCATACACAAATGATGCCATTGAGGTAACGGTTACCAATCATACCTTAAAGATCGGCGTGGAAGCAGAGGAAAAAGTTGGAACCAATACCTGGGTAATCTGGGATAATTTCACCCTGAAGTTGGTAAGTGTGGATGACCACGAGTATTCAGACCGCGCAGCGGCAAAGATTGATGCTATTGGAGAGGTAAGCCTTACCGATGAATGTAAAGCAAAGATTGATACGGCAAGAGCGGCATATGACAAGCTTACTGACGCCCAGAAAGCGTTGCTTACTGACAAACTGACAGTACTGACAGCGGCAGAGACAAAGTATGTGGATCTGGGAGCGGCAGCCGCAGTAACAGAGAAGATTGACGCCATCGGAACCTATACATTTACAACTGCATGCAAAACAAAGATTGATGCAGCCAGGGAGGCATACGATGCACTGACCGAGACACAGAAAGCACTCGTGGCACAGGAGAAGAAGACGGCACTTGAAACGGCAGAAAACTCCTATAAGACAGACTGGGAAAAAGGCGGACAGGAAGCACTTAACAAGGCTGATGCTGCAGCCGCAGTAGCGCTGATTAACGCCATCGGAAATGTAGAATTTACCGAAGAATGTAAGGAAAAGATTGATGCGGCCAGGGAGGCATATGATGCACTGATACAGGCTGCAAAGGACATTGTCACGGCAGAGGAGCTGAAGGTATTAACTGATGCAGAAAAATCATACAAGGACCTTGAGAATGCAGCAGACCTTGCAGTCATAGCCAGCACAGTTACGCCTAAGATTGACGCCATCAAAACGGTAGCATTTACATCGGACAGCAGGCTGGCAATCAAGGCGGCCAGGGAGGCATATGATGCACTAACGGACAGCCAGAAAGAACTTATGGATTCTGCAAAGCTCAAGGTGCTGACAGATGCAGAAAAAACATATAAAGACCTTGCGGATGCGGGTGCGCCAGTTCTGGCAGCAGGCGGCTACTATATCGTAAACGTATCGACCGGAAAGTATTTAAATGCCAGCGGTGAGACAAAGGCAACCCAGTCATCCTACGGTCAGCCGATGACGGTTTCTGTGGACGCCGAAGACAAGTCGGTATATACAATTGACACCCATTACAAAGAAGGAACCGGCCATTATCTCGATGCGGAAGGGTTCTTAAACGGTGAGGAGACCGCATTAAAGATTGAACACTCGAAAGACGGAAATATCAACATCGCAAATGCGGATGACCAGTTCTTGACAGCGTCCACAAAAGGCACGGCAATTACCTTTGCAGGACAGAAATCTGAAGCCTCGGAATGGCTCATCTTAAGCCGGGAAGAATTGGCAGAAAAACTGTCATCAGAAATTACAGAAGAAAACCCAGTGGACGTGACATCATTCATTTTTGACCCGGGCTTTGATAAGAACAACGAGTATTATAATAAATACACATACAGTGATACGCTTAAGGCTCTGAAAAAGGACGGAACTGCCTCTAACGTGGAATGTTTCCATGAAGCATTTGATTTCTCTCAGACCATTGAGAACATTCCGAACGGTGTGTATGAGTTAAGCGTTCAGGGCTTTTACCGTGCGGATACTGAAGACAGTGCACCGGCAGTATACTACATGAATGACACAGAGCAGGAGCTTAAGACCATTGATGCAGACGGAAAACAGGAAGAAGACAAGGAAGGCGGATGGAGTACCGAGCGTGGGGAGGTCTATGTACCAAATTCCATGGCGGACGCCGCTAAATGCTTTGCCACAGGCGCATATACGGCTGACCCGATTACCGTAACCGTTACCAATCACACCCTAAAGATTGGTGTGAAGACAACGGATACAAACAACTGGGTACTCTGGGACAGCTTCAGTCTGAAACTGAAGGAAGTTGTGTCAGACCAGCAGATTGTAGCAGATGTGGAGGCAAAGATCGATGCAATTGGCACTTCAATTACACTTACGGAAGAATGTAAGGAAAAAATTGATGCCGCAAGGAAGGCGTATGACGCGTTAAATGGAGACCAGAAAAAGCTGGTGGCAGAGGCTAAGGTGAAACCCCTTGAGGATGCTGAGGCGGAATACGAAAGACTCAGGCAGGAACAGATCCCATCCCAGGAATTAAAGGACAGCTTAAAGGATACGATAGCAGCAGCTAACGCAGACCCCCTGGAAGAAGCAGCTTATAGCGCTGAAAGTCTGCAGGCATACAAGGATGCGTTGACAGAGCTTAAGAAGATAGCAAATAAAAAAGACGCAACCAAGACAGAGATTGAGGAAGCGCTTGCAGCGTTCAAAAAAGCGGATGCGGAGCTGGTTGTAAAGGAGGAATATAAGCCCTCGGATAAACAGATACAGGATTTGGCAACGAGTGTTGAAGGCGCCGCAAAACTCAAGGTAGAGAGCTATGTACAGGATGAAAACTGGACAGCATTCCAGCAGGCGCTTACAAAAGCACAGCAGATCAAGGGACGTCCAAATGCAACAAAGGCGCAGGTTGAAAAGGCTATGAAAGGCTTGCAGGAGGCAATGGCAAAGCTCACCCCAGTTGGGGCAAACGTAAACAAGACAGCGCTTAACAATGCCATCAAAGCCGCAGAAGGACTGAAAGAGAAGACTTACACGCCCGTGACCTGGAAAGCATTCAAGACAGCGCTTGATGCAGCAAAGAGTATAAGTGCCAAAAAGGATGCCACCCAGAAAGAGGTGGATGACGCAGAGAAGGCTTTGGCAGCAAAACAGAAGGCATTAAAGAAGGCAGCAACCGGGTTTACGATTACTGACAAGAAGACTGGAAGCAAGCCAGCCAAGATTGCAGCCGGCAAATCAGTCACGCTGAAAGCACAGGCAAAGCCTGCGGGAGCAAGCAGCAGTGTAAAATGGAGCATTGACAGTACGAGCAAAAAGAAAAAATATGCAACCATCAGCAGCAAAGGCGTGCTCAAGGTCGGCAAAAAAGCTGCAGGCAAGAAGATAACTGTCACCGCCACATCCAAGGACGGAAGAGGCGCTAAGACAACGGTTAAGATTACGGTCATGAAGAATGTCGTAACAAAAGTTACCCTCAAGGCAGCTAAGAAGAGTGTAAAGGCAGGAAAATCCATAAACGTGAAGGCAACCGTCAAAGTGAACGGCAAAAAAGCTAATAAGACTCTGACATGGAAATCCTCCAACACAAAATTCGCAACTGTAAACAGCAAGGGCAAGGTAACTGCAAAGAAGGCTGGAAAAGGAAAGACAGTGACCATTACGGCATTTGCAACAGACGGTTCAGGCAAGAAGGCAACGATAAAGATTAAGATTACCAAATAGAACTTGTATGTAACGGTTTAATCAACGAAGATAAATTGGGGAAAATCGCGCTGTACCTTGTAGGTATGCACGGTTTTCCCCGATTTTCTTTTGCTGGGGGAGCAGTTACCCTTTAAATTTTGCTCTGTTATGTGAATAATAGAAGAAAAGCGAAACTACCATGCCGATTGACCAGCCAATGGGCCAGGAACACCAGATGCCAATGGAAGATTTGGTCCAGGCAGAAAGTACAAAAGACAGAACCACACGCAGAATGAGGTCGGTGAAGGTGGCAGCCATAAACTGCCGCATCGCGCCCTCGCCGCGGAGGATTCCGTCCGCCGTAAGCTTAACGGAAACCACAAAATAAAAAGGTGACAATATCCATAGGAATTGTCTGCCGGTCATAAGCGCTGTGGCTGAACTCTGTTCCATGAACAGCAACAGCAGATATTTGCCGAATCCAATGTAAAGGATACAGAATGGGACGCACAGGCACCATACCAGCTTTAATCCGGCGAGGAAGCCTTCTTTTATTCGCCCGAATTTATTTGCACCGAGATTTTGGGCGGTAAAATTGGATATGCCGTTGCCAATTGTGGTAAAAGAGGTAATGACCAGATTATTTAATTTCACAGCAGCAGAATAGCCGGCAGCAACGCTGACGCCAAAGCTGTTGATGCATCCCTGGATCATCATATTGCCCACAGAAATAAAGGATTGCTGCAGGATGCTGGGAATGGCAATAGCTGCTATTTTTTTTAACAGGAACCAGGAAAAAATCTGTATAGTTCCAGTTGTCTTTATCAGGGACAGACGTTTTAGAACCAGGACAATGGAAAGGATGCAGCTTGCTCCTTGGCAGAGAAAGGTTGCCCAGGCGACGCCTGAAATTCCCATCGAAAACGATTTTACAAAGAGGATGTCAATCAGGATATTGGCGGTCGACGATGCTGCGAGGAAAAGGAATGGCGTCCTGGAATCCCCAAGTGCAGAAAAAATTCCTGTTGCAATATTGTAATAAAATAAGAATGGCAGCCCCCAGATATAGATATTCAGATAGAGAGATGAATCCGCCATGATTTCTTCCTGTGTTTTCATAAGACGCAGCAGTGTATTACAGGAGAACAGACCGGCCGCTATTAGAATCATGCATAAAACACTGCTCGCAATCAGGGTTGTATAGACCGCGGATTTCATGGTTTTGTAATCCTTTGCCCCGAATAGCTGTGACACGACGATCGAACATCCGATATTACATCCGAAGGCAAACGCAATGAATATCAGTGTAATATTATAACTGTTTCCTACTGCGGCAAGCGCATTTTCCCCAATAAATTTGCCGGCAACCAGCGAATCGGCAATATTGTAAAGCTGTTGGAATACGATACTGCTAAACATGGGCAGGCAGAATGCCCACAGGACTTTTCGGGTATTTCCCACTGTTAAATCTTTGTTCATAAACGATCACTCCTTTATATTTCACCGGAAATGTATTATACTATCTTTGAAGGGATATGAAAAATACATATATAATATAGGAGAAATATAAAAAATATATGGATGTAAACTTTGAATATTACAAGATTTTTTATTATGTAGCTAAATATGGAAATATAACAAAGGCTGCAGCCGCATTGGGGAGTAACCAGCCCAACGTGACGCGCGTTATGAAATTGTTAGAGGCGCAGTTAAACTGCAGGCTGTTTGTCCGGGAGGCGCGGGGGGTCAGTTTGACTGATGAGGGACAGAAGCTCTATTCCCATGTGGAAATCGCATGCCGGCATTTTAGAAATGCCCAGGAAGAAATATGCAGGCAGGATTCTTCAAGGAGCGGGACTGTCGAAGTCGGTGCAACAGAAACGGCGATCCATTTGTTTCTTCTGGACAGGCTGCACGATTTTAAAACCGAATATCCGGCAATCAGAATCAAAATCCATAACCACTCCACGCCGGAGACGATAAAGCATCTTATCAGCGGGAAACTGGATTTTGCAGTGATTACAACGCCGTTTGAGGTGCAAAAACCTGTTGTCTGTGAGACAGTATTGGAATTTGAGGAAATCCTGGTGGGTGGATTGCAGTATCAGAATCTCTGTAAAGCCCCATTATCGTTAAAAGATATAGGGAGGTATTCATGGGTCGGGCTGGGAGACAACAGCGCAACTTATAGTTTATACAGAGATTTTTTTATTGAACATAAGATAGATTTAGAGCCGGATATGCAGGTCGCGACCTCCGGCCTCATGCTCCCGTTGATAGAAAATAATCTTGGGATTGGCTTTGTGCCGGAGGGAATGGCGTTTCCATTAATAAAAGCAAAGAGACTGGTACAGATTTACTTGGACTGCAGTGTACCCAAACGAAGCATACAGATTGCAGCAGATAAGGGACGGGGCAGGAATCTTGCAGCGGAAACCTTTTTTCAGTATTTGCGGGAGAATTAATTCTTTATTGTGAATCCATTCCCTTTCGCGTATAATAAGGATAAATTATGATCGGGAGAAGAAAGAACACAGCTGTATCATTGAAAAGCATAACAAGGTAGAGGCGTATCAATCGTTATAGCAGCAGGAAAATAAGCAAAGTGCGCTTATGGGAAGGGAAATTATGGTAGATAAAATAACATTTATGGAAACTCTGCATTCCGTGCAGGAAATCGCAAAGGCAAGCGCTGTGCCATTGACAAAAGAAGAAATTACAAGTTACTTTCAGGATATGGATTTGTCAAAGGAACAGCAGGAAATGATATATCAGTTCCTGCAAATGCCACAGGAAGAAACAGATGGAGAGACAGAACAACAGGGAGGAGGCAGCACTGGAAAAGGGAGAAAATCCAGTTTAAGGAGCAGGTCATCCCAGGCATCTGGGGGCTCTGGAAAAAAGACTGGGAATCCACATTTTCAGATGTATTTGAGGGAGATTTCAGCCGTACCCACGTTGGAGAGGGAGCAACAGAATATCTTATATCAGCGGCTTCTGGAAGGAGAAGGGACAGTCATGGAAGAAATATCCCATCAGTGGCTGGAAAAGATAGTACAGATTGCAGAGGAGTATGTTACGCCCCGGGTGTTTTTGGAAGACTTAGTGCAAGAGGGGAATATTGGGCTTCTGCTCGGGTTGGGTCAGCTTCTTGGCAAGGCTGCCGCGTATGGCATGGAGAATGGCAAATGTCTTAAAGAGGCACAGCAAAAAAAGCTGGAGGAACAGTTAGAGGGGCTTGCCAGGGAAGGAATGGAGCAGTACCGTCAGGAAATAGAGGGAGAGGTTGACAGTGAGAATACCATACTTGCCAAAGTCAGCTTGATTCATGAGGCGCGGAAAGCTCTCGCAGAAGAAAATGGGACAGACCCTACGGTTCAGGAACTTTGTGATTACACAAGGATTTCAACCGAGGAGATTGCAGATATCTTAGATTTACATGAGAAAGCAAGGAAAGGAGACGCAATATGAATTTAGGACCGATTGAATACAAAGTTGTGCGGATTGATGGGGATTATGCTTATCTGTTGCAGGCCGACCAGCCTGGCGGGGATGAAAAGTGTGTTGCAAGGGCTTTGCTTCCCCCGGAGATTACCGAGGGAACAAAGCTTCATTATGAAATGATGGAATACTCCATACAGTAATTTCTGGCTGCATAAAGAGTTTCCAGTGTTGCAGTCAGGACTGTGCTGCGTGGGGACTTCTGATTACCGGCTGGATTTGCCGTCCGTTTAGGGCCGCTTCGATGGTTTCTGGCAAAAGTTCCGTGAAGGCTGTCATGGAGTTAGGCTTTGCCAGATAATCGTCCTGGCCAAAAGGAACGAAATAGATATTTTTGGTATTCAGAAGAATACCGATATTTTTCAGGTTCATTCCCAGAGCGTCGTTGGTGGATAGGGAAATCACCAATGGACGGTTATTGCGCAGATGAGATTTTGCTGCCATCAGCACAGGAGTATCAGAAATCCCATTTGCCAGTTTGGAAAGTGTATTTCCGGTGCAGGGAGCAATGATTAGAATGTCCATCAATCCCTTTGGACCGATTGGCTCTGCCGCTGGAATGGTAGTGATTGGAGTGTGCCCCGTGAGGAGTTTTGCGCGCTCTAAAAAAGAGGCGCTTGTGCCAAAACGTGAATCTAATGAGGAAGCGTTCAGAGAAAACACCGGAAGCAGTTTTGCACCGGTTTCCTTTAAATCTTCCAATGCATGAAATATTTTTTCATAGGTGCAAAAAGAACCGGTAAACCCGATTCCGATGGATTTGTCATGAAAATCATAATGCATATTGGATCATCCTTTCTATGGTTCTGCCGATCGTCTCGCCGGCAGTGACAGGAGAGAAACGTCCCGGGATGCCTCCAATCCGATAATAAGGCATCAGACATTTCTTTGTTGTATCTGATGGGAAACCAAACGGTGCAGATGCAATGTCAAAAATGTGGCAGGAAACAGGCATTTGTGATAACTGTTCTATTTTAAGGATCGGTCCAGGAACTGTATTGATGATTATCCGGCATTTTGGCAGCACATGGGCAAAATCCGTTTTTTCTATAGGAATAAGGCCGTTTTGTTTTGCCTCTATTTGTTTTTCTGTGTCCTGTTCAATGACATAAATATTTTGGCAGAGAGGAAGGAAAATCCTGTCGATTGCCGTGCCGCAGTATCCATATCCCAGGAGCAGTATGTCAGCAGCAGACAGGCTAAAGGGGGTGCAGCGTATGATTTCAGCCAAAAGACCTTCTGCTGTTAAGAGAGCGTTTGTAGTTTGGAAAAATGCTTCATTGCCGAAAATCATGATTTGGCATCCTGCATTTTTGAGGTTTTTTTTGTGATCTTTTGAAAGGCTGCTGGCGATGAACTTGTGCCTTGGCGTAAGCTCTTTCCATAAAGCTTCCAGAGAACAGGAATGTTCCTCTAATGCTGTCTGAAACAGTGTATCATTGTCTCGTGTCAGAGGTGTAGGCGCCAGTATCAGTTCGGACTGTGCCAGCGCCTGCTTTAGGCAATCTGTCTTTTGAATGCCGGCCGAATAAGGAAAGTCTGGTGTATGATAACATATAACAGGAAATCCTGCTGCCTTTAAATATTCTGCTGCATAACATTGTCTTAAGTCGCCGCCCAATATGGTAATGGATGATGTTTCCATAAGTTTCCCCGAAAAAAATAATCCCTACAATATATGAAAAAATATTGGAAATGTGTTTGTACCTTAGGGGGTTAGTGGTTTGTTGCAGTTTGGGCCATGCAGAAATTTAGATAAAGTTTAGATTTTTTAGAAAATAACCATAGGAT
>CAPQSW010000029.1:21158-30438 GCA_948688495.1 uncultured Lachnospiraceae bacterium | reverse complement strand
TTATTGCAATGTTGATATAATATTTGGCATAAGGAGGGATCCGGCGAAGCCGGGAGGAGAACGGATGCCTCGTATTGGAGTCAAAGAAATATATATTCTATTGCTTTATCCAGGGGAAATTTTAGTAGAAATGCGAGAATTAATATGAAATTACGAACCAGACTGATTATTTCTTTTTTTATCATCATATTAGTGCCTGTGCTTCTGGCAGGAGCTACCATGTGGGGATTTGGGAAATACCAGATGCATGCGCTGCGTCAGATTTATGATACAGATGGCAATGCATACGAGTATTTTTTGAATTCGTTCGAGGCGCTCAGCCGTTTTACAAAATCAACCTATGAGAACTTACAAAAGGTGGCAGAGAGCGAGCCGGAGAAGCTGGAGGATATAGCATATCTGAATCAGGTCAATACAGAATTGGAGCGAAAGTATTCCTACTTGATTGTCAGGTGTGGGGATGAACTGATTTATGATGGGAATGAATCTTTGAATCAGGGACTTAAGGGGGATTTGTCGGAATATGACAGTGATGTGTTGCAGAGTGCCGGCTCTGGTTTTTATATGGAGGGCGAGGAACAGGCATTGATCAAGCAGATAGATACTGTTTTTTCTGATGGCAGAAGGGGGAGTGTGTTTATTATTACTTCTATGGAACGGCTGATACCGGACGTCAAGGGAGTACTTTTAGATATGATGATTTCTGTATTGCTGATTCTTCTATTTACAGCGGGAATGCTGACGGTATGGATTTATCAGGGAATTATCAACCCTATCCATAAGCTTCAGGTGGCGACGCAGAATATTAAGGCGGGAAATCTGGATTTTACCGTGGAAGCCGATGGCAGGGATGAAATAGGCGAGCTGTGCCGTAATTTTGAGGAGATGCGTTTCCGCTTAAAGGAATCCGAGGAGGAGAAGCTTGCCGGGGAGAAAGAGAACCGTGTGCTGATCAGTAACATTTCTCATGATTTAAAGACGCCAATTACGGCGATTAAGGGATATGTGGAGGGAATTATGGATGGTGTGGCAGATACGCCCCAGAAGCAGGAGAAATATATCCGCACCATTTACAATAAGGCAAATGAGATGGATACGCTGATCAATGAGCTGACCTTGTATTCCAAGATTGATACCAACCGGATTCCCTACAATTTCAGCCGTATCAATGTGGCGGACTATTTTGAAGACTGCGTGGAGGAAGTCGGGCTGGATTTGGAAGCAAAGAATATCAGGCTCAATTATATTGATTATGCAGACAGGGATGTGCTGATTATTGCAGATCCGGAGCAGCTGAGGCGTGTTATTAATAATATTATCAGCAATTCTATCAAATATATGGGCAAAGAACAGGGGTTTATCAATATCCGTATCCGTGATGCAGGTGATTTTATTCAGATAGAATTTGAAGATAATGGCAAGGGGATTCCAGCGAAAGATCTGCCTTATATTTTTGACCGTTTTTATCGGGCGGACGCATCCAGGAATTCATCTACTGGAGGAAGCGGAATTGGACTGTCTATAGTGAAGAAAATCATAGAGGACCACGGAGGCAAGATATGGGCGAACAGCAAGGAGGGGACAGGCACCATTATGTACTTTGTAATCCGAAAATATCAGGAGGTAGTAAGTTGAGTAAAGTATTGATTATTGAAGATGAAGTGGCAATTGCTGATTTGGAGAAAGACTATCTGGAGCTGAGCGGCTTTGACGTGGAAGTCGAGAATGATGGCGAGCAGGGACTTGCGCGCGCACTGGGGGAAGAATTTGACATGTTCATTTTGGATTTGATGCTTCCGGGCGTAGATGGTTTTGAAATCTGTAAGAGAATCCGGGAGAACAAGAATACCCCTATTCTGATGGTATCGGCGAAGAAAGATGACATTGACAAAATTCGCGGACTTGGGCTTGGTGCGGACGATTATATTACCAAGCCGTTTTCCCCCAGTGAGCTGGTCGCGAGGGTAAAAGCACATCTTTCCAGGTATGAACGGTTAATCAACAGCAATATCCAGGAGAATGACATTATTGAGATTCGCGGGCTGAAAATCGACAAGACGGCTCGAAGAGTGTGGGTGAATGAGGAGGAAAAACAGTTTACGACGAAAGAGTTTGATCTTTTGTGTTTCCTTGCGCAGAATCCCAACCGCGTTTTCAGCAAGGAAGAACTGTTCAGCCGGATATGGGATTTGGAATCAGTGGGGGATATTGCTACCGTGACGGTGCATATCAAGAAAATCCGTGAGAAGATCGAGATAAATACGGCAAAGCCACAGTATATTGAGACTATCTGGGGTGTAGGATATCGTTTTAAAATTTAGTCTTGGGGAGTATTGTATGACTCAGAAGGTAAGAATTATTTACGAAGATAAAGACCTTGTCGTTTGCCATAAGATGCCCTGTATACCCGTGCAGACGGCTAGAGCGGGACAACAGGATATGGTAAGTCTTTTACGCAATTATTTTGCAGGGAAGGGCCAGGATACGCAGATTTTTATTGTTCACCGCCTGGATCAGCCTGTGGAGGGCGTAATGGTGTTTGCAAGGAATAAACGGGCAGCAAATGCGTTGAGCAGTCAGTTCAGGGAAAGAAAGACACAAAAGTATTATCTTGCCCTGGTGGAAGGGCAGTTTGAGGAATCTTCCGGCATTCTGGAGGATTACCTTTTGCGTGACGCGAAAAGCAATACCTCACGTGTAGTTACACCAAAGACGCAGGGAGCCAGGTACGCACGTCTTAGTTATGAAGTGAAAAGGGTATCTAAAGCAGAGGAGCTCATGAACCAGAATAATAATAACAAACAAAAGAATCAGTCTGTGGATCTTATCCAGTCAGGCAGTGGCGTCAGTCTTGTTGAGATACATTTGGAAACAGGAAGGCATCATCAGATTAGGGTTCAGATGGCACATGCGGGGCATCCATTATTAGGCGATAAGAAATACGCTCCAAATTGCGGACAGGGCTATGTTCCGATAGGGCTGTGTGCTGTAAAGATTGCGTTCATGCATCCGATTACCAGGAAAGATATGGAGTTTACGGTAAAGCCGCGGGGAGAATTGTTTTCCTGTGGGAATTTTGGAATATAGTTTACCGGAAGTGCGCATACTGATTTTATGCGGAATGAAGTGAAAGAAAGTATGCGGAAAATAGGGAAAATTCTAGGAATTACACTGGCAGTTTATGTCTGCATCCGCTGGCTGCTGCCGCTTGTAATTCCCTTTTTTATCGCTTTTTTATTGGCAAAGATATTGAATCCGCTGGTAGAAAAGCTGGAAAAAAAATTAAAATGTAAAAGAGGAATCTGGTCAGCGCTGCTGGTGAGTATTTTATTTCTGATGCTTGGATTTCTGGTAATCTTATTTTTAAGGACATTGCTGGTACAGATGAAAACGGTGCTGGATAATTTGGAAATATATAAGAGGCAGGCAGGAAACTTTTTTCATGAATGCTGCGGGCAGGTGGAGGTGTTTACGGGAATACGCGCGGAGATGATTGAAGATGGTGTCCAAAAACAGCTTCCAGAGGTTATGCAGCATATGAAGACCACAGTGGTGCCTGTGTTGATGAATGAAACAATTTCCTATGCAAAAAGTATGTTTATCTGGGTGGGAATCTGTTTTGTGATTATTGTCAGTACCATTTTAATTCTGAAAGATTACCGGAAGATACGTACTTCTCTGGAGAAAAATCCCATTGGACGGATAGGACTTAGAGTCTGCAGGAGAACTTACGAGGCCGGAGGCGCTTATATCAAGGCACAGTTTGTTATTATGCTGATTATTACAGCGGTATGTATTGTTGGATTGTATCTGTCGGGCAATGAGTATGCATTGCTGGCTGGATGCGGTATCGGTATCTGTGACGCTATGCCATTTTTGGGAACAGGCACGATTTTTGTGCCCTGGGCAGTAATTGAAATGCTGCAGGGAAGGTATATGCTGGCGGCAATCTATACCGTAATCTATACGATATGCAGCCTGCTGCGTGAAATTTTGGAGCCCAAACTTCTTGGAAATAAACTCGGGATGCATCCTCTGTCAGTGATTGTCAGTATTTATGTAGGGCTTGGAATATACGGCCTGTGGGGATTTGCACTGGGACCGCTGTCCTATATTCTCATTCGGGAAATCTACTTGACAATCTAAAAAAAATAGCATAAAATGACCGTAGCTGTCAGAGACGCTTTCGTGATATTGGGAGTAGTTTGCATAATATTATAATTTATGAAAACAGGCGTTGAAGATTAATAGTACGGATAGAAAGATGCGCAGAGAGGAAATCATGGCTAAGGACAAAAAATTAGTAGAAGCAATTACATCAATGGATACTGATTTTGCACAGTGGTATACAGATGTAGTGAAAAAAGCGGAGTTGATTGATTATTCCAGTGTTAAGGGATGTATGGTTATTAAACCGGCTGGATATGCCATTTGGGAAAATATTCAAAAGGAACTGGACAGAAGGTTTAAGGAAACGGGTGTGGAGAATGTCTACATGCCAATGTTTATTCCGGAGAGCCTGCTTCAAAAAGAGAAGGACCATGTGGAAGGTTTTGCGCCAGAGGTTGCCTGGGTAACACATGGCGGTTTAAATCCTTTGCAGGAGAGAATGTGCGTCAGGCCTACCTCAGAGACATTGTTCTGTGATTTTTATGCCAATGATATACAGTCTTACCGGGATTTACCCAAATGTTATAACCAGTGGTGTTCTGTTGTGCGTTGGGAGAAGGAGACCAGACCGTTCTTGCGTTCCAGGGAATTTCTGTGGCAGGAAGGGCATACTGCCCATGCGACAGCAGAAGAAGCAGAAGAACGTACCATACAGATGTTGAATTTATATGCCGATTTCTGTGAGGAAGTCCTGGCAATGCCGGTTATTCGCGGGAAGAAGACAGACAAAGAAAAATTTGCAGGAGCAGAGGCAACTTATACCATAGAGGCGCTGATGCATGACGGCAAGGCATTGCAGTCTGGTACCAGCCACAACTTTGGCGACGGTTTTGCCAAGGCGTTCGGTATCCAATATACAGACCGTGACAATAAGCTGCAGTATGTACATCAGACGTCCTGGGGAATGACAACTCGTCTGATTGGAGCAATTATTATGGTTCATGGAGACGATTCCGGGCTTGTGCTGCCACCAAGGGTTGCACCGCTTCAGGTAATGGTAATTCCCATCCAACAGCATAAGGAAGGGGTGTTGGAAAGGGCAGAAGAGTTAAAAGCAATGCTTGCAAAAGCAGGAATCCGTGTGAGGCTGGATGACAGTGAAAAGAGCCCAGGGTGGAAGTTTTCAGAGCAGGAGATGCGCGGTATCCCAATTCGTGTGGAGCTGGGACCGAAAGATATAGAAGCCGGCAAATGTGTCCTAGTACGCCGTGATACCCGTGAGAAAATAGAATGTACGCTGGATAAGGTCACAGAGACTGTGGAAGAACTGTTGGATAATATTCAGCATGCGATGTATACACGTGCCAAAGCACATCTGGAATCCCATATTTCAGATGTGAAATCCTATGCAGAGTTTCAGGATGCGGTAGAGAATAAGCCTGGATTTATCCGTGCAATGTGGTGTGGCAGTGAAGAATGTGAAATTAAGATTAAAGAGGATACCACAGCGACTTCACGCTGCATGCCTATGAAAGAGGAAGAAGCAGTTGCGGATGTCTGTGTCTGTTGTGGGAAGCCGGCACACAAACTGGTATATTGGGGAAAAGCTTATTAATGTGAGAGATGGAATAATTATGGCATATTTGAGTGAATAGAAAAGAAAAAGGCTGCATTGATATCTGATTATCAAATGCAGCCTTTAAACTATAATACTGTCACTGTCCATGGGACCTTACCTCGTGCTTTCCGAAATCTTGGATTTCCTTCCGAATTTTTGTACCTCTGAATATTCTCGTATGTATCCATATCTGAACGTTTCCGGCTGGAAGTGCATACTTACATTTTTTCATTCTCTTTCAGGGTTTCGTTATGAAAATCTTGATTTCTATTGTAGGTAATTAAATCATTTTCTGAAATATTACATGTGCAATTTCCATCTCTTTGCCTCTGTCCAAATATCTTATGCTTATGAGTCAATCCGCTAATTTCTCCATTCCGAAAATACAAGGTCGGATACTTCTGATTGATTATACTTCGCTATATCTTTTCATTGGAACGTAGCAGTTATCACTTTGGATGAACTATTTCTTCTCCTCATTGAAATCTTCTAGCTCTTAATACCATCATATCGAAAAGAACCTTATTGTAATTTCCCATTCCAGAAATCCGGGTGTTTATCCAGCAATCAGATTATTCAAATCAGAAACCTAAGTTCTGTCATCTGCATCTGTAAAACTTCTTCCAAAGATTTAATAAAAATCTTTTGTACCTCTGTAACTTTTTCAGAGGGAAATCAATTTGTTAGTTTGGTGGACCGTACCTCTCTTTCTCAGATTATGGGGTAAATCGTTATGTTTTAATTGGACTGTACCTCCTGTTCTGTAAATTTGTTTTGTTTGTTTTGATGTGTTTATTATATCTAACTTATAATTGGAATAATATAAATAATTGTAAGAATATTCTGAAAATTAAGAGGCGACTGTTCACAATTCGTTCATGGGTTTGAGTATTGTTTAACCAGGAGGAAAGTGTTACAATATAAGAAGTTGCCCGTGCAAACGGTATATATAAGTACAGGCAGGTTTCTGCCAATAGAATATAGGAGCATTGTAATATGAGTATTGTAAGCAAAATGTTTGGTACCCACAGTGAACGGGAATTGAAAAGGGTCTATCCCATTGTGGATAAGATTGAATCTCTCCGTCCGGCTATGATGGAAATGACGGATGAACAGTTAAGGGACAGAACGAAGGAATTTAAGAAGCGGTTAGAGGAAGGCGAGACTTTAGACCAGATTCTTCCCGAAGCTTATGCAACGGTCCGGGAGGCCGCCAGAAGGGCTATCGGCTTAGAGCATTACAGGGTGCAGTTGATTGGTGGTGTGATTTTACACCAGGGACGTATCGCCGAGATGAAGACCGGTGAAGGAAAGACACTGGTATCTACCCTGCCTGCATACCTGAATGCCTTGGAAGGCAAGGGTGTTCATATCGTTACAGTCAATGATTATCTGGCAAACCGTGATGCTGAGTGGATGGGAAAGGTACATGAGTTTTTGGGACTGACGGTTGGCGTAGTTCTTAATTCTATGGATAATGATGAGCGCCGGGAAGCCTACGGCTGTGACATCACTTACGTGACCAATAACGAGCTGGGATTTGATTATCTGCGTGATAACATGGTAATCTATAAGGAACAGCTTGTGCAGCGCGATCTGAATTATGCGATCATTGACGAGGTGGACTCTGTATTGATCGACGAGGCGCGCACGCCTTTGATTATTTCTGGACAGAGTGGTAAATCCACCAGCTTGTATGAGGCCTGTGATATTCTGGCCAGGCAGATGGTGCGTGGCGAGGACATGCCGGAGTTTAGCAAGATGGACGCACTTATGGGCGTGGAACGCGAGGAGACGGGAGATTTCATTGTTAATGAGAAAGATAAGGTTGTGAGCCTGACAGAAGCAGGTGTCAAGAAAGCAGAGAATTTCTTCCGAATTGAGAATCTTGCAGATGCAGATAACCTGGAAATACAGCATAATATAATTCTGGCGCTTCGGGCGCACAACTTAATGTTCCGTGACCAGGACTATGTGGTACAGGATGAAAAGGTTGTGATTGTAGACGAGTTTACCGGACGTATCATGCCGGGACGCCGTTATTCGGATGGTCTGCATCAGGCAATTGAGGCAAAGGAGCATGTAAAGGTTAAGCGGGAGAGCAAGACGCTTGCGACCATTACGTTCCAGAATTTCTTTAATAAATATAAGAAGAAGGCTGGTATGACAGGTACGGCTCTGACGGAGGAAAAAGAGTTTCGTGATATTTACGGTATGGACGTTATCGAGATACCGACGAATAAGCCAGTGCAGAGGAAAGACCAACAGGATGCAGTATATAAGACTAAGAAAGAAAAGTTCCGCGCGGTAGTAGAGGAGATTAAGAAAGCGCATGAAAAGGGACAGCCGGTACTGGTGGGCACGATTACGATTGAGACTTCTGAGCTGCTCAGCGGGATGCTGAAACGCGAAGGAATCCAGCATAAGGTATTGAATGCAAAATTCCATGAGATAGAGGCTGAGATTGTAGCAGAGGCAGGACAGCATGGGGCTGTTACCATTGCGACGAATATGGCAGGCCGTGGTACGGATATCAAGCTGGATGATGATGCCAGGTCGGCAGGCGGACTGAAGATTATTGGTACGGAACGTCACGAATCAAGGCGTATTGATAATCAGCTCCGTGGACGTTCCGGACGACAGGGAGATCCGGGAGAATCCAAGTTTTTCATTTCCCTGGAAGATGATTTGATGCGTCTGTTCGGTTCCGAAAAGCTGATGAATATGTTTAATACGTTAGGCGTACCAGAAAATGAAGAAATTCAGCATAAAATGCTGACCAGTGCGATTGAGAAAGCTCAGATGAAAATTGAGAGCAATAACTTTGGAATCCGTAAGAATTTGCTGGAATATGACCAGGTTATGAATGAGCAGAGAGAGATTATTTATGCGGAACGCCGCCGTGTGTTAGATGGAGAGAGTATGCGTGATGTAATCTATAAAATGATTACAGACCGTGTGGAGAATACGGTGGATACCTGCATTTCAGCAGATCAGGATAGTGAAGAATGGGATTTGAATGAGTTAAACCAGCTTCTGATTCCAATTATTCCTTTGAATGCTGTAACGCCAGAGGATGTAAAGGACATCCGCTCCAATGAGCTCAAGCATAGGCTGAAAGAACAGGCAGTGAAGGCTTATGAGATGAAGGAGGCAGAATTTCCTGAGCCGGAAGCAGTCAGGGAATTGGAGCGCGTAATTTTGCTGAAAGTAATTGACCGTAAATGGATGGACCACATCGATGATATGGACCAGCTTCGTCAGGGAATCGGCTTACAGGCGTTTGGTCAGCGTGACCCGCTGGTAGAGTATAAAATGAGCGGATACGATATGTTTGACGGTATGATTGCCAATATTCAGGAAGATACCGTACGCCTTTTGTTCCATGTACGGATTGAGCAGAAGGTAGAACGTGAACAGGTGGCGAAAGTGACGGGAACGAACCGTGATGACTCTGGCCCCAAAGGACCTAAGAGAAGAGAAAGTGCCAAGATATATCCGAATGATCCATGCCCCTGCGGAAGCGGTAAGAAATATAAGAAATGTTGTGGT
>CAPQSW010000029.1:0-21148 GCA_948688495.1 uncultured Lachnospiraceae bacterium | reverse complement strand
ATAGAAGGTTTTGCATTCGTATAACGAAAGTTTAATTTTTATTAGTTAAAAAAGATATTAGAATTGGAGGAGCGGTCTTTGCAAGGCTGGCTCCTTCATTATTGTTCCTTAAAATATGAAAGAAAGTATAAAAAATTACCATATATAAGAACTTCTTTAAATTATATAATTATTATATCTATCTATTAAAAAGGAGGTTCTGAAAGATGAGGAAAGGAAAGCAACTTATTAACAGAGTGCTGGCGTCTTTGCTGGTGGCTGCGCTTGTTCTGACTGGATTGTATATTCCGGAAACGACAGCGCAGGCAGCAGAGAATGGTCTGATCGTGTACTACGATTTTGTGTCGCAGAATGATCAGGCGGCACAGATTCCCGATGCTTCCATGCATGGAAATATTGCAGAGATCGAGGCAGTAAGCGGAAGCGCAAGGGGAAAGTATCAGATTGTTGATGCTAACATTTATGGCAAAAAGGTCAAGGCATTGGATTTGACAGGAGGTTCGGACGGGGCGTACCTGACGCTTCCAGAAGGGATTTTAAGCAGATGTGATGCGGTAACTATCAGTACATGGGTGAAGCTTAAATCGAATGACGGCTATCAGAGAATCTGGGATTTTGGTACAGGAACAGATAAGTATATGTATCTTCTGTCTGATGGAGGCAACGACGGGTTCAAAGGTTACGCTTCTGCTATCACCACGAATGGCTGGAGTAATGAGAAAGGTGTCCAGAAAGGGGAGAATTTTGACAAAAATCGCTGGGTGTTGACTACAGTTGTTATGAATGGTTCTACGATGTCCCTTTATGAAAATGGAACACTGGTTGGCACGAAGGATACAGGAATTAAGGTCAAAGATTTGGGGAATACCAACCAGAATTATATTGCATACGGCCAGTTTGGAAATGATCCTACGAAGGCACAGTATGCGGAGTTTAAGATTTATAACAGGGCATTGACGGAAGCAGAAATTAAGTCTATGTATAAAGTAACAGATGAAGGGGTTGTGGCGGCTGATGTAAGTGATCTTCACTTAGGTGATACTTCTGCCATTACCGAGGATATGGAGCTTCCGTCAAAAGGAGTGAATGGTTCCGGTATCACATGGGCAAGCAATAGCGCTGCGATTACAGTGGGCGCTAAGAATGAAAGCGGCAACTATGTGGCTGCTGTCAAACGTCCAGCGAAGGGAGCGGCGGATGCCAAGGTAGAACTTACAGCAACGCTTAGTTACAATGGAAGGAGCAGTACGAAGAAATTCACTGTCAACGTGGTTGCAGAATATACGGATTTGCAGATCGTGGATCATGACCTTGCAATCGTAAAACAGGGCGCAGGAAATCTTTCCTCTATTATTTCTACCGAGATTGCACTTCCGTCAGTTGGAGACTGGGGATCTGTCATTACCTGGAAATGGAAAGGTGACAGAGGCGCATTCACATTTCCGGCAGAGCCTGGGGAAGATGGAAATTATCAAGTGACAGTGACACGTCCTGCGATCGGACAGCCGGATAAGACGGGTATCTTAAAAGGGACAATTACGGCAGGAGACGAGTATGATACGGTGGAGATCCCTGTAACTGTAAAAGCATACAAGGAATCAGCAGCAATTACGAGCATTGAAGATGTCAATGTGAGCACACAGACCGGGCACAGTCCGCTGCTGCCCAATTTTGTGAAGGCAACGTATTCTGATAACAGTATAGACAAGCTGAAAGTCAGATGGCCGGACGCAATTGAAGCAGAGAAGTATGCGGCGGTAGGCTCGTTTGATGTAGAAGGGCAGATTATAGGAGAGACGGATACGGTTACGGCTCATGTGACTGTGGTCGACACAGCATCAGCGCCTGCGACAACCCAGACTTCCAATTTTGACTTAGATGAAATTTCTCTGGATAAGATTGGACAGGGCGGCTCGATTTTGACGCAGAACCGTGACAGGGATATTGCATACCTCAAATTATTAGACAATAAGCGTATGCTCTATGACTTTTACATGACGTTTGGTGAGACAGATAAGATCAAAGACGTAGAGCCGTTAGGCGGTTGGGATGAGCCTACGGGGCTTTTGCGCGGACATTCTACCGGACATTACATGTCAGCGCTTGCACTTGCCTATGGATCTACCAAGGATCCAGAATTAAAAACGAAGTTAGATGAGATGATCAGTGAACTTCACAGGTTGCAGCAAAAGTCGAAAGGAGATCCGAAAGCGTTTAAGATAAGCGGATCGACGATGCAGGAATCCCTGGCTGTTAGTACGTGGAGCAAGAATCCGGCTGAATGGGGCGAGGGCTTCATCAGCGCTTATTCCCCGGACCAGTTTGCATTGCTGGAGGTGTATGCTCCCTATGGCCAGCCGAATGCAGGAATCTGGGCGCCTTACTATACGCTGCATAAATTATTGGCAGGATTCCTTGACGCCTATACCTATACAGGCAATGAGGAAGCTCTGGTTACTGCAAAAGCCCTCGGTAAATGGGTTTATAACCGTCTGAGCGCGTGCAGCCAGGAGCAGCTTACCAGGATGTGGGGCATGTATATTGCCGGTGAGCTTGGCGGAATGAATGAATCGATGGCACAGCTTTATATCTATGCCAAGGAAGATAAAGACCCGGATGCAGATATTTATTTGGCAGGAGCCAAATTGTTTGACAATACCATATTCTTCAATAATCTGGAGAAGAATTTGGATGATATTAAGGGACGTCATGCCAACCAGCATATTCCGCAGATTGTCGGTGCATTAAAGATGTACGAGGCAACGGTTGACAAGGGTGCTGCTGAGAAGAAGTACTATGATATTTCAGAGAACTTCTGGCAGATGACGGTTTCACGGTATGCTTATTCCATCGGAGGTGTGGGCACCGGAGAGGCATTCCCGGAGGATCCATATGCACAGGCGGCCAACATTATGTCGGACAGAAACTGTGAGACCTGTGCTGCTTATAACATGCTTAAGCTCACAAAGATGCTGAACAATTATGACCCGGATGATGCGGAGTATATGGATTACTATGAGCGTACCTTATACAATCAGATTCTTGCATCCCAGACGCCGAATGTGACAAAAAATATGCATAACGGCACCACGTATATGCTGCCAATCGGACCGGGTACAAGGAGAGGATTTGGCGGCGACTATGATTCCTTTACCTGCTGTCATGGCACAGGTATGGAGAATCATGTAAAGTATCAGGAAGCAGCTTATGTGAAATCTGCTAACGACCTGTATGTCGGATTGTATCTCCCATCTACGCTTTCATGGGAAGAAAAAGGCGTGAAGGTGGTACAGGATATGACATTCCCATCTTCTTCCACGAAGCTGACGGTAAGCGCATTGTCTGGAAAGACGCCGCAGTCATTTAACATGAAGCTGCGTGTTCCTTACTGGGCAACCAATGGATTTACTGTGAAGGTCAATGGCGAGACAAAAATAGAGAATCCAGAAATCAGTACCTATGTAACATTGACAGGCATCAAGGCAGGCGATGTAGTTACCGTGGAAATGCCATGGACGCTTCATCTTGACGCAACACCGGATGAGAAAGATTCTACTATGGCGGCAAGCATCATGTATGGACCATTTGTAATGGCGGCAAAGAACAGCAGCACGGAATGGCAGAATCTGGCATTGCCGGAGAATCTCGAAGATGTAATTAAGGTAGGAGTGAACGAAGCAAATGGATTCCCGACACTTTCCGTAAGCGGGTACAGTTTTGCACCAATGTTTGCACCTGAATATGCAACAGAGGCGTATCATACATATTTTAAGGTGCTGCTCCAAAAGAGCGATGGGAGCACATGGTATACGGTAAGGATAGTCAACCAGACGCCGGCTAACGGTTCTATTACAACAACAGCTACGGCAGAGATGGTAAAAGGCGGCGACGACCTTACGATTACCCTGGCACCAAACGCCGGGCAGGCAGTAAAGACACTTCTGGTGAATGGAGAGGAAGTAAAGGTAACCAACAACCAGTATGTTGTCAAGAATGTCAAAGATGATGTGAATATTGAAGTGACATTCCGTCCACCGGTATTAAATCAGGAGCATCTGGAGTATTCTGCGGATGTGTCAACGGACCAGGAAATCTCCAACTATGGAAATACAACGGATGTCATGCATGGAGACCCGACGACATCGGATGACTGGAATAGAGGCTGGTCCAACTGGTATAAAGGCGCCAATGCGGATTGCTGGCTGCAGTATACATGGGATGAACCAGTTACCATGAATACATTTGAGATATTCTGGCGCAGTCTTACATCAGGAAACGGCAAGAATTGGCTGAGGGTTCCATCTGAAGTTAAGATTATGTATCTGGATAAGGATGGAGAGACCTGGAAGGAAGCAAATGTGAATACAGCATATGCTGATTTCATTGCGCTTAATAAGTTTAATGCGATTAAATTTGATACGATTGAGACAACAGCGGTCCGCCTTGCGATGAAGACAGCAACACACGAGGAAACAGAATGTACGGGTATCCAGCGCTGGGTGGTAAGCGTGAAGGATGCTGACAAGACGGCGCTTACGGCTGCCATTACAGGAACAGCAAATCTGAATGCAGGCGATTACAGCAAGGTAAGCTGGGATCAGATGAAAGCGGCACTTGTAGACGCAGAGATGATACAGGCGGATAAATGTGCACTTCAGGCTCAGATTGATGCGGCGGTAAGTAATTTGAATGCAAAGGTACAGGCATTGCAGAAGGTGGTGTCATCGGATAACGGTGTTGAGAAGACAACGCTGAAAGCAGCCATCAATGTGGTAGGAACGAAAAAGGCCGGCGACTATACCAGTGAGAGCTGGAAGAAGGTAAAAGAGGCGCTTGCAGCGGCTGCAAAGGTAAATGAGAATAAGGATGCCGAAAAAACAGCAGTGGATAATGCGGCAGCCAGTCTGAATACAGCGGTTCAGGCGTTGGTTGAGAAGGCGGCATCCCCAGCAGGAATTGATAAGTCATCTGTAGAGAATGTCATTCAGAAGGCAAACTATTTGAGGCCGAGCGACTATACGGGGGCCAGCTGGAACAAGGTTAGCACAGCGCTTGCGGAAGCAGAAGTATTGAATGAGAGTGCGGATGAAACGCAGGCCCAGATTGATGCAGCCGCAGAGGCTTTGAAAGATGCAATTGCATCACTTGTTAAGAATACGGCGGCGCCTGCTGGCATCAATAAGGATGATTTGCGGGATGTGATTGACAGTATCGCAAATAAGAATGAGCGTGAATACACGAAGGAAAGCTGGAGCAGTCTGCAGACAGCATTAAAGACAGCTACAGATCTGAATGAGAGCACAAGTGTGACGCAGGCGGATGTAGATGCGGCAGTTACAAGTTTGAATAGCGCCGTTACAACATTGGCAGCGTTAGACAGAACATCACTGAAGACAGCAATTGATGCGGCGCAGAACAAATTAGAAGGTAAATTAGAAAAAGACTATACAGCAGATAGCTGGAAGGCATTGACAGAGGCGATTGACGCAGCCAAAGAGGCATATAAAAAAGTTTCTTCCAGTGCAGCGGATATAAGCGCAGCGACAACTGCCTTGGCAAATGTCGGGGAGTTAGTAACCTTAGACAGAACCGCGCTGAAAGCAGCGATTGATGCGGCCAATGAGAAATTGGAAGGCAAATCAGAAAGAGACTACACGGCAGACAGCTGGAAGAAGATCACAGATGCGGTTGAGGAAGCGAATGCGGTATATAAGAATGTTTCCGTTAATAAGAAGGATGTAGATGATGCAGTCGCTGCCTTGACAAATGCCGGAAATCTGGAGGCTTTGGACCGGGTTGGACTTAAAGCGGCAATTGACGCTGCCAAGGCAAAACTGGATGGCAAGGATGAGAGGAATTATACGGAACAAAGCTGGGAGGTAATCGAGGATGCAATCAATGCGGCTTTGGATGTGTACGAAAAGGATTCCGTTACCAAGAAGGAGCTGGATGATGCGAAAACACTTTTGGGAGGTCTTGGAAATCTGGTAGCGCTTGACAGAAGCCCATTGCAGACAGCCATTAACAATGCCAATATAAAACTGAACGGAAAAACCGAGAGAAACTATACGGCAGACAGTTGGAAGGTTTATGTAGCAGCACTGGAGAAAATTGAAGAAATACAGGCAAAAATTTCTGTCAGTGAAAAGAATATTCAGCGTGCAGCAAATCGGCTTACAGATGCAGTCAACAAGCTGGTAGTTTTGGATAGAAGCAAACTGGAAAGCGCTATTGCAGCAGCCGGAAAGTTAAAGAAGGATGATTACACAACGGATAGCTGGAATAAGATGCAGTCGGCACTTGCCGCAGCAAAAGCAGTCAACGCAAAAGATTCTCTCAATCAGAATGAAGTGACAGCAGCAGCAAACGCTTTGAACGAAGCGATAAAAGCGCTCAAGAGACAAACGGTAACAACACCGCCTGCGCCTGTCAAACCGGCAACACCGGCTTCTGTAAAAGCATCATGGACGGGTACAAAGAACGTTAAGATTAGCTGGAAGGCGGCAAAGAATGCAACGAGATACGAGGTATACCGTTCTTACAGCAAGAAAGGAAAATTCACCAGAGTTGGCAATGTGACGAAGAAGAAGACATATTCCTATACCGATAAGAAAGCAGCACCAGGAAAGACGGCATACTATAAAGTAATTGCTTATAATGGCAATGTAAAAGGTTCTTACAGCAAGGTAAGCAGTGTCTATATCCTAAAGACTCCTGCAAAGGTGAAAGCAACCGTTAAGAAATCAGGGAAGAAAAAGAATGTCACGATATCTTTTGGCAAAGCAAAGAATGCTTCTGGATATGAGATTTACAGGGCAACAAAGAAGAAAGGAAAGTATAAGAAGGTTGCTACACTTAAGAAATACAAGACCGTAAAGAAAGTATTCAAGGGCGTGAAGAAAGGTACTTACTACTACAAGGTAAAGGCCTACAAGTTAAATGGAAAGAAGAAGGTCTATACATCATTTTCCGCAGTGAAAAAAGTGAAAGTGAAATAGCTCTCACAGGGAAAGTAATCACGGCATTGTAGCTTGAAGAAAACAGTCAAATACCCCGTCAGCTGACGGGGTATTTGCACGAATAAACAGACCGCTATGCCACATCCGGCATAGCGGTCTGTTAGTAAATCTGTTATGTATGTTGTATTCCTATTCTCGTTCTGGTAATACAAAGTGTCCAATAAGTTCGTCCAAAACAGATGCCTGTGCAGACAATTCTTCGCTGGTAGCGGCGGATTCCTCGGCGGTGGCTGCATTGCTCTGTATAACTTCTGAAATTACATTAATACCAGATTCTACACGCCGCATTGCTTCCGTCTGTTCCTCCATCATGTTCTTGAGGTTCTTGGAGAAATCTGCCGTCTCCTTGATACCTTCGATAACGGATTCGATAGCATTGGAGGCATTCTCCGCAGCACGGTTCCCTTCTGCAACTTCATTTAACGACTTTTCAATCAATTCTCTGGTATCAACAGCGGCCTGTGCGCTCTGGTTTGCCAGTTCCCTGATTTCATCAGCAACAACGGCAAATCCACGTCCAGATTCCCCCGCACGCGCAGCCTCTATGGATGCGTTTAAGGACAGCAGGTTCGTTTGTGAGGCAATGGATTCAATCTCAGAAATAATGTTTCCAATGCCAGTGGAGGCAGCGTTGATACGTTCCATGGCAACCATCATACTGTTCATCTCCTGACGGCTGTTGTCTGCCTCGCTGGCATAAAGCTGTGCTTTTTCGTAAGATGCATCTGCACTCTTGGCGCTTTCTGCCATGCCAACCGTAACATTGGAGATTGTCTCATGCAGTTCCTGTACAGAAATGCTCTGATCTGTTGCGCCCTCGGCAAGAGCCTGTGAAGCCTGTGCCAGAGAGTCCGAACCGGCAGATACCTGTGTGGAAACATCTCCGATAGACAATAAAGTCTCTGACATCTGGCTTTTTAATGCACGCATTGATTGGTACAGCTTTCGGAAATCACCAGTGTAGCGTTCCTCCGCATTAGACTTCACTGCATAGTTGCCGTTTGCCATTTCCCGTAATACTTCTTCGATATCAAAAATAATCTCATCTAACTTTTCAGCCATTTCCCGGGCGTCCTTTTCAATGGCTTCGATTTCATCACCGGTTTCAATCATTGGGAAGGGCGATGTAAGTTCACCATTAGCAAATGTCTTAAAACGAGATCCCAGGTCACCGAGTGGGACAGAAATCTTTTTTGAGATTTTCCTTCCCAGCTTAGTAGATAATGCCATGGTACCAACGATTATGGCAATGATGGCAATCACGAGAATCCATAACATAATGGTCAATAGGGAAGATAGTTGTTTTCCCTCTTTCACTTTTACGTCCAGAAGGGATTCCATTTTTGCATAGATGCTGTTATAAATTGGGGCCAAATCAGTCAATGCTATGTCTTGTGCCTGTTTGCAGAGTTCTCTGTCTGTTGTTGCCCCAAGTTCCATAATCTTGGAATCCAGTTCCCAGTAAGCGTCCAGCTCGGACTTGATTTCATCATAAGTGGTTCTTCCGCTCTTAGATACAATCGTTTTCTCTATTTGTGCAAAGGATTCTTCAAAGCTGGCTTTCAATTCGCTGTGCTGTGCTACAACCGCATCTATGGCCTCTGTGTCATCATAACCAATTGCAGCCCGCAGAGATGAGCGTATATCTGCAAATTGAAACATAGCCGTTCCAATGTCGCCCTGTGCGAATCCAAAATTTTTCAAAGCATAGGAGTACCTTGTCGATATGACAACTAAGGAAATTAAGGTTAAGATTACCACTGCTGCCATAATTGCTGCTATTTTGAAAAAGGACCTGGTAAGCCGTTTTTCAATATTCTCTTGATTCATTTGTAAAATGCCCCCTTTAGGAATGATGAAATAAATAATGTGAGTAATACATTTTTCGATAAAGGAAAAATGACTTGGTGTATTGCTACCATTCCTCAGTCTGTGAAGAAGTTATAATGGTAGTAATATTATAAGTTTATTATAGACCTTTTTATGAAAAAAGCAATATAAAAAGGGTATAATTTGTTTGAGCGGTCATGCATTTTTTGACATTAAAAAGGGGCCTTAATCGGCCCCCTGGTAGAATAACTGGGCAATAGGGGACTCCTTGTCCAGTACAATGGTATTGTCCTGATTTTTGAGAGTAGCTTTCATGGCATCTAACTGCCGTACAAAGCTGTAGAAATCTGCTTTTGCTTCATCATTGTAGGCTTCACTCAAAATGCGCATGTATTCTGCCTCGCCTTCTGCAATGGTTGTGTCAGCAGTTTTTTGCGCCCGAGCAATGATTACAGTCGTTTTCTCATCTGTGTTATTCTTGATTTTTTGTGCTTCCTGTTCTCCTTTTGCTTTGTAGGAGGCTGCAATATTGCCACGCTCAGAGACCATGCGGCTGTAAACAGCTTCCTTGTTCTCATCCGGGAGGTCAAGCATTTTCGTCTCTATTTTTTCTATATAAATGCCATACGCATTCAGCCCGGTGCCAAGTTTTTCCGTTAATAGTTCGGCAAGTTCCCCATCGCGTCCAGAGATAACTTCTTCCTGTGTAAGGCTGCTGATAACATTTTTCAGGGCATTGTAGACGTTTGAGCTGATACGGGATTCTGCATTCTGCTGGGAGCCGCTTAACTTTTGGATGAATTTGCTGGGGTCGTTGATTCTCCAAAGTACGAAACAGTCAGAAATCATGGACTTCTTGTCGGAGGTCATAACGTCACTTGCCGCCAGGTCACTTAAAATCAGCTTACTGCTGATGGGGGTTTCAGTCTGTATAAAAGGAACTTTGAACCCAAGGCCGTAAGGATGGCTGTCAACGGTGTCTATCCGTATGATTTTTCCAAATTGCCGTATGACCCGGTATTCACCGGGGCGGGTGACGACAGTTGCCATATTGATAAGTACAAATATTAAAATTATCAGAAATGCCAATAAAACTTTATTCTTCGATGTCTTCATCATAGTCCTCCTCTGTATCTTCATCAATGTCTTCCACATCCTCTACGTCCTCCTCCGAAGAATCCATGTCGGAATCGTCTGCTGTATCGGAAGTATCTGCCGTTCTGGAGTTGTCCGCTGTGCCAGAGTTATTCGTTGAGCCAGGGGCGCCCGACGTGTTGGAACTATCTGCTGTATTGGAGTTGCCGGTCACGCCAATGTTGGAAAAAGGCTCTAAAGGGAGCAGCGTCTGGGTGCTTCCATCAGAAATATAAACTTTCATGCCTGGAAGAATGTCTTCCATCGTTTCATAGAACATCCGCTGTTTGGTAATCAGTGGAAATTTTGCATATTCGGCATACAGGGAGTTGAAGCGTGCAGTTTGCCCCTCGGCCTCTGCAATCAGGGATTCTCTTTTGGCCTGGGCGTCTTTGATTATCTTGTCAGCATCTGCTTCCGCTTTGGGAATCCGGGTATTGGCATCTGCATTGGCATTGTTGATTGCTGTGTCCATGCCTTGTTTGGCATCTTCTACATTTTTGAATGCCTGTTTGACCTCCTCAGTAGGAACTTCTGCATCCTGGATGACAGCATTTGTAACTTGAATACCAATGTCCTCGGCAGTCAGGCGTTCCTGAAGTTTGGTCTTTACCGTAGTCTGTATCGTATATTTTCCTGTGGTGAGTACGTCATCTACTTTACAGGTCCCTACTGTGTCACGGATATAGCTTTGCGCAAGGTTTTTCACAACGATCTCGGGGGCTTCAGCGGCATAGAGGTATTTGATGGGATCCGTAATCTGGTACTCAAAATAGAAATCAACATTGACAAAATTGTAATCGCTGGTAATCATGAAGGATTCGTTGTAAATAGATTCATCTGTTTCCAAGGAGTAACCTACGGAGAATTGTTTTGCGGCTTTGCTGACTTTGGTTACATGTTGCAGATACGGTAATTTAAATTTGATTCCGGGTGTCTCCACAATGCTGGTACTGCCCAGCGTACGGATAACGCCGTATTCATCCTCCTGCAGGAAAAATATGGTATTGAGAAGGGTGACCGCAACAAGACATCCGAGCAAAGACCATTTTAGGGCTGTGAAAAAATGTTTTCCCCGGTTCTTTTTGCGGGGTTCATTGTTCTGGTTGAAGTCGGGGTTATCGGGGCTGGGTATTTCTCTGATTTTTCTTTTTGTGAACATAGGCGTCCTCCTTTGTGTGTTATATGATAAATTTTACTATAAAAGAGGTGAAGATACAAGAAGGAAGGTTGCGCAGACCAGTACTATAAGATTGGAGGCAGAGACATGATGGAAAAATTGTCCCGGTGTCAGGAACACCGGGACAGCTTATGCATATCCGAAATGGATAAACACAGTTTAGCACAAGTTAATTTACCGTTACCTTTACTTTTTTATACAGACCATTGCTCGCAACGCAGTATATCGTACAGCGGCCGCGTTTTTTTCCTGTAATGACTCCTTTGTTTGATACTTTTGCAATAGACGTATTTGAGGAGATATAACGTACCTTTTTTCCTGTTTTGCTTATCTTTTTTCCTGTTACTTTTACAGAAAGCCGGATTTTCTTGCCAGGCTTTACGCTCAAATTTGTTTTCTTTATCCCTAATTTGGAAGGATTAGTATATTTGCCGCCCTTTGTTGTGCTGTAGATGGTCAGGGATTTGGCCAGTGTTGCGCGTTTTTTGCCTGTTTTCTTATATGCTTTTACATAATATTTATATTGTGTTCCCTTTTTTAATTTCTTGTGTGTCCACTTGACAGATTTTTTCCTGATCGTGCACAGACGTTTAAATTTTCCATTAGATTTTGCTCCATATATCTCATATCCATCTGCAGACTTTACAGGATTCCATCGAATGGTATTTGAAGTTTTGGCAGAAGATACCTTGCAAAGAAGCAGTTTATCGTTCGTATTTTTTCCAGCATCTGGCTGTTTTGGCTGTTCATTGTTATTATCATCCGGCTGTTCCGTATCATTGTTGGGCGGTTTCTCATTATCGCCCGGTGTATCGGGCTGCTCTGGCGTATCCGGCTGCTCGGGAATGTCGGGCTGCTCCGGCGTATCCGGCTGTTCTGTATCAATGCCATAAATGGATTCCTGAAAGTCTTCTGTTTTGATTAAATACGCCTTAAATATCTCTTGCTTGAGACGTTCAACCTGTGTCGCCTGTGCACGGATATTATTCGCTCCTCCCGATACATAGACGTTGTTCAAATCACTCTCAACGGCCTCTTTCATCAGCAGACGTAATTCTTCAAAATTACTGATTTTAACAGATTGATCCTTCCATGTGATGGTGACTGGCTTTAATTCGCTGGTTTTATGGATCCTTTTCTGGAACATCGCTGTCTTAAAATCTGCCATTGTTTCATAGGTGTCGCCAAATATTTTCTTCAGTATATAGGAATCTGACAGGATTGTCTGTTCCAAATTGGCAGATTCTTTATATTGGTTGGAGATATAAGGAACCATGCCGTTATAATATCCATACTCAGCAAGCAGTTCAAATGCCTGGCGTCGTATCATGACGTCACCGCTGACACCATTGTCATTTTGTACGCCGGCATAGTTAGCGCTAAAGAGAGGAACAACATAATAACCATTTCTCGCTATGGTTCCAGTTGTCTGTGTCCCATTTACCTCATAGCGCGATACAATAATACTGTCACGGATAAGGTCATCAATTGTATTTAAATTCTCTGCCTCATCCAGTGTCAGCTCCCTTACCGAATCCAGATAATGTACAGAACCCTCGTCTCCCTGATTTGTTCTTTCTGCAGGATCCTCTATCTGTTCAAGTTTGTGGAACCATTTCATTTTTTCTTCGGTGCTTTTTGTAAACATAATATCTGCTTCTGCATAATCCAGTGTATAAATGACATCCAGGATACCACTCATATAATGCTGCAGATCCGATTCATCCTGAAATCGCTCAGGTGTCCCGTTGTGATACCGGTCACTGACTGCCTGGCGGTTGTAGATCAGGTTCAAGTTAAACGCAGGCGGGTCGTTGATTTCATATGGTTCAAACATTCCCCTTGTATAGACTTCCGCCAGCATGCCGTCCCGTAAACCATTTCCGTTCAGCATTAAATTAGAGACGAGAATATGCGTCAATTCATGAGCGTACGTTGCAAATCCACGTTCTGTCAATGCCTTTGATACATAATAACGGATACGCTCACCTTCCGCTACACCATCAGCAAACATATAGTCTCCATATAAATCCAGAGGAGTAAAAAATTCTCGGACGCCAAGGGAAGCATTTTCGCCAAATTTATCTGACCATTGGACCGTTGTGTCGGGGTCAATCCGCAGGCTGTCCAAAACGGCGCGATTGGATAAAAGCAAATTCTTCTTTTCGGGTTTGGCAATCCGATACCAGACATCAATAAAAGCCTTTTGCTGCTTGGACGCTTTTTCGAGTTGCTGCTGAAATTGTTCACGTAGTTCACCATAACGTACAGGATTACTTTCTTTTAAGTTTCTGTCAATATAACAATCTACGATTCCATATGTGATGGTAGATGAGTTTGCAATCACGTAAACGCTGTCCTCGGATACCGTAAGCAGCGGTAAAATATAAGAACGTGTAATGGAATTGTTGCACAGTCTTTGGTATATCCCGGTATTATCGTTGTCCCAGACAGATGGGTTATCCAGAATATACGCAGGGCTTTCCTGTAAAAACCACTCGTTCATCGGTGTATCCGGTATCCATTTTTGCCTGTTCTGTTCCAAAAAAGCATCCAGTGAAGTAGAAGTTGTAACCGGCCAGAACATTTTATTATAACCAAATACGTTGGTATTATTAGAAATTTTTAATGTGTCGCCGCCTTTTCCCCCGATATAAATCAGCCAGTCTAAGACATTTTCGATCTGACCGTACATATATGGTTTCGATTCATAAAGAAGAGTATCCTTAATATTATGCTCTCCCATATCAAAGTTATAGAGCCGTTCCAGATAGGTGAGTCCCAGCAACAGTTTTTCTTTATTCTGCAGCATTTTATTCGTGAAAAAGTCTGCACCTTTGCTTTCCGCTCCAGAAGTAGTGTCGACGACTCTTTGGATGATGTCTCCGATTTCCATTTGCACTTTGGCAAATGCATCCTCATAGGACATCACTTTTAAATTATCCTGGTTCAGCTCCTTTATGACTTCTTCGTCTGTGATAGAATCAAAAGGTCTTCCAGTCCGCTTGAAAATCTCCGTTTTTTTATTCAGTTTTTCTGGTCCGCTATACCGGGATGGCGCTAGTAATTGTCCAATGGTCTCATTCGTCTCATAGTCAACTGCCTGCAATTCTTCTTCCGTGTTCTGTCTTACGGTCTCTCCACAGCTTGTAGCGGAAACGGTTATTGCCGGAATCAATAACATCGTTATGGTAAACAGCGCCGCCGTTATGGTTTTAAAATGTTTCATATGCCTTCCTCCTTCTTTATAATATCATTTGAATATGGAACTTTATTTTAAGAGCAGAAAATCCAAAGAATTCATTGACAATCGATGGGGGATAATCGTATGGATTTCTCTGGATTTGCTGGATATTTTCTTTGTCTATATATGCTTATTGTAAAGGGTTTGTGCCGCTGTGTCAAACAATAATTTGCTATTACAATATCAATGAACAAATATTCATTATTTTCAATCAGGCCCCGCTGTAATGTGTTTCGTAGGTTGTTTCGTTTTTTAAGAGGAGACGCAGTTTTAGGAAGAAACGGTCTAGTTTCTTGTCGAGATAGCTTTTCAACGGCTCCTGGCTGGGGGAAAGGCAGATTTGGTTCTGCAGTAAAGGGTGTGTCGGGGGTTTAGGTAATTTATGATTCTAAAGTATCATGTTTTATTCCAGGACGCATGGAACCATGCATTCATCGCTGATTTTGGTTGTTAAAGAAAAATCAGATAGTGGTTGACAAGCAGGAATAGTAACTTTTATAATAATTGGGAAGTGATTGGAAGGGTTGAATGTATAATAAGGAGAATACATAAGAATAAGTTTTGGTGGAGGTAAGATTGAAATGAAAAGCATTCGAACAAAAATTACCTTATGTCTTATTTTGACTGTCTTGATTGGATTGGTAGCGTCTGGTTCTTCAAGCATTTCTCTAACCTACAATAACACAATGTCTACGGTGGAGCAGATGATGGGCGAGACGGCAGTCCTGGCGGCAGGACGTGCACAGAAGGAGCTGGAGGCATATAAGAACGTTGTCATGGAGGTGGGATGTATCCCGCAGCTGTCCGATCCGGAAGTGTCAGTGGAAGAAAAACGTGCGATCATTGAAGGGCGTGTTTCCATGCATGATTTTCAGAGGGGAAATATTGTCGGTGCGGATGGCATTAGTATTTTTGACGGAAATGATTATTCGGATCGTGAATACGTACGTCAGGCGATGAAGGGAAATGTTTTTGTATCAGAGCCGTTAATTAGTAAAATAACGGGAGAGCTTTCCATTATGGTTGCAGCACCCCTGTATTCCAAGGGAAATCATGAGAATGATATTGTCGGTGTTGTTTATTTTGTTCCGCATGAAACTTTTTTGAACGATATTGTATCGGCCATTCAGATTGGTGAAAACAGCAGGGCTTATATGATTAATAAGTCTGGTGGCACGATTGCCGACATCACGCTTGAT
Organism: uncultured Lachnospiraceae bacterium; assembly: GCA_948688495.1. Classification (GTDB taxonomy): domain Bacteria; phylum Bacillota; class Clostridia; order Lachnospirales; family Lachnospiraceae; genus Petralouisia. The sequence goes on along the minus strand of CAPQSW010000029.1, from coordinate 5,542 downwards.
ACTATCACAGTCCAGAATATAGAAGCTGAAGCGCAGAGTGACCCTTCCCTGCAAGAGCTGGCGGCAATTCATGCAAAGATGCGTCAGGGGGAAAATGGATTTGGAAGCTATACAGACGGAGAAGATAAAATGTTTGCGGCGTATGCTCCTGTGCAGGATACAGATGGCTGGAGTATTGCGGTGACCGCGCCGCAGCTTAATTATCTTGCATCCACGCGGGACGCAATGGTTATCAATATAGCAGTAATTGTGGTATCCATATTGATTTCAGTTATTGTTGCATTGTGTCTTGCCCTCAATATCGGCAGACCTATGAAGGCCTGTGTGAATCGGATGAAGCTGCTTGTGGAGGGCGATTTGGAGACGCCTATGCCTAAGATTTCCAACAAGGATGAAACAGGTGTGCTTGTCAGGTCAACAGAAGCTCTGGTGGAGGGGTTGCGTACCGTCATCAACGACATCAGTTATTTGCTCAATGAGATGGCAAATCAGAATCTGAATGTTCATACGGAGCATGAGGAGGTATATGTCGGCAGTTTTCAGGATATTCTGCTTTCGATGCGCAACATGAGGCTTGAGCTGAGCAAGGCTATGCGGCAGGTCAATCATTCTGCAGAGGAGGTGGCGAATGCCAGCAATCAATTATCCTCAAGTGCACAGACATTGAGTCAGGGTACTGCAGAACAGGCAGGATCAGTACAGGAGCTGGCAGCGCGGATTAACATGATTTCCGATGAGGTGAAAGATACGGCGGATGGAGCATTGGATGTCAGGAGCCAGACACACCAGACCGGAGAAGAAGTTTTCCTGTGTAATCAGAAGATGCAGAATCTGGTAGAGGCCATGGAAAGGATTCGAACCAGTTCCGAAGAAATTGAAAAGATCCTTAAGACAATAGATGATATTGCATTCCAGACAAATATACTTGCCCTGAACGCGGCTGTGGAAGCTGCCAGAGCCGGCAGTGCAGGGAAGGGCTTTGCTGTTGTTGCGGAGGAAGTTCGGAATTTGGCGGGAAAATCTGCACAGGCAGCTCAAAATACATCAGATCTTATTGCCAATTCTACAGACGCGGTACATATTGGAACAGGAATTGCCCAAAATACGGCGGATGTTCTGCTCGGTGTCGTAAACAGTATTAAGTCTGTGGTTGACGCCATTGACCATATTGCAATCGTATCCAATGAGCAGTCAGAGTCCGTGGGGCAGGTTTCTGACGGAATTAATCAAATCTCAACTGTTGTACAGAGCAACAGCGCTACTGCGGAGGAGAGTGCGGCGGCAAGTGAGCAGCTTTCTGCCGAGGCTGCCAGTCTAAAGGAATTGGTGGACCGGTTTACGCTTGCTTCGGATTAATATTTTATCAGTTACGAATACCATTGTCATAACTACGTTAAATCCCTCATACATTATAAAAAAACAGTGTATGAGGGATTTTCGTTGAAAGGGTATATAGAAGAACGGGCGATCAATATTGCTAATTATATAATTGAGGAGAATGCCACTGTGCGGCAGACTGCAAAAAAATTTGGAATTAGTAAGAGTACGGTACATAAGGATGTAACAGAACGTTTGGTACAGATAAATCCTGCCCTTGCTGCGCAGGCGCGTAAAGTTTTGGATGTAAATAAGTCGGAACGCCACATCCGGGGCGGGCTGGCGACCAGGGAAAAATATCTCCACCAAAAAGGGGCTGTCTGAGGGCAGCCTTTTGGTGAAAAAGATAAAATAAATCAATGAAACTGATTAAATTTATCACTATACAAGACGGATTATCTGTGTTAAGATAAGACACGTGAAAAACGAAGAAAAGGAATAGTAGCTGTGGCGGAGCTTACAGAGAGCTATCGGTGGTGGGAGATGGCAGCGGCAAGACAGCGAACTGGCCTTGGAGTTTCCGGCTGAACAATAGAAGCGGAGCAGGATTTTAATTTCGGTTTTGGAGAGTAAGCCAGGACGGGTTCTCCCGTTACAGGGATATGCATAAAAGTGGATGCTGGCAGATGATTGACAGGAAATCTGCCGGAGCAGGAACGGAGTGCAGATGAGTGCATGGAAACATGAAGTAGAGTGGTACCGCGCAAGAATAGTTATCTTTCGTCTCTATTATCGTTGTGATAATGGATACGAAGGATTTTTTGTGTTATGAAAAGACGTTACGTGTTCAAATTTCTAATTAATTGCGGACACACAGGATAATGAAGATTACGGAGGAATGGATCATGAAGAATTTTGAAAAGTATCAGAGACAGTATTTTATGCCGCCTGAAGTAACATATGACTGGGTGAAGAAAGAATATATTACAAAGCCGCCCATCTGGTGCAGCGTGGATTTGCGTGATGGCAACCAGGCATTGATAGAGCCGATGAGCCTGGATGAGAAATTAGAGTTTTTCCAGCTTTTGGTGGATGTCGGGTTTAAGGAGATAGAGGTGGGATTTCCAGCGGCGTCAGATACCGAATATAATTTTATGCGGGCGTTGATTGAGCGCAATATGATTCCAGATGATGTGACAGTACAGGTGTTGACGCAGGCGAGGGAGCATATCATCCGCAAGACCTTTGAAGCAGTAGAGGGCGCCCCCCATGCGGTGGTGCATTTGTATAATTCTACTTCGCTGGCGCAGCGGGAACAGGTATTTCATAAGAGCAAAGAGGAAATTAAGAAGATTGCGGTGGATGGCGCTGTTTTGCTGAAAGAGCTTGCAGATGAGACGGAGGGAAATTTCACATTTGAATACAGCCCGGAGAGTTTTTCAGGGACGGAGGTGGATTATGCATTAGAAGTGTGTAATGCAGTGCTTGATGTGTGGAAACCGACGCCGGAGAAAAAGGCGATTATCAACCTTCCGACTACGGTGGAAAATGCCATGCCCCATATTTTCGCCGGACAGGTGGAGTATATGAGCAAGCATATGCGCTATCGTGAAAATGTTGTGCTTTCCCTTCATCCGCATAATGACCGTGGTGTTGGAATCTGTGATGCAGAGTTTGGCATTCTTGCCGGTGCAGACCGGATAGAAGGGACATTATTTGGAAATGGGGAGCGGACCGGAAATGTGGATATAGTGACCCTTGCCATGAATATGTTTTCCCACGGTGTTGATCCGAAATTGGATTTTAGTAATATGTCCAAAATTGCAGAGACGTATGAGCGTTGTACGCGTATGCAGGTCTCGCCAAGGCAGCCCTATGCCGGTGAGCTGGTGTTTACGGCTTTTTCAGGTTCTCATCAGGATGCGATTGCCAAGGGCATGACGTGCCGGGAAGAAAATTTGCAAGGACCTTGGACTGTACCGTATCTGCCGATTGATCCCAAGGATGTCGGACGCACCTATGATTCTGATGTTATTCGTATTAACAGTCAGTCTGGAAAGGGCGGCGTTGCTTATATCCTCAAACAGAATTATGGAATTACGATTCCAGATAAAATGCGTGAGGAAGTGGGCTATACAGTAAAGGGAATTTCAGACCGCAGGCATATGGAACTGTCGCCGCAGTTGGTTTATCAGATTTTTGAAGAAAATTATGTGAATCATACCCCCCATTTCCAGATCCCGGAATGCCATTTTAAACAAAAGGATGGAATTTTGGCGGAGGCATCACTTTCACATGGCGGTCAGGTGCGTACTGTTACCGGAAACGGAAATGGACGTCTGGATGCAGTGAGCAATGCATTAAAACAATATTTCAACATTAGTTATGAATTGTCCGTTTATGAAGAACATTCCCTGTCGAGGGGATCTTCCGCCAAGGCAGTGTCTTATGTGGGGATTTCCTGTAATAACCAGTTGTACTGGGGCGTAGGAATTGACGAGGATATCATTTCCTCCTCTATTGATGCGTTATGCGTTGCAGTGAATAAACTGGATCATATTGAGAATGCAAAGCAGGGCCGTGATGAACGGCTGAATGAGATTATGAATTATATACAGGAGCATTATCTGACAGTTACAATGGATGAGCTGGCGGATAGGCTGCATTTGTCCAAACCTTACTTATCAAAATATATTAGGGAAAAATCTGGCAAGACATATGGGGAGATTGTGAAAAATGTACGCATGAAAAAGGCACGGACGCTGCTCAAAAATACCAACATGACGGTGGAGAGTATTGCGGACAGCGTTGGTTACCAGAATGTGGAGCATTTCAATCGTTTGTTCAAGAAGAAATACGATATGACGCCTATGCAGTACCGCAATAGTAAACAGGGAATAAAGTAAAATTTGATAAGGGCAACAATGAAGATTCCCTCGACTATACCCTGTGGCAGTCGAGGGAAAAGAATCAATTACTATTTTTTTGCAACCACGCTCTTTGCCTTTGACCAGCCGGAAACATATTTCTTCCCCTTTACGGTCTGGTAAGCCCGTATCCGCACATAATACCTTTTTCCCGCTTTACACTTAGATACGTTTGTTGATACGGTTTTATTCCTCTTAACGGTCGCAATTTTCGTGTTCTTCTTCGGGAATTTGGCGCTGGTGGAGTAAGCTACCTCGTAGCCTGCCGTCTGCACCGTCTGCTTCTTCCATTTTACGGAAAATCCTTTTTTCTTTGCCTGCAGTCTGGCGATGGAAACATTCTTGGGGAGTATGGAAAACGTCTTATTTACGGAGCCTTCATACTTTCCTTTGAAGTTGACCGTCACGGTGTAACTGCCTACATTCTTTGCAGCTTTAGGATAAGATACCGTATAGTCTGATTCAGGGCTTAATACGTTTCCTTTGCGGTCTTTTACAGTAACAGAGGGCTTGTGGTTTTTGCCATTATAGACATAAGACTCTTTGGCAAGTTTAATAGTTTTGGGAGCGTAGATAACGACCTCCTTAATAACATCGCCCACATGGTTTTGCAGCCCGCACCTATAGACTCCTATTCCATCTGATCCAAGAGACGCCGGCTGCTTTGCCCATAAGTTTTCTTTTTCAAACTCACTCATCGGATGTTGCAATTCATCATTCCCCTCATAGTAATAATGCATTGGCCAATGAGCCTCATAGTTCGCATAATGTTCCGCATAACTGCCCTTTTTCACAGTCAATATTATTTCAGGGCATACCACAGTTAACCGTTTATTAAACGCATTCTTCCCTATGCTGGTAACGCTTTCTGGAACTGTGACGTCCCATAGCCAATAGCAGCCCTTAAATGCATCTTCCTCGATACTGACAACCCCTTCCGGAATGGTAACGCTTCCAAGATACGAACAATGTTCAAACGCTCCGCCAGCAATGGACGTGACTCCTTCCGGGATATCAACATGATCCGCACGAAGAGTACCACTCGGTCCCGTGTCCTTACATCTTACCAAAACAGTGCCTTCTATTTCGAATGAATAAAATTCATTTGACTTTGCAGAAGACGCTGCCGTTTGGATTTCCTTTTCTTGAATCGATACCTCCGCAGTTTCCTGCAAAGAGGCCGCCATGGCCGGCATAGATTGACAGGCAAGGGCTGCCGCCAACCCAAGACAAATTAGTTTTTTTACATTCATTGCTTCACACTTCCTCCTTTTCCTATCCATAAACGCTTCTGGTTT
>CAPQSW010000028.1:32567-43272 GCA_948688495.1 uncultured Lachnospiraceae bacterium | reverse complement strand
GTATCATATTGAAAACTCTTATTTCAATATGAATACAACTCCTTTTCCGCCATAATCTGTATTCAAAAACTCCGCCAATATAATCATCATCATAAAAATTAAAGCAACATATAATTTATTCTTACACTGTTTCGCCATATCAACGGCCACAACTCCAAGAAACAGTGTAAAAAATACATTCTGGTGATCCATCCGGAACAGACCCCCACGGAATGCAAGGTCAAAAGGAATTTCTGACAGCAGGGCGAATCCAAGCAGACGCAGCTCATATTTACGGATGTCCTTTGTATGCATTGCCCCTTCGACAAGAAGAAAACAATAAATGGGAAAGGCCAGTCTTCCAATTATCCGCAAAACCCTGTACTGCGGAAACAGAACTGCCCCTGTATGATCAATCAGCATACATACCATTGCAATACACTTCAATGTAAATCCGCTGATTCCAAAAGCTTCCTCTCTATCTTCCATCCTTTCCTCCTGACAATCGTTTATTCCTCAAATTCTATATGCCCTCTCCTCTTTCCCGTCCACGGATAGGCTTGCCGGACAAAAGGCAGATGGACTGTTCCCTCACCCGAAATTCCTGTACTCTCCCTACCATTTTGGGTTCCTCAAGTATCGGCTCCTCCAGCGAGGTGTCTAACAATAGCTTCCACTCCATATTGGCAGGAAGTGCAAACTTCTGCGTCACATATTGAAAGTTATATGCTATATAGATACTTTCCCGGATATGCACATATTCCCCTGCATAAAACATACCAATAAAACTGCGGTTCATGTCAAAATCTATCCGCCACCCGCCATCACTGTGATAAGACAAATCCGGACATCCATGACCGGCATAGTCCATCATCTGGTAAGGATTCGGGCTGCGCAGCATGGAATAATTCTTTCTCAGTTTCGCAAGCCCCCTGACATAATCGGTAATCTGTCTGCTTGTCAGGCTGTTCTTCCAATCTTTCCAGCCAATTTCATTGTCCTGGCAATAGGCATTGTTATTCCCAGCCTGGGAATTTCCACACTCATCTCCCATCCAAAGCATTGGGATCCCCTGCGCAAAAAACAATACTGCCAGCGCATTCCTGACCTGGCGTTTACGCAAATCCAGCACCGGACGTTTGCGGCTAAAGCCTTCCTGTCCACAATTCGTACTATAATTAAAAGGATTCCCGTCCCGGTTATTCTGCTCATTTAATTCATTATGCTTATACTCGTAGGAAAAGACATCCCAAAGCGTAAATCCATTATTCTCAGCGACAAAGTTCACAAACCCCTGCCGTTCCTGCTGCCTGCGCATCTGGCAGGCAAACTCATAGATATTTCCACCCTGATGATTTAATATTTTACGGACTTCATAGAGAAAACTTTCATTATAGACATACAACTCGGGCCCGAATCGCTTCTTATCCCGTGCCATTTCCTCAGGAAATCCATCAAAAAACAGCTTACAGCCATCAAGCCTTGGATCCAGCGCTGCCAAATGTGCCCCCACATGATTGCCAATAATACGAAAACCATCCACATGATATTCCTTATGCCAAAAGTGAAGAATATCTATTATTAAATGTGGATTTATCTTCTGTGGAAAATAAAATTCCAAAATACACTCCATATTCTTCTGATGCATCTTCAAAATCAGACGCTTTAGCTCATCTGGATTATTCTCCTTTAAAAAAGATGCCTTTGGTGCAAAATAATTACCTGCAGCATAGCCCCAGTAGTTAATCTGCGCTTTGGGATTCTCTCTTTCTTTATTCTCATCCAATACAAGAAATTCTTCAAACTCATATAGAGGCATAAACAATAACGTGGTAACCCCCAGCTTCTTTAGATCCCCCAATCGGTGCTCAATGGCTCCCACCGTCCCCCGTTTTGAATTATCATTCCGCATTCCCATGGAAAACCCTCGCACGTGAAGCTTATAGATCACCATGTCTTCCTTGGGGACCTGTGGAAACTTATCTTTCTTCCAATCAAATGTTGGAAAATAAAAAGAACTTTTAACTTTTATTCCTCTTTTGTCCTGCTGTGCTACACCCCCAACGCCTGCCCGTTCTGCTTCTTCCTGCGCCCTGCGCTTCTTCTCCCGTTCAGGCATAAACGGCATAGACCGCCACCGAAACGGCCTGCGCCTCTCATCGCCCCAGATTTCACGTCCAGTAATTCTACGTGCATATGGGTCAGCCACTTCTTTTGTGTCCACCTCAAAATTATAGTCATACTTCTCCCAATCCAGCCCCTGTACCCCGACAGTATACAGAGTTTTCCTATTATCTTCCGCTTTCATAGGAATTTTCGAAACCGTTCCATTGTCTCTGGGATACAATATCAGCTCACACTTGGCTCCCTGTGGCGCCTGAATGGAAAATAAAATGATGTTCCCCTGTTTTGTTACACCTGCTTGTTCCTGGATTCCGGTACAGATTTGAAAACTCATATGCTCCTCCTATGCTGTCTGTTAAATCTCTGTTTCCTGTTCCCTGATTGTAATGTTATAAGTATTATAACAATTCATATGGCATTTGGAAAGGTTTTTTATCACCAATTTATGAAACAATTCATGGATAATGGTGGAATTTTCATTTCAATTATGGTATTCTATACAAAAGACGATCTGTAACCTGGGATCCGAAACAGTTACGGTAATATACGCGAAGGAAAAGAGGAACTTCATATGATTAAAACAGCAACCAAAGACATTCAGACAGGAGCATATACTGCCACCCCTGTATACACCAAGAACGGACAGATGATACTCTCTGCCCATACTCTTTTAACAGCACAGCAGGTTTCCCGCTTAGAATTTTATGGTATTGAGTGGGTGAATATTGAAGAACCTGACGATATAGCGAAAGAATCTAACGGGGCAAACCCGAATGATTCTGTTTCTTATTCCCAGAAAGTCCGCAAAAGTCCGGAATTTCACAACTTCAAAGTAGATTTCAATAAAAAATCCCGTTATCTGGAATCTTCTTTTAGTGACTTATTGAACGAAAATATCCCGGTGGAATCCCGATCACTCATCGACCAGGTAAGCACCCTGTATTCTAACCGGCTGACTTCTCTCTCCATCTTTGACATGTTGCACAATATGCGCCAGATTGACGATACCACGTTTGCACACAGTATCAATGTTGCATTAATTGCCCGCATGATGGGAGAATGGATGGAATTTTCTGAAGATGATCTGGATGTGCTCACCCTTGCAGGGCTTCTCCACGATATTGGAAAATGTACCATAGACCCCAATATCCTCTTAAAACCTTCCTCCCTCACCCCCAAAGAATATGAGGAAGTCAAAAAACACGCGGCCAACGGCGCAGAGGTTCTTGCCAGCCAGGATTTAGATGAACGCATCCAGCAGGCAGCGCTGATGCACCATGAACGTTGTGACGGAAGCGGATACCCATCAGGATTAAAGGGCGACGAAATTCCCGATTTCGCCAAAATCATCGCAATTGCCGATGTCTACGACGCGATGACATCCAACCGTCCTTACCGCAAAGGCCATTGTCCCTTTGAGGTAATTGCAACTTTTGAGCGGGATGGGCTGGAGAAGTATGGAACTGAGTTTATTATCACCTTTATGACACGCATTCTCGATACTTATGTGGGCAACAGCGTATTGTTGAGCGACGGCATGACCGGAACGGTAATTATGAACAATACGGTACACCATTCCCGTCCACTCATACGCCTTATGACAGGCGAGTGCATTGATCTTGTAAAGCATCCTGAAATCTATATCCAGGCAATTATATAATTTAGAAAGTGAGGTACTGCCATGAATAACGATCCAGATAATATTCTGACAAATGCAGACGAAGACGATATGGAAGATCTTCGCGTCACACTGAGTTTAGACGACGGTTTAGAAGTCGAGTGTAAGATTCTTACCATCTTTGAATTGGAGGACCAGAATTACATCGTCTTAATGCCGGAAGACGAAGATGAGGACGACAGTGACGAGGCAGGAGTATTTATTTACCGCTATTTCGAGGATGAAGATGGAAATCCTTCTCTGGAAAATATCGAAGACGACGACGAATACGAAGCCGTAATAGAAGTTTTTGAAGAACTGCTGGATGAAGCTGAGTGGGAGGACTAGGTCCTCCCATTACTCATTTCTTCCACAAACCTGGATACATCCAGCTCTCTTCCATTATATTTCTGCACACTGTGTATATGAAGTTCCTGCCTGGTACGGGTAATCCCCACATAGAACATTCGCCGCTCCTCCTGTATATCTGCATCGAGCGTTGCTTTTTTATAGGGCATCAGTTCTTCATTAACATCCAGTATATGTACAATCGGAAATTCCAGCCCTTTTGCACTGTGGAATGTAGAAAGGGAGATACAGTCCTTAAGCAATTCCTGCTGTTTCTTCTGCATCTTGAGCTCCTTGGTATATTCTTCCATATGCAAAAACCATGCCTCATAATCCCGGAAATCTTTGGCTCCATTCTGCAGCTCATCTAAAATTTCGATTAAGTTATCTGCACTAATGCATCGGTAAGCAGCATATTCCCTCAAATATTCCTCATACCCGATTCCCATACGGATATAATTTATTGCCGCAAACGGACCCAGACGGCTTAGTACCCGCAAATCCGCCTCAAGCTGCTCAATCCGTTCTGCTACCCAGTGCTGATTCTTGTCATAAAAATAATCCGCCCACACATCAAATGCTACAGTCTCCTCCTCTAAACTCTCTCTGGAAATATAGCGGTTGGGACGATTCATAACCGCCAGCACATCTTTCCGGCTGCGGCTTCCCATTGCCAGGCGTATATAAGTTAAAATATCCCGGGTAATCCAGTGCTCAAAGAGATTCGGTATATTATCCCGCGTGCGGAACGGGATGTTGTATGCCATCAACTGGGACATAAATATTCTAGGCTGTGTATTCGTACGGAACAATACCGCACAATCATTATATGTATACCCCGCCTCGTGGAGCGCAAGAATCTTTTCAATAATAGCTCTCCCTTCTTCCTTCTGCCCTTTCCATAGATAATAAGATACGTTCCCTGCCCTCTGCATTCCCCGGTCGCTCCCATTGTCAGGAATCGCTGAAATCTTTTTCTCAAACCGCTGGGTGTTATGTGAAATCAATTGCATGGAAGTCTGCACGATTTGTTCTGGCGAACGGTAATTGATATCCAAAAATACCTGTTTTGCCTGAGGATAAGCAGTCCGAAACCCCAGCATCAGCTCCGGTTTCGCTCCCCGGAAACGGTAGATGGACTGGTCGTCATCCCCCACCGCAAATAAATTATTCTCAGGTAAAGCAAGCATTTTTATAATTTCAAACTGAATTTTATTGACGTCCTGAAACTCGTCAATGAGAATGTATTGGAATTTCCGCTGCCATGCCGACAATATATCCTTCCGCTGTTCAAACAGCTCATGGCAGTAAACTAACATGTCGTCAAAGTCTATCAGCCGGGCCTTTCGCATCCTGTCATCATATGCCCGGTAGATCTGTTCAAACACCTCTTTGGCACAATTTCTGGAATAATAATGTTCCAGTGGGATTCCTGTATTTTTTACCAGGCCGATTTCCCCCAACAGCTCACCGATAAATTCATTTTCATCTTCATATTCCAGATGCATTCTTTTTATAATCTCACGCATGAACTGTAAGCGCTGTTCTTCCTTTACTATGTTGCCACTGTGAAAACCGTAGGCATGTTTCAGTATCTGAAAAAAGACAGCATGAAAAGTTCCAAACGTGACCGGATATTTCTTACTTCCCATCAGCCGCCTAAAACGCTCCTTCATCTCCCCTGCTGCCGCCCTGGTAAATGTAATAACAAGAATACGAGAAGGGTCAACCCCTTCCCTTACTATCAAATTACGAGTTCGATGTGTGATAACGGTGGTTTTACCCACTGCCAGGTCCAGCTATGCACAAGCAAGCTCCTTTAAAGTGCCTAATAGCCTCACTTTGAGACCTATCAAAGATATATTCCATAATGTAAAAATCCTCCATTTTTATTTTTTGTAGTTTAAAGTTCTAATTTTAACATTATACCACATCCATCGCGTCCTACTCACGTTCGCAGGCAAAAAGATTATATTTCGGTTTTGATAAATTTGAGAAAGTCATATTAGATTTTAAAGGTGTAGACGAGATAGGGCAGAGGTTTGCACATAAACTTTTTACTATTGCGAGACCTTCATACCCGTGAACTACGGCCATACTGGTCTCGCAATACACCCCTCAACATTTGTTAACTATAATAAATTTAAAGACATGCTTTTTACATTTCCAGCTTTGTAATGCCTTCCCGGATTCTCGACAGGGATTCCTCCTTACCCAGCACTTCCATAAGCTCCGTAGCACCGCCCGGCGTCATCTGCTTGCCGGAGACTGCGGTACGCACCGGCCACATAACATAACCGTTTTTACAGCCCTTGTCTTTCACATATTGGCAGAGCGTCTCATACAGCGCATCGTTCGAGTAATCTTCCTGCTTTTCCAAAACAGGCAGCAACTCCTTTAGCACCTCTAACGATGTCTCCGGTGTCGTTTTCATTTTCTTATGGGCATACATGGAACTGTCATACTCAGGCACAGCTTCAAAGAAGTCAATATGTTCTGCAATATCTGGAAAAATCTCAATCCTGGTCTTGACCATCGCTGCAATCTTCCTAAGGTCATAATCTTTCGTAATATTTTTTTTCAGATATGGCTCTGCCATCTCATAAAACTCGTCAAAGTCCATAGCCTTTAGGTATTCCCCATTCATCCATTTTAATTTCACAATATCGAAGACCGCCGGGGATTTGCTGATTCTGTGATAGTCAAATTCCTGAATCAATTCCTCCAACGTAAAAATCTCCCGGTTATCCTCTGGACTCCAGCCCAAAAGCGCAATATAGTTCACAACGGCATCCGTTAAAAACCCCTGTTCAATCAAATCTTCAAAAGAAGCATGTCCGCTGCGCTTTGACAATTTCTTGTGATTCTCGTCCGTAATCAGAGGAAGATGGATGTATACCGGCGACTTCCAGCCAAAAGCATCATACAGGCGCTGGTATTTGGGCGCGGAAGACAGATATTCATTTCCCCGCACCACATGGGTAATATTCATGGTATGGTCATCCACCACATTTGCAAAATTATAGGTGGGATAGCCGTCAGATTTTATCAGTATCATGTCATCAAGCTCTGCATTCTCCACGCTGATGTCCCCATATAATTCATCATGGAAAGTCGTCGTACCTTCATTTGGAATATTCTGGCGGATAACAAAGGGTTTGCCTGCTGCAAGATTAGCCTCAACTTCTTCTTTGGATAGGGAAAGACAGTGCTTGTCATACATCAGAATATCCTTACCCTCCACAACCTCTGTCTTGAGCGTATCCAAACGCTCCTTATCACAGAAACAGTAATAAGCCTCACCGCGCTCCACCAGCATCTTGGCATGTTCCATGTAGATTCCGCTTTTCATGCGCTCACTTTGCACGTACGGGCCAAAACCGCCATCCTTGTCCGGACCTTCATCATGCTTTAACCCCGCACTGTCTAATGTGCGGTAAATAATATCTGTGGCGCCCTCCACAAAACGCTCCTGGTCCGTATCCTCTATCCTGAGCATAAAATCCCCGCCTGCGTGCTTGGCAATCAAAAATTCATACAATGCAGAGCGGAGATTTCCCACGTGCATTTTCCCTGTTGGACTTGGTGCATATCTTGTTCGTACCTTACTCATTGTGATTCTCCTTTATTTAAATTTAATATAGATAACATTTCCTCCATCAGTCCTTCATTCGTACAGGCAACAATATCAGACGTCTGCTCATAAGAAATGGTATCTTCCTGAATGCTGTTTACAACTCCGCCGGCCTCCATTACAATCAAATTCCCAGCCGCATAATCCCAGGGCTTGAGCCGGTATTCAAAATATGCATCCTGTCTTCCACAGGCAACATACGCCAAATCCAGTGCGGCAGAACCCGTGCGGCGAATATCTAAACTGCGGCTGTATATCGTTTCAATCTTTCGGAAAACTTCAGGCGCAAGCTCTTTGTAATACGGTGACGTCCCAACTGCAACAAGCGCAGCCTCTAAAGAGTCCGCTTCGTTGACATGGATTGGCAAATCATTCAAAAAAGCCCCTTCCCCAGATTTTGCAGAAAACATTTCGTCTGTAAATGGATTATAGATCACTCCAAATGCAGTTTTGGTTCCACTCCTCAAGGCTAACGATATTGCCGAATGATTATAATTATATATATAGTTTGTTGTTCCATCAATGGGATCTAAGATCCATCGTATCCCATCTGCACAACGATTGTCATCGTCTTCTTCTCCCTGAAATCCAATATCAGGATATTCCTCCCTTAAAGATTCCTTTATAAATGCCTGAATACTTAAATCTGCCTGCGTGACAAAATCTGCCCTGCCTTTTGTATAAACTGCGCAGTGTTTTGCCTCCTTCATGGCAATCTGCCCTGCACGCATTACAATCTGCTTCACTTTTGTATCATCAACGAATAATCCCATTTCATCTTCCCCCTGTTCCGAATAAATAATTTATACGAGAATTTACTTATACATCCGATAACCCATTAATCCCCCACCTGAGGTGGGGGAAATGTTTTATGACCTAATTACTATAACACAAGACTGCCAAAATTTCACTACTTTTTTATTTTTGCGAATGGCGTAGACTGAACTTTTACTATCACTACTTAGAAAACATCACTTTCTCACTGTCAAACATCTTCGCAAGCACAAACACTCCAATTCCGGCATAGCAGACATTTGACACTACGGTGACTACAATATTCACCACATTGACATCCATGGAGAAAATACCGTTCATACTCTGTGCACTGTTATACAGCGGGATCAAAAACCATACTGGATCTGTCATACAAAGGCTCTCCACCATGGAAGTCACACCCAGAAGCATGGAAATAATCATGACCGGCGTCACCCATCCGGTCGCCTCCTTAACATTTCTTGCAAATGCAGAGATAATGGACACCAGTGTGATAATTACCAGCACCGTTGACAAGACCACCAGAAGAACCAGGATATAGTCTGTCATTTTATATACATTCGCATTCACACCCTCCATATCTCCCATCATCTTAGGCAGAGAGAGCATCGTTCCCAGAAAGCTGGACAGGCCGCTCAAAATAGCAATCGCACTTAAACTGATAATCTTTCCAATCGCCAGATGGCTGCGCTTCATCGGGGTAACAAGAAGCGTTGCGATTGTCCCACGTTCCTTTTCCCCTGCAATGGATTCCGGCGCTACTGCCATGCAGCCGCTGAACAAAAATACCATCATCAGCATCGGCACCATCATGGAAAAAATTTGCGCAGACATATCTTCTTCTGTTGCCAAATCGTACGTATCCTCCCCTGGGTTTACGTCAAATTTGTTAGCAAGTGCAGATTCATAAGTATCCAGCAGTCCAGTCATCACATGATAAGATGACTGGGAATCACTGTCGGTAGAATTGTAATAAAGCTTAACTGCAGGGGCTTCTCCTCCCGCAGCCACATCATAAGCTGCCACCTGCGCGTCAAAGTCTTTTGGGAACACAGCAAGCAGATCAAATCCAGCCTCCCCATTTTCCAGCGCATCCAGTGATTTATCCACATCCTCCGCGGAAACTTGCGTAAATTCAACAGGAGCTCCCTCCTCCATTGCCCGAACACTTTCCGGCAAATCCACCGCATAAACATTGGAAACATAATCTTCATCTGTCTCAAACTGGGATGCAAGCCCGCTTCCCATGAAAGAATACAACAGGTAAATCATGAGCCCCGGCATAATCACAGTTGTCAACACCATTCTTCTGTCTGTAAAAAACCGTACAAATTCCTTTTTCATAATTGTCAATATACTATTTTTCATCTATCCCACCTGCTCTTTCTGCAAAAATATCAAAGAACTTTTCTTCCAGCGGCTTCTCTGCGGTAAGATTGTCCAATGTATCACAGACTGCCATTTTCCCATCTATAATGACCCCTACCCGGTCACATATTTTCTCAATCAGACTGAAAATATGTGTAGACACCACGATCGTTTTCCCCTGTCCTTTCAACTCCAAAAGGAAATCCGTCACTACCTTTGCAGTCAACACATCCAGTCCATTGGTAGGCTCATCAAAAATAATAATGTCTGGATCATGTACAATGGAAATCACTAACGATATTTTCTGCTTCATTCCAGTAGACAGATCGCCGACCTTCACCTCGGCAAATTTTGTGATTCCAAATTTTTCAAATAAATTCTGCTTTCTTGTCTCCGCCACTGCCTTATCTACACCGTGCAGCTCTGAAAAAAATTGAAACAGATAATTCGGTGTGAAAAATTCCTCCAGCTTCAACTCACTGGTAAGAAACCCAATCTTCCCACGGACTTCTTCAGGATTCTTCACCACACTGGCTCCATCCACCAGAACATCCCCCTTGTCCGGCTTCACCAGCGCAGACATGATGCGCAGTGTCGTCGTCTTACCTGCACCGTTCGGCCCAAGCAGACCAAATACCTCACCCTCATAAGCCGTAAAACTCAGGTCATCCACTGCCACCTTCAAACGCTGCTTTGTCCTCTCAATCTTCTGCTGCTTGGCAGAAATCTTAAAAGTTTTCCTCAAATTCTGTACTTTCAACAATTCTTTCATAGATTATCCTCGCTTTTTGTACTATTTACTTAATACAATAATATAATTT
>CAPQSW010000028.1:0-32557 GCA_948688495.1 uncultured Lachnospiraceae bacterium | reverse complement strand
ACTTTACTCCCTAAGTCTTTGCATTTTCCTGGTCAGCTTTACTGCCATACAGAAAAAACCAATTGTAACAAAATATATAAAAACCAATCCGGCAAAAAGAAGCAAATCGGCACCACTAAGAGTATCCCAGACGTTCCTGCCAATCCAGAAATGCACTATATTCCCGGTATTCTGCATTGCAAGTGAAAATTCAAGCATTCCAATTATCAGAAATGCCCTGCGTATCCTACGATACAAAGCAATCTGTGATTCCACATCCGTATACAGCTCAAACGCTCCTTTAGCGGCTTCTTTGCGGAAAATCATCCACCAGCCCCACCGACAGACATATTCAGCCCCTGTCTCCTCCACCAGCTCTATGTATTCCCCGTTCTTATACCAAATAGGCGTTCTGCCGATTTCTTCCGGCATATCGATGCGGTAAATGTACTCTCCCGGCTCACAAGGACTAAAACAATAGAGTCCTGCAAAAAACTCTACCATCGCCCATCCCTGCTGGCTCATCTCGTTCAACCATTTTTCTTCTTTATCCTTGTCAAAATACAACCTGAACTTCTTCATTTGCCACTCCTTTCCCAGCCCCTGCTGTAACGGTTGTTTCCTGCTTAAACGCATCTTCTTGTGGCTCCACCTCCATCTTCACCGCTTCTTCCGAAATTATTTCCTGCCCAAGCATCCGTTTTCCATTTTCCAGCAATTCATTCAGCCGCTTCATTTCCTGCCTGAGCATCCACTTCCCATCTTCTGTGATAATATACTGTTTTTTCTTCCTAGACTGCTTATCCTCACTGTACAGCCGAATCCATTCCTTATCCAGCAAAGTATTGATGGCTCCATATAAAGTCCCTGCTCCAAGCTCCAGCCTTCCAGCTGTCAAATCCATCGTATCCTGAATAATCCCGTATCCATGATTCGGTTTCTGCAGGGACAATAGAATATAATAAACTGCCTCTGTCATTGCTGTCTGCTTCTCTGCCAAAAAAACACCTCCCCATTCCGCATGCTTCTCACAATTACACGGCCTGTCATACAATCTCCAATATACCGCGCAAAAATATATCGTCTTCCGATATATAATATATCAGAAGACGATATATTTGTCAAGAAAAAAGGATGACCGAATAACTCGGCCATCCCAAAAGCTCTTATCTTATTCCCGATGCATGGAAAAGCTCTCCATATCATAGTCTTCCAGGTTCTCATGGATTTCACGGTTATCCGCCTGTAAAATCAACTCATCCCTGTCTTTCTTAAACTTCATCTGATCCTTAAATGCACTAGGTCCGCCAACACAGCCGCCGTCGCAAATCATACCCTCCACAAAATCTTCTGGAAGCTTTGCTGCCCGAAGCAGAAGAAGAGCCTTCTTACACTCTGCTGCTCCGTTTGCCCTGTATACCTTTGCATCAATATCTTCTCCAGACTCCTTCAGACTCTGCAGTACAGCCTCGGTAACCCCGCCAGAGTTTGCAAAACGCTTTCCATAAGTAGAAGCAATCTGATCATCATTCCCACACGGCTGCAATGCGACACCCTTCGCACGCATAATAGCGCGCAGCTCGCTGTAGGTCAGCACATAATCTGCATTGCCCGGAATCTGCTGGTCTACAACCTCTGATTTCTTCGCAAGGCAGGGTCCGATAAATACAGTTACGGCATCCGGTTCTTTCGCCTTTATCAGACGTGACACTGCACACATTGGAGATACGGTCGTGGACACGCATTCTGCCAACTGCGGATAATGCAGACGTACCATATTAACAAATGCCGGACAGCAGGATGTCACTTTCTTTTTGCCTTCCTTATATGCTTCCGCCCACTCCTCTGCCTCATAGGCCGCCGTCATGTCACCGCCAAGACCTACATCATAGAAATCATCAAATCCCAGCTCTTTCATGGCAATTTTCCAGCTTGCCATCGTAATATCCCTGCCAAACTGTCCCTCAGTTGCCGGAGCCGCCATTGCATATACTTTCTTTCCTGACTTCAACGCCTCTATAACATCCACGATATATGTCTTTGAACCGATTGCTCCAAATGGACAGCTATGGATACACTTGCCGCAACGGATGCATTTTTCCTTGTCAATAATGGAGATTCCATTCTCATCGTATGTAATAGCATCCACCGGACAACTATACTTGCATGGTCTCTTTAGATGGGCAATTGCATTATATGGACATGCATCTGCACACTTGCCACATTCCTTACACTTGGAAGCATCAATGTGGGAACGGTGCCTTCCCATCCTTATTGCGCCAAATTTGCAGGCATTGATACACGCCTTACCGATACAGTTCTGACAATTCTCCGTGACCGTATAACTGGAAATCGGACAATCCTCACAGGCAGAACTGATAACCTGAATTACATTTCCATCGTCCTCAGGCCCTGGCGCCTTGCCCTCGGCAAGACGAACCCTCTGCCGGATAATCTCTCTCTCTTTGTAGATACAGCAACGAAACTGTGGCGTCGGTCCAGGAATCAGCTCAAGTGCGATATGATCCCTCCCTGATTCTAATTCTCCAGCAAACGCCAGTTTTGCCACTTCATAAAGTACATCATGTTTGATTCTAATCACATTTTCATCTGCATACATCGTATTTACCTCGCTCCTTTTCATTTGTCAATATTTTAACATTCTGCCATCTGTCTTGCAAGAGGAAATTATCTACCAAAACAAAAATATGCTAATGTGTCCGACGGTTGATAAACTCCGTCTTGTACTTGGAATATACAATTTTCTGGGTGCGGTACAATCCGTAATATCCAGATAACATATAGCTTAAAGCGACAGCCAAAAGGAAATACGGCATGCCCGCATAGCCAAACATTTCAAAACAAATCAACAGGGAGGTAATGGGACAATTGGTAACACCACAGAACACGGCCCCCATCCCTACCGCAGTACAAAGCGCTGGTGAAAAACCGATGAGATTCCCAAACAGGCAGCCAAACGTTGCCCCCACTACAAAGGAAGGCACAATCTCACCGCCCTTATACCCACAGCCCAAAGTCACCGCTGTAAACAGCATTTTTAGCAAAAATGCATAGGAAACATATTCATTTTCAAAACAGCGTTCAATGATAGGCATTCCCGCACCATTGTAATCCTGACACCCCACCAATAACGTCATAATTACAATAAATGTTCCCCCGGCAAAGATTCTGAGATAAGAATCCTCAATATATTTCTTATACAATGCTTCCCCATGATGAAGCATCATACAGAAAATAATGCTCACTCCCGCGCAGAGCATGGCAAGAATGGCAATCTGTACGCCGGTTGCCAGCGAAAACTCTGGTATTTGCTCCAGGATAAACTGATCTGGCATGACTTTAAAATGTTCTGCAATTCCCTTCGCCACCAGTGCAGAGACAACGCAAGGAACGAGCGCGGCATAATGCATAATCCCAACACTAACCACTTCCATAGAGAAAATGGCCGCAGCCATTGGCGTCCCAAATAACGCGGAAAATGCTGCACTCATACCGCACATAATCATAATATGCTGGTCTTTGTCATCAAACCGGAACAAACGTCCCAGGCTGTTGCCGATACTTCCGCCAAGCTGCAGCGCCGCACCCTCCCGTCCGGCGGAACCCCCAAAAAGATGCGTCATAACTGTAGAGATAAAAATTAAAGGCGCCATCTTCAACGGAATATTCTCTCCCGAGTGAATCGCTGCAAGGACAAGGTTCGTGCCCGTATCCTTCTCATCATGAAGTAAATGGTAAGCGCCGACAATTACAAGCCCGGCAATCGGCAGTAAAAGGATTAGAACCGGATTATCGGTCCTGGTATCATTTGCCCATGTCATACAATAATGAAACAAAAGCCCGGCACTTCCGATGATAACGCCGGAAAGCAATGAAAATGTCAGCCACTTAAAGAAAATAAAAATACTATTCCAGAGATGTTTTATGTAATAGTCAAATGTTTCTTTCAAATCAAATTCGTCTCTCATCAGGTCAACTCCTACGTGTCTTTTGCAATTCTCCATCATCTTATCACCCAACGGAAAAATTGGCAAGAGACTTGTATTTTTTTATCACTGCTGATATTATTTATCCTAAGGAGGGAGCAAACATGCGATTACTGTTGGCGGAAGACGAAAAAGACCTGTCACGTGCCCTGACAACCATCCTTGAGCGCAGCAACTACTCAGTAGATGCGGTTTACGATGGGGAAGACGCACTGGCATATTTAGGCGGAAATAACTATGATGGCGTAATTCTTGACATTATGATGCCCAAAATAGACGGACTGACTGTCCTTAGAAAAATCCGGCAGGAAGGCAATTCCATCCCGGTACTGCTTTTAACAGCAAAATCTGAGATTGACGACAAAGTGGAAGGACTGGACGCTGGAGCTAATGATTACCTTACCAAACCTTTTGCTGCCAAAGAACTGCTGGCAAGAATACGCGCCATGACCAGAGAAAGCACGCATGCCGTTAATTCCCTCCTGCATATGGGAAATCTTTCTTTGGACCTGGCTTCCTTTACACTATCCTCCCCAACCGGCAGCTTCCGGCTTGCCAACAAAGAATTTCAAATGCTGGAAATGCTGATGGGAAACCCTGGACAATTAATTTCCAGCGAGCGGTTCTTAGAACGAATCTGGGGATATGACAGCGAAGTGGAAATCAACGTCGTCTGGGTCTATATCTCCTACCTGCGTAAGAAACTGACCAACCTGCAAGCCAACGTACAGATTAAAGCAGCAAGAAATGCCGGGTATTTTCTGGAGGTACTGCCATGATCCGTAAATTACAAAATAAATTCATTCTGATTTCCATGCTCTCCATGCTGCTGGTACTGACAATCATCATGGCAAGCATCAGTATTATTAATTACCAGAAAGTTGTGCAGGATGCTGAACATGTTCTACATATCCTATCTGAAAATAATGGCGAATTTCCCCGAAACCACCCGCCCAAGGCAGATAATCTCCCGGTTCCCAAAGAGCCGAGATCATATTCCTCTTATATGTCCCCGGAAATGCCTTATGAGACACGGTATTTTTCTGTCCTTATTTCAAATGACGGCTCCGTGCTTTCTGCCAATATAGAAAAAGTTGCCGCCATAGACAGCAAAGACGCCTCCGACTATGCCCTCAGGATATGGAAACAACGAAAACTGTCCGGTTTCCTTTCCTCTTATCGTTACCTCAAAAAATCTGTCCCGGATGGGACACTTATTATCTTTGTAGACTGCAGAAGGAGTCTTGCCACCTTTGGCACCTTTCTTTTTAGCAGTATCCTGGTATCCCTGCTCGGGCTTTTCTCTGTATTTGTTCTTGTATTCTTATTCTCCCGGCTGGTAATGAAACCGGTATCAGAGAGCTATGAAAAACAGCGGAGATTTATCACAGATGCAGGGCATGAGATTAAAACGCCTCTTACGATTATTGACGCGAACCGCGAAATACTGGAAATGGAATATGGGGAGAACGAATGGAGCAAAAGTATAGGCAGACAGACCCTTCGGCTGACGAAACTGACCAACAGCCTGATATATCTGTCCCAAATGGAAGAATCGAAAAAAAAACTGAACTATACAGATTTCTCTATCTCTGACCTGGCATCGGAAATGGCGGACTCTTTTCAGGTGCTCGCAAATATGCAGGAAAAACATTTTTCCACAAAGATTACGCCCCTGCTGTCTTATCACGGGAATGAAGATTCCATCCGGCGTCTCTTTTCCATTTTGCTGGACAATGCAATGAAATATTCCCCGCCGCAAGGTTCCATCCATGTCACCCTGGATAAGCGGGGAAAAAATATCCGGTTTATGGTCTATAATACGGCAAAATCCATTTCA
The DNA here is from genome assembly GCA_948688495.1 of uncultured Lachnospiraceae bacterium. Lineage (GTDB taxonomy): Bacteria > Bacillota > Clostridia > Lachnospirales > Lachnospiraceae > Petralouisia. The sequence continues at coordinate 26,731 of CAPQSW010000028.1, read as the reverse complement.
CCGGAAAGCCTTCCCCGCCTTTTTGACCGTTTCTACCGGACCGACGAGTCCCGGAACTCCGAGACCGGTGGATACGGCATCGGGCTTTCTATTGCACGCGCTGTGACACAGGCCCACAAAGGGAAAATTTCTGCCGAGAGTAAAGATGGCCATTCCCTCTTAATTACTGTAACCCTATAAACGGACGTCCACAAATATTCGCTCTATTGGCTGTGAAACCTCTGCAGCATTCGCTTTGCTATCCTCCTCTGCAGCATCCGTCTTGCTATCCTCCTCTGAAGCATCCGTCTTGCTGTTCTTCTCTGCAGCATCCGTCTTACTGCCTGCTTCTGCCTTGCTGGTCTTGTTGTCCGTTTCCGATTCCCCGGACTCATTTAATGTCTTGTTTGCCTCTGCAAGTGCAGACATCTGCCCGGAAAGCGCCTCCTTAGCCCTTGCCTCAATCCCAGCAAGTTCTTCTTCTTTCTTTTCTACATTCGCACCTCTTGCCTTATCTGCCCGAATCTCCGACTCTAAAATATGGGCTTTTCCTTCCATCTGCGTGGCAACGCTGCCCTGCACCTGTGCCTGCTTCATGGAAGCATCCGCTGAAATCATTGCCTGCATGCCAGCCTTTGACATGCCATTTCCTTTACCATTCGTGTTTGCGGTATCCGCCTTTTTACCGCCGCCAGCCATGTCCTCCCTGGACGCTGCCTTAGACTGCTGATCTTTTCTCATTTCAATCTGGTGCTGTCTTAACTGCTGGTTAAGACTTGTAATCTCCTGTTGGATTTCCTGCCGTTTTTTCATTTTTTCTTCTAACGGCATACCCTCATTGGAGGATAAATCCTGCAAATGCTTCTGTGCATTTTCAATCTGTTTTTGAATGCTTTTACTGACAGAATCCATCTGCACATTGCTGCCAATCCCCCCTGCTTTCATACTATTATTCGCGCCTGCCACGCTGCTGATTGCCATCATACGTTCCGTCTCCTTTCCTAAATCACATATTTTCTGGCAAATGAGCGCTCTGCTCATTCTCATTTATTCTTTCGGAACATATTTCCCATACTAAAAGGATTATGATGTAAAACACCCCTTTTCTGTTGTAAAACGAAAAGAGGTGTTTCGCAGCGATTATTTTATCATTTTATTTTTCCAGAATATCCGGCTTTTTTCAGTTTGGATGTATAAGATCTTTTTTGTTTCTTAGGAACCCTGACAACCGCTTTCTTACTAATACCTTTGAATGCATTCTTATTGATTGTTTTTAATGATGTCCCTTTTATCTGCACGGATTTGAGCATTTTACAATTTTGGAATGCCCCCTGGCCGATGGAGGTTACATTTTTGCCAATTGTCACACTCTTTATCTTTTTGTTCTTTGCAAAGGCATTCTTGGCAATTGCCGTCACCTTGAACGTATAGCCGTTTATTTTTATGGTCTCTGGAATCTTCACCTTCTGCTGCACCTTATCTGAGAATCCGGTACAGGTGACCGTCTTTTTCTTTGCAGACGACGCTGTCACTTTATACTTCAATTTTCCAGAATTTGCTATATCATCTTTCCAGGGAAGCGACATGGATGTTATCGTGACCTTACAGGATGCCTTAACACTTTTCCTGTCTGCCGCCGTTACTGTAATTACCGCAGTGCTTCCCCGTTTTGCTTTTTTCGATACGCTCACCCAGCCGTCCTCGTCCACGGAAACAATGCCCGGCTTGCTTGAAGTCCAAATAAGCTTCTGGTTATCTGCATAATACGGTAAAACAGAGGCTTCTAAGGGATAAAACTGTCCCGGATAGAGGTCTACCGTTTCATCCATCAGAATGTCTGTCACATACGCCCCAAATTTCACAGATACCGGTATTCTGCCCTTTGTCACATTTACCAGGGAACGGTACTGATACTTGCCATCCGCCCCTTTTGCCACCTTTTTCCCATCTACTTTAAATTCTTTTACATAAAATCCTTCCTCCGGCTCAGGCGTAACACAGATGACATCTCCGGGCATATAATGCCGCACCCCTGTCAGAATACCACCATCTATTACATCGTCGTCCTTTGAATCTGAACAATATACTTCTACACATGCACTTTGTACCGGCATGGAAAAAAAGTTAATTCTCGAATCATCGCTGGCCAATACATATAATTTGTCCTGCATAACAGCAGCCTGTGTGACTGACACATCCTTTAATCCCGTATTCGCCAAGGCATAACCTGATGCCTCATATTTGTCGGAAGCCAATTGATAGAAAAAGGTATCCCCCAGGTTCTCCGCTTTCATTCCGGTATAGACAAGCCCTCCCTTGACTGCGCCAACGGTACCGGTATAGTAGCGGGCCGCCCTTAGATACATGCTCTTGTCAATGTAAACATAAACGCCGTCCTCTGAAATCCCCTTAAGCTCTGCTTTTGAAACATTCCATGATTTTCCATCAAACACCATATTATAAGGAATGGTATTATCCTTGTTTTTCCCAAGCGTCAGAACCAGCTTATCTTCCGTGGACACCGCATGGGCAAATGCCCTTGCCTCCGGAAGCGCCGCTGCTGCCTCCCATTTGAGTGTCTGCGTATTCATCCTCATAACACATGTCTGCAACTCTAGGGTCGCGTTGTCCATACCACCCAGAAGATAGAGTTTTCCCTGATAACCTGCGATAGAAATTCCCTCCAGATTCTCAAACCTTTCCGGCAGCTTTGACGCTGCCTTCCATTCTGCCCCAGCAGTATCATAGCAGGCAAGAATCCTTTCCTCCGAATACTTCATATCAAGTTTTAAGACTGTCCAGAGCTTGCCATCCAGGCAGACAATTTCAGATATATTTGAGATAGTTGTATCCCCAACCATAAACTCCTCATTCACGTCAAACAATTCCGTAGAATAGCCATACATTCCATCCATCCAGAGAATGTCTCCCATTTCATCCTTTTGCCCCGGTATGCCGTAAGAAACAGCTCCATCCTCATCCACATAATAGATCCATTCTCCATCTGAAAGTGTACAGCCTTTGCCAAGATACCCTACTGCACTCTCTGTCAACGAAAAACCTGCGCCGCCCACAAAAAAGCATTGTTTGTGCATTACCTTCTCCCCGACAGATACTGCAATGTCCAAAGTTTTATTCCATAAACCGGAAGCATCCAGGATAATTTCTTCCTGATTCTGCGATTTGGGCCTGGCTGTTTTGCCGTTTACCGTTACTGACGCACCCGACAGTCCTCTTCCTTCGATCCGAATATTCTTATTCTTATCGATCAGTACTTTTTTTAAATAGATATTGGATGTCCCAATCTTAGAAAGGTCAAGCGTACCCCCAGTTGCCACCTTACCGTTCAACGCGCTGCTCTTTCTCGTACATCCGAATATACGCTCCACTATATCCAAAGCATCCTCCTTCGGATACGATGCAGCAAGCACAGCCGCTGCACCAGTTACATACGGTGCCGCCATGGAGGTTCCATTATAGAAATCGTATTTTCCGAATTGATCTGACGTTATATTCTCTTTGCTGACACCCATATTATCCAGATAAATCTCGTAATTTCCATCCTGGGAGACGATCAGGGATACGGCAACGGCATATTTCTTAGTCTTGAGATCGCCTTCATGCGCAAAACCAGAAAGATGGGTCCAGTAATTTCCCTTATCCACATAAACGCCTGCAATAGATTCCATCATCAACGTCATTGCATCCGTTATTTCCACCTTTCCTTCCTTCGGCATCTCAACGTCACTCAGAAGCAGCACAGACCCATCATCTTCTTCCACATCAGAACCGTCCGAAATGTCTGCCTTATCTGGTCCGACTGCCTTTGCCATAATACTTGCATGAACGTCTGTCTCTGATGCTCCTGCCATATATGGGAAGTACACGGTATAAATATCTCCCGCTTTTGCTCCGTCTATCGACCACTTTAGGGCTTTCTCATTGCTGCCCTGCAAACCGAAATAAGCTTCATCCGACAGACCCAAAGCCATAGCTGCCTTACCCCTGCCTCTCGCATATCCATAGACAATATCCCCATCATCTGATGTGACGTCCTGCACCAAATTACCATCCGAAAAGTCCTCAAACAAACTGCAGATATTGCTTTTATCTTGGTAAATTCCTGGATTAAAACAATCGAAAGATACACTTGAAAGAATATCTGCACCCGGAGCCGCAAGGTCCACAGAGTCTGCGCCGTAATTGGAATACGCCGCCAGTTCGTCATTCTCATTGGAAGCCGCCACGGAAATAATATAGTCACTGTCAAGCGTGGCCGGCAGGCTATCCACATTATCATTGTTGCCAGCTTCGTTTCCTGCTGCACAGACAGAAACGGCTCCTTTTTCACCCACAAGATCGACCAGCTTTTCAAATATCACCGATTCAAAAGCATCAAGTCCTCCCCAGGAGTTATTCACCGCCACAACATTAATACCCATCTGCTGCGCCTTGTAAATATAGTTATAGGCACCAACGGATTCCATTTCGTAACCATATCCCTCCCCATCCAGAATCTTAAGCGCCATGATTTTGATCTTATCATTATTTACAACACCACGGATTCCGGTATTGTTCCATTCGGCTGCCATGATACCGGAACAATGTGTACCGTGGCCATTGTCGTCCATAGGATCTGCATCATAATTGATGAAATCATAGCCGTGAGCGCCCTTTAGCTGGTTTGTCTGAATCGGGTTCTGCCATACTACATTTTTTAAATCCTCATGCGTATAGTCCATCCCGGTATCCACCAGGGCAATCACACATTCCTCCCCATCCGGGGAAGCCCCCGGTATTTCCTGTCCCATATTTATGTCCAGTCCTGCTGTACCTTTATTCTGTCCCTGGTTGTCAACCGCCCACTGGAATCTGCGATAAGGATCCTGCCCCTGATCTAAGGTATGTATCCGGTAGTTTGGCTCCGCAGCAAGAATATCTTTTCTTGCACTAAGTTTTTTTATCAATTCCTCCGTAGAATAAGAATCTGACTTCACTAGGGATACTTTCAGTGTTTGTGCCCTGACAGACCGGGATTTATTTGCTGCCTGAACAGATACTGGTGCATCTGCATCCTCAAATACATAGGTCTCACCTATCTGCATGTCATCTCCAAGGCTGTTTGCAAATACAGAAGTTCTGGCCGCTGCAGATTCCCGGTATAAAATGATTGCCTGTCCCTTGGCATATTCTCCTCCACCGCCTGCAGCTTTTTTAATGGACCCCTGCTCTTTTACCCCCATCCCATTCACAGCTGCTTCTACCGAGGTTGAAAATGCCATACATACAGCTAGTAACATTGATACATAAATCTTTAATCGTTTCATTTCTCACTCTCTTGTCTATTCGTCTTTTTTCTGTTCTTTATCAGATTTCCACACCTCATCTATCATATCATGATAAACCATTTCCTATTTATTCGCAATACCGATAATCCACAACAATTTTTAAATAACTTATATTATAATTCCTCAATACTCCACCAGTTTTTGGGGACCTTCCAGCACATCCCGTCCAATATAAATCAGATTATCCTCCCGCACCTTCATGCTCCATTTCACCAGGGAAATTTCTCCACATTCCAGCTCCAACGCCGTAATACATCTGGGATGGACACAACTTCCATCGTTGAAATAATACCCTTCCCCGGGACGGGGAAAGGAAGACCTGTGGGTGTGCCCGGCAACGAGTATCCGCTGATGCCTATCCGCCCACGCCGCAAGCCTCTTCTCCGTTTTCTCCTTCCTGCGATAATTCTTCGCCGCACTGGTAGGATCATTGCACCCTGCAAGCTCCAACGGACGCCAGAGATAGCGCACCAGTGTGCGGGTGACTTTCCACAAAATATCATTCCATAAATCTCCCTGATGTCCATGCACCAGAAACAGTTCTTTTCCACTGGATACGTCTAAAAGCCGAATCGCCTCATGCACCTTCATATTCGGAAACAGACTTTTTCTCTGATCCTCCGGCTCGCAATAATAATCCTGACAACAGGTCTTAAAATACTTCCTCCCTGCTTTTTTACGGTCATGATTACCATAAATCATATAAAAATGTTTCCTCTTATAGAACTCTGCCATCATCCAAAACTGGTTGCTGTGAGTCCGCACAATCTCCTGCAAATCACGGTTTTCCCACAGTTCATCCCCATCCCCCAGCTCAATATAGGTGAAATTCCTGCAATTGTAATACTGCAGTGCTGCAAAGAACAAATTCTGATTAGGTTGGAAATTGTCTCCCCAGTTGCCAATGCCTCTGTGGCAGTCACTCATCAGAACAACCCTGTTCCCTTTGTTTATTGAAACGCAAAAAGCCTCATCATAGGCCCTGTTTAATCTCTTTTCGGTTAAGTTCATGTCGTTTTTTCCCCCAGGCAATTCTTCCTGTTTTCATAATTATGCCAAAAATCCTGGGGTATGCCTGCATAAGGTAGTCCAGTTTGTCAACCGTCCGCACAAAATCCTTCGTAACCTTCTGATATATTTTGCAGTTGTGGTGGTTCTGCCACTGAATGTACCTTCCAAATACCTTTCCATATTTGGATGGCTGCCTGGTTTTGGGCTGGTACAGCCAAAAGCTTACCCGTTTGTACCATATACGGAAATCTTCCGGCTGGTAACCGGCATAGTAACATCCCTCCAAAAATGCCTCCATCATTGCAAAATCAGGAAAGGTCAAAGATACCTCCATCATCAGCTCTCCCGGCCAGGAAAACTCCCCGAGAGAAAATCCGGTGAGCCACCAGTGCTGCCTGCTCCTCCTAAACATACATTTTCCATTTTTGTATAAAACCATAGTGATGGGAAGTTCTTCCTCCTTCGAAACACACTGATAAAATACATCCTCCGGGTCCTTCTCATCTTCCCGCTCCTTCTCTACGTAAATCCCTACTTCCGCTCCAGTAGTGATCCCGTACTGGCCTTTCCAGAACTCAATCATCCATCTTCTGCCTTCATACTCAAAATAAACTGGCTCGCTGTGAATCACCATATTCATAACCGGAGCCATCTCATCATATATTTTTCCATAACCGAACTGCTTCTGCCACGCATCCTTCCGGGAATAGACAATATCCTTGCGCATGTCATAAGCAAATCCAAAGGGCGCAAGCGCCTGGTCGATGTCCCTTAGCTTATCCTCGTCACTGCGCCGCCTGACCCGGCATTTTGCACGTCTATGGCGCTGTATTCTGAAAAGACACAAGAGAAGAAACAGCAGAATGAATGCCATAATGATTCCAAAAACAACCCAATTAATATGCAAAACTCTCCAACTCCTTTCTGAAATATTATAGTGTAAAATGATACCTGTGGATGGTATCTCTAATTACAGTGTAACTTGATACCTACGGCTTTTTGCACTGGTATCATAATATAATATTCAAAAAATTTTGGAGAGTTCTTGTATCATTTGTCAGGCAGTGCGATCATCATCCGCCAAACAACTCGTTAGCATACCGCACAGAGCCCATAGCATCTTTCGAGTAAAAATCTGCTCCTATCATATCCGCATAAGTCTGGGTCAGCACCGCGCCTCCCACCATTACCTTGCACGCTGGAAATTCCTGCTTGAGCAGTTTTATGGTCTCCTCCATATTCGCCACTGTCGTCGTCATAAGAGCGCTCAATCCCACCAGCTTTACCTGGTGCTCCTTCGCGGTCTCAACTACCAGTTCTGGCGGAACGTCTTTCCCTAAATCAATCACTTGGAATCCGTAATTTTCCAGCAGGACTTTTACAATATTCTTGCCGATGTCATGGATATCGCCTTTGACTGTGGCAATCACAATGGTCCCTTTGGAGGCGGAGGTATCCCCCTTTGCCAAAAGATGCTCCTTAATCGCATCAAATCCCGCTTTTGCCGCATCTGCACTCATCAAAAGCTGTGGCAGAAACACGGTCTTCTTCTCAAACCCCTGCCCTACCTTATCCAGCGCCGGAATCAGTTCCCCATCAATAACTGCCAGCGGCTCCTTCGTCTGAAGCTCCTTTCTGGCCGCCTGGTAAGCGCTTTCTGCAAGTCCGCGCACCACTGCATCGTACAGGCTGATTTCCCCTGTTTGGGCAGTTTGGGGCTTTGCCTGTCCTTCCTGGCCTGCATAAATTGCAACGTAATCTGCACACTGGCTGTCGCTGCCGTTTAAGGCACAATAAGAATGGTATGCCGCCATCATCGCCTCACTGTTTGGATTGATGATCCCGGCGCTTAAGCCCTTAGACAATGCAATTGTAAAAAATGCTGTATTGACATGCTCCCGCTTTGGCAATCCAAAAGAGATATTTGACACGCCCAATGTCGTATGCACGCCAAGCACATGGCGTACATGATACAGTGCATCCAGGGTAATCTTCGCATTTTCCTGTCCGGTACTGATGGTCATCGTCAGGGTGTCTATCAATAAATCCTTTTTTCCGATTCCGTATTTCGCCGCTTCCGCAATGATTCTCTCTGCAATCTCAATCCGCCCCTTGGCCGTCTTTGGGATTCCATTCTCGTCCAGCGTCAGGCACACGATCATGCCGCCGTATTTCGCCGCCAGAGGAAATACTGCGTCCATTGACTCCTGTTTGCCATTGACGGAATTTAGGAGAGGCTTGCCGTTATACAGGCGCATTGCCGTCTCCATTGCCACGGGATCTGACGTATCAATCTGCAGGGGCAGGTCTGTAATTCCCTGCAGCCCGGTAACAACATCGCGCATCATCTGAACCTCGTCAATTTCCGGAAGTCCGACATTTACGTCGAGAATATGCGCTCCCTTATCCTGCTGCGCCAATGCCTCCTTGTAAATGTATTCCAGGTCATGTTCCCTTAGCGCCTGCTTGAACCGCGATTTCCCGGTAGGGTTAATCCGTTCCCCGATAATTTTCGGACGCTCATCCAGCGCCACCGCATGGGTATAGGAAGATACCACGGAACGCTGCTTGTCTGTTAGCTTCATCGCCGGGATTTCCCTGCATGTTTCCACCAGCGCGCGGATATGCGCCGGCGTGGTGCCGCAGCAGCCGCCCATAACGGAAACGCCTTCCAGGGCAATCTCTTTCATAATACTGGAAAATTCCTCCGGACCTACATGAAAAGAGGTCTTGCCGTCCACAACCACCGGAAGCCCCGCATTGGGATTTAACACGATAGGTAAGGAAGTGACTTCCCTAAGGCGTGGCAGGAATTTGCGCATCACATCCGGTCCAAACCCACAGTTTAAGCCCAGCGCATCTACCTTAAGCCCCTCTAACATGGCAACCGCCGCCTCCATGTCCGCACCGGTCAAAAGCTTGCCATCCTCATCAAATACCATAGTCACTACAATCGGCAGGGATGTATTCTCCTTCGCCGAAAGGACCGCCGCCTTGATCTCATACGTATCGTTCATGGTCTCAATCAGACAAAGGTCTGCACCTGATTGCGCTCCGGCAATACACATGGGTTTAAATGCCTCATAGGCGTCATCAAAAGACAGCTCCCCCAACGGCTCCAACAATTTCCCCAATGAACCAATATCAAGCGCTGCATACGCCTTTCTCCCTGACTCCTCTATGGCACGCCTGACAATCTCTATTCCCTTTTTCGTCAATTCCTCACAGGTATAGCCTGTCCCTTTCATCTTAAAGGGATTGATCCCAAATGTATTCGCCTTAATAATATCGCAGCCCGCAGCCAGATACTGGCTGTGAATCTCAAGGATCTGTTCTTCTTTCGTCACATTCCAGATTTCCGGCAATTCCCCGGACTCAAGGCCGCGTTCCTGAAGCATAGTCCCCATAGCTCCATCAAAAAATAATAGCTTTTTTCCCAACTCATCTCTAAAGCTCATCTCATTCTCCCTTCTTCTTTGAACTGTGCGTGCGAAACTCACAATCCGTCTTCACACAAAGGCTGCATTTCTCCATCTGGCAGGATTCCCGCTCCTTTGTGGTAAGCCCAATGACCGCAGTAACAGACTTGGAGGGCATCATCAGATTTCCCTCTGTCAGCGTAACACCAATCCGCTTACTGCATTCTAATATCTGGAAAATATCTCTCTGGTAATCCAGTGCAAAATCACCGTATCCGGGACTAAATCTGGGACGCAGATACAGCCCGCGCTTCTTGGCGTCCACGCGAATCATCTCTTCGATCTCATCCACATAGCTTTCAATGCACGCCGCTCCCGCTGCCTGAACCACCGCTGCCTTCGCCATATTGGAAACAGAATATTTCTTAACCATGAAATCCGCCCCGCGCCCGATTGTCGCAGCCAATAGGACTGCACGTTCACAGCCCTTTAGATTCACTGCAAGATTTCTGCTTTTAATCTCTAGTCCGCCTAATGTTACCGTTTCCTTTGTTACCTCACACCCATATTCCCGATAGATGCTTTTGGGCATACTGCTATGCTCTAACTCCGCTGCCACTTCCTCTATCATCTGCATGGTCTGTTCTTCCATTTCCTGTCCATGGTATCCCAGATACCGCAAAGTTTCCTTCCTGTCTGCCTTCATAATTATTCCGCCCGGTAAATCTCAGAAAGATTCTTAAAAATAGCGCCTGCCACATCCGGCTTATTCATCGTGTAAATGTGTACATGGGTAACGCCATTTGCAATCAAATCAATAATCTGGTCTGTCGCATAGGCAATCCCCGCCTGTTTCAGTGCTGCCGGATTGTCGGCAAACCGCTCCACCATCGCACGGAAACGTCTGGGAAGAATGCTGCCCCCCGACAGGGAACCGATCTTTTCCATCTGGCTTGCATTCGTAATTGGCATAATTCCCGCAATCACCGGAACCTTAATATTCTTCTTCAAGGCGCGGTACAAAAAACTGTAGAGAATTTCATTATCAAAAAACATCTGCGTCGTCAAAAATTCACATCCTGCCTCTACTTTGCGCTTGAGATTGTCAATATCCTTTTCTATGGATTCCGCTTCCGGGTGTCCTTCCGGATAACATGCCCCGCCGATGCAGAAGTCCCCGTATGATTTAATTTCTTCTATTAATTCACTGGCATGATGGTACTGATTCGGCAAAGGAAAGTCCACATATTCAGGAATGTCCCCGCGCAATGCCAGGATATTTTCAATGTTTTTTTCCTTTAGACGCCCTAATACTTCCTGAATCTTGTCTCTCCCGGAAGATGCACAGGTCAGGTGCGCCAGTGCAATCCTTCCATTCACATTCTGCACTTCATTGGCAATATCTACCGTATGCTCGCTGATTCCTCCGGTAGCCCCATACGTTACGCTGATATATGCCGGCTTAATCTCTGCTATTTCACGCACAACCTCATGCGCTTTTGCAAGTCCTGAGCCCTTTTTGGGCGGGAACAGCTCGCAGCTTATCGTCACTTCTTTTTGTTTTAGCAATTCTGATATTTTCATGTTTTCCTCCACTTTCAAATTCACATATTTGTAATTGTACTCCTACCAAAAGACTTTTACAAGAAAAAACATGTTCCATATATATTTTTTGTAATTATACAGCCTTAAAATATGAGTACAGATAACTGCTGTGGAAACTGTGTTTATAAATTTTGAATGCTGAATAGTTACTATTTTTTCCATGTATATTCAAGGAAAAAACACAGATAATAAATGATGAACGGAAAGATAATAATTACATCACATTCGTAAATTTCAGAAAAGAGGTGCAATACGATGAGCAGTGAAAATAGAAAAAAAGACAGTCATCCCAAGCCTGAGCACACCAGCAGCTATGATTATTTAAAGGCAAGCTCCACAATGGACTGTACCGGAGCCGTGCCAAGGCCTCCCCAGGACAGCGCGGAACTCGATTCCTACCTGGATGTCTACAATTTCCTTCCCCAGTGCGCCTATACCAATCCGAGCCCTGTGGAAATTGATATGCTGCAAGACCAAAAAAAGGCTGGACATACAACGACGAAACAATAACCTGCGTCCTTCTGTGCGCAGACTTTAGGGGTGTCAAAGACCGGTTCTATTATCAACGGCAGCCTTCGACGCCCCTTTACATTCACATATATCCCGCCATCGGCAGGCAATGAACTATCTGTGCATTATTGTACTAAATCGTATAATCGAACTGCTGGCCTACATAGGTCTCCGCCTGGGACTGTATCATATCACTGCGTCCCATTGCAACAGTCTCATTGATCTTCTGCAAAAGCTCATCCCAGGAGGAAGCCTCCACATTCACCAAATCTTCCTTGCGTGACGTGTGCTTCTCCATGATTTTATCCTGCTTTGCCTTCTGCTCTGCCTTCTTGTCAGCAGCTTTCTTATCCGCAATCTTCTGGTCATGCTTCTGCTGGATACGGTCTTTCTGTGCGGACAGAGACTTATCGACAACCGCAAAGAATGATGCATTTCCATAATCGTCAAACTTCATTCCAAACGCTTTCACACTGTCCGCATTGCTGCCAAGGCTGTCTCTCATCTGTGCAAACTGTGTCGTCGCCTTATCCAGAATACCCTCATACTTCTTGCGGTAGGACTCATCCTCTGCCATTTTCTCGATCTTCTCATCATCAATCAGGACAAGCAGGCTCTTGTTGCTGCCATACTTCGCTGCATTTGCCTCCGCCTGCTCCTTCTGGTCTGCACTGACTAATATAAAGTCCATATTGGAATATTTTTTCTTTAATTTCTCATAATATTTCTGTGCCTTTTCGCTCAACTGCGGGTTTCCAATCTGCTTGCCATATGTCTTGCTGGTCTTTGCGGCAGGTTTGGTCTTATCGTTCGCTGCAATCTGTGATGCATATGCATCTGCTATTCCATTAGTATTCATTTTCATTTCCTCCTTGAAATAAAATCAACCCTTATGTATCTTCTACTCTTTATATCGGACGATTCCTAAAAATGGTAACTACTTTACCGGATAAAATTTGTTGCTGTCTTTACTTCCTGTTCTGGAAGTCCATAAGCTTCTTTCCCAAGCGCGATGCTTTTCATGAGAAATGCCATATTCCCTGCCAGCGTGCGCATTGTCTGCAGACCCTCCGCGTCCTTAGCTGCCTCCCCGGGTGTCTTGCCGTGAATGCTGTTCCAATACTGGCTGGAAGCAACCGGCATTCCGGTAATTGTAAAATATTTGTTCAGCTCATCAAATGTGGCTGACAATCCACCCCTTCTTGCTGCCACAACACTTGCCCCGACTTTCATCCGCTTATCAAAATGCGTGCTGTAAAAAAGCCTGTCGAGAAATGCAATCAATGTGGCGTTTGCCGATGCATAATAGACCGGGCTGGCAATCACCAGACCATCGCATTCTTCAAACTTATGCGCCGTCTCATTGACAATATCGTCAAATACGCATTTCCCCTTTTCATAGCAGGAATAGCAGGCAATACAGCCCCGGATATCCTTATTTCCCACCTGAACAATTTCCGTCTCAATTCCTTCTTTTGTAAAGACTTTCTCCATCTCCTGCAATGCAGTGTAAGTGTTGCCCTGTGCGTGAGGGCTTCCATTAATCATCAATACTTTCATACTTTGGCTCCTTTCGATTATAGTTTCATTATATCACTTTTACGCTTTTGCATGTCAAGAAATATACCATCTTAAAAGCTGCCAATAAAATACTGGGCAAATGCTGTATTCTCCTGTCCCAAACCATATAACAGGACTCAGGGAAAAACAGCAATAAATGCATTGACAATAATCTCCGAATATGATGCCTCAATATATTAATATCTACATTTGTGGAAGGAGAATCAGACATGGATGACAACCCATAACATTTGCCGCCCTCCTCATTTCGTATGTATCCTAAAATTCCAGCGCCTGCTGCTCTATGACCTCAATCTGTGATGTAAGCATGGTCTCCGGCTCATTTCCGCGGAAGTGCTCTGACCTGAGGTACTGCGTTCCCTGCCGGAGGCTCGCAGCGATCAGGTTCAGCACGTAGATATTGTCGAACCGGCTGTAAATGGATTCCCCACCAAGCCCGGTCAGGCAGATTAACTGCGTATTCGTCTTTAGCGCCATATCCATCAGGGGCTTTAACAAATGCACGGCGTTCGTCTGCGCAAATGGGTTGTCCATCAAAAGCACCTTGCCCTCATTGCGGTCTGCAAAAATGTCCGTCTCATCCCTGCGCATAAAATACAGGAGGCTTGACAGCACCACAAAAGCGGACAGAAACCCTTCCCCGCCGGAATTTTTTGCCACCTCCGCCCAGGTAATGGGATATTCCCTCTGTTCCTCAATTTTGTAGAGCCTGATCTGCACATTTGAAATGCCCACAACCGTATCATACAGATTCTTCGTCGTCATCTGCGTGCCAAAATACTCCTGGGCGTTTTCATTCCTGTCAAAAATTTCAATCCCCTTCCTCGTCACTTCTTTCATGAAATCCTGCAGCCTTATCTGGTATATACTCTCATTTTCTTCCCAGGAAGGCAACTGGATTTTCAGCATCTTCACTGGACGCTCCCGGATGGAAATCGTAGAATTATGGTCAATCTTCCCAAGGTTTTGGTGTACCTTTGAAAGATAGTCCTCCAAGAGCTCCACAATTTTGTCCCTCTCCCGCTCCACAAAGGAGATGTCGACCTCTAGTTTCTCCATCAGGTTCTGGTAGGATTGGACCGTGGTTTCTAACTGGCGCTGTATCTGCTCCCCGTCCCCGGACAGCTTCAGCATGGCCTCCAACGGCTTTCGGTAGAAATCTTCCTGAAACTGCTCCATGCGCACAACCTGATTCAGCACATGCAACAGGCGTTCCCTTGCCCTTTGCCTGTCGTTCTGCTGCCGGTGATAATCCCGAAGCAAAATTCCCTTGAAATTCCGAAGCGACTTGGCGTCCATGCGGGCAAAATCTTCCTCCCAGGTGACCGCCTCCCTGACTGGCAGTTCACTGTACTCCGCAAGCGCTGTAAGATTTTCGTCATAGCTGTGCAAGCGACCCTGTAGTTCCCTGCCTGCCTTTTGAAGCTCCTGATACTGGTAATCAAGCTGTGCCCTCCGTGAGTCGTAATCCTCTTTCCGGATTTCCTCTTTGGGCAGGGGAGCCTCCTTCTCACATTCGCTTGCCATCCGCTGCAGACGGTCCTTCATCTGCTGCATGAGCAGGGCAATCTTTTTATCCTCCTCATTCCACTGGCTATCCTTTAATTTTATCTTGCCCCTGCGGTCTTCCAGATAGATTTCCTGGCTGCTCTCCTCCTTCCGGCTGTATGCAGTATCCTTCCATGCGTCGGCAGCAAGGCGGTACTTTCCCGCCAGATGCTTTAATTCCTCCTGCGCCTGCTGATGGCGCCTTAAGTTCTTTTGTTCGCGGGCTTCCAACTCCTGAAGCTCCTGGGATACTGCAGACGTCACCGCCATATATCTGGCTTCCATTTCCGATAACGACATTCCAGACAGTGCAGACATGGTTTCCGGTCCGCCAGCTGTTTCATACCCCTGGTAAACTGCGGACTGCTCCTGCTGTCTCTCTTTTTGCCGTTCCAATTCCGCCTGGCCGCTCTGCAGACTTGCAAGCGTTTCCTTGAGCTTTTCGCATTTTTCCCTTGACAGCTTCTGCCGCTCCATATACTGTGTTTCTTCTTTCTTACACCACTCCTGCTCCCGGCGGTTTTCCCTGTATTCTTCGTATGCCTTGCACAGCTCCTTAAAATCTGCCTTCCTGCGCTGCCATTCTTCGATCTGGTGTTCCGCTTGTTTTATCTCCTTTTCCAGCCCGTTTATCCGCTCTTTAACCTCGGTAAGCTCAGCCATGGCTGTGCGGATATCCGCCTCCAGCTTTTGCAGTTTTTCTTCCAGCTTCGCAAGCTGATCTTCATTTTCCTTATAATTCTCCCGGCAGACTTTTTGGTTGCGCACCTGTTCCTTCCACGCAAAATAATCGCTGTATTCCTGCCGGCGGATTGCAATCATCTCCTGTTTTTTTGCAATCTGGCGCTCTTTCTCCTCCACCAGCTGCAGAAGCTTCTCCTCATCGAGAAGGTTTTCATTGAACAGCACATAAAAACTCACCTGTGAAAACTGCTGCAGATTCTGTCCCCTGTCCGCATTCTGCTCCAGATCCTTCCTTAAAATAATGGGAATTGGGGACGCCGTCGGCACTTTTCCCTCAAAATGGGACAGCTTTTCTATTTCCCCTTCAGACAAAATCAAGGCATACGGAAGAAACGGGTGGCATCGTACCAGCTCCCGGTTTTTCACTTCGGAATAGCCGTTCTTTTTCAGCCATTCCATGCCGTATACCATATGGATTCCCTGAAGTTCAAACTCCGCTTCAAGTTCCGCCGGGAGCTCCAGTACCTTCCCTTCCGTCAGCCTCTTAAATTCCTTTTGAAGCTCATTTTCTTCCTTTTCCAGATTCCGGCGGATACCTTCAATCTCATTTAATTTGCGGTCCGCCGCCTGAAAAATTTTCTCCTCCTGAAAAAGCGATTCCTCTCCAAGTGCAAAATACTTTAAGATGTCCCTGCGCCGTGCCAGTTCTTCCTCGTAGCTTTCCTTCAATTCTTCCTGCTGCCTGCGCTGGGCGGCTGCCTGGATTTTTTCTTCCTTCTGTGCCGCAAGCTGGTGTTCCAGACTGGTCTTCTTTCCTCCCATCTGTTCCAGCTCCCTGCCGATTGCTGCCTTTCGCCTGACCGCATCTTCCAGTGATTTCTGGCAGTTTTTCGCATAGATTTCCAAACTCCCCGGCTCATATTCCCCTAAAATATTGCGCGCAAGCGACTCGTGGTATTGCTTGTTAAACTGTTCCTCCTGCCTGTCATAACCTCCTATTTTGCTTTTCAGTTCCCCCATGCACAATGCATTTTTGCGCAGGGATTCTTCTAGCTCGGCGAGAAACATCTGTTCTTTTTCCATGTCATTTGCGGCTGCTTCCCGCTCTTTTTGGTTCTCTTTGAGGCTATCCTCCGTCTCTGCCAATGCAGACTGGTAATGGCTGCGCAGTAGATAACCAAGACCGCCTCGCTCAGGCTCTAAATCTTCGCTCCGCTCCCTTGCCACTGCGAGCTGCTGACGGCAAAGCTCCCATTCTTCCCGCTCCTCATCCACAACCTTCTGTTGTTTTGCACAGGAGAGCAGATGCAGCTTCTGCTCTATATGTTCTGCCTCCCGTTCCAGCGATTCTTGCTCCATTTCAATCATATCCCGGTTGCCTGCATGGAATCTTTTTTCTTCTTCCAGGCCGTAATATTCTTCCGAAAGTTTCTCATATTCCAGATATGATATTTCCCGCCGAATGTCCTCGGCCTTGAAATGATTCCTCTGTTCATCTTCTATCGCACACTGGTGCAGTGCTTCCAATTCCTTGCGGAAACAGGCAATCTTATTCTCCTGGTCTTGCACTTCCTTTTCACATTCCCGGTAATCATCATTCTTTTTTGCAATCCTTACGGCTTCCTCTTGAAACAGGCGGATATTGTCGCGTCTCTTAATCTTGGACTGGTTGTCCTTGTACTGCCCCACATATTTTTCCAGAATCACCTGAAATTCTTTCATCCGGTTCCGGTCCTTATTCAGCTTGTTTTCCACTGCATCCAGGAACCATTTTTCTACGAGCCCCTTTTCGTCACGGCAGTCCGAGAACAAGTCCGACAGCCCGGATTCCTTGAGGTTGACCTTCTTGATAATCCCTTCCCACTCCTTGTAATTGACTTGGTACTCCAAAAGCTTGTCAAAATACTGCCGGGACTGTGCAGAATTTGCCATATTATAACAGAAAAATTTCATGGACGGATCTTTCTTGTAGCCGTCGAACATCTGTCGGCATGCAGCAAAGTTTTTCAGGACAATCTCACGCTTTCCCTTCTCTACGACCGGAAGGTGATGGATGTCCTGTACGCAGGGTCTTTGGTACTCGCTGACAAAATTTACCATCTCAAGGTTTTCTCCCCCATTTTCCTCACTGTCCTGGCTTCTTCTCACCATCATCCCGGTCATCACATATCCGGCTCCCCCATCCAGCGCCCACTCGACCAGGATAAAGGAGGGCTTGTTCGTCGTAAAATAACTTTCAAACGGACGGTCCTTGGCGTCCCGGTAACGCTTATGCACAAAAGGCGCCATCATCATCTGTACGAGCACCGATTTCCCGCCGCCATTGCGCAGGGATACCAGCGTGCTCTCCCCGTTAAAATGAAAGGTTTCATCGCTGATACGGATTGCATTGTTGTTGTAGTTGATATTGATTAGCCTTACGGCATTGATCTTACTCATCCCTGCCTCCTATATCCTCTGCCGACGGTAAACGCTGTTCCCCCGCTTCCCCTAACACTTTGCGGATTCTCTGGTAATTATTCTGATTCAAAAGATTCCAGTCCATAAAGCTGTCCAGCTTCTTCGTCGTCTTAATCATTTCATCCTGTTCCACATACTCGATCAATCCCTGCTTCTGCAGAAATGTCAGGATATTGTGTAAAAATCCTTCCTTTGTCGTTCTCGCGCGCGAACCCTTCTCATCTGAGCGCAACGCTTCATATGCCTCCATCATATTGGAAAATGCGATCCCGGCCTGTTCCTGTTCTTCTTCCGGCACATTTTCCACACCCTCCTTGAGCCTCTGGGAAATGCTATTCTGCAATTGGCCCACCCGCATATATTCCCTGGATTTGCTGCTGCTTCCCTGTCCGTCAAAAAACTCCACTAGAAGAGTCAGGATCACAAACTGCGACAGGTAATAATCCTTATCGGTCGCATTGGATTTACAGAGCACACTTTTTAACTGCGGCTTGGAAAAACCAAGAAAATGATTTTCTTCTTTGGGAATCAGATAGATGACATTTCCATACCGCTCGATGTTGCACATGGCAATATCACCCTGGGATTTCACCAGATTCTGCACCACCTCCTGCTCGGCATATGCCCGGTATAAAAGTTCTTCCACATCCTCTTGCAGTTCATGGTGCTCTAACAAATAATAAAAAATCTCCTGGCTCTGCCTCACTTCCTCTGCCTCGTATCCCATAACCTATTCCTCCTTCCCCACATGTACAGAAACATTCGAGCATCGTATGGTTCTGCGATTCCCATCCTCGTCAAGAACGTCTTCAAACCTTACCACATTCCCATCCTCCATGCGGGACGCTTCCACCCGCCGAATATCTCCAAACGCCGGATATTCCTCGATCAGATACAGCAGCATGACATTCAGTTGAAATTCCCCGGACTGCTCCTGGATATACTCACTTTTCTCCTTTTTCAGCGCCGGAATGTCAATCTCCCTGCTGCGTATCAGCTCCACCATAATTTCCTTAAATACCTCTGTATTGGGAATCAGTTCTTCCCGCTCCTTTGCATCTTCCATCACCCGCTCCGATAATTCCAACAGTGAAATTTCCCCCTTGGAAGATGCCTTTTCCAGCAGATATGCAAGGCTTTTTTCATAGCGTTTTAACTTTTCTTTCCGCAGCCTGTCCTGCTCCTGTTCCCATGATGCCTCATCGAAATCCAGCATTTCTTCCGTGTCTTTTTCGATGTTTTTTCTGACCGGCCGCTGCAGCTGAAATGCCTTATATAAGTTATAGCTTTTGGATGCTTCCTGGTGGAATAACGGACGCAGGAAGTATTCGAGCCGTTCCAACGCCGAAGGATTCTCCAAAATCTTATCATACAACTCCGTCCGAAATGGAAAACGCTGAATCAGGGACATCGAAGATAGCGCTTCCAACTCCTTCGTATACAAAGATTTTAAATCGAAATGGCTGTTTAGGATTTTCTGGTGTTCATCTATCGTACGGCTTAAATACTGCTCAATTTCCCTAAGATAATTTAACTTTTCCTCCTCTTTCTCCGTCAGCCTGCGCACATTGATATTCGCTTCCTCAAGCTCCCTTGCACGGCTTTTCACCAGCCCTTTGTAGTTCTGGAATTTCTGTTTGGTATCGCTTATCGTCTCTAAATTCTCATTTAGAATTTCCTGATAATCCCTCACAGAATAATTCAAAGCATTCCTGCGTATTTTGCCCATCGCCTCCTGGATTTTCTGAAGCTGGATGCGCAGAAGGTTAAATACGTTTTTAATCTCATCTACCGCTTTATCATAGCTCTGCTTTTCTAAGTGCATCTGGAAAATCATCTCATGAATGGTCAGCTTCATGTTGTTTTCTATTTCTAACGTGGATAATAGGAGATTATAACCATCATCGGTGAGATAATAGGAGGTACGCCTGATATCCTGCTCGCTATATACAATCCTGTTTGCCACATAACTGATATTCATACTATGATAATCGTTCTGCTCAAAATCAAAACCATCAAAATACATGACCTTCCCCTCATTGGACAGCACCACATTTACAATAAAATCCCCCAGAGCACGGCAGTCCTCATAGGTCATCACTTTTTCAAAATGCCGTGCATTGACGGCGTCAATATAGGCACCAATGTCGTCCATCGTACAGTTTTCTTCTTTTAGTGACTGCTCCATAATATACAAAAGCACTGCAAAAATCACGTTGAACTGCTCATCCGTTTTTTCAAACCCGTACTTCTTCCATGTTGACTTCTGGAGGCTGTTCTGTACCAGTACGGCATACAGCCCCACATTTTTCATCCTTCTGGGAAAATGCTTTAAAAATTCATATTGCATGATTTACCGTTGCCTTTCTATACTTCTCAATAGTCGCCCATATTCAGGATTTCCTGCGGGATATACTGATTCCGCTCCAAAATTTCCTGCATCCTAGCCACCGTCTCCTTCGGAAAATAATCAAAAAAATCTCCCGCAATCTTCCGGTTCTGCTGCTCTTTTGTCTCTGGCAGCTTATGTACCTGCTCTGCCTTCTCCAACATTTTCTCATATGCCGCCACAAATGGGACAATCGTCCTTTTCCCCTGCCCCTGATTCCTGAAACACTGCCTCCTCAGGCTTTCGTATATTCCAATACCCTCATAATCCAAATCGCCAAAATAATAAATGTTATTTGATTCCGCTTTCATATAAGGCTCCACCGAAAGCTCAAAATCCTGGAAGGATTTTACCACGCGTTTTCCCCCGCCATAAATCAGCGTCCCGATCTCCTCGCCAAGAATTACGGTATTTCCATCCAGCAGAAACCTGCGCATGCTAAAAAAAGTATCCTTGTTCTCCAATACCAGCATATTCTGCGGAGTTTCCCTCGTATTGGAATAATATGCAAGTGGCTCTGCGGTCCCATACATATGAAAAAACGCTGCATCTATCCTGCAACGTTTTAAAATCCTGCTCCCCTGCTCCTTTGTAAGAAACTTCTCACGATTCCAAATCTCAAAACTCCGCTCATTGACAGATTCCGGCTGTTCTAAAAGTTCCCGGTTATTTTTCAGATATTCATTGAGCATCAGCACAAAGGATCTGTCATTTTGATATTCCTCCAAATGATCCAGATAGTATTCCACACAAATAAAGGGTTCCAGATGAAATTTCAATTCTTCTTCCAATTGCCTGTAAGATGTATCTGCTTCTTCTATCCGCCAATAAGATAAGCACAGTGCCGGTCTCTTTCCATTTGTCTTAGCATTTTTCACAGGTTTCAATCTGCCTGCTGCAATCAGATTCCCGATATATTCATACTGCTGTCCATAGGTAAACTGCGGATGACGCCCCATGAGTTCTTCCAGTGAAACCCGCTTCATACTTGTTCTCCCTTCGGTTGTTCCAAAATCAGGTAATACTATAGCTGACTGTATCATATACGCATGGTTTTTTCAAGTTAAAATTTGAATACTAATTTATATATCAGTTCAGCCAGCCGAACATTCTCATAAATTTTTTGGCGGGAAACAGGTATGGTTTTTACAGACGTAAATGGTTGAAGCATCATTTAACAGCGGATATTCCTTACTTTCCGAAACCACAACCACATTTGCAAGCGGCAGAAGCCTCCTCTTTATCTTCTCAAAATCAGATTTTCTTTTCAGAACAATTACCACATGCTCTGGCGGATTCTCATAGAGCAGCCGGGCAAACAGAAACATACTATGCCCCGCCGGATACTTCTGTGCCTGCGCAGACATATAGCGTATCTGCTTGTCTGCCAGTTCCCTGTACTCGGCCTTTTCCGTCAACTGATACAGCCTGACAAAATTATATGCCATAACAGAATTTCCACTTGGAATTGCCCCGTCATAAGATTCCTTTGGCTTCATAAAAAGTTCTTTATTTTCCAAATCAGAAAGGTAAAAGCCACCGTTTTTTTCATCGGCAAACCGCCTGACTGCCTCCCTGCAAAACTGCTCCCCCCTTATTAGATACTCCTTATTCAAGGTAGAATGATATAACTCCATCAACGCGGCTGCATAAAAGGCATAATCGTCCAAAAAGCTGTTTCCCGAAACTTTTCCATCCCGCCAGCTTGTGTAGAGCTTCAGGCCCCTGCTTAAATTTCTTTCTATAAAGGCTTGTGCATCAATTGCCGCCTGCAGATATTCTTCATCTCCCGAAACACGGTAAAGGATGGAAAGAGCCGCTATCATAATGGCATTCCAGGAAATCAGAATCTTGTCGTCCAGATGCAGCTTGAAACGGTTTTTCCGATAGTCATATAATTTTTGCAATTCAACGCAAAACTCGGCTTCTGAGACATCGCCCTTTAAAAGATTCGGAATATTTACGCCTTCAAAGTTTCCCTCTTTTGTAATATCAAATGCCCTTGCAAATCTTTCTCCCTTTTCCTTGCCCAGTACCTCTATAATTTCTGCAAATGTGAACGTATAATATTTTCCTTCAACCCCCTCGCTGTCCGCATCCTGCGCACTGTAAAAACCCCCGCCGCAAGAAGTCATTTCACGAAGCACATACTGGGCGGTTCTTTCAGCAGCATCCAGATATGCCTGTTTTTTTGTCATACCGTAGGCCATTCCGTAGGCTATAATAAGCAGCCCATTATCATACAGCATTTTCTCAAAATGGGGCGCAAGGAAGTATACATCCGTAGAATATCTGGAAAAGCCGCCTCCGATATGGTCAAAGATACCTCCCTTGTGCATTTGCGTAAGGGTTTTTTCTACCATTTCCAACACGTCCGGATGGTCCTGCTGTTTTGCATACAGCATCAGAAACCATAAATTATGAGGCGAAGGAAATTTCGGAGCCCCTGAAAATCCCCCATATTTACGGTCAAAACTGGCAGCAAACATCTGCAGGGCTGTCTTAAAAAGCTCCTCACCACACCCTTCTTCTGTTCCTGATATTAGTTCATCAAAATGCATATCCTCCTGTGTCAGATGGTCAATGACATGCTCCGCCGATTGCAGAAGCTCTTTCCGGTTATTCCGCCAGCGCTTCGATAATGCACTCAGCAAATCAGAAAATCCCGGCATCCTATACCGGGAACGGACAGGAAAATATGTGCCTGCAAAAAAAGGCTTTTTATCCCATGTCATAAAAATGCTCATGGGCCAGCCGCCGCCCCCGGTAAACGCCTGACAAACCGACATATACACGCTGTCAATATCGGGACGCTCCTCCCGGTCCACTTTTATGGAAACAAAATATTTATTAAGAATTTCTGCCGTACGATCGTTCT
Organism: uncultured Lachnospiraceae bacterium; assembly: GCA_948688495.1. Classification (GTDB taxonomy): domain Bacteria; phylum Bacillota; class Clostridia; order Lachnospirales; family Lachnospiraceae; genus Petralouisia. The sequence continues at coordinate 3,319 of CAPQSW010000028.1, read as the reverse complement.
CAAAACTTTCATGAGCCATAACGTGACACCAGTGACAGGTACTGTACCCAATACTTAAGAAAACCGGCTTATCCTCCTCCCTCGCTTTTTCAAAAGCTTCCTTGCCCCACGGATACCAATCTACCGGGTTGTTGGCATGTTGCAATAAATAAGGGCTTGTCTCATTTTTCAACTGGTTACTCATTGTGCTCTCCTTTTCGATAAAAACTTTTTTATTTTAATTCTTACCAAAAATCTCCCTTTTCAACACATATCTATTGCATTATAATATCTTTGCAGTAACAGTTCATTTTTCATCTGCAAAAGGAGGCCATACATGAGTGACAACCATGTTTACATTGCTATTGATTTGAAGTCATTTTATGCATCGGTTGAATGCATGGAAAGGCAATTAAATCCCCTTACCACCAATCTTGTCGTTGCGGATTCCTCCCGGACAGAGAAGACCATATGCCTTGCCGTCTCACCATCCCTGAAAGCCTATGGCATATCTGGAAGGGCGCGGCTGTTTGAGGTCGTGGAGCGGGTAAAGGAGGTCAATGCAGAGCGAAGACGTAAGGTTCCTGGCGGGCAGTTTAGTGGTTCCTCCTACTCTGCACCGGAACTGGCAGCACATCCGGAATTAGAGCTTTCCTATATCATCGCGCCGCCCAGGATGGCATTTTATTTAGAGTACAGCACCATCATATATAACACCTATTTGAAATACATTGCACCGGAAGATATTCATGTCTATTCCATTGATGAAGTATTTATGGATGTGACACATTATCTGAAAACTTACGAAATGACGCCAAAAGAACTGGCGTCAAAAATCATACAGGACGTACTTGACAGTACTGGAATCACTGCAACTGCCGGCATCGGAACAAATTTGTACCTGTGTAAAGCTGCCATGGATATCCTGGCAAAGCACGCCACACCGGATGAACATGGCGTCCGCATTGCAGAATTGGATGAGATGAGCTATCGAAGGCTTCTGTGGAACCACCGTCCACTCACTGATTTCTGGCGGGTTGGGCACGGATATCAGAAAAAATTGGAATCCGCTGGCCTCTTTACCATGGGAGATATTGCACGATGCTCTTTAGGAAGCGACAATGAATACCACAATGAAGACCTTCTATACCATATGTTTGGCGTCAATGCAGAACTTCTGATTGACCATGCCTGGGGATGGGAGCCAGTTACCATGGATTTCATCAAATCCTATAAACCGGAAAGCAACAGCATCTGCTCCGGTCAGGTACTGCAATATCCTTATGATACGGAAAAAGGAAAATTAATCGTAAGGGAAATGACAGATCTGCTCGTCCTTGATTTGGTGGAAAAAAGATTGGTTACAGACCAGATCGTTCTAACAATTGGTTATGATATCGACAATCTCACCAATGCCAACATCAACTATAAGGGTGAAATCACAATGGACCATTATGGCCGCAAAGTTCCCAAACATGCACATGGGACTGCAAACCTGAAACGACAGACTTCATCCACACAGATCATCACGGATGCTGTCATGGACCTGTATGACAGGATTATAAATCCAGGTCTCTTTATCCGCCGCGTAACTGTTACGGCAAACCATCTGGTAAATGAGGCGGAAGCGAAAGACACAAACCAGTATGAACAGCTTGACCTGTTTACGGATTATGCTGCCTTAGATAAGAAACGGAAGGCGGAAGAAGATCGGCTTTCCAAGGAAAGGAAATTACAGGAAGCCATGCTGTCCGTCAAAAAGAAATTCGGAAAGAACGCTATCCTAAAAGGCATGAATCTGCAGGAAGGTGCAACCACCATAGAACGAAACCGCCAGATCGGAGGACACAAATCATGAAATACAATGAAGAACACAAATATGACGACATTATGGACCTTCCACACCATGTATCAAAAAAGCATCCACAGATGTCACTCCTAAACCGTGCCGCACAGTTTTCCGCTTTTGCTGCCCTCACAGGGCATGCGGATGCGATCCAGGAAACTGCACGCCTGACGGATTCCTTTGTTGAACTGAATGAAGATCAGAAAGAACAATTGGATGAGCAGCTTCAGTTAATCAGGGAAAATTTAGAACAGAAACCAGAATGTGAAATCACATATTTTCAGCCGGACGAAAGAAAAAAAGGCGGAACCTATGTAACTGTCTGTGGCAGAATAACAAAGATTGATGCATACAATCGCCAGATTATTTTTACAGATGGGACAGTTCTCCCCATAGCGCATCTTTTCTCAATCAGGGGAGAACTGTTTCAAAATACAGAATATTAGAAAGACCTAAACCTAATCAGACATGCAGATGGGAAAGGCGCCACTCATGTGCAAAATAGTTATACCAAAGTCTGAATATCTTCCTGTTGCCATAAACCATGGCAGCACATGAAAAATTCACGCCTATCCTGTTCCTGTCCTGGTCTTCAGACAGTATTTTTTCTATCGTAACTGTTATGAGTTCTCCGGTTTTATCACGAAAACGGAATCTCATTGGTGTAATTTTTCCATTTGTATCCGTACAGAAAATCATCTGCACTGGAATATCAACGCACAGTATGCTTTCCATGATTAACGCTCCTCTCATGATTTCATGCGCATTTATCATAGCATACCGAACATTCGTTTGTAAACGAACAATATTTGGAAGGATGGTTTCGCGTCTACACTTAAAGTATTTTATATCAGGTGCAAAAACCGGTATTTATACGGCGCCGTCATTGCCAGCATATCCCTTAGTGTAATATTCTGTATGTTTCTCTCTCCACTTTTCACCTTGTATTCTGGGAAGTAATCCAGCACTTTCTCATCAATATTTTTCACATATCCTTTATCCAGAGCAATCCCAATCCATATTGAAATCAGTCTTTTTGTCACAGAATAAACATGAACACGGCTATTTGCTGCTTATAATCTGTTCCAACTCCTTAATTTTTATCGGACCGATACTTTCCTCTCATGCACCTTGCAATATCTGTTTGCTATCCCTGCCTTTTGGGACCCTCTTTTTGACCGGATAATAGACTTCCGTAACAAGTTCGCTTTCCTTTGAAACCTCACCTTTACCGCAATCTCTTTTTTCTTTTTATTAAGTGCGGTAAAAAGCACCTCATCCATCCGTTCTTCTGAATCGAAAATTGATTTGATTTCTTCCAAACTCAGCATAAACCTTACCCTAAGGGAAAGGTCAATGGCACTTTTAAAATACATAGCTTTGTTTCATAAGCAGCATCCATGATTTATCTCACTTCCCAATCCCAAATACTTAATTGTTTATTATCGTTCTTTTCTTCAAAGAAATTCAGATAGTTAAATATCTGCTCGTTGT
>CAPQSW010000027.1:41312-43440 GCA_948688495.1 uncultured Lachnospiraceae bacterium | reverse complement strand
GACTCCAGAGCCGGTAATGAGCCCTTATAGGGCGTGAGCAAACCACCGGCTAAGCCGGTGGTTCTGATTCCAGGAAACACAGGGAGGCACAGAATACCGGAAGAAACCGGATTTTACGGAAATCTGCAGGATTGGGAAAGACACCATGATGTCCCGGATGTTCCAGGTCATGGAAAAGTTCCATATGGATGAATGGTTGGCGGAAGATACGGACTATACCGTCATTACACGCAGGGTAAAGGCATATGCAGCCACAACAAAAGCAAAGTGTTGAATGATTGCAATTTAGCGAGGGACTGTGTATAATAGAACTATAAAAGAAAGCAGCTTTATGGAAGACACAGTTTCCCGGCATAAGAAGTGGCAGAAAGCAGGTAAAACAAAATGAATGGCAATGAAACAGAACAGATGGAAAGTATGGAAAACAGGCAAACAAGCTGGGAAGACTTGAGCATATCCAATGACTTCCTGTTTGGGAAAGTCATGCAGGATGCAGAGCTTTGTAAAGAACTGTTACAGAGAATCCTGCCGGATTTGGATATTGACCATGTGGAATATCCAGAACTGCAAAAGACAATAAAAGAGGATTTTGACGCAAAGGGCGTCCGTTTGGATGCGTATGTAAATGATGGGAAAGGCACTGTATATGACATAGAAATGCAGGCTGTCACCTCGAAATATTTACCAAAGAGAACCAGATATTACCAAAGCATGATAGATTTACAGCTGGTTGACAAAGGGCAGGATTACGATACATTAAATAATAGTTACATTATCTTTATCTGTCTGTCGGACTTATTTGGGAAAAACCGTTATATGTATACTTTTGAAAATGTCTGCAAAGAAGATTCGGAGGTTATACTAAATGACGGGGCAAAGAAAATTTTCCTGAATGCAGATGGAAAGAACGGAACTGTGAGTGAAGAATTGAAAGTGTTCTTAGATTATGTGGCAGGCAGGCCATCAGAAGATATATTTGTGAAGAAACTGAAACGTGCTGTGGAGAAAGCGAAGAAGAATCGGGAATGGAGGCATGAGTATATGACGTTGTTAATGCGTGACAGGGAAAATAGGAAAATAGGAAAAGAAATCGGTAAGGTTTTTGGAGCAATTTCTGCTTACAGAGATTTGCGTCTTTCAGATGAAGAAATTATAATAAGACTGCAGAAAAAATTTGATTTAACAGAAGAACAGGCAAGGGCATATATGGAAGAAGCAGAATAATTTGTATATATGATTTTATGGGCAGGACATATCATTGTTTTGCCTGTTTTTGAATAATACTATGAGATTGTTTCGCACTTAGGTATGTTATGGAGCACCGTACCACAAGTAAAGGCGAAGTTTTGAGGAAGGCTAGAAAGTGCAGGAAAGCTAAGATTTAGGCGGGAAATAGAGGGTTGGCAAAAGTTGTTTTAAGATAATACTATGAAAATTTACGCATTTAGGCATGTTATGGAGAGCCATATCATAAGTGAGGGCGAAAGGGAACAGAAGATGAACCATGATTTAAGCCAGTATCTTATCAGGGAATATGAAAAGCTGGATTCCGGGATGGAGCAAAGGGAATTTGCAGAAACCATGCGTTTTCTTATGATGGCGAAAGGGAAAGACTTTTCCGATTATTATTCCAAAAGGAACCTGACGGGACGGGAGTTTTATTCAGTGATGGACACACTCTATGAGCTGAACAACCTCTGGATGCTTTCCGGATTTATCCGCCAGAACCAGCAGGTTTTGTTGCAGGAAACTCAGGAGGGTACAGAATACCGGAAGAAACCGGATTTTACAGAAATCTGCAGGATTGGGAAAGACACCATGCTGTCCCGGATGTTCCAGGTTATGGGGAAATTCCATCTGGATGAATATGTGGCAGAAGATACGGACTATACCGCCATTACACGCAGGGTAAAGGCATATGCAGCCACAACAGGCAGTGGGAAAACCGTGCCGCAGATTATGCTGCAGGGAAACTGGGTAAAGAAATGGGGATTTGAAGCAGGATGCAGCGTGCGTGTAGAATGCTTTCCCAATAAGCTGGTTATTTTGAAAGAATAAAAACCATAAAAGCAAAGGGTTGAATGATTGTAATTTAGCGGGGGACTGTGTATAATAGAACTATAAAGAA
>CAPQSW010000027.1:18229-41302 GCA_948688495.1 uncultured Lachnospiraceae bacterium | reverse complement strand
AGATACAGTTTCCCGGTACAGACAGTAACAGAAAGCAGGTAAAACAAAATGAAAGGCAATGAAGCAGAGCAGATAAATATAGAAACCAGACAAACAGGCTGGGAAGAATTAAGCATATCCAATGATTTCCTGTTTGGCAAGGTCATGCAGAACCCGGAACTGTGTAAAGAATTACTGCAGAGGATTCTGCCGGATTTAAAGATAGACCATATAGAATACCCGGAATTACAAAAAAATATCAAACAGGATATAGACGCAAAAAGTGTCAGACTGGATGTATATGTGAAAGATGAGAAAGCAGTTGTTTATGACATAGAAATGCAGGTAAGCAATACAAAGGAGCTTCCCAAAAGGAGCAGATATTATCAAAGCATGATAGACTTGCAGCTCATTGATAAAGGACAATATTACAATGAATTAAACAGAAGCTATGTTATCTTTATCTGTCCGTTTGATGCATTTGGAAAGGGCAGACACATTTATACATTTGAAAATATCTGTAAAGAGGATGGTAGCATTTCCATGGGAGATGAAGCGGTAAAGATATTCCTGAATGCAAAAGGAACCATGGATGATATCAGTAAGGAATTAAAGGCATTTCTTGATTATGTAGCGGGTAAAAAGCCAGTAGATTCCTATGTGGAGAAACTGGAAGAAGCGGTGAAAGAAGCAAAGAAAAACAGGGAATGGAGGCATGAATATATGACGTTGTTAATGCGTGACCAGGAGAATCAGAAAATTGGAGAAAAACGTGGAGAAAAAAATGGAGAAAAAAAGATGGCTAAACTGATAATGTTACTAAATGAAGACGGTCGGTTATCAGATATCATCAGAGTATCACAAGATGAAGAATACCGTCAGGAGCTTTATGAGGAATATCATATTATTTAAGTGAGAAAGTAACAGGCAGAACATACCAAAATGTTCTGCCTTATTGCATTTCACATTTATGCGAGATGATAATATTTCAAAAAGATTCATTTTTAAGCAATTTACGCACTTAGGCATGTTATGGACAGCCATACCATAAGTAAAGGCGAAGTTTTGAGGAAGGCTAGAAAGTGCAGGAAAGCTAAGATTTAGGCGGGAAATAGAGGGTTGGCAAAAGTTGTTTTAAGATAATACTATGAAAATTTACGCATTTAGGCATGTTATGGAGAGCCATATCACAAGTAAAAATGGAGGGATTTAGTCATGCCAAACTTTGAAGTGATACATAAAGAAGAATCTATCTATGTGCAAAAAGAAACTGGTACAGAAGTCAACTATTTTATTTTTGATGAATCTGAAATCCACCTGAATAAAATTATGCCGCGTACCATTCAAGAATGGCATTTTCATGAAAAAATTGATGAAACTCTTTTAATCACGAGAGGGAAATTATTATGTAAATACATAGGTGAAGACGGAATTGAAAAATCCTGTTATGCAGTAAGAAACGATATGATAAAGGTTCATGATAGTATTCACACATTTGAGAATGATACAGATGACATAACTGAATTTATTGTATTTCGATTTGTGCCAGATGGAAGAGATAAAAGAGAGTTGATAAAGAATGATAAAACAGTAGTTTTACGTTAAATCAGAAAAAGAGAATTATGAGAACATATGATAAAGAAAGGAGCAGTGTGCGGGTAGAATGTTTCCCCAATAAGCTGCTTATTTTGGAAGACAAATTAGGAAAAGAGAGTTTTCCTGAACGCGTAAAAGCGTTACCGATCGGATGATTTGCCAGGAAATTTTGACCGTTTTGTCAAGTGCTTTTTTATGATTTCCTCATCTTTTATTGATACTCTTAAGTTGACGACATTGCCTGTGCCGTATATCCATGTGGTATAATGGGAAGGCACTAATTTGTTTCAGCGGCAGCGATGGGAAATTTGAATTGTCCTGTATGCTGGCAAGTGTTTTTCAATCTCATGGGCTGACCACTCTGGCACTGGCCTATGTGATGGAGGAGGGACTGCCCAAACAATTCTCTTGTATTCCTGTTGATTTACTGGAAGCAGCAGCAAAACGGTTACATGATATGGGATATAAAAAGGTAGGATTGTGGGGTATCTCAAAGGGAGCAGAACTGGCACTGACGACGGGAAGCCTTTTGCCGGGGCTTGTCAATGCGGTGATTGCGGTTGCTCCCATGAATACCATATGTCAGGGTTTTACCATGAAAAGGTGACCGATGGAAAAACAAAGAGCGAGGACGGAAAGCCCGAATGGATTCACTTATGAAAACACTGGAATTTGTTTCCCGGTGGTGAACAATAGACAGGGGGTGAACAGCATGGTCTTGACGATACAAGAATGCTTAAAAGACCTATGTGTGTTTAATTGGCTTTCTGAATTGCAGGGAAAACAAACATCTGGGAAAATAAGGGTAGCGTACAGGCGCATAAAATGCTAAAATGGTTATGGTTCATCTGCGCAGGGATGGGCAGGTTCCTTTCCGCGTTTACGGATTTAGAAAATATGAATTTGAATGGGAGACGCTAAATAAATGGATTTCATCAAAATGCTACAGGAGGATAACGACTTATCAGACTTGCTGTGTGATGTCTGCGATATAGAAATTTTACCAGATTTCAAAGTGCCCCAGGACGAGGGCGGGCATCTGGCCTATAACATTTCAGGAAAAACGTTTGCCATGGCAGGGTCCGGGAGTGAATATATTTTGCTTGAAGACGGTTCCATAGGTTTTTGGGGGAGCGAGGGTGCTTGTGGCAGGATTGCGGACAATTTGCAGGAATTTTTTGAGTTTGTGGTAAACTGCCCTTATTGGGAGGATTATCTGGATGAAGATGAGTATCAAGACAGGGAGGAACTCAGGGAATTTGCAAGAGAAGTCTATGAGGGACATATAGAAAACGAAGCGGATTTGTGTATCTTTGACTTGCCCGAAGCGCAGCAGGAGTTGGCGGACCGCATGGGGATTGGTATAAAGAAAGACGTTGTGGATATATTGATGCGTTTCTATGATTGCACAAGACGTGACCCCCGCTTTATCTCAACATATACAGAAAATGATGGCAGCGCACACAGCGGGACAGGCTCATTGTTTGTCCGTTGAACACCGATTTTTAGAAATTAGAAACCGGTTCCTGTCGGCACATTAGAAGTCCTGGCGATTTATATGAATGGGACAGATTTATCAAAAGATATATACAAAAGCTGTGATATACCTTATGCAATTGAGCAAATTGCATAAGGTATGAATTTGGACTTGCACTTGATATGTAGCCAGGATCTTTTATTTATCCTGGCTATTACGAAATACCGGGTATCCGTTTCCTTGACTGTCGGTAGTAAGATCGTTGAGATGCTGCCTTTTGCAAGGCTTCTTCCTTTCATTAATGATACCGCTTTCCCATGCGCCTTCTGGTGCCGGGCGGATACGTTTATCTTTATCGGTTGCTTTCATGGTCGCCTCCTGATTCTTGATAGAATTAGTATAACCGAAAATGGAAGAAATATAAAAACTGCATTAATTTTGAAATATGTAATAAGAGGTACTTTATGAAAAGCATATTGATTGCCGATGATAACGAGAAGATACTGGATGTTATGATGACGGAGATTGATGGATTTGAGGTATGCAGGAAAATCCATGGTTCCCATTATCATGATCACTGCCCGGGGGGAAGATTTTACAAAGTTAAGCAGTGATTTATTGGGAGAAGTTTTAGTTTGTGCATATAAGGATTGTGGATTTGCTACTAAAAAATGTAAAATTTTAGAGAATTTTTATTGCCTAGAGTGTTTGTTATGTATTATAATAGGGGACAGGAAGTTAATATTTCCCTTTTTCCAGATGTTGGACGGTGCCAGGCGGCATCCTGGAGCGGAAATCTTCACTTCAGAAAAAGAAAAGAAAAGAGGTTAAAAAAATGAGCAAAATCGATTTGAGCAAGTACGGCATTACTGGTGCGACAGAGATTATCCACAATCCTTCCTATGAGGAACTGTTTATGGAAGAAACAAAACCTGAACTGGAGGGTTATGAAAAAGGTCAGGTTAGTGAACTTGGTGCAGTTAATGTAATGACAGGTATCTACACAGGTCGTTCTCCCAAAGACAAATTCATCGTTATGGATGAGAATTCCAAGGACACTGTATGGTGGACTTCCGATGAATATAAAAATGACAACCATCCAGCAAGCAAAGAGACATGGGATGCAGTAAAGAAGATTGCCCAGAAAGAACTTTCCGATAAGAAACTGTATGTCGTTGACTGTTTCTGCGGCGCTAACAAGGATACCCGCATGGCAATCCGCTTTATCATGGAAGTGGCATGGCAGGCTCACTTTGTAGAGAATATGTTCATTATGCCAAGCGCGGAGGAGCTTGAGAATTTTGAACCAGATTTCGTTTCATTTAACGCTTCCAAGGCAAAAGTGGAGAATTACGAGGAATTAGGATTGAATTCTGAGACAGCAGTTGTATTCAACATTACAAGCCGTGAGCAGGTAATTATCAATACATGGTATGGCGGAGAGATGAAGAAAGGTATGTTCTCCATGATGAACTACTATCTGCCGTTGAAGGGTATCGCTTCCATGCATTGCTCTGCTAACACAGATATGAATGGTGAGAATACAGCAATCTTCTTCGGTCTTTCCGGTACAGGTAAGACAACACTTTCTACCGATCCTAAGCGTCTTCTGATTGGTGATGATGAGCATGGCTGGGATGACAACGGCGTATTTAACTTTGAAGGCGGCTGCTATGCTAAGGTAATCAACTTGGATAAAGAATCTGAGCCGGATATTTATAATGCGATTAAGAGAAATGCACTTCTTGAGAATGTTACTCTGGATGCTGATGGCAAGATTGATTTTGATGATAAGAGCGTAACAGAGAATACACGTGTATCTTATCCAATTGACCACATTGAGAAGATTGTACGTCCTGTATCTTCTGCACCGGCAGCTAAGAATGTAATTTTCCTGTCTGCAGACGCATTTGGCGTACTTCCGCCAGTTTCTGTTCTGACACCGGAGCAGACACAGTATTACTTCCTGTCTGGCTTTACCGCTAAGCTTGCAGGAACAGAGCGTGGAATTACAGAGCCGACACCTACCTTCTCCGCTTGTTTCGGTCAGGCATTCTTAGAGCTTCATCCTACGAAATATGCAGAAGAACTTGTAAAGAGAATGGAAAAGAGCGGCGCTAAGGCTTACCTCGTAAATACTGGATGGAATGGCACAGGAAAGCGTATCTCCATCAAAGATACTAGAGGAATCATTGACGCAATTTTAAATGGCGATATTCTCAATGCACCTACTAAGAAGATTCCGTTCTTTGATTTTGAAGTTCCGACAGAGCTTCCAGGCGTAGATCCTGCAATTCTTGATCCGCGTGACACCTATGCAGATGCATCTGAATGGGAGACTAAGGCGAAGGATCTTGCGCAGAGATTTGTTAAGAACTTTGCAAAATACGAAGGAAATCCAGCAGGCAAGGCTCTTGTTTCTGCAGGACCTCAGGTATAATTTGTCCTAAGGAGGATGGCTTAGGACTCTTGGAATAGCCATTAAAGTATATAATAAATAAGCGGCTGCCCCAATATGGGATGAGCCGCTTATTTATCATACCTTTTTCTCTTATAGGAAAGAACTTGTTACGCTAAAGTGTGAAAGTGTCTTCCTATAAGAGAAAAAATAATATGCGCACTCGCACAATCAGTAACGTCTGGGGTGTGGTATCTGTCCCGGTGTTCATAATATATGGTAATAAGGACAAATATCTTCATACTGTCCGTTTTTTTTTCGAAATCCACCAGGGATTGTTCCTAACTGAATAAAACCAAGACGCTCATAGAGATGGCGTGCATGAATATTTGTTGCTACCACGGCGTTAAATTGCAAAATCTTAAAACCATGCCGTTTTCCCTGAATGAGACAGTCAGAAACTAATTGTTCCCCAATATGAAGACCACGGCTTTTAGAGGCAACGGCATAGCTTGCGTTACATATATGCCCGCACCGTCCGATATTGTTGGGGTGCAGAATGTATAATCCACAAATCTTTCCTCTATCATCGACAGCAACAGCGCTGTAAGTCTGTCCGTCAAAAAAATCCCCGCCTGTTTGAATAGTCAAAGGTTCTTCCTGTGGAAAAGCAATGCCTTCTTTTACGATCTCGTTCCATATTTCAATCATTTCTGGTAAGTCCTGTTTTTCGTAAGCTCTGATGAGAATATTCATGGTATTTTCTCCGTATTGTATTTTTAATAATTATACTCTGTAAATATATGTCTGGCAATATAGATTTTTGTCTTGAAATATAGTAAAATAAAAATTATAGGAATCCGTTGGTGATGGGAAGGAAGAATATGGAAAACAATGCATTCAAATTATATACGATGAATATAAAAGAGCTTTCCGATGAAGCATATTATAAGAAATGTTATGACAGTCTTTCCGATTATCGCAAGGAGAAGATAGACAAATGCCGTTTTCTTGAAGATAAAAAGAGAGCTATGGGCGCAGGGCTTCTTCTTAATAAAGGACTGGAGGAATATGGCCTGAGGGAAATGGAAGTAAGAATCGCACAGGGAGAACATGGAAAGCCTTCCCTTTTGGATTATCCAGGAATTCATTTTAACCTATCACATTCCGGGGACATGGTATTGGCAGTTTTTGCAAAAACAGAGGTTGGCTGTGATATTGAGCAGATAAGGCCCGCCAATCTCAATCTTGCAAAGCGTTTCTTCTGTCCATATGAATACTCCTATATTGCCAGCCTAGAAAGCGAAGAACAAAATCAGGCGTTTTGCCGTATTTGGACATTGAAAGAGAGCTTTTTGAAGATCACAGGCATGGGGATAAGATTGCCGCTGAATTCCTTTGAGTTTGACATTACGAAAGGATGCCTGGGAATTATGATCCGGCAGGAGTTCGATGAAAATTTATATGATTTTTGGGAGTATGATTTTGGAATATATCATGCGGCAGTGTGTATGCAGGTATGATACAAGTGTTAAGATGATGACCAGATTTGTATATATCTTCATTTAAAACATCTATTGGTAAAAAAGGACTTGTCTTTTGGAGCAAAATCGGGTATTAATAATATGGGGATAGATATTAATGAATTCGTTCATGTCTTATAGATATCTTATAGAGAAAGGTGAGTTTATGCATATGAAAATGAGAGAGAAGAGAAAGCAAAGTACAACGCAATTCCTGATTGGAAGTTTTATAGTGCTTCTATTGGTCAGTGCAGTTGCATTTTTGAGTTTAGGCTCTTATATGAATAAAGTGAGCAGGGAATCTATTGATCAGGTGGGAGACCTCTATATGAAGGGCATGAATGAACAGATTTCTTCACATTTTGGGACGCTTATGGAGTTAAAACTAGAACAGGCTGAAACCGTCGTTAAGGTTGTTTTAGATGACGGGGAACAGGAAATAGATAAGTTGTATGATGAGTTGATATTTCGGGTTCAGGCAAGGAGTTTTGACTATCTGGCGCTGTCTTCCGATGACCAGCATATGGAGATGCTCTATGGGGAACAGCTTGCACTTGTCGACCCGGATGCTTTTTATGATTCTTTGCGTCAGAAGAAAAATAAGGTTGCAGTGGGAAGTGATATATCTGGGAACCGTGTTGTGATCTTTGGCGTCAGTGCGGACTATCCAATGAATGATGGAAAAAGAAGCATGGCCCTGATTTCTGCACTTCCAATTGAATACATAAGTTCCATGCTCGACACAAGAGAAGAAAGTGCCTTGATGTTTTCTGATATTATCCGTAAGGATGGTACGTTTGTTATAAGTGACCGAAATGAGAAATACCAAGATTATTTCACAAGTCTATATAATCGGTATCCAGAGGAAGAAGACAAAGAGGAAATAGATGAATATATCAAAGAATTGTCTGAAGCTATGGAGAAGAAAGAGAATTATTCCGCAATACTGCATTTGGGAGACAGCAGACAGCAGGTCTATTGTAATTTACTGCCCTATTCGGAGTGGAATCTGGTGACAATCATGCCTTTTGGAGACCTCAATCAAATCATAGAAGATTTAGGCACGAAGAGAATGTTTGCTACCGCATCAATTTTTTTGATTATTCTCGCCACACTGCTTTTTATTTTCTATCGCTATTTCAGGATGAGCTGCCAGCAGATGAAAGAGCTTGAATTGGCACGTCAGGAGGCATTGCAGGCAAACCAGGCGAAAAGTGAATTCCTATCAAATATGAGTCATGATATCCGCACGCCGATGAATGCTATTGTGGGAATGACAGCGATTGCGACGGCACATATTGAGGATCGGGAGCAGGTGAAAAATTGTCTCAGGAAGATTACGTTATCCGGCAAACATCTGTTGGGTCTGATAAATGATGTGCTGGATATGTCCAAGATTGAAAGTGGAAAAATGACGCTGACCTCAGAGATGATTTCCCTGCGGGAAGTGATTGAGGGCGTGGTCAGCATTGTGCAGCCCCAGGTAAAGGCAAAGGAACAGAATTTTAATGTACATATTTCCAATATCATGTTTGAGGATATTTATTGTGACAGTGTGCGCCTGAACCAGGTACTGCTTAATTTGCTGTCCAATTCTGTGAAGTATACACAGGAAAATGGCACCATAGAATTATCTCTATACCAGGAGGAGCCATCTCCCAAAGGAGAGGAATTTGTACGAACGCATATTATTGTGAAGGACAATGGAATAGGTATGACGGAACAGTTCCTGGAACATATTTTTGACTCTTACTCAAGGGCAGACAGCAAGAGAGTGCAGAAAACGGAGGGTGCAGGGCTTGGAATGGCAATCACAAAATATATTGTGGATGCGATGGAAGGAACTATTCGTGTAACGAGTGAACCAGATAAAGGCACTGAGTTTCAGGTCATTCTGGATTTGGAAAAAGCTACCACACGGGAGATTGATATGGTACTTCCTGCATGGAAGATGCTTGTGGTAGATGATGACGAGACATTATGTCATACAGTAGTGGACGCATTGAAAGACATTGGCATACAGGCAGACTGGACGTTAAGCGGTGAAAAAGCGGTAAAGATGGTGATAAAGCAGCATGAACTGAGAGACGATTATCAGATTGTCCTCTTGGACTGGAAGCTTCCCGATATGGATGGCCTTCAGGTTGCAAGACATATACGGCGTGTTGCTGACAAGGATATTTCAGTAATTCTGATATCGTCCTACGATTGGAGTGAGTTTGAAACTGAGGCAAGAGAGGCAGGAATCAATGGTTTTATAGGCAAGCCTTTATTTAAATCAACGTTATACTATGGGCTTCAGAAACATATGGATCTTGATAATGGAGAACATAATATTGTTGAGGAAACCGATTTCTCAGGATACAGGGTTCTGGTTGCCGAGGATAATGAAATCAACTGGGAAATTCTAAAAGAGCTGTTGTCCGACATGGGAATGGAGCTGGAATGGGCAGAGAATGGCAAAATTTGCCTGGAAAAGTTTGAGGAGTCTGAAGAAGGGTATTATGATGTGATTTTTATGGATGTCCGTATGCCGGTTATGAACGGATACGAATCAACAAAAGCAATTCGCAGCCTCAACCGCCCAGATGCAGGGGATATCCCTATTATTGCAATGACCGCGGATGCTTTTTCCGAAGATATTAAGCGCTGCCTTGACAGTGGCATGACAGCGCATACAGCAAAACCGATAAATCTTGAAGAATTGTTATCTCTGCTGAGAAAATATCTTCTGTAAAAAAGTTTAAAAGTGGAAAGGATGTCTGTCTGATGAACAAAAAAAGGAAATTAGTCCAGCAAGTTTCATATGTAGTGTTGCTTTTGTTAGCTATCGTTTTATTGTTTCAGTGGTATACTACGCAAAATAGCAAGCGGATGGAAGAACGGAATAAGAATTATGCAGCTGATTCCGCACGGCAGACAGCCAGCCGGATTGAAGAAAAATTAAAAAACGCATTGAACCTGAGCAATACATACGCTCAGTTTATGGGGAAAAGCCTTACAAAACCAGAGATTGCGACGCAGGCATTGAAAGCAATGGAAGAAGACTCGTTGTTTGACGTGTTGGTTTTTACCGACAAGTCAGGCATTAACCATGCTACGGATGGAAGAACTTCAGATGCGGCCGGGAGAGATTATTATGTTAATGGACTGCAGGGAATATCTGGAATAACCGTAGTATTCGATTCAGAATTTTACGATGAGACTATGTTGTGTTTTTATGCTCCGGTTTATTACAAGGGAGAAATTGCAGGTGTGTTGCGGGGAGCATATCTGGCAGAAGAATATTTAAAGGATATGCTCAATACGACATATTTTGGCGAGGCAGCTTCTGTACACTTGTGCATGCCGGATGGCGAGGTAATTGCATGCTCTGACAGTAAAGGACATAAGGGGGATTTGATTGATTTATTTGTACAGATGAATATGATTGATGAGGATACTGCAAGCCAGACAAAAGCAATATTTGAAAATGGCGGGGAGGGGGCTTTCGTCTGTGATTCCAAGAGCAATACGGATAACCTCTGTGTCAGGTATCTCTCTGAGAATAAATTTGTTCTGGTGCAGACATTCCCAAAGAGTGTAACCCAGAGAATGATAAGGGACGAAAATTTTGTGGGAATCTGTTTAGAGGCCATGTTAATCGGACTCTTTGTTCTTTATATTATCGCCCTTGTTCTGCGGGCAAGAAAGGAAAGAAAGATACTGGAAAAGGAAAACCAGGAGATGGGTTATATCATAAATGGTGTGAACACCTTATTTTCCCGCTTTATTATGGTAGACCTTGAAGATGATACCTATCTGTATCTGGCCGGTACCAGACCCGAAGATGACAAAGTTGCAACCAGTGGCAATTATAAGGATTTGAGGGAATATTTGTGTTCTATTATTATAGAAGATGAGGGACGCAAGACGTTTGCGCAGGCGATTGAAAAAAACTCCATTATCGGAGCGTTGGATGAACAGGAAGGATTGCTGTATGAATGTCATGTGTTAAGGAAGAGTGGACCGGAATGGGAACATGTCAACATTATCTGTCTTGAGCGGAGAGAAGGTAAGGCAGCAAAGGTTTTGTTTATCCGTCAAAATATTTCAGAACAGGTAGAGAAACAGCATGAGCAGACGCAGGCTTTGCAGGATGCGTTGATGCAGGCGCAGCATGCCAACAGAGCGAAGACAACATTTCTTTCTAATATGTCCCATGACATCCGGACACCGATGAATGCGATTATCGGGTTTGCCACGATTGCGGTAAGCCATATAAATAATAAGGATCAGGTCAGGGACTGTCTGCAAAAAGTTCTTTCCTCCAGTAATCATCTGCTCAGCCTTATCAATGATATTCTGGATATGAGCAGGATAGAGAGCGGCAAAGTACAGATTAAGGAGCAGGAATGTAATATTTCTGAGCTGATGCATAATCTGGTAAATATTATACAGCCACAGGTAAAGGCAAAGCAACTGGAATTATTTATTGATACCTTTGAAGTTGTCAATGAGGATGTCATTGCAGATTCGCTGAAGCTGAATCAGGTGTTTATCAATTTGTTAAGCAATGCCGTAAAGTATACGCCCGCAGGAGGGACAGTAACATTCCGTATTATGCAAAAGACCACATTCCATCATGGATATGGTGATTATATCTTTATCGTTAAGGATAACGGTATTGGCATGTCACCAGAATTTGTGGAACATATTTTTGAACCTTTCGAGCGGGAAGCCACTACAACAAAGACTGGTATTGAGGGTACAGGTCTTGGCATGGCAATTACAAAGAATATCGTTGAGATGATGAATGGCGATATTAAGGTCGAAAGTGAGCCTGGAAAGGGAAGCGCATTTACAGTAGAACTTACCTTGCAATTGCAGGATATTGAAAAAAATGCGGCGCAGATCAAGGAATTGGAAGGTCTTCGTACCTTAGTTGTGGATGATGACTTTAATACTTGCAGCAGTGTAAGTAAAATGCTTCAACAGATTGGCATGCGTTCTGAGTGGACGACGTCGGGCAGGGAGGCAGCATACCGCGCAAAGATTGCTTATGAGGAAGGAGACGCCTATCACACCTATATTATCGACTGGCAGATGCCGGAACTCAGTGGTATTGAGACGGCAAGAAAGATCCGCAGCTCCGTTGGAGAGGACGCACCGATTATCATACTTACAGCATATGACTGGACAGAAATTGAAGATGAGGCAAAGAAGGCAGGCGTTACTGCATTCTGTGCGAAACCGCTCTTTATGTCTGATCTGAAGGCGGCACTGCTCTCTGCAAACAATATGTTGGATAAGACGGAATCTGTTGCTGCCTGGACATTGGCAGACTTTGGAGGAAAGAGGATTCTGCTTGTAGAGGATGTGGAGATGAACCGTGAGATCGCAGAGGTTATATTGACAGAAGCGGGGTTTGTGATCGAGAGTGCACCGGATGGAACGGACGCTGTAACTATGGTGGAGAAGTCTGAGGAATATTATTATGATGCCATCTTAATGGATGTACAGATGCCGATTATGGATGGTTATGAGGCAACCCGGACGATCCGTAATATGTCGAGAAAAGATGTCAAGACAATGCCGATTATTGCCATGACAGCAAATGCATTGGAAGAAGATAAGGAGGCCGCCCTCAAACACGGCATGGATGCCCATATTGCAAAACCAATTGACACAGATATTCTGATCGAGGTGCTTGGAAAGTTCCTCAATTCAAATTTAATAAAATTCTAACAGTCAAAACACCCGCACCAAACGTTCACTACAGAAACGTTCGGTGCGGGTGTTTTCAACGAAAAATGGTTATTCAGTTTTCTTTTTAAACAATGTTGCCCTCACAACTCCTTTGGGATCTTTTACCAGCAAAATCACAAGCCAGATAATCATTCCAAGTGCAACCACAGATAAACCAAGATACAAATCATTCAGCATATCTGCGGGGGTAGGGGTGAAATATTCTTCGTGGATTTCGGCATACTCAAAAACTGCATCAATGAACCACATAAGAGATGCTCCCCAGTACATCCAGCAAAGGATACCTACCTTCATCTGGCTTTGGGGGGCGTTTTTGTACCAGATAACCGTACTGATAATTGCTGCAAAAACCGTGGTTAGTAAAGTCATGACGGTTTCTCCTATTTCGCAGGAGGCAAAGCCCCAGCTGACTTTATGGCTTTCTTTTCCATAATGTGTGTGACAATGAGCAGAACCGACCACACAGCAGTTACAAGAACAGTCATTGCTGTGCCGGCAGTTGCCATTTCATTCAGCATTTCGGCAGCATCCATGGGATTGCCGGCAGCCGTTAAAAATGGAAACCATGGGGTAACCTCGCCGTGCCATACATGTTCAAAGGCGAGTAGTACCGAACCGCCCCAGAGAAGTCTGTTCAGCCATTTTAATTTCTGGGAAAAAGGAATCTTAACGGCTTCGACAGAAGTAACCCCGTCAAGGCTGATAGGTACGGTTTCAGTGTCAGATTCCTTTCTCTGCAATACTTTCGTTGCAACAGTAGTAATGACAGCTTCTGTTGCAGGAACTAAAAAACAACCCATTTATCTTACCTCCTAGTTTTGTGATAGTGTTAATTACCTTATGCGTCACATGCGCCCCTGCACATAAAAAGCACACGCATCCCTTCAGGGAATTGTGTGCTTTCATAGCATACATAAGATTTCTTTGTAAAAATTCTAAAACCTGTTACACAATGCTTCAGCATTCTATGCCGGCTTCTTGCCGACGCTATACATATTCTACCGTTGGCTCCGTTGTTTGTCAAGAGTGAAAATTATTTTTCATATTCTGCAGGATTAATAAAACGTCATCCAGCAGGGATTTCATGGTAAGTTCCTGTGTGCCGGCAACGATATTGTCGCAGTGGCTGACGGGAATCAGGATACGTGCGGCGCTGCTCTGTCCAACGGCAATTGCCATTGCCGGTGTGATTTCTCCCAATAAGGAATCGGCAATCACAATGCCGATAGGACCAATGATAACATCTGCTTTCCTTGCACCTACAATAATGGCATTTTCACCGGTGGCGCCATAGTCTGCCCCGGCTTTTAGCATGGCAGTGGTAGCCGCAGTATTTGTCCCGACGGCAGTGATGGTATTGTCTGGGAAATCTTTGTGGACGGCAGCTATCACCTGTCTGCCAATACCGCCGCCCTGTGCATCAATTACTAATATGTCCATGGTATAGTCCTTTCTGTTACTGCTAACACAACAGATATCAAGTTTCGTGCATAGTATTAGTATTATAACATGGTATTCCATTCTGACACAACTAATGAAATTATTTATATGGAGGAGGCGGAGACGCTTTCCGACCGGATTGGCATTATGAGGGATGGGAAGCTGCTTGCGCTTGGGAAAGCGGACGAATTAAAGGAACTGGCGGGAATGGACAAATTTGAAGATGCATTTGTGGCAATTGTAAAGGGGGCGGTGCTTGCGGGGAATATGGCGGATATTTTTCCGCATATTTACTGGGGAGCTATGTCAAGAATTGTAACTTTACCATGGAATAAAAATATGGTATTCTGATATTGTTGTTATTTATAAGACAAAAGGTACTTGTTCCAGTGAAATTAAACTGAATATTGAAGGTAATGTTGTTACAAATGTTTCTTTTACAGGGGGATGTAATGGGAATCTAAAAGCAATTCCGCGCCTTATAGATGGGTGGACCGTGGAACAGATTGAGGATAAGCTGTCAGGTCTTGCGTGCGGCTTTAAAAAGACATCCTGTGGAGACCAGCTTGCAAAGGCCTGCCGGGCAGCGTATGAGGCGCAAAAAGGATAAAAATTTGTTGAAAATTAAAAAAATATGTAGCAATAGAAAGAGAATATGGTATAATTTATGAATAATATTAAAAAGAAAGTGGGGCACGAGAAATGGGTTTCATGACATTTAAGGGCGGCGTTCACCCGCACGATGGAAAAGAATTTTCCAAAGACAAGCCGATACGTGATATTTTACCCAAAAGTGAGCTGGTATTTCCTGTTTCCCAGCATATTGGGGCTCCGGCAAGTCCAATTGTGGCTGTGGGGGATACCGTGCTGAGGGGACAGAAAATCGCGGAAGCAGGCGGCTTTGTGTCGGCACCGGTGTATTCTTCCGTATCCGGTAAGGTCAAGGCAATACAACCGCGCAGGGGCGCAGTTGGGGACATGGTCAATTCCATTATCATTGAGAACGATGGAGAGATGAAAGAGGTGGAGTTTTCAACGGTCGAAGATGTGAAAAGTCTCTCCAAAGAGGAAATTATCGGGAAAGTAAAGGAAGCAGGCGTTGTAGGTATGGGAGGCGCAGGATTCCCGACACATGTAAAACTATCGCCGAAGGAACCGGATAAGATTGAATACATAATTGCCAACTGTGCAGAGTGTGAACCGTATCTGACGGCTGATTACCGGCGTATGCTGGAGAATCCGAAGGAACTGATTGAAGGTATGCGGATTGTCCTTAAGCTTTTTGACAATGCCAAAGGATTGTTTGGTATTGAGGACAACAAGCCAGACTGTATCCAGAAGTTACAGGAATTGACGAAGGATGAGCCGCGTATGGAAGTCTGTCCTTTGAAGACGAAATATCCGCAGGGTGGTGAGCGTCAGCTTATCTATGCAACTACGAAGCGTGAGATTAATTCTACGATGCTTCCGGCAGATGCAGGCTGCATTGTGGATAATGTGGAGACACTGATTTCCGTATATAATGCAGTGAAGCTTGGCAGGCCGGTAATGAACCGTATTTTCACTGTTACAGGCGATGCTGTCGCAGAGCCAGGGAACTTTAATATCTGTCTTGGCATGAGCTATGGAGAGATTTTAGAGGAAGCCGGTGGATTTAAGGTTCAGCCGGAAAAGATTATTTCCGGCGGTCCCATGATGGGATTTTCAATGTTTGGACTTGATATTCCGACAACGAAGACATCTTCCTCCCTGCTGTGTCTTGCAAAGGATGATGTGGCAGCCAGTGAGACAACGGCATGTATTAACTGCGGCCGCTGCGTGTCAGCCTGCCCAGAGCTGATTGTTCCGTCAAGGCTTCGGAAAATGGCAGTTCATGGAGACATGGAAGGGTTTGAAAAGTGGAACGGTATGGAATGTATTGAATGTGGAAGCTGCAGTTACATCTGTCCAGCAAAAATACCTCTGGCACAGTCGATTCGAACAATGAAAAAGCAGATTCTTGCAGAGAGAAGAAAGAAGAAATAAAATCAAAAATGAATTGAAATACCCATAAAGGCGGGCTCTGTCTGGAGTCTTAACCAATGGGAATAGAGAGAGAAAGAGGTGTCTTATTGTGAGTGATTTATATAATGTATCATCATCATCACATGTCCGTGATAAGGATACATCCGCCAGGATTATGCTTTATGTGGTTATCGCATTGCTGCCGGCGACTGTGTTTGGCGTTATCAATTTCGGAATACGTGCACTTTTGCTGATTCTGGTATGTGTTGCAGTCTGTGTGGCTTCTGAATGGGTTTTCGAGAAGCTGATACATAAAAAGAGTACGATCAATGATTTCAGTGCAGTGGTAACCGGTTTGTTACTGGCACTTAACCTGCCTCATACACTGCCCATATGGCAGGCAGTCCTGGGCAGTGTGTTTGCAATTGTAATTGTCAAGATGCTGTTCGGCGGTCTGGGACAGAATTTTATGAATCCTGCGTTGGGGGCAAGATGTTTCCTTCTTGTATCGTTTGCAGGAACCATGACGAGTTTTACTTATGACGGGGCTACCGGGGCAACGCCTCTGGCATTATTAAAAAGCGGTGAGACTGTAGATACCATGAAAATGTTTCTTGGAACTACAGCAGGAACAATCGGTGAGACCAGTGTGGTTGCCATTTTAATCGGGGCGATCCTCCTGATTTTGCTTGGTGTCATTGATTTAAGGATTCCAGCAAGTTATATCATTTCCTTTGCAGTTTTTATTCTTCTGTTTGGAGGACATGGATTTGATGGCAATTACCTGACTGCACAGCTTTGCGGCGGCGGTCTGATGCTGGGCGCATTTTTTATGGCGACCGATTATGTAACTTCGCCGATTACCCCAATGGGTAAGATAGTATTTGGAATTCTGTTAGGAATCCTTACCGGACTTTTCCGTATTTTTGGTGCCAATGCAGAAGGTGTATCCTTTGCAATAATCTTAGGAAACCTGCTGGTGCCGATTATTGAGAAGTTTACAATTCCAAGGGCATTTGGTCAGAAAAAGGAGGTTCGGCATGAATAAGAAGATTGTACATGATGCGTTAATTTTAACCGCCTTTACACTGGTATTGGGATTTCTGCTGGGGGCGGTTTATGAGATAACCAAAGAGCCGATTGCGGCAGCAGAAAAAGCAGCCTTAGATGAAGCGTACAAAGTAGTATTTACAGATGCGGCTTCTTTTGAAGAAGATACAGATTTTAGTGCGGAAAAAGCAGCGGAAATTATTGCAGCAAGCGAATTTCCAAATGATGAGATTACAGCCGTGAATAAGGCAGTGGATGCATCCGGCAATGTAATAGGATATGTAATCAATGTTACGTCCCATGAGGGAAGCCAGGCAGATATTTCTTTTTCTGTAGGTATTCAGAATGATGGAACTTTAAATGGATATTCCATCACGGCAATCAGCGAGACGCCGGGGCTTGGCGTGCTTGTTCAGGAAGAACCGTTTTATTCTCAATTCCAAGGCAAGTCAGAGGAGACTTACAGCGTGGTGAAAACTGCTCCGTCAGCAGACAATGAAATTCAGGCAGTGACAGGGGCTACGATTTCCTCCAGGGCAGTTACGAATGGCGTCAATGCATGTCTGTTGTATTTCAGAGAAGCTTTGCAGGGAGGTAACTAAATATGAATAAATATGTAGAACGTTTGTATAATGGTATTATCAAAGAAAATCCAACCTTTGTGCTGATGCTGGGCATGTGTCCCACACTGGCGGTAACTTCTTCTGCAATCAACGGCATCGGCATGGGACTTTCCACAACTGTGGTACTTGTAATGTCTAACCTGTTAATTTCTATGTTCCGTAAGGTGATTCCGAATGGTGTTCGTATGCCTGCGTTTATCGTGGTAGTAGCATCTCTCGTTACGATTGTTCAGTTTGTCATGCAGGCATATACTCCTTCACTTTCTGCATCATTGGGCGTATATATTCCTCTGATCGTTGTAAACTGTATTATTTTAGGAAGGGCGGAGAGTTATGCATCTAAGAATCCTATTCTGCCATCTGTTTTTGATGGTCTTGGTATGGGACTTGGTTTTACCATCGGTCTTACCTGCATTGGTCTGATCCGTCAGATTTTGGGGGCTTCCTTGGGAATTACTGTGTTTATCATGGCACCGGGAGCATTCTTGGTACTTGCATTTTTAGTTGCCGGCATGAATGTAGTACGAGATAAGATGGAAAAGAAAGGCAAGCCTCTGGCAGCTCCTTCAGGATGCCTTACCGGAGATTGCTCAAGCTGCACGCAGTCCGCAATGTGTACTGGGAAATTAGGCAAGTCTGAGAAAAAGTCGGAAGAATAGGAGGCAGAATAGATGAAAGAATTATTGTTGATTGCAATCGGCTCTGCCATTGTAAATAATGTAGTATTAAGCCAATTCCTTGGCATTTGTCCATTTTTGGGTGTTTCCAAGAAAACGGAGACCGCAGCCGGAATGGGAGGTGCGGTTATCTTTGTCATCACGCTGGCGTCCCTGGTTACTGGACTGATTTATGATTTTATTCTGGCGCCATTCCATGTGGAGTATTTACAGACAATTGTATTTATCCTTGTAATTGCATCACTGGTACAGTTTGTAGAGATGTTCCTAAAGAAGATGATGCCTCCATTGTATGAATCTTTGGGTGTGTTTCTTCCATTGATTACCACGAACTGTGCCGTATTGGGTGTTGCACTGAATAACGTGACGAAAGGATATAATCTGTTACAGGGTGTTGTAAATGGAATAGCAACTTCCGTAGGATTTTTCATTGCGATTGTAATTATGGCAGGTCTTCGTGAGAAAATTGAGCATAATGATATTCCGAAACGTTTTCAGGGGACAGCCATTGTGTTAATTACAGCTAGTTTAATGTCAATCGCTTTTATGGGATTCTCAGGAATGATATAGTTTTACAGTTCAGCCATCCTCTATCTAATGGGCAAATCATGTTTACATGAATGAGCACATTAGATGGAGGATGGACGGAGCGCCTTTTTATGAGCAAAGTTAATAAAAGGCATGAGGGAGCCTTATGCCTTTTATGGGAAAGCAACGTAGTTGCCTTTGCGAATGGCGCGTCTGAACTGTTAAAAATGAAGGAGGAAATAAACATGAATATAGGAGCAATTATCATTGCCGCCCTGGTAGTGGGTGGAACCGGTATTCTGCTTGGCTTTTTCCTTGGGATTTTCGGGGAAAAATTCAAAGTAGAGGTAGATGAGAGGGAAGAAGCGATTACAGGCGTTCTTCCAGGAAATAACTGCGGCGGCTGCGGATATGCCGGATGTTCTGGTCTTGCGGCAGCAATCGTAAAGGGGGAAGCCCCGGTGAATCAGTGTCCTGTAGGCGGGGCTCCCATAGCGGCACAGATTGGCGAGATTATGGGTGTTGCTGCTGAGGAAGGCGTAAGAAAAGCTGCGTTTGTCAAATGTGCCGGAGACTGTGAGGCGGCAAAGCAGGATTACAAATATACAGGTGTGGAAGACTGTGCATCCATGGCATTTATTCCAAACGGAGGACCAAAGGGCTGTAATTATGGCTGTCTCGGTTATGGAAGCTGTGTAAAGGCTTGTCCATTTGATGCAGTACATATTGTGAACGGCATTGCCGTTGTAGATAAGGATGCCTGTAAAGCCTGCGGAAAATGTATCGCCGCATGCCCGAAGAATTTAATTGAGTTTGTTCCCTATGATGCGAAGAATAAGGTACAGTGCAGTTCCAAGGATAAAGGCAAGGATGTAATGGCAGCATGTTCTGTTGGATGCATCGGCTGCCATCTCTGTGAGAAGAACTGTCCGGAAGGCGCGATTACGGTTACAGATAATATTGCGCATATTGATTATGAGAAATGTACCGGATGCGGTACATGCGCTGAGAAATGTCCGAAAAAGATTATTACCAAAGTTTGACCTAAGGAGGGACCCGCTTGCGGGAGGATGCCTTAGGTCTCCTGGAACAACCTAAAAAGTATATGACCTAAGGAGGGACCCGCTTGCGGGAGGATGCCTTAGGTCTCCTGGAACAGCCTAAAAAGTATAATGATATGAAATTAAGGAAGTGGAAAGTGCTTTTCGCATGGCACTTTCCGCTTCCTTTTTGTAATAAAGGAGACAGAAGATGCAATACACTGGATATGAACAGTTGTGGATGTTTTTTATATATAGTTTTCTGGGCTGGTGCCTGGAGGTAATTTATGCGGCGGTAGGAAGAAAAAAATTTGTAAACCGCGGTTTCTTAAATGGTATTCTGTGTCCGGTTTATGGGTTCTCCATGGTGTTTATGCTGGTGTTTATGGAGTCTTTGAAAGAGAACTGGTTTTATTTGTTTCTTGGATGTACAATCGTGGGAACTGTGATAGAATTACTGACCGGTCTGGCATTAGAGAAAATGTTCCATCTGCGCCTTTGGAATTATTCTGAGAAAAAATTTCAGGCGGGAGGCTATATCTGTGTTACGGCATCCCTTGCCTGGGGAGCGCTTGGACTTGTCGTAATCAAATTTATAAATCCATTTTTCTATATGGTAATCCACACCTTTCCGAGACTTCCTGGTGTGATTCTTTTGATTATTCTGGTGATTGTCCTTGCAGCAGATACAGTGACAACGACTGTGGTGCTGCTTAAAATTAAAAACCAAAACCCAGCATTTCAGGAAATTGCCGATGGTTTCACACAGGCATCGAAATCTCTGGAAGGATTCATTGTAAAGCTGGTACACAGAAGGGTAAATCGGGCGTTTCCAAGTCTGAAAGAGCCTGAGGCAGAGGAATCAGAACAGATTTACAAAAAAACAGTATTTGCCTATGGCTGTGGATTCTGCAAAATATTCTGGATCTTTATGCTGGGCGCATTTCTGGGTGACTTGACAGAGACAGTTTTCTGCCGGTTTTCCATGGGGAGATGGATGAGCCGCAGCAGCGTGGTTTACGGTACTTTCAGCTTGGTATGGGGGCTTGGTGTGGCAGGCATAACAATTTTATTATATCGCTACCGAAACTGGGAGGACAGGTATATTTTTTTTGCCGGGACGTTATTAGGCGGCGCATATGAATATATATGCAGTGTGTTTACGGAACTGGCATTCGGCACAGTATTCTGGGATTACAGTAAAATACCATTTAATCTCGGGGGACGTATCAATTTGCTGTTCTGTTTTTTCTGGGGGATTGCGGCGCTGGTATGGATGAAAATTCTCTATCCACATGTGTCAAGTTGGATTGAAAAGGTGCCTAGGAAAATTGGAAACTGGCTTACCTGTCTGGCACTCATTTTTATGATAGGAAATGTATTGCTCTCAGGACTTGCCCTGAGCCGTTATAGTGAACGGGCCTTGGGACAGAAGCCAGACAATGGGCTGGAGCGGTGGATGGATGAACGGTTTCCGGATGAACGGATGGATCTGATTTATCCAAGTGCAAAGATAAGAAAACAATAGCCGTTTTAATTTAAAAGTCCAAAACAGGTAAATGATATATAATTATAGGAAGCAGGAATGAAAATTATGGAGACAAAGAATTATTTTCAGAAGAAAAAGAGGGTAGTTGTAAAGATTGGTTCCTCCTCCATCCATCATGAGGAAACGGGAAAACTAAATTTTACAAAACTGGAGAAGCTGGTACGGGAGCTTTGTGATATCCGCAATCAGGGCATTGACGTATGTCTGGTGAGTTCTGGAGCGATTGCTGTGGGACGCCAGGTTATGGGATTTCAGGAGCGCCCTTCCGACATTTCTACGAAACAGGCGTGTGCTGCGGTTGGACAGGCAAGGCTCATGATGACCTATCAGAAAATGTTTGCGGAGTATCATCAGACAGTGGGACAGGTATTGATGACGAAAGGAACGATGCTGGATAACGTTTCGCGCAAAAATGCACAGAATACATTTGAGGAATTATTTCGCCTGGGTGTAATCCCCATTGTGAATGAAAATGATACCGTCTCCACGTATGAAATGCGTTTCGGAGATAATGACAGTTTGTCTGCGATTGTCGCGGCATTGGCGGGCGCAGATCTGCTGATTCTTCTTTCGGATATTGATGGACTGTTTACCGATGATCCGCGCGAAAATAAAGATGCCAAATTGATTCGCGTGGTAGAAAATCTGGATGAAAACATTCTTTCTATGGCAAAAGGTACGACGGGAAGCGATATCGGAACCGGAGGCATGGAGACAAAATTAATTGCGGCGAAAATTGCCACACGTTCCGGTGCAGATATGATAATTGCAAATGGAGAAGATATTGGGATACTGCACAGGATATTCGGGGGTAATTTTGTTGGGACTTTGTTTAAAGAACATTATGACGAAGATTTCTATATCGCGGACTTCATTGAGGAAAGTATGACCTAGGGAGGGACCATATGTCTTAAGGAAGGACCAAGCGAAGCTGGAAGGAATGTGAAGGTTTCTATCAGAATGCGAAAAGATAAGCATATGACTTCCATATTTAATGAGCGAAATCGTCAACTTTTTTATCATTTTTGAAAACAATTTTTCTGTGTCGTCTGTTATAATTTAGTCAGTTAAAGGGATGTGGGCAGAATAAATCTTTCAAAACAAGAGGGAATCTTCTGTCTCAGTAATTATATCCACCCTCAAAGGATGGTAAAAGCGAGGAGGAAAGATTATGAAGACTAGGTGGTTGAAACGTACGGTTGCTCTTGCAATGAGTCTTTTTATGGCGGCCACTATGCTGCCGGCAACAGTTTTTGCTGAGAACGCAGACAGAGCACAGCCGGCAACGGTCCACAACTATGAGAGCACGCCCGGCGATGAAGTATCCGGCAAGTATACGTTGCAGATAGGTGAAACAGCCGTTCCAGTTGTCAAATATTCGGCGAATGGGAACAACATGGATATTGCCAGGTTTGCTTCGGACAGCAGGACGCCGGAAATG
>CAPQSW010000027.1:4546-18219 GCA_948688495.1 uncultured Lachnospiraceae bacterium | reverse complement strand
GGTGACGGTGACAGAGGATATCAATTCTGTCACGGTGTATCCGCAGAGGTATTATCCCCAGGATGCACTCAGCATCAGCGGGGATAAACGGACATTGACGTTCTCTATGGCGCAGGAACTGCCGTATGCGATTGTGATGATCAACGGTGGCCCGGCAGACCAGAAGGGCAAGCCTTATCTTGCGCTGATCAATGATCCCTTAGAGACGGACGCGCCGAATAAGTCGTCGGCAAATGTGCTGAACTTCCAAGAGTTTTCCGCGCAATATTTAAAGGATCATCCCAATGACACAGAGGTTGGGAAGAAGGTGGTGGAAGCTGGGACGACCAGCGGCGGGCAGGCTTATGAGGAAGGGCGCACGGTCAGCAGCGATACGGGTCAGGTCCGCTTCCCCAATAAGCGCGCGCTGGAAAAAGATGATGTGAGCGCAGCGCTAAAGGCAGCCCTAGATGAGATTTATAAAGATGGATCGCCATATGATACGCTGTATTTCCCAGCGGGTACTTATAAATATTCCGGCCTGGAAATCAGAAACCGCAAGGGGAAGGCAGTGACGATTTATCTTGAGGAAGGCGCACTCTTAAAAAACCGCATTCAGGAATGTATGCAGGCCATGGAGCCGGCAATCGGCATCTGGGATTCCGAGAACATTACTATTTCCGGCAGGGGGATCTTTGACGGGAACGGCGTGGAGAATTATAGGAAAGACCGCCATGACGCCAAAGACAGCTGCCATCAGGGCGGCGTGATGATTGTTCGCTCCAGCAATATTACGTTTCAGGACACCTATGTGCGGGACGCCAAGCAGTGGAACTGGGAATCCCATGGCAGCAAGCATTGCACGTTGAACAATATCAAGGGACTTACGCCTTACAACCAGCCCTGGGTGGATGGCCTTGATATGGCAAGCGCACAGGATCTTACGATCAATGGGGCATTTACGCTGGGAAATGACGACTGCTTTGCCTCCGGCCATTACAATCCGAGCGATGGATTTACGAATACCGTGCCGGGCTTTGACCAGTATAATGCAGATTATGCACAGTGGGATACCGAGGACAGCTTCAATGTCTCAGTCAAGAATACACTGGGCTGGAGCTTTGGCGGCGGGAACGGTATCCGTATGGGGCATAACTGTTATGGGAATCAGATGAAGAATTATGCCTTTGATAATGTAAATTCTGTGAACTTTACGGGCGGCGGACGCGGCATCACAATTCAGAACAGCACAGGAGAATATCCCAGATATGAGAGCGTGACCATTAAGAACAGCTCTTTTGATACGACCCGTGTGGGTGCGAACGCGGAAATTTTTGGAAAGGACGGACAGAAAATCCAGGAAGTAGTGCTGGAAAACTGTTATTTTAACGGAGCATCGGGTGCGGAGAGTAAGAAGTTTGATTTTCAGAATATTGAAAACCTTACCGTAAAAGATTTGTGGGTTAGCGGCAGGAAAGTTTCCTATACCAGCGACTTGAATTTAAATACAGGCAATATTTCCAAATTTACGTTTGTCAACGGTAGTACTCCAGTGGAAGATAACCATCTGCCAGTGATTACATTCCCAGGCAGCACGCTTACCGCTTATGCAGAAAACCCATTGGTGTTCTGTGTAAAGGCGGAGGATGAGGATGATGGAGATGCCCTCGCATATACAGCGGATTTGGGAGAGCTGGCAGGAAAGGCGGATTTTGAATCATCAGCGGCAAGATTTCGCTGGACGCCTTCCGCCGAGGATATCGGCAGATCTTATGATGTGAAATTTACGGTTGCAGACCATACCGGCAAGCCGGTAGAGGCTTCTGTGAAGATAACAGTTGGATCAGCCCAGAACAGCCTAAAGGGCTATACCGTATCCGAGGATGCGCACATCCAGTCATGGAAGGATGAAAAAACAAAGAATTTTGGCGGAACCCTCTACCTTACAGCTATGAATACGAAAAATGGGGAGATGGGGGAAAACGGCAGCACCAGCACGTCGGATACGACAGACGGCAAGATAATTTTCCTCAAATTTGATTTGGTGCAGATGAAAGAACAGAAAGACCTGTTTGATAAGGCGGAGCTTTGCCTTACTTACGTTACGCTGCGCAAGGATGGGGATAAGAATAAAGAGGATTCGCTGAAGGTGGCGGCAATCGAGGATGATTCTTGGACGGAAGGAACCGGGAGCAATAGCGGAAATGCGAGCGGCGGCATTACCTGGAATACCAAACCGGCGTTTACGATTGACACTGCGGCAGTAAAGACATCCGAGCCGTATCATCTGGGCGCGGTTTTTCAGGATAAGCCCGGAAGCAGCTTTGCGGTAAACGGAAGCCGCGTCACGGTGGATATCACGGATATTGTGGCAAAAGCGCTGCGGGACGGGAAAGAAACATTGAGCCTGGTGGTGAATGAAGCCAACGGCCTGGAGCATTACTTTGTCAGCAAAGAGGGAGCCGGCGAATCCGGATATGCGTCTGCTACGCCTGACATGGCGCCCTCGATCCGGTTGAATATACCAACCGCCATTGATTTGGAAGGTCCGGCAGAAATGACGTTGACCGAAGGCTACGCGGCGGCGGAGACCCAGAGTTTCATGTTAAAAGGAGGAAGCGGGCCTTATGTCGTAACACTTTCTGGAAATACCGGGAACGGCAAGATTTTCTGGGATGAGGCTACCAACCAGATTAAGGTAGCAGAAGGACTGGCTGCAGGAACGTATGAGGTGACAGTTACCTCGACGTCTTCCAAAGACACAACAGTTACGAAATCTATGGTGTTCACCCTGACAGTGAGTGGCGTTTCTAAGGTGACAAACATATCCGTCAGTCCAGCGCAGGCAAACGTGAAGCAGGGAATGAAACAGGCTTTTACCGCAACGGTGACGGGAGAGAACAATCCTTCCACGGAAGTGAACTGGAGCGTCAGCGGTGGAAACAGCAGCCAAACGGCTATAACAAAAGAAGGGATATTATCAGTAGGGAGCGACGAGACGGCAGAAACGTTGACCGTCACAGCCGTTTCCAAGGCAGATTCGTCCAAATCAGCAACTGCAACTGTTACTGTGGTCGAAAAGGAAGATCCGAAACCGCCGATGCAGCAGATGGCAGAGCTGAGTACAAAAATCAGAGAGGCGGAAAAACTGCTTGACAGGCTGAGCGAAGCAGAGAAACAAAAGCTGCAGCCCGTGATTAACGAAGTAAGGGGACTGCTGGATAAAGAGAACGTAACTGCCAAAGAGATCGAGGATGCACTGTCTAAGCTGAAAACGGCAGTGGAAGAAGCGGAGAAAACGATTGAACCGGACGACGAAAAACCGAAACTGAATGATGTCTTTGACAGCGACGGATTAAAATACAAAATTACGGCTTACAAAGGAACGACGAAGAATGTATCCGTAATTGGAGCAGCAAAGCAGTTCACCACGCTGACGGTGCCGGAAGCTGTAAGTTACAAAGGTGAGAGATTCAGGGTAACGGCTATAGGAGACCAGGCTTTGGCAAGCCAGAAGATCTTAAAGAGCGTTGTCATTGGCAAGTATGTTGTCACTATCGGTAAAAAGGCGTTTTATAACGACAAGAAGCTGACAAAGGTAACCTTTACGGGGACAGCAGTAAAGAAGACCGGTAAGGATGCATGGAAGGGCATCAGCAAAAAAGCAGTATTTGTCATGAAGAAAACGTTCACGTCCAAGAGCCTGAAATATAAGATTACAAAGTGTACGGCATCGGCAAAGGAAGTAACGATTACCGGGACGTCTAAGAAGCTGGCTTCCCTGAGCGTTCCGTCTGCCGTGACATATAATGGAATGTCCTTTAAAGTGACGGCAGTCAATAAGAAATCATTTAAGAATCAGTCCAAGTTAAAAAGCGTTACGATTGGAAAGAATGTTAAGACGATTGGCAGCGAGGCATTCAGCGGCTGTAAGAAGCTTGCAAAGGTGAAATTCAGCGGCACGGCAGTTAAGAGCATAGGAAAACATGCATTTAAGAATGTGAAAAAGAATATTACATTCAATGTAAAGAAATCAAAGAAATCATCATACAAGAAGCTTATTCAAAAGGCAAAGACAAAGAATTTTAAAGTGAAATAGGTTGGAACATTGATAGGTAAGCCGCTCCGTGGCTATAGGTCAGTCATGGAGCGGCAAATCCATATTATCCGGTTACTTATGGATGTTCCTGGAATATTTCCAGAACTGGATAAAAAAAATTGCAAAAAATACTAGATATACGACAAGCAGTATGCAGAATATAGCCAGCAGGAAATGGGTTTCAAATGTATCGAACTGGCTTTGCAGAATAATCTGTGGAATAATAATCAAAAAGAAAATAACGAATAAAGGCGTCATGCGGTGTCTCAAAACACGTTTCATCATATCAAGCCGAGAGGCATCATCGCAGAATATTTCCTCATCTGCTCCGTTCATGAAGGCCGCTTCTTTGCGGAAATAGCTGTAACCGAAGAAATTCTGCAGATATTCCCATCCACAGTCATGAAACATCTGAATATATTCTGCTTTCTGTGTAACGCTTTCAGGATTATAATCTAACTGATAGACAACATCTTTTGGCTCGCATTTTTTAAAATGGTAAAGGCCGATAAAATTAACGGCGACAAATTCCCAGCCGTTTTTGTGCTGTTCTCTGAGGTAGCGTTCTTCTTTCTTCCATTCTATAATAGAGAATAATTTAAATTCTGTCTTTGTATCCTTCATATCCGTGCCTCCTTCATGCTCTCATACAAGCGCTCAATCCGCTTCATTTCCAGCTCAAGCACCTGTGTTCCGAGTTCTGTAATATGGTAGATTTTGCGTTTTTCTTCTTCCCGGATAAATGTAATAAGGCCGTCCTTTTCCATTTTGGACAGACTCCCATACAATGTCCCGGGACTGATTTTGATTTCTCCGTGTGTTAGTTGTTCTGTTTTTTTCACAATACTGTACCCATGTGCTTCTTCCCTCAGGCAGAGAAGAATATAGAAGCCTGTCTCAGTCATTGGCACATATACTTTACGGATATGGTTATCCATTGTATCACCTCACTCAATAATGCGATGTATCGAACTACGATGTAGTATAGCACTACGATATATCTGTGTCAAGAAAAACTGAAATAAGATTGCAAACAAAAGGATAAGATATGGTATGATTATGAGAAAAGTGAAAATATTGTGATAGAATCCCTCATTTTTCCTGTCTATTAAAATGAAGGGGTTCTTAAGTTTCATGCAGGTCCTGCAGGTAAAGGAGGTGGAATTTTGGAAGATGCACAGATTCTCGACCTGTATTGGAAACGTGATGAACGTGCCATCGCTGAATCGGAAGCAAAATACAGCACATATTGTTATACCATTGCGAACAATATCCTTCAAAACCATGAAGATACGAAAGAATGCATCAATGATACATGGGTTAAGGCATGGGACACAATTCCACCGCAAAGACCAAAATCTCTAAAGCCGTTCTTTGCAAAAATAATAAGAAATCTGGCGCTTAACCGCTATCAAATGCAAAAGGCGAAAAAGCGCGGCGGGGATATGGTGATAGTTGCAATAGAAGAATTAGATGAATGTGTATCTTCACGGGAGGATGTAGAATCTGAATATTCTGCGAAGCTGCTGCAGAAGAATGTGAATCAGTTTTTACATACCCTGCCCAAACGTGACTGCGATATTTTCCTGCGCCGGTATTTCTTTTTGGAAAGTACTGCTGAGATTGCAAAATGTTATGGGATGCGGGAAAGCAATGTGCTGGTCATACTTTCCCGGCTGAGAAACAAATTAAAGAAATTTTTGCGAAAGGAGGGCTACTTTGTATGACAGGGAAAGATTTGCTGGATGCCATCGGATATGTGGATCAAAGTCTTTTGGAACATTGCCAGGGAGCAGAACCGAACACAACCAAAAATAATATCTTGTGGATTTGGCACAAAAGAAAATATGTTTCCATTGCCGCCTGCGCCTGCCTGTTCCTCGCTTTTATCCTTGGTATTACATACTGGCAGTATCATATTTCCAGCATAGGCGATGGTCTTTTGCATGGGGATGCATGCGTAATGACAGCTTTACTGGATAATTGCCACCCAGAAAGATTAACGCCTGTGCAGGAGGCCAAGGTCCAGGATGGGAAAGATAGCACAAAGAAGGAGAAGCGGTCCAATGGAATAGACAGCGGTTCAGGCGAAAAAGATCAAAATAAAATCAGCCAGGATTCAAAATCAGGAGATATTTATAACGCTGGAAATCAGTCAGGCAGCGATATTACCCCGGATTCAGAGAAATCTTACGGCGGGGAAGGCATTGATGCCGTGCCGGGAGATTTGGGAAATGCAGATATTTCAGAGGCTCCTGACACTGTAATAGCTAAGATTGATAAGACCGGGATGACGGACTATTCCCAAGGTATAACTATCCGAGCGGTAACAGAATTTCCAGATAGGGAACCGCAGACACAACCGGAAGAACCTTCCCCGCCAAATTCAGATGGAATAAAACATCCAGATGGAATTGTTTTGGCAAGGAAAATTTTCGCAGAAAATACTGCCATCGTCCGTGGTACAGTGAAAAGGATACAACATTACCATGCATCTGGAGGGAAGATAGACGTTTACTTTTCCGTAGTTTCTCTAAAGGTAAAAGAAGTATACCGCACAGATGGGAAAGGAGGCCCTAAGAAGGGAAGCATTTGTAAGGTTTACCTGCCAGATACAAGAAATTCTGTTCGTACAGATACCGCTATATTAAGAAAGCTTAAAAAAGAAAGGGAAGCCGTTATCATGCCCTATATTGCAGATGCAAAAACGGGCATCCGTAGTGGAAAGAATTTCTTTGCCTTTTCGGATGTGGCAGATTATTATTTTGATGCAAAGACGGCAGATTCCCATCTTTTTTTGAAAACCAGAACCGACGTCCTCTATAATACGAAAATTTACGATATTCCATACAGTGGAAAAAAAGTTAACTTGAAGGATGTTGAAGCCTATATCAGAAACATGTTAAAGAAATTTGCATGATAAGAAGGATGAAAAAGACAGGAGGATTTTTTATGAGAACAAAAAATTTTGTAAAAAGAATGACCGCAGCATTGCTTGCATTGGCTTTATGCGTCACAATGGCAGAAACAACATCATTCGCGAAAGCAAAGGCAAAACCAAAGCTTTCCGATACCACTCTTACTATGTGGACAAACGAAACCTGTTACATTTATATGAAAAAGGCAGACGCAAAAGTCACGTGGAAAAGCTCTGACAAACGTATCGTCAAAATCGGAGAAACTTTTGGGAAATACAGAGACGAGGTATCCCTGGAAACAGGAAATAAAAGCGGGCATTGCACAATAAC
This sequence comes from uncultured Lachnospiraceae bacterium, assembly GCA_948688495.1. Classification (GTDB taxonomy): domain Bacteria; phylum Bacillota; class Clostridia; order Lachnospirales; family Lachnospiraceae; genus Petralouisia. The sequence goes on along the minus strand of CAPQSW010000027.1, from coordinate 10,893 downwards.
AGCTAAGATGAAAAATAAGACATATCGCTGTAAAATAACGGTTAAAAAGGGGGATATTATAAAAAAATATTCCGGAAAAAAATCGAAAACCGTATTGGAGAAAATAACACAAAAGAAAAAGTCCATTATCATCCGCTACAAGATGTGCGCTGCAGCATATAAGAATTGTAAATGTGCACCTGCCGGATACGGTTATGGGACACAGTTGGAAAAATATAAAGACGGAAAATGGACGAAGATTCCGATGAATGTGAATATAAATTTTCCATGTGGCGATATTATGCCGGGTACGGATGTGGTATCTCCGTGTGAGTGGATCACAATTCCTTCCCAAACAAGCATCAGCAAGGAAATACATTTGGAAGATTACTATGATATTTCCGAATTGACAAAAGGAAGTTACCGGCTCTATATTAATGTACATTATCCGCATGTAAAAAGTTCATATGTGAAGTTTAAACTCAAATGATACAAAAACAGGAAGCTATGATTTAATAATCAGTGGGGGTGTCGCAAAATCCTCTAATTTGAAGATTTTACGACACCCTCTATCTTTTCCCTATGGATACTTGCCAGGCAGCAGTTTCTTACGTATAATATAATGTAACACAAAGGATCGCGTAAAAGATACAAAAGGGGACAACTTATGGGTAAAGATATAGATTTTAAACAAATCAGAACATACAATCATTCGCAAAATGCCGCCTTTGAAGAACTTGTATGCCAATTGGCCAGGCATGAGGGAAACGACAACTATAAAAGATTTGTAAGAAACGGTACGCCTGATGGGGGAGTGGAATGTTTCTGGGTACTGGAAAACGGAGAAGAACATGCATGGCAGGCGAAATATGTCTTTGACATAGATCATTTGATTGCCCAGATAGATAAATCATTTAAAACCGCATTAGAGACCCACCCCAAGATGCGCAGGTTTGTTACAGCCATTCCCTTTAATCTGCCCGACCCATGCTATAAAACGAAGAAAAACAATGCTTCGGTGAAAAGCGCCCGAAAAAAATGGGAGCATAAGGTTAAGGCTTGGAATGTGGAGGCAGGAAATTATGGACAAAACATAGAGCTTGAGTTGTGGACAGAATCAGATTTACTGCTTAAAATAATGAAGCCGGAAAATGAAGGGATGCGGTACTATTGGTTTCATGAGAAGGAATTTACATTTGAATGGTTTAAGAAAAAGCTGAAAATAGCGCTGACAGATTCTGGATGTACATACAATTCTTACCGGACAATCCCAACAAAGTTAAAGAGAAAGCTTGAATGTCTGTGGCATACCAAATCTGTAAATTCTTGTACGCAGGAGGAAGCAGAGACGAGGGCGAAGCAGGGGATACTGCTTTATGGAAAGGATGACAGCAGTTCTTACTTACTGTCGGATATCTGCACAGATTTGATGGAAAAAGGGGTGCCAGCGCTCCTTATTTTGGGTAAACAATTTATTGATACTGCGAATCCAAGAGAACAGATCAAAAAATTGCTTCAGTGTAATTTAAACTATGACAGTATATTGTGTGTATTGAATACAATCGGGGAGTCAATGCAAGAAAGGATTTTAATTGCGATAGATGCCCTTGAAGAAGGAGAGGGAAGACGGATATGGCCTGAATTTTTGGGTGGAATGCTGGAAGAACTGAAGCATTTCCCATGGGTCGTACTTTTAGCAAGAATAAAAGGTGATGATATAGAAGATCTTTTACCCGCCGGGTATGAGAAAAATATGGTGAAAGTGCCATGTTCGGAGTTTGAGGATGTCCACAGTTCAGGATGGGGAGACGACGTTTCCCTTAAGGAGAAGGAACCTGTTCCAGGATTGTTTATGATTGATCGTGAAGTATTTACAACTTATCAGACAGGTGCGGATTCTCCGATTGTACAGGCATATCGTAGAATCAGTACCAATATAAAATATATTCTTTATGCAGTATGTTCCAATGCGACAATAGAATGTATGCTGGAAGACGAAGCCAGAACGCTTGTTGACGCTGTGAAAAATGAAGTGGATAAAGGAAGCCAGGCGGTCTTTCTTCTTGGATATGGCGGGATTGGAAAATCTACGGTCCTTGTACAGACAGCCGTCCGGCTTTACAAATCAGGAAAAAGAATTTTTCTCTTTCAGCTTGGAAAAAGCAATGATCAACAGATCATTGATGAAGTGTTAAAACAGATTGACCAGGGACAGAAACAGAATTATATTCTTTTTATGGATAACCCATATGATAATAGTGAGGGAGTGAAGGAGCTTTTAAATAAAATACAATACAGAACGAATGTACAGGTGGTAATAACCGAGAGGTTAAACCGTTTTGATTCAATTGCGGAGGATATATTGCCGGATTTATATTTCGGTTCGGCGCGGATAATTGTCCCTGTCTTCAATAAAGAAAAAAGTAGAATTACCCTGGTCGATGGAAACCAGATTCTTCGCCTTAAGATATCACGCGAATGGAAGCAGGAGGTTGTGCTCCATATGTTTCGTAACATTCCGAATGTGGATATGTCAGAAATTAAATCCATTGTATCAGGAAATAACTGGATGTCAATCATAGAATGGTATCTGCGCACATGTTTCATATATAATAAGCGGGTAGACATGCAGAATGCGCTTGCAACCCGCTGTAAGGTAAAACTGGACTGGGATGAATGGAAGGAGTTATTCCGTATGCCGCATCCCCAGATTACTGACGATGAGGCGAAGGAACTGCAGGAACTCTTTGGAGTGGTTGCAGCCCTGGATATTTTTAAAATTAAGGCCAGTATAAAATTGCTGGCGCAAAAGTCCAAAATAGATGAGATGCGCTTAGACAGTATTCTGCGGAACACACTAAATGCAGCGAGCAGCGAACCGGCTATTTACGAAAATAATGGAGAATATACTTATATTGCTTTGAAACATGATATGATATCCAACTTATATTTTGAGATGACAAATATTAGTCCGCAAATCATATTAGAACATGTTGTCAATATTTTGGGCAAAGACAAGGAGATGGTAATACGCTTTGAAAAACAGGTATTTAAAAGGAAGTATATACAACACGGCAAAGAGACCCCTTATAATATTGATACAAAAAAACTGTACCGGTTATTTGCACAGAATCCATCTTACTATGAGATTTTGAAAGAGAAAAACCGCACCTATTCTTTTGATGTTGCAGGAATCTGGCAAGAGGATGAGCGTGGGAATGAAATGGCAGTATCGGACATGTGGGCGCATGTTTTGAAAGATTATGAGTCTGCGGAATCTCAGATGAGGCTCAAAATATACATGTGCTGTCTGGATGACTGCCATCGCAGAAATATTCCAATTCCGGATATTCTGCAGATAGAAAACAACATCATTACCAATTTGCAAATGGCTATTAAGAAAAATGATTTGCAGGAAATTGCCGCAGCGTGGGGAGAAAAGCTGGCGCAATTGTACAGAAGCAAAATGACAGGGAAAGTCCTTGTCCTTGAGTGGCAAAAATCCGTTTTTGATTATTTGCTGTATGCCTTTGAGATGCCGGAAGAATTTTTTGCAATACTCACATATGCGGATTATCAAGTAGTGGATGCGGCATATGCCAGTCTTGAAAATTATGTCAAACGCAACCGTTTAGACAGATGCCGGTATTATAGACTGGGAATCCTTCTCTATAAAGCAATTGCCAAAAGCCAGAGAACAGACATCTCATCAAGGATGCGTTTGGCGCAATGTTATATACAGGAAGAAAATTTTGAGCAGGCAGAGAGAACATATTACGAGATCCTGGAGATATACCCGGAACATATGGAATCCAATGCAGCCTTGGGCAATCTTTATTCACGGTGGCTGAAGGAACGATGGGAAGAATTAAAAGATAATGAGTCGGAAGAACACAGATTGCTGACGAGCTGTGAGTTTCGGTTAAAACATGCGATCGATCTTGCGGAAAACAACGAGGATAAAGGGGCCTGTTATGGGGCAATGGGCTGGTTTCTGTATCGGACCATGAAAAAATACCGCGAGAGCTATGACGCATTTCAGACAGCTTTGAGATATTATGATCAGGCAAGCACTCATAGCCAGCTGGGGATGCTGTGCGCTTATGCCAATAAAAACAATGAGTGTTTTTCCATTAGCGAGGCAAAATTCCATTTTGAAAAAGCAATCGCCTCATTAAAAAGCAATGATTTGGGCCTGCTGTCAGCCTATATGCCATATGCAAAGTTAAATTATTGTCTGGGAGAATATGATGAAGCTGTCACATTATATGAGAAATCGGAACAGCTGGGGGAGCAAAAAGCAAATGAGGCGTTAAAGAAAATCCGGCTGGAGCGGGAAGAACTTGCAAGATTAATGGCCTATCCGCGAAGGATAATCACAACGCTTGAGATGGCTTATGACCTGACCTGTAAAGACAGCTCTGTATTTGAAGATGAGCAGAAGAACGATGAAATCTTTTCTCTGCTTCTTAATACGATGGCAGACACGAAAAAAACATGCCAAGATATCAAACTGGCTGTAAATATTATGCTGAACTTTCAACGTTCCAAAAGTAATCGTAAATATGGAATTATTGGACAACGAATGATACAGCAGGTAGAATTGGCAGCCATAGAGTGTGGCTTCTGTAAAACGAAGGCGGAACAAAATTTCCGTTCGCAATGTTTTTTTATTGGAAAAAATCTATAATGTAAGTTCTTGCAGGAATAAAAGCTTATTCCCGCTTATTACAAAGACCGGCAATCAAAAATGATTGGCCGGCCTTTATCAGTGTCTTTCTTATGGAACCCTTATCGGTTGCGAATAGCAAATACCGGAAGTCCATCTTTCATGGGACGCTCGCATTCTCCCTTTACCAGTGGGGCTGCATAATCAATGAACTCCTGGCCAAGGCTTGAGCCGTCATTGGTAATCCACTCAAGCGGAACGGTTTTTTCCTTGTTGCAGACATCGTTTACATCTACTAAAGAACATTCCATGCCATACGCCCCGTCTTTGCGGTTGAAGGCAATCATGTATCCTGTCTCGCCTTCGAGGGCCTTTTGTACCGCAAAGGAACCAGCCGTAACAGCTTCGTTAAGGTCTGTAGCAGAAAGGCAGTTGGAAGAACAACGCTGGCTGACATTAAATTCTACGGATCGAACCTTAACACCGAGCTCTTTTTTAACAAGGGACTGAAGATAAGAGCCACAGCCATTTAAAATCTTATGTCCGAACTGGTCGACAGCAGTCTCAACGGAATCTTCACTGATGAAGTTGCCTTCTGCATCCTTTAATCCTTCGGAAACGCAGACAGTAACATGTTTATGTTCATCAATGGCAGCTTTTAACTGTTTTATGAATTTCTCCTCTGAGAAAGGAACTTCCGGTAAGTAAATTAAGAGTGGATTGGGGTCTTTTTCACATCTTGCAAGAACAGAAGATGCAGCCAGCCATCCGGCATGGCGCCCCATGATCTCAATAATCATAACATTGGGCTTGTCATAAGCTTCAGAATCCCGGTTAATTTCACGGACAGAGGAAGCGACAAATTTTGCTGCGCTGCCAAATCCTGGTGTGTGGTCGGTAAGTACCAGGTCGTTGTCAATTGTCTTAGGCACGCCCATCACGCGGATGTCGCTGTTTACGGAGGCTGCATAGCGGGACAGTTTGCTTACTGTGTCCATGGAATCGTTGCCGCCACAGTAGAAAAAGTATCCGATATTTAATTCCTCGAATTTTTTGAATAACTCTGGATATACAGGGTCTGACAGATCCTCTGGCAGTTTGTAGCGGCAGGAGCCAAGGAATGCTCCCGGCGTAGTCTTTAATGCGGCGAGCTCGTCCTTCGTCATATCTGTGTCCATGTCCATATATTGGCCGCCAAGGAATCCTTCGATTCCGTGAACCATGCCATATACTTTGCCAATCTGCTGTGTACTCTTTAATCCCTCCGTAACAACGCCATACAGGCTGCCGTTGATAACGGCGGTAGGTCCTCCAGATTGTCCAACAATAAGATTTTTCATTTTTGTTCTCCTTTCGTTTGAAAAAATATAGATAAATATATCATAGACGAAAACACTTGGAATTTCAAGCCAAAAGGAGTAGAATAGAGAAATAAAAACTAAGAGAGGGCAATATGGATCAGAAGAAAATTGACAGGATTAATGAATTGGCAAGAAAATCAAAGGCAGAGGGATTAACAGACTCAGAGAAAAAGGAACAGGATTTGCTGAGAAAAGAGTACATTGCGATTGTGCGGCGGAATCTTCGCGGGCAGCTTAATAATATTGATGTGGTAAATCCAGATGGAAGCATTGAGAATTTAGGACAGAAATATGGAAGAAAAGAAGAAAATTGAAGAAAATAAAGAACATATTCGGAC
>CAPQSW010000027.1:0-4536 GCA_948688495.1 uncultured Lachnospiraceae bacterium | reverse complement strand
TTTCGAAAGAAGAAACAGCACGGTGGTCCCACGAAATCTGTAAAATACTCCTGAAACAGTCCTTTTTTAAGGAAGCAGGGAGCGTCTGTTTCTATTATCCGCTGGGAAGTGAGGTAAATCTTTTGCCACTGGCACAAAAAGCGCTTGAGTTGGGAAAACAGACAGCATTTCCACGAGTAAATGGCAGCAATATGGAGTTTTACAGCGTAACAGACCTTAAGGAATTTGCAGCAGGGGCATTTCATGTGATGGAACCGCTTGGAGGAGAAGTAATCTGTGGCGGGGATGCATTGGTGCTGGCCCCGGGGCTTGCCTTCGATATTTTTGGTAACCGCATGGGATATGGAAAAGGTTACTATGATAAATATTTTGCCAGATATCCGGGATGCCGAAAAATTGGCGTCTGCTATGAGATGCAGATGATTTCAAAGGTACCTTGCGGGTTATATGATATTCCTATGGATGCAGTTGTTACAGAGCAGCCAGGGAAATAAATAAAAATGGAGGAAAACTATGTCAAACATTACATTGGAAGAAATTGGACAGAGAGCAAAATCCGCGGAGGCAGTCTTACGTGTATTGCCTGCCAGCAGGAAAAATAAAGCCTTACAGACGGCAGCCGATTATTTAATGGCAAATATGAAAATGATTTTAGAAGCGAACTCGGCGGACGTGGATGAGGCAAAAGAAAACAATATGCCCCCGGCACTGGTGGACCGCCTGCTTTTAACAGAAGCAAGGATTGCACAGATGGCGGAGGGGCTTCGTCAGATCGCAGAGCTGGAGGATCCCATAGGAGAGGTGTTGTCTATGAAGCAGCGTCCCAATGGCCTTTTGATTGGCCAGAAACGGGTGCCCCTTGGCGTAATTGGAATTATCTATGAATCACGCCCAAATGTGACAGCAGATGCATTCGGGCTTTGCTTCAAAGCTGGAAACGTGGTGATTTTAAGAGGGGGAAAGGATGCCGTCCATTCCAATTATGCTATTACAAGGACTTTACAGGATGCTCTCCTAAAATGTGAACTTCCCCAGGATGCGATCAGCCTTATCACGGATACCAGCCACGAGACGGCAGAGAAGTTCATGAGATTGAATGATTATGTAGATGTCTTGATTCCAAGAGGAGGCGCAGGTCTCATCCGTACTGTGGTAGAACGTGCCACAGTTCCTGTCATTGAGACTGGAACCGGGAACTGCCATATATATGTAGATGAGAGTGCAGACCTTGATATGGCGGTAGAGATTATTTTCAATGCAAAGACACAGCGCATCGGTGTGTGCAATGCCTGTGAGTCTCTTGTCGTACACGAACATATAAAGGATAAGCTGCTGCCAAGGCTTTTGCAGAAATTAAAAGAGAAACATGTAGAGGTCCGGGGAGATGAGGCGAGCCGCAGTGTCTGCAGTGACATATTAAGTGCCACGGAAGAAGACTGGGGAACGGAATATCTTGATTATATTTTGTCTGTTAAGACAGTTTCGGATATTGACGAGGCAATTGCCCATATTAATAAATATAATACCGGCCATTCCGAGGCAATTATCACAAAGGATTATGGAAATTCCCAAAAGTTTTTGGACGGCATAGATGCTGCTGCCGTATACGTGAATGCCTCCACACGGTTTACAGATGGGTTTGAATTTGGATTTGGCGGGGAAATTGGAATCAGCACCCAAAAGCTTCATGCCAGAGGGCCAATGGGACTAAAGGAACTGACGAGCACGAAATATATTATTTATGGAAATGGGCAGGTGAGGCCGTAACATGGAGACTTCCATTCAATTACTTTCTGAGCCGCAGATTACAAAAGAGTTATTCCAGTATTTTAACCGTCGCCAGGAGGTAACGAAATGCTGGCGGAGGGAGCAGGGAATATGGGTTTTAAAAGATGTTGATTTTGTAGAGGACTGGAACGAATCCCAGTATGAATTTCTGGTAAAGTGCCTGAAAAATACTGTAAATACTGGTGGAATGGTAGCAGGCGCCTTTGCGGAGGAAAAGCTGGTAGGGTTTGCATCCGTGGAAAGCCGCCATTTCGGCTCAAAAGGGCAGTATGTACAGTTGTCCTGCATCCATGTTTCCTGTGAACAAAGGGGACAAGGACTTGGAAAGAAACTGTTCCAGTGTGCAAGTTATGGTGCAAAGAAGCTTGGCGCTGAGAAATTATACATATCCGCGCACCCTGCACAGGAGACGCAGGCATTTTACCATGCACTCGGCTGTGTGGAAGCGGGAGAGTATGACGGCGAACTGGCAGACCTCAATGACTGCCAGTTAGAATATGCGTTATAGCGTATGGAATTTCTGATTATATATTAGAAAGGGAAAATATAAGAGAGATGTACAATGAAATTGATTTGGATAACATAGACATAAATTCACAGCCTCCCATAGAGGAGCCAGGCAGACAGTACTATTTTATGGCGAAGTGCAGGGAATTGATAAAAGGCTTTGAACAAAAAAACGGGCGTTTCCCCCAAGCCTGCGTGGTCAATATGGGGTGTCAGATGAATGCCCGCGATTCAGAAAAACTGGCAGGTATTTTGGAGGTCATGGGTTATGATCTTGTAGATACTGAGGAAGCAGATTTTGTAATTTACAATACCTGTACCGTGCGGGAAAATGCCAACAATAAGGTCTGGGGACGTCTGGGGTATCTGGGGGCTTATAAGAAAAAACATCCGCATATGAAAATTGCGCTTTGCGGCTGTATGATGCAGGAAGACGAAGTTCTGGAAAAACTGAAAAAAAGTTATCGTTTTGTAGATTTGGTGTTCGGTACCCATAATATTTATAAATTTGCAGAACTGATGTATACGGTCTTTGTGCAGGAGGGTATGGTGATTGATGTCTGGAAAGACACGGATAAGATTGTCGAGGATCTTCCGGTTGAGCGCAAATATAAATTTAAGTCCGGGGTTAATATCATGTTTGGCTGCAATAATTTCTGCAGTTACTGTATTGTCCCATACGTCAGGGGGCGGGAGCGAAGCCGCAAACCACAGGACATTCTGCGTGAAGTCGAGCGTCTTGCACAAGACGGCGTGGTGGAAGTCATGCTGTTGGGACAAAATGTTAATTCTTATGGGAAAAATCTGGATGAACCTGTGACGTTTGCAGAATTGCTCATGGAGATTGAGAAAATTGAGGGAATCAAACGTATCCGTTTCATGACTTCCCACCCAAAAGACCTTTCCGATGAACTGATCGAGATCATGGCAAAATCAGACAAAATATGCAATCATCTGCATCTGCCGCTGCAATCCGGAAGCAGCCGTATTTTGAAGGAAATGAACCGCCATTACGATAAAGAACAGTACCTTTCGTTGGTAGGAAAAATCCGTGCAGCCGTCCCGGATATCGCATTGACTACCGATATTATTGTGGGATTTCCCGGAGAAACAGAAGAAGATTTTTTGGAGACCATGGATGTAGTTAAAAAGGCAGGCTATGAGAGTGCCTTTACCTTTATCTATTCCAAACGGACAGGGACGCCAGCCGCAGCCAAGGAAGAACAGATTCCAGAGGATGTCGTAAAAGACCGTTTTGACAGGCTGTTAAGAGAAGTACAGAGTTGTGCAAAGGAACGCGCCGAAGCATTAACCGGAAGGGTCGAAGACGTCCTGGTCGAAGATGTGAATGAACAGGATAATACCCTTGTGAGCGGAAGGATGGGGAATAATTTTATTGTCCACTTTCCAGGAGATAAGAGTCTGATTGGAAAGATTGTAAAAGTGCGGCTGAAAGAGTGCAAAGGGTTTTACTTTTATGGAGAATTATACTGAGCGTCAGATAAGTCTACCACTGAGTATAGTAGATAAGGAGGAAGGTAATGTATTCCTATATGAAAGGTGAGCTGGTTGAGATTTTAGATGAGGCCATTGTACTTGAAGTAAACGATATTGGTTATAATATCCATATTCCCGCCAGCATGATTGACAGTTTTCACGGGACCGGGCAGAAAGTGAAGGTTTATACCTATTTCCATGTAAAAGAAGATTCCATGAAGCTCTATGGATTCCTCACAAGGGATGACCTGAATATCTTCAAGCTGCTTCTTGGCGTTAATGGAATTGGCCCCAAAGGGGCGCTTGCTATTTTATCCGTCATGACGCCGGATGACCTGCGTTTTGCCGTACTCGGGGAGGACGCAAAGACGATTGCCAAAGCGCCGGGAATCGGCACCAAAACAGCCCAGCGCCTGATCTTAGAGTTAAAGGATAAGCTGAACCTCGCGGATGCCTTTGAGAGGAAGATAAACCATGCTGCCGAAGAAGCCGGAAGTTCTGTCTCCGGTATTAAGAGCGAGGCTGTGCAGGCGCTGACAGCCCTGGGATACTCCTCTACGGAGGCTTTAAAGGCGGTAAACAGCGTGGAGCTTACCGAAGATATTACGGTGGAGGAAGTACTGAAAGCTGCCTTAAGGCAGATGGCGTTTTTGTAATTATAGAGGGGATTAGAAAATGAAAGAAAAATTATTTCATGGAAGTAATATGATTGTGGAAAAACCTCAGATTTGAAAGGAGTTATAC
>CAPQSW010000026.1:13409-45108 GCA_948688495.1 uncultured Lachnospiraceae bacterium | reverse complement strand
ATGTCCATGAAATATTTTTTCTATCTGTTTTATCCGTTGCATTTATTAATTTTATATTTAATTGTTAGAATAATTTACTGAAAACTGTATGATATTGCGAGGTGAGCTATGAAGGCTTGGCAACATTTCAAGACAATCAACCACCATAAGATGCTGGTGTTGAAAGGGTGTTTCCGGGTGGGGTTGTATAAACAGGGATTAATGCATGACCTGTCTAAGTACAGTCCTACAGAATTTCTGGTAGGTTGTAAATATTTCCAGGGGAATTTGAGTCCTAATAACGTAGAGCGTCTGGAGAAGGGGTATTCCCAGGCATGGCTGCATCATAAGGGCAGGAATAAGCATCATCTGGAATACTGGATTGATTATGGAGTAGAAAAGAAAGGGATTACCGGGATGAAGATGCCCTTGAAATATGTGGTTGAGATGTTCATCGACCGTGTATCTGCCTCTAAAAACTATCAAAAGGAGAAATATACGGACCGAAGCGCGCTGGAATATTATGAGCGTGGCAGGGAACATCACGTGCTTCATGAGGATAGCAGGGCATTGCTGGAAGAACTTCTGCATATGCTGGCGGATGAGGGGGAAGATGCGGTTTTCCATTATATTAAGCATGTGCTGCTAAAGAAAAAGGATTATGGGACACCTTATCAGAAGCCGGCTGTGCCGATAGATCATATAAACTGATTTTGCTCGGGATCGTAGTGGTAGTCTATGATGGCAAGCTGCCGGATAATTTCTTCGGCGGAGAGGTTTGTCTCCAGACTGAAATCCTCAAGAGAGGAGTGGTAATCTCTCAGATAAGTGTTGATGACGCTGAGCAGCATGACTGGATCTTTGGGCAGAAACATAATGAATACCTCCTGATTTTTTGTATTTCAGGTATCAGTATAACCTTTTTTGACGGGGATGACAAGTTGAATTTTATATGGAAAGGCACGTCGAAGCTTGATTTTTCATAGAATGTAATAAATCAGCTTAGAGGTGCTTTTTTTGAAAACTTTTTTAAAGCCGCTGGACGTGGAAGAAGAAAAATATTATCTGCAGAAAATGAAAGAGGGCAGCCTTGAAGCGAAACATACCCTGATTGAACGGAATTTAAGACTGGTAGCGCATATCTCAAGAAAGTACCAGAGCGGGGAAGAAGACATGGAGGATTTAATATCCATTGGAACGATTGGGCTTATCAAAGCAATTGCCACCTTTAACTATGAACGTGGGAACAGGCTTGCAACTTATGCAGCCCGCTGTATCGACAATGAACTTTTGATGTATTTCCGTGGAAAGAAAAAAACATCCCGGGAAGTGTCCCTGTATGAGCCGATTGGAACGGATAAAGAAGGAAACCAGATCAATCTGATGGATGTGGTGGAGAGTACGGACAGAGAAATTTTTGAGATAATTGAGCTAAAGAGCAACACCAAAAAGATTTACGAGATGCTTCCTAAGGTGCTGAGTGACAGGGAGCGGCAGATTATCGAATGGAGATATGGGCTCTATAACAGAAAACCGGTGACACAGAGGGAAATTGCAGATAAGCTGGGGATTTCACGTTCCTATGTCAGCCGAATTGAAAAGCGCGCCCTGGAGAAACTGAAAAGCTGTTTTTGAGAAACAGCTTTTCAAATGAAGTCAAACGTGATATGATATAAACATCTTTTTTCAGGGCATGTCTGCCCTCATTTCCCAAACCGGCACAAAAGGAGGTATTTTTGTATAGTCTTGTATCAACAGCTATCGTCTGCGGTATTCGGAGCATTCTTATCCAGGTAGAGGCAGATGTGTGCGATGGAATGCCTGCATTTGAGATGGTGGGCGTATTGTCTTCAGAAGTAAAAGAAGCAAAAGAGCGGATTCGGGCAGCAATACGCAACAGTGGGATCCGCCTGTCTCCCAAGAGAATTACGATAAACCTTTATCCGGCGGATATACGTAAAAGCGGAACTGTTTTTGACTTGCCAATAGCGCTCGCAATCCTGTCAGCATATGGCAGGGTCCCCAGGGAATACCTGGAGGGAATCTTATTTGCAGGGGAAATCAGCCTGAATGGTCAAGTTCGTCCGACTACTGGGATTCTGCCTATGGTGCTTGCCGCAAGGGAAGCAGGTAAGCGTGTGGTGTGCGTACCTAAGGAAAATATGCGGGAGGCACAGATTGTGAAAGGAATCACGATTCTCCCCGGAGAGGACTTGAATCAGGTAATAGAAATGCTTGATACATTTTTCCGGAAGCCCCAAAAATACATATCAGAAGGTAATTATATAGAAGAAACTGTACAACAGACGCAAGAGGGGAGCTGTGACTTTGCATTTATCCATGGGCAAAAGGTATTAAAACGTGCCTGTGAAATTGCGGCAAGCGGAAGACATAATATGCTGATGCTAGGTTCCCCGGGGGCAGGAAAGACCATGGCTGCGCGTGCGGTATCAACAATTCTTCCACCTCTTACGGATGAGGAAGCATTGGAGATTGCAAAGGTGTACAGTGTTACTGGGATGTTTGGACAGCGTGAGGGGAATTTCAGAAAGAGGCCTTACCGCAGCCCGCATCACACAATCAGCCTGGCCGGCATGGCGGGGGGAGGCACAGTGCCAAAGCCCGGGGAAATCAGCCTGGCACATAAGGGCGTGCTGTTTTTGGACGAGTTGACAGAGTTTAAAAGACCGGTGCTGGAGGTATTGCGCCAGCCTTTGGAGGAACGGGAAATCCGTTTGGTGCGTGGAAGCGGAACTTATTTCTATCCGGCGGACATAATGCTGGTTGCCGCCATGAATCCTTGCAGCTGCGGGTATTTTCCTGACAGGAACCGCTGTACATGCTCACAGGCAATGATAGACCGCCATCTGAATAAAATCAGCCGCCCACTGTTAGACCGGATGGATCTGTGTGTGGAAGTCGGCCGTCCGGCGCTGTGGGAATTGACGGCTAACCAGCCGGAAGAAGCTTCGTCGGCAATACGTCATAGGGTGGAACGGACACAGCGTATCCAGAGGGAGCGATTCGAAGGAACAAAAATCTTATATAACAGCCGGATTCCTGTGCCTGCCATAGAAAAATGGTGTGTTATGGAAAAGGAGGGAGAAAGGCTTTTACATGATTCTTTTGAGCGGATGGAACTGACGGCGCGGGGGTATTACCGGGTTTTACGCGTGGCGCGCACAATTGCCGACATGGAGGGGGAGGAAAAAATCAGCCGTGCCCATATTTGCGAGAGCCTGCTGTACCGAAGCATTGACAGAAAGGTGTGGGACTTTGAATGAGCAATTTTGAGGGAGATTATAATAAATATGAGTATTGGCTTGCTGGCATGTTTTCTCTTTCCGGGAGGAAAAAGATTTATCTAAAAACAATGTTTGGGGACGCAAAGACACTTTACCGTGCAAAGGCAGAGGTCCTAGAGCGGATTCCGGTATTGAATGCGCGTGAAAAGGAGAAAGTTCAGGCATCGCAAAGCAGGACGGAGGAAGAATTGCAAAAAAGTCTGGAATACTGTGTGCAAAATGGAATTTTGCTGACTTCCTGGCAGGATAAATCTTACCCGGAAAGGCTTGAAAATATTTACAATCCGCCTTATGGGCTGTTTTATCGGGGAAATCTTCCAGAATGGCAAAAACCGTCCGTCGGTATCGTGGGAGCAAGAAATTGTACATACTATGGAAAGACAGTAGCTGAGCAGATCGGAGAGAGGCTTGCGGCAGCGGGAATCGTAGTGGTCAGCGGCATGGCAGCAGGAATTGATGGGGCAGCGCAGCGAGGGGCTTTGCGCAGCGGGGGCAGTACCTGTAGTGTGCTCGGATGCGGTGTAGATATCTGTTATCCTCCCGGCAATCGTAAATTGTATGGACAGCTTATAGAGGCGGGATGCGTGCTTTCTGAATATCCGCCGCATACGAGACCGCTTGCCATGAATTTTCCACAGCGCAACCGGATTATCAGCGGCCTGTCGGATACTTTGCTGGTGGTGGAGGCGAAAGAAAAGAGCGGATCACTGATTACAGCGGATTTTGCATTGGAGCAGGGGAAGGATGTTTATGCCGTTCCGGGAAGGATTTTTGATCTATCCAGTCAGGGTACAAACCTTCTGATTCGTCAGGGTGCAGGAATATTTTTGAATATGGAAGATTTTTTGAAGGAGATGCATATTTTTAGAAAAACGGAAGAAGATTCATCCCAAAAGCAAAAAATATCCCTTGAAAATTTAGAAAGGTTGGTGTATAGTTGTCTCGATTTAACCCCCAGGAGCCTGGAGGAGCTTTTGGTAGAAACTGGACTCGGTCTGGGCGTGTTGGTGGAAACATTGGCAACATTGCGTGAAATGGGATATATTTCCGAAGTATATAAAAATTATTATATCCGCACCGGTATTTTTTGAAGGGAGGAGCAGACATATGGCAAAGTATCTGGTAATTGTGGAATCACCGGCAAAGGTAAAAACAATCAAGAAATTTTTGGGAAAAAATTATGAGGTGGTGGCGTCTAACGGACATGTACGTGACCTGCCCAAAAGCCAGCTTGGCATAGATGTGGAGCATGATTACGAACCCAAATATATAACGATTCGTGGAAAAGGTGATATTCTTGCCAATCTTAGGAAAGAAGTAAAGAAGGCAGAAAAAATTTATCTTGCGACGGACCCGGATCGGGAAGGGGAGGCAATTTCCTGGCATCTGTCCAAAGCGCTGAAACTGGAAGATAAAAAGGTTTACCGTATTAGTTTTAACGAAATCACCAAGAATGCAGTAAAGGCTTCCTTAAAGCAGGCCCGCAACATAGATTTGAATCTTGTGGACGCCCAGCAGACACGTCGCATGCTGGACCGTATGGTGGGCTACCGTATCAGTCCATTGTTATGGGCAAAGGTAAAACGGGGGTTAAGCGCCGGACGTGTGCAGTCTGTGGCTTTGCGTATCATTTGTGACAGGGAGGAAGAAATTAATGCATTTATTCCGGAAGAATATTGGACGCTGGATGCCAAATTCTCTATTCCCGGGGAAAAGAAATGTTTGGATGCGAAGTTTTATGGTGACGAAAAGGGCCGGATAACAATCGGCTCAAAACAGGAACTGGATGAGATACGAAAAGAGTTAGAACAGGCGCAGTATCAGGTGCTGGACGTCAAAAAGGGCAGCAGGATAAAGAAATCGCCGCTTCCGTTTACGACCAGTACCTTACAGCAGGAGGCTGCAAAGCGCCTGAATTTTTCGACACAGAAGACGATGCGTCTTGCACAGCAGCTTTACGAGGGCGTCGACATTAAAGGACAGGGAACGGTAGGTATCATTACGTATCTAAGGACAGATTCGGTACGTGTCTCCGAAGAAGCGGATGCGGCGGCAAGGGAGTATATAGCGTCTGCCTATGGGCAGAAATATGTCGCCCAGGCGGGGGAGAGCAAGAAAAGCAATCAGAAGATCCAGGATGCCCATGAAGCAATCCGTCCTTCGGATATAACAAGGACGCCGGTTCAGATTAAGGAGTCTTTAAGCCGGGATCAGTTTCGGCTGTACCAGTTAATTTGGAACCGATTTGCAGCAAGCCGCATGTCCGGGGCAGAATATGAGACGGTTTCCGTAAAGATTGGGGCAGGGGATTATCGTTTCCATGTGTCTGCTTCGAAGATTGTTTTTGAGGGGTTCTTATCTGTTTACACCAGTGAAGATGATGAAAAGAGTGAGAATAATGTCCTGCTTAAGTCCATTGACACGGATACCACACTAAAAATGCAGGAATTAAATGAAAAACAGCATTTTACCCAGCCGCCGGCACATTTTACGGAAGCCTCGCTGGTGAAGACTTTGGAGGAATTGGGGATTGGTCGGCCAAGCACCTATGCCCCTACCATTACAACGCTGCTTGCCAGGCGCTATCTGACAAAGGAGAGCCGTAATTTGTATGTAACAGAGCTTGGAGAAGTAGTCAATTCCATCATGAAAGAGGCGTTTACTACTATTGTGGATGAAAAGTTTACTGCCAATATGGAATCGCTTCTGGATAAGGTTGCAGAGGGAAGCGTTGAATGGAAGACGGTTGTGAGGAATTTCTATCCAGATTTGGATGAGGCGGTGCAGATTGCAGAAAAAGAGTTGGAAAAAGTGGAGATTCAGGATGAAGTTACGGATGTAGTCTGCGATTTGTGTGGACGTAATATGGTAATCAAATACGGTCCTCATGGAAGGTTCCTTGCATGTCCCGGATTTCCAGAATGCCGCAATACAAAGCCGTATCTGGAAAAAATTGGCGTAGAATGTCCAAAATGCGGGAAAGAAGTTGTTTTGCGGAAGACGAAGAAAGGAAGGAAGTATTACGGATGTGAGGACAATCCGGATTGTGATTTTATGAGCTGGCCCAGGCCTTCCAAAGAGAAATGTCCGCAATGCGGCGGATATATGGTGGAGCGTGGAAATAAGCTGGTATGTGCCGATAATCAGTGTGGATTTGTGAAAGAAAAGCAAAAATAGTAAGAAAATATAAAATTTATAGTGAAAAAAATAGAAAGTTGTTGTATTTTGACGAAAAATATGTTATAATCAACAAAGGTTTTCAGGAGTATAGGGTAAGATAATTTTAATCGGGAGGTACCATTATGAGCGTGCAGTTATTGGATAAGACAAGAAAGATAAACAAGCTGCTACATAATAATAATTCCTCAAAAGTCGTTTTTAATGACATTTGTGAAGTACTGACTGATATTTTGGACTCTAATATTCTGGTGATCAGTAAGAAGGGCAAGATTTTGGGAATCGGCAGAAGCAGCAGGGCAGAAGGAGTGAAAGAGCTGCTTACAGGTGAGGTTGGCGGTTTTATAGATCTTTTGTTGAATGACAGGCTTTTGGGGATTCTTTCCACAAAGGAGAACGTCAATCTTGAGACGCTTGGTTTTTCACCGGATGAGGTGAGCAGATACCAGGCAATTATCACACCCATTGATATTGCAGGAGAACGTCTTGGGACGTTATTTGTTTACAGGGTTGAAGAACAGTATGATATTGACGATATTATTTTAAGTGAATATGGAACTACTGTTGTAGGGTTGGAGATGATGCGGTCTGTGAATGAGGAGAGTGCAGAGGAAAATCGAAAAGTGCAGATTGTCAAGTCCGCCATCAGCACCCTTTCTTTTTCGGAATTGGAGGCTATCACCCACATTTTTGAAGAAATGGAGGGCAAGGAAGGAATTTTGGTAGCCAGCAAGATTGCAGACCGGGTAGGAATTACCAGAAGCGTCATTGTCAATGCGCTCCGCAAGTTTGAAAGCGCGGGTGTGATTGAATCGCGTTCTTCCGGTATGAAAGGAACTTACATTAAGGTGCTCAATGACGTGGTTTTTGAGGAACTTGAGAAAGTAAAGAAAGAACATGTGAAAGATAATTGAGAGAACTAAGATAACGGAATAGAAAGAAACTCTTACCCGCAGGGCAGGCGTTTATAATGAGAGAGACAGCTGAACGGATTCGGCGGTGGAGATAGAAAAAGGAATTTGCAAAAAGGTTGCAGATTTCTTTTTTTGCCTGAATGTCCAATCGTTTTCATTGTGGGGGTCAAAAGGACCAGTTGTTTTTGAGCGTTTATCCGGGAAAAATATCTGGTTGGAATATCTTTCTGTTTTTGGACATATATTGAAAAAAGCTTTCTGGAAAGCCATGGAAATTCTCTTTCAGATATTTCCACGGATAGGGAATTCATACCATGTATTTGTGTCCCTTTCGACGAAAAAACACAATATCATGTAAATTTTACGTTGAAATTACAAAAAAATGCTTGCAATATAAGGTCGATTGCGCTAATCTATAATAGAATTGAATCGTATACGGAAGAAAATGTAATTTGATAGGGAAGGAGCAATATTTATGTTGGCTAGTGGTATTTATGATTATATCGATGTGTTAAATAAAGGGGCAGATGCTGCATGGCTGCGTGAAACTGCTATCAGTAACAATATTGCCAATGGGGATACTCCGGGATATAAACGGCAGGATGTGGATTTTGAAGGGATTCTTGAACGGGAATTAGGAAGAACCAAATTTGTTTCACTGGATAATAAGGTGAAGAATATACATATGGATCATCTGAGGGCGGATATTTATACGGATTCGGCAGGTTATTCCTACCGTTTGGACAAGAATAATGTGGACCCGGAGCAGGAACAGTCAGAACTGGCATCTGTAAGGATTAAGTATAATGGCCTGATTGACAGCATGTCTAAGGAATTTGCCAGGATTAAAAGTGTAATTAAGTAGAACGCCAGATAAGGCAGGAAATATGGAGGTAACGGTATGTCATTGTTTCAGTCATTTAATATTAATACATCCGCGCTGACGGCACAGCGGTTCCGCATGGACGTGATTTCTGAGAATGTTGCGAATGTAACCACCACCAGGACGGAGGATGGTACGCCTTATACACGGAAGATTGTAACCTTCCGCGAGAAGCAGACAACGCCTTTCAGCAGGGTTTTGGCGAATACCCGGGAAGCTCTTTTGGGAAACGGCGTTAAGGTAAGCCGCGTATCTGAGGATACAGTGAGCGATTATATTATGAAATATGAACCCTCCCATCCAGACGCAGATGAGAATGGTTATGTATCTTATCCAAATGTGAATATTATTACCGAAATGACAAATATGATTGACGCCAGCCGTGCTTATGAGGCGAATCTTACAGCCTTTGAGACCAGCAAAGCCATTGCTTTGAAGGGGTTAGAGCTTGGCAAATAGAATACAGGGAGGCTTTTTAAATGGATATTTCAGCTTTAAATAATGTAACTCCAAGCTACCTTACGGGTGATGCGGATACAACGAGGAAGTTGAGTTCACAGGATGGAGGATTTGACAGTATTCTACAGTCTATGATGAATACTGTGAATGAAGCAAATGATGCGCAGAATCAGGCAGAGTCGGCGATGATGCAGTTTGAACTTGGCTATGCCATGAACACACATGACCTGAATGCAATACAGGAGAAAGCGGATATTGCGTTAAATTATACAATTGCAGTCAGGGACAGGATGTTAGAAGCT
This sequence comes from uncultured Lachnospiraceae bacterium, assembly GCA_948688495.1. Lineage (GTDB taxonomy): Bacteria > Bacillota > Clostridia > Lachnospirales > Lachnospiraceae > Petralouisia. The sequence goes on along the minus strand of CAPQSW010000026.1, from coordinate 36,089 downwards.
TACAAAGAGATAATGAATATGCAGGTTTAATTTATGGCAGATTTCATCGGTCATGAGTATGGCTTAGATTGGTAGGAGATGAACATGCAGGAGAGATTAAGAAATATACCCAAACAATTATTGGAGTGGTGGAATAAATTTTCAGTAAAGCAAAAGACATTGCTAGCCAGCATTTCTGTGATCGTTATCATTGGTCTGGCGATTGTTGCCAGAGTGCTGACGACACCCACAATGGTAACGATAAGGACTTGTGAGGATACGAAGGAGGCTGGCGAGGTTAAGCAGCTTTTGGAAGGCGAAGATATAAAGTACGAGGTCTCTAGCGACGGATTAAGCTTTTCCGTGAAATCACAGGATGAAGCGAATGCGGCAATCCTGCTGGGGCAGAATGGAATCCCGGCATCTGGATATGACATTAACAATGTTTTTGAAGGTGGATTCAGCAGAACCGAGGCAGATAAAACGAAGAAATACCAGCTTTATCTCCAGGAGGAACTGGCACAACAGTTGGAAATGCTGGACACGGTAGAGGAAGCAACGGTAAAGCTCAGCATGCCGGTGGATGACGGTACGGTCCTGGCATTACAGGAAGATACATATGCGGCAGTTACACTTACGCTTTCAGAAGAAATGGATGAAGAACGGGCCAGCGGCTTGGCAAAGTGGGTTGCTACAGCGGTTGGCAATGATACGACAGATGATATTTCTATTATGGATACGGCAGGCAATATGCTGTTCCTGGGAGGAGATACTTCTACATCAGTAGGCGCAGCAAGCGGGCAGTTGTCCTATAAGACGAAGGCGGAGAACATGGTAAAAGGCCAGGTCAAGGATGTAATCTTAGGCACTGGGGTATATGACAGCGCGTCAGTAGGTTTGAATCTTAATATCAGCTTTGACGAGAGAGAGGAAACAGATAATAATTACTATACTGAGGATGGTGCGGAGCACGGCCCGGTTTCCAGTGAGAGTATTTTAGAGGAGGAGGCCACAGGCGGAGACGGCGGAGTACCCGGAACCGATACGAATAATGGCGACGATACAACGTATGTACTTCAGGATGCCGCCATAAGCAGCAGGACTGTTTCGGATACAGACAGGCAGTATAATACAAGCCAGCGTGTTACCACGACAAAAGGCGGCGTAGGTGAGGTTGACTATGAAAATTCTTCGATTACGGTAGTTGCGAATCAGAATCGCTATTACAGTGAGGCGGCATTAAAGGCAAGCGGTGAGTTGGATGATATGACATTTGATGAGTTTGTGGCCCAGAACCGTGATAAGGTAAAGCTTGACGTTGACCAGGACTTTGTGCAGATGATATCGAAGGCTACCGGATTTGCAGAAGAAAATATTGTGATCGTGGCGTACGAGGTGCCGTTCTTTGAGTATGACAGCGGCGGAAACCAGAATTTCATGGATTATCTTCCTATTATTATTGCGGTTATCATTATGCTGATGCTGGGCTATGTGGTGTTCCGCAGTACGAGAAAAGAACAGGTGCTTGTGGATGAGGAACCGGAGCTTTCCGTAGAATCCCTGCTGGCATCTACGAAGGAAGCGGAAGATACACTGGAGGACATAGGATTTTCTGAAAAATCTGAAACACGTGTCCTAATAGAGAAATTTGTAGATGAGAACCCAGAGGCGGTGGCATCGCTGCTTAGAAACTGGTTAAACGAGGAGTGGAACTAAGATGGCAAGCTCAGAAGATTATACAGGCGTTCAGAAAGCGGCGATATTGCTGATTGCATTAGGACCGGAAAAATCAGCCTCAATTTTTAAACATTTAAAAGAAGAAGAAATTGAAGAATTGACTTTGGAAATTGCCAATACCAGGAGTATTTCCCCTCAGACGAAAGAAGATGTACTGAATGAGTTTTACCAGGTCTGTCTGGCACAGCAGTATATTGCCGAGGGTGGTATTGGTTATGCAAAAGAATTGTTGGAAAAAGCATTGGGAGAGGAAAAGGCACAGGGTGTTATTTCCAAACTTACTGCATCCCTGCAGGTTCGCCCATTTGAGTTTGTGCGTAAGACAGACCCCTCTCAGCTTTTGAACTTTATTCAGGATGAACATCCACAGACAATCGCTATGATTTTATCCTATCTGTCAGCCGGACAGGCTGCTGTAATCATCGGCTCATTGGTACCGGAGAAACAGGCAGATGTTGCAAAGCGTATTGCTATGATGGATCGGACATCGCCAGATGTAATAAAGGAAGTGGAACGGGTATTGGAGCGTAAGCTTTCAGCTTTGGTAAATCAGGATTACACCATTGTCGGCGGTGTAGATGCAATCGTAAATATTTTAAATACCGTAGACCGTGGAACAGAAAAACATATCATGGAGACACTTGAAATTGAAGAACCAGAATTGGCAGATGAAATCCGTAAGAAGATGTTCGTATTCGAGGATATCCTTCTTTTGGATGACCGTGCAATCCAGCGTGTACTGCGTGATGTTGATAATAATGATTTAGGTGTAGCGCTTAAAGCGGCAAATGAAGATGTACAGAATGTAATCTTTAAGAATATGTCAAAGCGTCTTGCTTCCATGATTAAGGAAGATATGGAATATATGGGACCTGTACGAATGAAAGATGTAGAAGAAGCACAGCAGAAGATTGTTGGAATTATCCGTAAGCTGGAGGATGCGGCAGAGATTGTAATTTCCCGTGGCGGAGGTGATGAGATCGTTGTCTAATTTGTATAAGCAGAGGTATATATTTTCTGATAGTTTCTCAAAGAGAGTGATCAATTCCAATACCAAAGTGGCCGAGCGGATGGAAGAACTTCAAAGGGAGATTCAAATGAAGGCTCAGGTTTCCGATCCGCAAGGTATGGTGGACGGTTTTATGTTAGGGCTGCAGGCAGAAGAAATAGATGCAGTTCCAAAAGAACCAGTGATTTCACCTGAGGAGATCCGGCGGATGGCGCAGGAGGAAGCGGATGACCTGCTTGCAGATGCAAGAAAACAGGCAGAGACAATTGTAGCGGATGCTGATAGCCAGGCAGACGCTATCCGGGAAGAAGCAAGGAACAATGGATTTGAACAGGGACATCAGGAGGGGACAGCGAAAGCCGATGAAGAATTAGCGTTGCTTCGCAGCCAGATGGAAGAAGAACATCGGCAGATGGAAGCCGATTATAGGCAGAAAATTCAGGAACTGGAGCCATATCTGGTAGATATTGTTTCAGATATATTTGAAAAGGTATTCCATGTACACTTCGATGATAAGAAAGAAGTTCTCGTTTATCTGATTGAGAAAGTCATTTTAAATGCAGAGGGAACGAGAGAATTTCAAGTCAGGGTGAGCCGCGGAGATTATGAGTTTGTGGAAGGGCAGAAGGAAACCATTCAGGCCCAGGTTGGTTCATCGGTACATATGGAAATTATGGCGGATGCATCCTTGCAGGAACATCAATGTGTGATAGAGACAGACTCTGGTGTATTTGAGTGCGGGGTGGACATCCAGCTTGAGAATTTGTTAAAGACATTAAAGTCATTAAGTTTGTGAGGAAGATAGTGTGACATATGATTTAGATAAGTACCGCAAGTTAACAGACAAAAATTATTACAGACATTTGGGAAAAGTGGTAAAAATAGTAGGACTTACGATAGAATCTGTGGGACCCAATGCCAAACTAAGTGACTTGTGCCGCATTATTATTGATAAAGATAACGATATTTTTATTATGGCAGAAGTAGTGGGGTTTCGGGATAAAAGACTGCTTCTTATGCCTTATGAGAGTGTGGAAGGGCTTGGAGTAGGATGTATCGTAGAGAATACGGGACATCCTTTGTCTGTTTCTGTAGGGGATGAAATGCTCGGACATACCTTAGATGGTATGGGAAGACCCACTGATATAGAGTCATTGACATTAAAAGAAGAATATCCTGTGGATGCCCCGCCGCCTGATCCTATGGAGCGGGTAATTATTGACGAGGTGCTTCCGCTAGGAGTGAAAGCCGTCGATGGACTGATCACCGTCGGCAAAGGACAGAGAATTGGAATTTTTGCCGGTTCCGGCGTGGGAAAAAGTACTCTGCTCGGCATGTTTGCCAGAAATACGCGCGCAGACATCAATGTAATTGCTCTGATTGGTGAGCGAGGCAGGGAGGTCCGGGAATTTATTGAACGGGATATGGGCGAGGAAGGTATGCGCCGTTCCGTGGTAGTCGTAGCGACTTCTGACCGGCCGGCTTTGCTTCGGCGTAATGCAGCCAAGACGGCGACAGCGATTGCAGAATATTTTCGGGATCAGGGAAAAGATGTATTATTGATGATGGACTCCCTGACACGTTTTTCCATGGCTCAGCGGGAGATTGGCCTTGCTTCCGGGGAACCGCCGGTAACAAGAGGCTACCCTCCGAGTGTTTATTCCGAGATGCCCAAGCTCTTAGAGCGTGCCGGCAACTCAGACAAGGGTTCCATTACCGGACTTTATACCGTGTTGGTGGATGGGGATGATTTCAACGAGCCGATCACAGATACAGCAAGAAGTATCCTGGATGGCCATATTATGCTAGACAGGAAGCTGGCCCATAAGAATCATTATCCGGCGATTGATGTTTTACAGAGTATTTCCCGTGTTATGAGCTCTATTGCAGAGCCTGAACACAAAGAGACGGCAGGCAAGCTCAAAAACGTGCTGGCAACCTATCAGGAAGCGGAAGATTTAATCAATATCGGGGCATATAAGAAAGGTTCCAATAATAATATTGATTATGCCATTGAGAAAATTGATGGAGTGAATGATTTTTTGTTACAGGAGACACATGATAAGTTTACATTTGATGAGATTATAGATATGATGGCGCGGATTTTTTAATTGCAAAGTAAATTGGTGATAATTATGGCAAAGTTCATATACAGAATGCAGAATATTCTGAATATTAAATATAAGCTTGAGACTCAGGCAAAGACAGATTTCTCTATCGCGGCCGCGGCGCTTAGGAAGGAAGAAGAAAAGCTTAATGAATTGCGATTAAGAAAACGTGCATATGAATTGAAGGCACGGGAATTGGCAAGCGGAAGGCTTGATTTTCTGGAAATAAAGATAAACCGGACAGCGATTGAGAATATAAAAGAGGCAATCAAAAGACAGATTCTGGCAGTACATGTGGCGGAACGTAATCTTGAGAATGCAAGAAAGAGACTGCAAGAGGTCATGACGGAGCGCAAGACCCATGAAATTTTAAAAGATAAAGCTTTCGAAGAATTTAAAAAAGAAGTGGAAAAAGATGAAAGCAAAGCTGTGGATGAACTGGTAAGCTTTACCCACAACCATGCAGAAGAAGGATAGGCGGTGATAAATATGGCAGAGCGGGCATTAGATCAGGAAGAAAAGGGGGCTTTAGATAAAAAAGCCCAGAAGAAGGCAGAAAGAGCAAAGAAAAAAGAGGAAAAAAAGAATAAAAAGCAGATGGAGGCCGAAGTGCCGGAAGATGAGGAAGAAGGCGGAAGTAAGGTTGCCGTTATCGTAGCAACCATTATTTTTATCATCATCTGGCTTGCAATTCTGGCATTGGTCATCAAGATGGATATCGGAGGATTCGGCTCGACAGTTCTTCAGCCAATACTCAAGGATGTTCCATATGTTAACAAGATATTGCCGGAGACGGTAAGGGAGGAAGAACCAGTAGATGCGCAGTACCCTTATACAACGTTGGGCGAAGCGATTGACCGCATTAAGGAACTGGAAGTAGAGGTATCCAATGCCAAGTCCCAGACTCAGGATAGTTCGGATTATGTGGCACAACTGGAGGCGGAGGTGGCAAGGCTCAAGGAATTTGAGAATGCACAATCTGATTTTGAAAAACAGAAAACTGAGTTTTACAAAGAGGTTGTGTTTAACGAAAATGCACCCGATATATCAGAATATAGAACATATTATGAGAGTATCGATCCGGCAAATGCAGAAGTGTTGTACAAACAGGTAGTCCAGCAACAGGAGGCAGATGCCCAGATTCAGGAATATGCCAACACCTATGCATCTATGAAGCCTAAGCAGGCAGCAGCTCTTATGGAGCAGATGACGGATGATTTGAAGCTGGTGGCAAAGATACTGGATAATATGGCTACAGATTCCAGAGCTAAGATATTAGATGCCATGAATTCAGAAGTGGCGGCAAGGCTTACCAAAATTATGGAGCCTTGACAGGAGATAACGGAGGAAGGTTATCTGTCATAATATGGTTATAAGATCCTTTGGGATTTTATAATAGAATAATCTAAGAAAGGAGGAGTTTACATGACTACCAGCAAAGTGACGCAGATCATGTCAATGCTGAGCAGTCCGGAGCTGAAGGGTATGTCAAAGCAGTCCCAGGAACCAGGTCTTGCATTTGGCGCGTTTTTAAACCAGGCACCAGGAAATGGGAATCAGGATCTGTTTTCTACAGAAGGACCAGGCAAAGCAACCACAAATGATACCGTGAATCACACGGCATATCAGAAAGAATCTGCAAAGTCCGGTTACCGTGAGAACACGGTTGTTCAAAGTAACCAGGCGGATGCCCCAAAGAAGCTGCCACAGAATGCGGCAGAAAAGATACAGGCATTTACCAAACAGGTCAAGGAAGTTATCGCAGAGGAGCTTGGGATTTCTGAGGAAGAACTTACCCAGCAGATGGAGGCTATGGGCCTTACAGTTATGGATTTAATGAATCCTTCCAAACTGGCAGGGTTGGTTATGGAATTGATGGGAAGCGAAGATATTGGCGGATTATTGTTGAGCGAAGATTTCCAGCAGATACTCAGTCAGGTGAGTGATTTATCCCAGCAGCTTGCAGCACAGTTAAACTTGACACCAGAAGAAATGAACCAGCTTCTGGAACAGATGAAGCTTATGGAATTGCAAGGTTCACAGCAGGAAGATATTCTGAATGCAGGTGAACTGTCTGAGGACGCAGAAGTATTATCACAGAATACGGAAGATGTGAAAGCAGGGCAGGCAGAGTATGGTGCAGCATTGCAGACGGATGCATCAGAACAGAAAAATTCTCAGGAATTGACAGATGGAGTGAAGGCGCAAGGAGAAGCAGAATCCCAAGAACAGGGGAAATCCCAGTCTGTATCGTCAACTGCCCAGGGGCAGGAAGATGCAGGGCAGCAGGCAAATGACAAAAGCAATGGAGCCGAAACAGAGCTTGATTTGGCGAAAGAGACTAAGGCAGAAGATAAGGGTGAAAGCCGGCAGACCCATGTGACGTACCAGACAACAACCCAGAACATAGGTCAGGGTCAGGTAATGGAAGTAACCCAGACAGTTGTGCAGGCGAGAGTGGATATGGAGGATATACTCCGTCAGGTCAGTCAGATGACCAGGGTGTTTGTGAATCAGGCGGAATCCTCTATTGAGATGCAGCTGAATCCCGCAAATTTAGGTAAAATCTATTTGCAGGTTCTTTCCAGGGAGGGTGTTATTACCGCTCAGATTGCAGCGCAGAATGAAGTGGTAAAAGAAGCATTAGAGAATCAGGTTGCTATGCTCAAAGAGAATATGAACCAGCAGGGATTAAAAGTGGAAGCAATTGAGGTGACCATTGCCAGCCATGAGTTTGAGCGAAATCTGGAAGAAAACCAGCAGAATACTGCGAAAGAGCAACAAGAGCAGGAAGCAGCAAAGGACGGTAGAAGAAATCTTAACCTGAACAGCCTGGATGAACTGGAAGGTGTGATGTCAGAGGAGGAGAGCCTTGCAGCAAAGATGATGGCTGAGCAGGGCAACAGCATGGATATAACAGCATAGTTTGATCATGTAAGAAAGGAGTAACCTATGTCAATTGTAGTACCAGTAAAAGATGGTAAAATTGTAGATGAGACAGCTTCCCAGACCTCCCTGTCCGAGAGCAAGAAGGCAGGAAGTCTTGACAAAGAAGCCTTTTTACAGCTTCTGGTGGCGCAGATGAAATACCAGGATCCTTTGGAGCCTACTTCCAATACGGAATACATTTCACAGCTTGCAACGTTCTCATCACTGGAAGAAATGCAGAACTTGAATGCGACTATGACTACACAGCAGGCAACAAACCTGGTTGGTAAGACGGTAATCATGAATGTAACAAGCAAGTCCGGTGCAACCAATGTGGTGCAGGGCAAAGTAGATTTTGTCGTAAAGCAGAATAACAAAGTGTACCTTTCCATTGATGATAATCTCTATAATATTGATGATCTGGATAAGGTGGTAGACGATGAGTATCTGGAAGCGCTTGGCATTGCAGGAGAATTTGAGCAGGCAATGAATAAGCTGCCAAGTGAGAAACAATTAAGACTCAGTGATAAGGATGATCTGGAGCGGGTGCGCAAAGCTTACAACAGTCTTTCTACATATCAACAGGAGTTTATCAGGAAGTACAGTTCCAAAGCTTTCGAGAAATTGCAGGCGCTCTTAGCAAGAATGAAGGCTATGGAAGAAGAATCAGCGGCTAACGGCGGCGGATCGACAGGTGAGACAGAAGGCACAGACAAGACAGAAGGCACAGACAAGACAGAAGGCACGGAAGGAACCTCGAAAGACAAATAAGAGGAAAGCAGGGAAGCTTAGGAGGAGAGGAACATTATGAATAAAATTTCAAATCAATTCTCTTCTATTGAACAGATTACAGACCAGTATCTGAAAAAGGGCATGCCGGAATCATCGCAGATTTCACCGGAGGTGTCTTTTGAGGATATTTTGAAGCAGAAACAGTCTGTGGGTGAGAGTTCTGTACTCAGGTTTTCCAAACATGCGTCCATGCGTCTGCAGAGCAGGAATATAGAACTTTCCAGCGAGCAGAAGGAGCGTTTGGAGACAGGGGCAGAGAAAGCAGAAGCGAAGGGAATGAGAGAATCCCTTGTGATTGTTGACTCGTATTCTTTCATTGTGAATGTGCCAAATAAGACTGTGGTAACGGCCATGGATCAGGCAGAGTCAGCAGAAAATGTATACACAAACATAGACGGAGCCGTAATTATATAGCTGGACCGAATGGAAGCTATCGGCCTTTGAATGACAGAGAGGGCTATACGGCAAAAAGGATTAGGAGGTCAATTCATTATGATGAGAGCATTGTATTCTGGCGTGTCAGGATTAAAAACACACCAGACAAAGATGGATGTTATAGGTAATAATATCGCAAACGTAAACACTGTTGCATTTAAGTCATCAAGTACGGCATTCAGTGATCTTATGTACCAGACTGTATCAGGTTCATCTGGACCCACCCAGACAAGAGGCGGTGTAAATGCCAAGCAGATTGGTCTTGGTGTTACCACAGGTTCCACTTCTGTTAATATTACGTCACCCGGTTCCACCCAGACGACCGGTGATGGATGGGATTTGAGAATTACCGGCGACAGTTTCTTCATTGTTAATAACGGCAGTCAGAACCTGTTCACAAAATCAGGTGCATTTACCATTGACGGTAACGGTAATCTCGTTACAAAAGCAACGGGTTATATGGTTATGGGCTGGCAGGTGGATCCAACTACCCAGACGATCCGTAAAGATACCGTATCTGGACTGCGCATTATGCAGGAGGCAAACATGACTTCTCCGCCAGAGGCAACCACAGAGGCAACTTGTGCTGGTGTTTTGGATAAATACAGCAAGACTGTAAATACGGATGAAGGATATATGATGAGCCTGAATTTTTATGATGCGCTGGGCTACAGCTACACAGCAAAATTTGCGGTAAAGACAGCAAACCGCGATACCCTGACGTATACGGTGGAGTTATCCGACATCCTGGATGCAGATAATCATTCCATTCTGAAGGATTACTTGGATGCAGACCCGAATAATACGTTGTCGAATGTGTTCGGTAATGCTACCCCTGTAGATCGTTCTTACGCTCTTGCCGACGGTTTCAGTTATGCAGGCGGAACATTTACGAATGCAGATGGGGATAGGCTTCAGTATGATGATGCCAACAAGAAGTATGTTGCAGTGGATAATCAGGGGAATCCAATTACCGGAAAAGAGTATACAGTGTCTTCCATGTTTGGAATTTCGGACAGACAGGCACAGGAATATACAGAGGATAGGATTAATACAACTACCGGTGCTTATGAATATACAGAGACTATCTATGGTTATGAGCTGGATTTCAAAGAGGGAGAGCCAAATGCCGGAACCTTTGACCATATTGGTCAGCCAGGTGCAGAGTCCGTATTGTTAAGAATGTCAGCACTTGGTCCACAATTTCGCAATATCAATGTAGACTTTTCCACGTCGGGGTGTTATGATAATGGAGGAGTTTCCACATTGGGTACAGACCGTGGTGCGGTCAATGGAATTGACGGGCTCGGAAGAAGGCTTGGAGCGCTGACAGGTCTTTCCGTACAGGAGAATGGTGAGATTTACGGAAGCTATGACAATGGTACGCGCAGACTGTTAGGTCAGATTGCGGTAACCGTCTTTGCCAACCCGGCGGGTCTTGAGAAACTCGGAGAGAACTGCTACCAGCAGACGCTGAACTCCGGTGAATTTGATGGAATCGGTCAGGATGTCACGGCAGACGGCGGCAAGATGTCAAGCGGTGTACTGGAAATGTCCAACGTAGACCTTGCAAATGAATTTACGGAAATGATTACGACCCAGAGAGGTTTCCAGGCGAACTCCAGAATTATCACAACTTCTGACAGCCTGTTGGAAGAACTGGTGAACCTGAAACGATAATTCGTATCTGTAATTAAAATACACCATATTTGGGGAACTGTGTTTCATAGTTCCCCGATATGTGATATAATTTGTCCTAAGGAGGGACCCAGCGAAGCTGGGAGGATGCCTTAGGGCTCTTGGAACAGCCAAAGAAATAAATAAAGAGGTGAATCCCAATGATAGAAGTCACTAGATTAAACGAATCAAAGATTATCGTCAATGCAGAACTGATTGAATCTGTAGAGGAGACACCAGATACTGTCATTTCTTTTGTAACAGGGAAGAAAATAATTGTAAAAGAAAGTAGACAAGAGATAAAAAATCTTGTAATATTGTATAAGAGAGAATTCATGGCAACTGGTTTTCCCTGGTTGGATGATAAGGAATAATACATTTCATGGATGAAAAGGGCAGGTGGAAGAATTGGATATAGCGTCATTATTGGGAATTATACTTGGTATTGGTCTGATGGTGCTTGGTATTATCAGTGGAGACCAAGGTCCCGCAGCATTAGGAAATTTCTTTGATGTGAACTCGGTATTTATTACAATCGGTGGTTCTCTGGCAGGCGTGCTGGCATCGCATACAGTGTCAGACTTCATCAATGGATTAAAGAGTTTTACGCTGGTGTTTAAGACACCGAAAGCAGATGTGGGCGAGGTTATCAAGCACATCATTGATTTATCCAACATCGCGAGAAAGGAAGGGCTTCTTGCTTTGGAGGAAGCGGCGAATGGAATTGAAGATGAGTTCCTGAAAAAAGGTGTCATGCTGGTTGTCGATGGTACTGACCCTGAACTGGTAAGAGGTATCATGGAAGCAGACCTGATGTGTGTGGAGGCCAGACATAAGACGAATATTGGTTTCTGGGATAAATGGGCGGCATTAGGGCCTGCCTGGGGTATGATTGGTACGCTGATTGGTCTGATTAACATGTTGAAGTTGATGGATGACCCTTCGACGGTTGGACCGAGTATGGCGATTGCCTTGATTACGACGCTGTATGGTTCCATCATTGCCAACTGGCTCTGTACGCCGACATCGGCAAAGCTGGCAGTAAACAATGCAACTGAGATTATGATTAAAGAAGTTACGGTGGAAGGTCTTTTGTCTATTCAGGCAGGCGAGAATCCCCGTGTCATAGAAGAAAAATTAAAATCCTTCCTGTCACCGAAAATGCGTGAGAATATGCTGGAGCAGGGCGGAGGTGAAGAATAGTGGCAAAGAGAAAAGTAGAAGAGCCAAGCGGAGGCGAGGCGTCGTGGATGAATACATTCGCGGACTTGATGAATCTTTTGCTATGCTTCTTCGTATTGCTGTTTGCCATGTCGACGGTTGATGCGGATAAGTGGGAACAGCTTATCAATTCCATGCAAAAGAGCAGTTTTAGTATTTTATCTTCCGGTGGTAATTCCGTCGGAGAAGGAATGATGATTGCTACCGGCGTCAGCCAGTTAGAAATGCTGGACGATTATTTTAAAGAAAAGACCAATTCCGCGGATGACGTTGAGGAGACGGAGCCTATAGATAAGGAAAACGAACCGACCGCGGAAGAAGAACTGATAGAGGAATATGAGGCGGCGGGGTTGAAAGAATCTGAAGAAATGGCAGAGCAGATTGAAAAGATGCTGGCAGAAAAGCAGATTGCGGACCAGGCAGAGGTAGATGTGAATGCTCAGTTCGTAAGGATTACATTAAGCGGTGCGCTGCTGTTTGATACAGCCCAGTCACAAATCCGGGAGGATGCACTTCCACTTGTTGACAAGCTGTCATTGATTTTAGAAAATTATAACAGTAATCAGATTGAGATAGAAGGGCATACAGATAACGTTCCGATAAGCAATGAAAAATATGAGAACAATGACGTGTTATCTGCCTATCGTGCATTTGCAGTAAAGAATTATATCTTGGAGCATACAATGTTAGAGCCAGGAAGGATTTATGCCGCAGGCTGCGGGGAATACAATCCGGTGGCAGACAACTCCACGGCGGAGGGACGTGCAAGGAACCGAAGGGTGGAGATTAAGATATACAATTCGTATAATTCTAATTAGAAAGGAAAAACATCATGAAGAAGAATTTAATGAGTGTCTTAATTTTGGCACTGGTAGTTGCGAACCTGATTTTAACGGCAATCCTGATGATTTCTATTGTCCCGCAGACAAAGAAGGCCAATGAGCTGATTACCAAGGTATGTTCTGCGATTGACCTTGAATTGGAGGGCGGCAAAGAGAGCGCTTCCATTGATATTCCAATGGATCAGGTTGCAACAGTGAAAATCGCCGAGGGTAATACAATTACAGTCAACCTCAAGAGCGATAATGACAAAAAGAGTTATGCAATTGTTTCCATATCGCTGGCATTGGATACCAAGAATAAGAATTATAAGAAGGGTACCGAGGCGATTGCGGCAAATGAGGACCTTATCAAGGATGAGGTGATCAAAGTCATTGCAAAGCATACGATAGATGATATGAGGACCGCTCAAAAGGATATACAGGACGAGGTGCTGGTAAGCCTGCGTAAGCTGTTTGATTCTGATTTTATTGTAAGTGTGGCATTCCCAACCTATACTTATGAAGAAGCAAACGACTAAAGAATGACCAAATGTCAGGTGGTGAAAAAGAATGGGCGAGGTCTTATCGCAAAATGAGATAGACAGTCTGCTAAATGCATTGAACAGCGGGGAGCTGGATGCGGAGGAGATTAAAGATAATGGGGAAAAACAGGTCAAGGATTATGATTTTGCAAGGCCTGCGAAGTTTTCCAAAGAGCATCTCCGTACGATGGAGATTATATTTGAGCATTACGGACGGTTGTTATCCACAAACCTGCCAGGATATCTGCGCAAGAATATCCAAGTAGAAGTGATGAATTCGGAGGCAGTTACCTATTCGGAATTTTCGAATGCTTTGTCGAATCCTGTGCTTCTGGGGGTGGTTAATTTTGAGCCTATGCCGGGCAGCATTATTATAGAGTTGGCGACAAATTTGGGATATGCCATGGTTGACCGTATGCTTGGAGGAATGGGAGAGCCTTTAGATAAAAGCCGTGAGTTTTCTGAGATCGAGCTTTTGATTATTGAGCGTATTATGAATGCGTGTATCAATCTTTTGAGGGAACCATGGAAGAATGTGGCGGATATACATCCCAGGCTGGAAAGAATTGAGACGAATTCTCAGTTTGCACAGTTCATATCTCCTAGTGAGATGATTGCGATTATTACAATTAACATGAAAATAGGGGATGTGGAAGGGCTTATGAATGTATGCCTGCCCTATATGACATTGGAAGATGTTATGGACAGGTTGAACACCAAATATTGGTTTTCAAGTATGCAACAGCGTGGGGAGCAGGAATATACGGAGCTTATTGAGGCTTTGATTTCTAAGGCGCCTATGCCGGTAAAAGCAGTTTTGGGCAAGAGCACTATTTCTGTTAATGATTTTATAAATCTTCAGGTTGGAGATATTATCCGCCTGGATACAAAAGTAGAAGAAGAACTGAATGTATATGTTGGGAACATCAAGAAATTTACTGCTTTGCCTGGAGCATCGGGAGATCGATATGCAGTAAGAGTTACATCAGTAATCAGAGAGGAGCAGTGAAGTTATGGATGGAGTTCTGTCACAGGAAGAAATTAGCGCTCTGTTGAGTGATGACGCCGCAGAGACAAATGATACCGGCAATGAGTTGTTGACGCCGGATGAGATTGATGCGATAGGAGAGATTTCCAATATCAGTATGGGAACGGCTGCTACCACATTATTTTCCCTTGTAAACAGAAAGGTGGAGATTTCCACACCGGTAGTAACCTTTGCTACCTGGGATGACATTGTTGAGGAGTATGAGAGGCCTTGCGTGTTTATCCGGATTGCCTATACCACAGGTCTGGATGGAAGCAATCTTTTAGTGCTTCGTGAACAGGATGTAAAAATTATAACCGATTTAATGATGGGAGGAGATGGCACTAATACAGAAGTTGAACTTGGTGAATTACACCTGAGTGCAATTTGTGAGGCCATGAATCAGATGATGGGAAGTTCTGCAACATCCCTGTCTTCCATGTTAAATAAAATGATTGACATCAGTCCTCCAACAGCAGATCTTGTAGATTTGAAGGACACCGTTGATGGGACTGAGATTGACGAGTTTCTGGGAGGACAGTTTGTAAAGATTTCTTTCCTGATGGAAATCGGAGATCTGGTGAGCAGTACAATCATGCAGTTATATCCGCCTTCCTTTGCGAAAGGAATGTGTACTGGAGTTTCAGAAACTATGGAGGCAGACAGTTCTGCGGTGGCAGCTGCGTCATCACAACAGGAATCGCAGCCACAGCCGCAACCGCAAATGCAGCCGCAGATGCAACAGCCACAAATGCAGATGCAGCAACCGCAGATGCAGATGCAGCCGCAGATGCAACAGCAGATGCCAATGATGGGAATGCCAATGTATGCACAACAGCCGGTAAATGCACAGCCGGTACAATTCCAGGCATTTGCAGGGGATTTCAATCCAATTACGCAACAGGAAAATATTGGATTGATTATGGATGTTCCTCTTGACGTTACGGTGGAATTAGGAAGAACCAGTAAGTCAATACAGGATATTTTGGAATTTGCCCCGGGAACAATCATAGAATTGAATAAGATTGCCGGAGAACCGATTGATGTGTTAGTAAACGGTAAATACGTGGCGAAAGGCGAGGTAGTAGTTCTTGAGGAAAGCTTTGGCGTACGTATTACTGAAATAATAAACAACTAAAATAAAAAGTGATATCAAGGAGAAGAAGATATGGCAAAGAATATTTTAATTTGTGATGATGCAGCTTTTATGAGAATGATGATTAAGGACATTCTTACAAAGAATGGTTACAACATTGCCGGTGAGGCAGAGAATGGTTTGAAGGCAGTAGAGAAATATAATGAGACCAAACCAGATTTGGTATTGATGGATATTACCATGCCGGAGATGGATGGAATTCAGGCTTTAAAGCAGATTAAATCAACAGATCCTTCCGCAAGTATTATTATGTGTTCAGCGATGGGACAGCAGGCAATGGTTATTGAGGCGATTCAGTCTGGTGCAAAAGATTTTATTGTAAAGCCATTCCAGGCAGAACGTGTACTGGAAGCTGTTAAAAAAGTAGTTGGATAATCATATGGTTTTGTCAGGATTTTTCTCGGGATGGGAAAGTTTTTTCCAACTGATTGGCGTGTTGCTGATTTTTCTGTTTGTGCTGGTCATTACCGCTGTAACGACCAGATGGATTGCAAGATATCAGCAGGGAATGATGCAGAATAAGAATATTCAGGTTATAGAGACTTTCCGCGTCAGCAACAACAAGTTTATTCAGATTATCCAGGTTGGGAAAAAATATCTGGTTATTTCTGTGTGCAAAGATGTGGTAAACATTTTGACGGAGCTGGCGGAGGAGGAGTTAGTCTGGAAACCTTCACAGGAGGATACCCGGGGAATAAAGGTGAATGAAAACTTTCAGGATATTTTAAGCAGACTGAAAGATAAAATTCCAAGGAAGTAGGCAGAACATTATGAAGAAAATTAAGAAAATATATTGCGGGACTTCCTTTGCCTTTGGCACAGTTACCCTATTGATGGCATTGTTTTTAATGTTTGGACAAAGTGCTTATGCTACTACCCCGGCGGAACAGTTTAGAGATCAGGCAACGGAAGATGCTAGAACAATTGATCCGCCGAATACCGAGAGAGCGGACGCCACTGGAGACAGTACCAATGGTGTTTCCATTATGTTGAATAATGAGGAAGGAAATCTGTCTGGGAATATTAGAATTCTATTAACATTGACAGTAATTTCTCTTGCACCGTCGCTGTTGATTTTGCTCACGTCCTTTACGAGAATTATTGTGGTGTTGCACTTCGTGCGGACGGCAGTAGGAACACAGACGGCTCCGCCTAATCAAGTTTTGGTAGGTTTGGCATTGTTTTTGACCTTATTTATTATGAATCCTGTATTTTCTGAAATTAATGAGAATGCACTTAAGCCCTTAGATGCGGGTGAGATTACACAGGAAGAAGCGCTGGAAAATGCAGAACAGCCAATCCGTAGGTTTATGTTTAAGGAAATGCAGAGAAAAGATTTAGCATTATTCTGTGATATTGCAAACCTTGACATGACAGGCATGGACTTGAGTGAGCCCGAGACCCTGGATCCAATTCCTATGTATGTAATTATTCCAAGTTTTATTGTCAGTGAGTTAAGGACAGCCTTTATTATTGGATTTTTAATTTACATTCCATTTATTGTTATTGATATGGTTGTGGCATCTGTGCTTATGTCTATGGGTATGATGATGCTGCCGCCGACGACAATTTCAATGCCGTTCAAAGTGTTGTTGTTTGTCCTCGCGGACGGATGGGATCTTGTAATTGGAAATCTTGTAAAAACGTTTTATTGATAACAAACGATAGAATGAGGTGAATATACATGATAACAGAAGGTCAGGTACTTGACATTGCAAGAGAAGCATTGTTTTTGATTATCAGAGTATCAGCACCATTATTGTTGATTTCTCTGATTATAGGTCTTATCATCAGTATTTTTCAGACAGTCACCTCCATTCAGGAGCAGACATTGACGTTTGTACCTAAGATTGTTGCCGTGTTTTTGGGAATGATGTTGGTAGGAGGCTGGATGTTGGAGCAGCTTTCCGATTATATGGTGAAGCTGTGGAGTGATTTTGGACTGTATCTTCGTTAGGTTGAGGCAGCATGATAAACTATGGGTTTTCATTATATACATTTGAATATTTTCTGATGATACTGGTAAGGGTTGCAACATTTGTATATATTGCTCCATTCTTTGGGATGAATAATACCCCTAATCGGGTCAAGATTGGATTCTCAGTATTTTTGGCGATTATTTTATATCAGACGATACAGCCAAAAGAGGTTTTGGAGTATTCTGGAGTAATTGGATTTGCCATCATCATTCTGAAGGAAGGAATTACAGGGTTGCTCATTGGTTATGCAGCAAATATTTGTAATTCCATTATTGTGTTTTCTGGAAAAGTGATGGATATGGAAATCGGTCTTGCAATGGCGAATCTATATGATCCCATGACAAGGTCGCAGTCAGGTCTTAGTGGTACAATGTATAATTACTTTATCCTGATGCTCCTCATTGTCACCGATATGCACCATTATATTTTGCGTGCCCTGGTGGATACTTATCAGATTATACCAGTAAATGGTGCTGTATTTGATTGGGAACATCTAATGAGTTCTATGCTTATGTATATGACAGATATGATGATAATTGGATTTCGTATTGCCCTGCCCATTTTTGCTAGCAGCATGATTTTAAGCTGTATATTAGGTATTATGGCAAAAGTGGCTTCTCAGATGAATATGTTTGCAGTGGGTATGCAGATAAAAGTATTGTTAGGATTGGGGATTATGTTTCTTACGATTGTACTGCTCCCCAGTATATCTGACTTTATCTTTACAGAAATGAAACGAATGATAGTTTCTATGATTGAAGGAATGTATTGATGTGAGAAAAGAATCCTGTTTTTTGTTAGAATATAATATACAATGGTTTGCGAAAGATGGTGAAGGCGGGGAGAAAACAGAACCGGCTACTGCCAAGAAATTGGAAGATGCCCGGAAAGAAGGGCAGGTTGCAAAAAGCCAGGAAATTAATAATGCCATAGGGCTGGTTGTGCTGTTTCTTGTCTTGAAAGTGTTCATTTCCTTTATCGGGGAGCACCTCATAGGGGTGTTTCAGCTAATATACAATAAAATTCCAGAATTTATAGATGAGAGTGCCGGAGGGATGTCTGTATTTCTGGCAAGTACAATCATTAATAACGTCATGCTGACAATTTTAATGATCCTCGCTCCTTTTCTGGGAATTGGATTTGCGATGGCAATATTAAGTAATGTATTGCAGATAAAATGGAAAGTAACAACAAAGCCGATGCGGCCTAAGTTTAGTAAAATAAATCCCCGCAGTGGTTTTAAGAGAATATTTTCAAAGGATTCCGTGTTTGAGCTTTTGAAATCCATACTTAAGATTGTCATTATCCTTTATGTGGCCTACACATCAATTAAAGACCATCAAAATGAACTTTTTCTGCTATATGATATTCCATTGCTGCAGGTAGTGCTTTTGGTGGGGACAATCGTAATTGATACAGGGTTGAAAATTGCTTTGGTTTATATTTTCATAGGGCTTTTGGATTTTGTTTATCAGAAGCATAAGTTTAAAGAAGATATGAAGATGACCAAGCAGGAGGTTAAGGATGAGTTTAAGAACACTGAAGGAAATCCAGAGATTAAGGGACGGCAGCGTTCCAAGATGAGGGAGGCGTCCCAGCGCCGTATGATGCAGAGCCTTCCGAGCGCAGATGTGGTTATTACCAATCCGACCCATTATGCGGTGGCGATTAAATATGATGCACAAAAGTATTCAGCACCGGTGGTGGTGGCAAAGGGTGAGAATTTTCTTGCCCAGAAGATTAAAGAAGTTGCCAAAGACCATCATATTGAGATAGTAGAAAATAAACCTCTGGCGAGAATGTTATATGCCAATGTGGATGTTGGACAGGAAGTTCCGCCGGAATTGTATCAGGCAGTGGCAGAGGTACTCGCTTTTGTTTACAACCTGAGAGAGAATAGATAAATGCAAATGAGGAAGAAATGAAAGGAGCAGAGAGCATGAAGAAAGCAGATGCAGGGGTCGCAATATATTTGCTTGCGGCGATCATATTCTTTATTATTCCAATTCCTTCCTTTTTGTTGGATATTATGCTTGCAGTGAACATATCTCTGGCACTTGTGATTTTAATGAATGCATTGTTTGTGCAGGAAGTACTGGATATGTCGTTTTTCCCGACATTGTTACTGTTTACCACGATTTTCCGTATATCTTTGAATGTATCTTCCACACGTTTAATTCTTAACACTGGAGATCCAGGTAACGTAGTCCGAACATTTGGACAGTTTGTCGGCGGAAATGATTTGATTATCGGAGCGATTATTTTCGTAATTATGATTTTGATTCAGCTTATCGTCATCAATAAAGGTTCCGAGCGTGTATCAGAGGTAACAGCGAGGTTTACATTGGATGCCATGCCCGGTAAGCAGATGGCAATTGATGCTGATTTGAATACTGGTATCATCAATGAGAGCCAGGCGAGGGAACGTCGTGAGAAGATTCAGCAGGAGTCCAGTTTTTTTGGAGCCATGGATGGTGCTACGAAGTATGTTAAGGGAGATGCTACGGTTGGTATCATTGTTACGCTGGTCAATCTGGTAGGCGGTATTGCCATGGGAATGCTTCGCCAGAATATGGATATTATGGAGGCGTTGAATCAGTATGGTATTTTGACAATCGGTGATGGACTGGTCAGCCAGATACCGTCCCTTCTGATTTCAATGGCAACCGGTATTCTAGTGACAAAAGCCTCCAAGGAGGCAGATTTTGGCGACGTGCTGATTAGGCAGTTGTTTGGAATTCCTAAGGTGCTCTATATTGTGGGAGTTGTTATGGGCTTTTTAGGGGTGGTTACACCATTGGACTGGAGATTATTCCTTCCGTTGGGAATCGTCTTTGTCATTACAGGAAGAAGCGTAGATAACAGTCTTGGTGTGGAAGCTATTGAGGATGAAATAGATGCGGCGGAGGAGCAGGCAGAAGAAATCCGCAGGCCGGAGAATGTGGTATCCTTGTTGCAGGTAGACCCGATTGAGCTGGAGTTTGGTTATGGAATTATTCCGCTCGCAGATGTTAATCAAGGCGGCGATCTTCTGGATCGTGTGGTTATGATACGAAGGCAGATTGCATTGGAACTTGGTACGGTAGTGCCGATTATCCGTCTGCGTGATAATATACAGTTAAACCCCAACCAGTATATCATTAAAATCAAAGGCATTCAGATTACAGAGGGGGAAATTCTGTTTGATCACTATATGGCAATGAATCCAGGGTTTGTAGAGGAAGAAATTTCTGGTATCCCGACGTTTGAACCTTCGTTCCACCTGCCGGCATTATGGATTACCGAGAATCAGCGTGAACGTGCGGAGAGTCTGGGCTATACGGTTGTAGACCCGCCATCAATTATTGCAACTCACTTGACTGAGGTGATCCGCAGCCATATTGATGAACTGCTGTCCAGACAGGATGTACAAAGTCTTATCGACAATATCAGAGAAAACCATCCGACACTTGTGGACGAACTTGTCCCCAAACTGCTCGGTGTGGGAGAGATTCAAAAGGTATTGCAGAATTTGCTGCATGAGGGAATATCCATTCGGGATCTGCTTACAATATTTGAGACGCTTGCTGACCATGCGGCGACCTCACGTGATACGGATGTGCTGACAGAATATGCAAGACAAAGCTTAAAGCGTGCGATTTCCAGTAAATATTTCCCGGCAAATGAGATGACAAGTGTGATTACGTTAGACCCCAATGTCGAACAGGAAATTATGGCATCTGTGAAACAGACTGAGCAGGGGGCATATCTGACTTTAGACCCCGAGAAGACGAAGTCGATTATGGATGCGCTGGAACAGGAAATCAAGAAGCTGGAAGAACTGGGAAAAAATCCCATTATTATTACATCCCCAATTGTGCGGATGTACTTTAAAAAATTAACGGAGGATTACTTCAGGGATCTGATTGTGGTATCATATAATGAAGTAGAATCCAATATTGAATTACAATCAGTAGGGATGGTGAGCCTTTCATGACAATTAAAAAATTTCAGGGTAAAACCGAAGCAGAAGCCACTGCAATGGCAAGGGAGGAATTTGGAGCCGGGACGGTAATTATGAATGTAAAGGAGATAAAACCCAAGGGTTTTTTACGCTCCTTTAAGAATTCATTGTTTGAGGTGACGGCAGCAATTGAGGAGGCCGAGCCGGCACAAACGGCAAATCCTGCTTCGCCTGCACATATGGCGCAGCCGGGGAATATCAATGTAGCAATTGATGAGCCCATTGCGATTCCAAAGCCGGAGGAGGTTAAGGAAGTATTTGCAACAGTAGAAAATACTTGGGCATCCTCTATGGAGGAAAATAAGAAGACAGATTACAAAAAGGAGCCGGCGGCAGAGAGTAATAGCAGTAATAACAGCAATCTCGAAGAGAAACTGGAGAGCCTTCAGTATCTTCTGGAAAAAAAGCTGTCACAACCAATTGAGGAGCAGAAAGAGGAGTTTCCCAAAGATGCTCCGGCAGATGAAAATCTGAAATTTGTAAAAATGATATATAGTATCCTATTGGAAAATGAAGTGGATGAAAAATATGTCAACCAGATAATGGATGAAGTTGAGAAAGTAATGAAAAAAGGCGCAAGCGTAGATTACATTCTCTCTAATATTTATCAGAAGATGATATTGAAATTTGGTCAGCCTCAGCCCATTCAGCTATCAGAGAATAAACCCAAGGTTGTGTTTTTTATCGGACCTACCGGTGTTGGGAAGACGACCACCATAGCTAAGATAGCATCCAGGTTTAAAGTAGAGAAAGGGAAGAATGTAGCGCTGTATACTGCAGATACGTACCGAATTGCTGCAGCGGAACAGCTTCGGACCTATGCGAATATTCTGGACACACCTTTGAATATTGTATATTCTTCGAAAGAGCTGAACGAGGAACTTTACAAAGCAAAGGAGGAAGAATTTGATATAGTGCTGATAGACACCGCAGGCTTTTCCCACAAGAATGAGGAGCAGAGAGAAGAAACAAAAAGCCTGATTGACCAGGTGCCGGAAGAATTTGATAAGGAAGCGTACCTGGTTTTAAGTGCAACTACCAAATACCGCGATCTTTTAGAAATCGCAGATATGTACAAAGAGCATTTTAAATTTAAAATGATATTTACTAAATTAGATGAAACAAGTTGTTATGGTAATATTTTGAATATGAAGCTGTACACTGGCGCGGACTTGTCCTATACTACTTATGGTCAGAATGTGCCGGAGGATATTGAGATATTGAATACTCAGAATATCGTTAAGCTTCTGCTTGGAGGAAAATAGT
>CAPQSW010000026.1:10260-13399 GCA_948688495.1 uncultured Lachnospiraceae bacterium | reverse complement strand
CTATGGATCAGGCGGAGAAATTGAGAAATATAGTAAAAATGAATCAGAAGCCTGTACCCAAAGCGCGGATATTTACAGTTACCAGTGGAAAAGGCGGCGTTGGGAAGTCCAACCTTGCAGTTAATCTGGCCGTACAGATGCAAAAGCGCGGAAAACGGGTCAT
Source organism: uncultured Lachnospiraceae bacterium (assembly GCA_948688495.1). Taxonomy (GTDB): domain Bacteria; phylum Bacillota; class Clostridia; order Lachnospirales; family Lachnospiraceae; genus Petralouisia. The sequence continues at coordinate 13,236 of CAPQSW010000026.1, read as the reverse complement.
TATCTTTGATGCAGATTTTGGTCTTGCGAATGTGGAAATTATGTTCGGTGCGATTCCTAAGTTCAATCTGAGCGATTTGATTTACCGCGGTAAATCTATTCGTGAGATAATCACACCAGGACCTATGGACATTGGGTTTATTTCTGGCGGTTCCGGGATTACGGGAGTAAATAATCTTACGAAAGAGCAGCTCAGATTTTTGATAGGCAATCTGGAAAAGCTGGATGAACTTGCAGATGTGATTATCATTGATACCGGAGCAGGAATTTCTGATAATGTACTGGAATTTGTCATGGCGAGCCCGGAGATACTTTTGCTTGTCACATCGGAACCCAGTTCATTGACGGATGCATATTCGCTGCTGAAGGCGGTGCACCGGAATGAAGAATTCAGGCAGGCACAGAGCAAGATTAAGGTAATTTCAAACCGTGTAATATCTGAAGAAGAGGGCGTTGGAATTTATGACAAATTAAATGCTGTAGTGGGACAGTTCTTAAATGGGGATTTGGAATATCTGGGTATTATCCCCCAGGATGAGCTGGTAGAAAAGGCAGTACGCCAGCAGCAGCCGGTCAGTATTTTATATCCGGATGCAAAAGCGACAAGGGCATTCGAACAACTGTCAGGATACCTGTTAGAAGGAACAGTGGCTCCAATAGAGGAAAAAAGAGGAATTGTACAGTTGTTATCGCGATTTATTTTTCATAGAAATTAGAAGCAGAGGTGCAATGTAATATGAATACTGATGTATTGAAGATTGGTGATAATGTAGAAATTCGGATTTTACAGCAGATAGAGCAGGGTTGGAAGACAGGGGAAAGACCGGATTTTTATGCCAGCAAAATACAGAATATTCTGGACAATGGAGATATTGAAATTGATATGCCGACACAAAAGGGCCAGAATGCATCCCTTCCTTCTGGTGTCCGGTTAGAATTTTTATTTTACACCAGAGAAAACATATACCGCTGTGTGGCGCATATCAAAGATCGTTACATACGGGAGAATCTGTATTTGCTTTTAATTGAGCCCAAGACACCTCTAGAGAAATTTCAGCGCAGGGAGCATTATCGCTTTGAGTGTGCACTGGATATGCTTTATCAGCCGATTAAGAAAGACGAAGTGGATATATCGCCTATAGGGGAATTGAAGGAGCATCACAGGCTGACATATCCAGAAGATTTGGCAAAAGAGGCTGTTGCCGTTGATTTGAGCGGCGGCGGGATGCGGTTTGTAGGATATGAGCCGGGAACAGAAGGAGAATATATGGTAATATCCCTTCCGTTGGAAAATGAAAGCATGAGTTATACGCTAGAGATAGTGGCAAGCGTTTTAACTTGCCAGCGGATTAAAAGAAGCGCGGGGGAAAGACCGGATAGCCAAAAGAAATATGAGTACCGTGTAAAGTTTCTGGTAAAGAATCCGGAAGACAGGGAGTGGATTATTAAATTTATTTTTGAGCAGGAGCGCTTGCGTAGACAAAAAGGGTGATTATATGAAGAAAAATATTTTAGTTGTTGATGACTCTGCACTCATGAGAAGGGTTATTTGTGATATAATCGATTCAGATAGTACATTTCAGACAAAGGATGTTTGCAGAGATGGCCTGGAGGCATATGAAAAATTAAAGACCACAACGTATGATGCCGTGGTCCTGGATGTAAATATGCCCCGTATGGACGGTCTGGAATTACTGGAGAAATTACAACAGGATAAAATTAAGGCGACAGTTATTATGGTGAGTACTTTGACTACCAAGGATGCGGATGTTACTATCCGTGCAATGGAGTTGGGAGCGGTTGATTTTATCACGAAACCTTGCAATATTGTAGAAGCTAAGAGCAATGAGTTCCGAAGAAGAATTCTTCAGATGCTGAAAGCTGTCGTCCGTTCGGATGATGCCAAGGGTAACACAAATTCATCCGTTTCCATCACAGAGGAAGCGCCGTCAGTTAAAGTAAAGACTCCTAAAAAATTAGAACGGACCGGAAGTTCCGGAAAGAAAGTATTGGTAGCACTTGCCTGCTCGACAGGAGGACCTAAGGCATTGCAGAGTGTTGTGCCGTATCTTCCCAAGGACATGAATGCGCCTATGGTATTGGTACAGCATATGCCGATAGGGTTTACCAAATCCATGGCAGAACGGCTGAACGAGCTCAGCGAGATTGAGGTTAGGGAGGCTGTGGAAGGAGATGTCTTAAAGAAGGGCTGTGTTTATGTTGCGCCCGGCGGGAGGCATATGGAGATTAAAAAGCAGGCGGACGGGAGCCATGTGGTACGGCTGAATGAGGAGCCGGCGATTGGCGGGCTGCGGCCCTGTGCGAATGTGACTTATGAATCCCTGCGCACAAGCGGTTATGATGAGATTGTCTGTGTGGTGCTTACTGGAATGGGTTCCGATGGTACAGGAGGAATACTTTCCCTGAATCAGAAGAAGAAAATATATGTAATTTCCCAGGACGCTGCAAGCTGCGTGGTATACGGAATGCCTAAGGCGATTGCTGAGGCTGGTGTTGTTGACGAAGTGGTTCCATTGACTGAAATTGCACACACAATAATAAAGAAGGTGGGGGTACAGTAATATGGATGTAAGCCAATATCTTGAGATTTTTATTGATGAAACCAACGGGCATTTACAGAACTTATCAGACTGTATCATGACTCTGGAGAAAGAGCCGGAGAATATGGATACAATTAATGAGATTTTCAGGGCGGCACACTCCTTAAAGGGAATGGCTGGAACGATGGGATTTAAGCGTATGCAGCGCCTTACCCATGATATGGAAAATGTTTTCCAGGAAGTCCGAAGCAGCAACATGAGTGTTACCAGCGGTTTGGTCGATGTCCTGTTCCAGTGTCTGGATGCTATAGAAGCATATCTGGATAATGTAAAAGAGAGTTCTGACGAGGGAACCGATGACAACGAAGCAATTATTAACGAATTGAATGAAATTCTGGCAGCCGGAACTGGAAATG
>CAPQSW010000026.1:0-10250 GCA_948688495.1 uncultured Lachnospiraceae bacterium | reverse complement strand
ATGCCGCACCGGTCAAAGAGAAAAAGCCAGAGCCGGCAGAGGAAAGGAAAGCAGTCGGTGAGGAAAAATATCCAAAGAAGTATCTGGAGATTGAGTTTTCAGAGAAAGCGAAAGAGGAACTAAGTGAAGCTGAGAAGAAGGGTATGAATATTTACGGAATTAGTGTATTTATTCAGGAAGAATGTCTGTTAAAGGCGGCACGTGCGTTCCTGGTATTTAAGGCGGTAGAGGATTTCGGAAATATTATTGTATACAATCCTTCTTCCCAGGATATTGAGGACGAAAAGTTTGATTTTGATTTTAGTTTTTACATGGTGAGCAACGAGGATTTGCCAAAGATCATGGAAGTTGCGCAGGCGGTTTCTGAAATTGAGAAGGTAATTGGTGAAAAGATAACTTACAATGAGCTGACAGTAGCTGTAGAGAAACGAGAAGTGGCAGAAGCGGCAAAGGCAAAAAAAGCAGAGACACAGTCTGCACCAGCGCCAGCACCGGCGGCACAGCCTTCTGCATCAGCGCCAGCACCGGCGGCACAGTCCTCTGCACCGGCAGCAGCTAAAAAATCGACACCCGGCAAGCCGGTAACGAACCGTACAGTCCGCGTAGACATAGAGAAATTGGATGCGTTGATGAATCAGGTCAGTGAGCTGATTATTGCAAAGAACTCTCTGGTATCCATTGGATCAAGTTCCGACAGTGGGGTAGGAGGTTCTAATTCACAGGCTTTCCATGAGCAAATTGAATATTTGGAGAGAATTACCACCGGTCTCCATGAATCTGTTATGAAGGTCCGGATGGTGCCAATCGAGAGTGTTGTACAGAAATTCCCTCGGATGATCCGCGACCTCTCCAAAAAGCTCGATAAGAAGATGGAACTTCATATGACCGGTGAAGATACTGAACTTGACAGAACGGTTGTAGACCAGATTGGCGACCCTTTGCAGCATCTGTTGCGCAATTCGGCGGATCATGGTCTTGAAAATGCAGAAATTCGTAGAAAACGCGGAAAGCCGGAAGTTGGTACCATTCATTTGAACGCTTTCCAGGAAGGAAATAACGTTATCATTGAAGTTAGCGATGATGGTAATGGTATTGATACAGAGAATGTAAAAAGTAAAGCGATTGAGCGCGGCCTTATTACGCCGGAGCAGGCTGCAGCTTTGAGCCAGAAAGAGATTATTGACTTCTTGTTTATGCCAAGTTTTTCTATGGCAAAGAAGATTTCTGATATTTCAGGCAGAGGCGTAGGTCTTGATGTGGTAAAATCCAATATCGAAGCACTTGGCGGCGATGTGGAGGTTAAGAGTGTTCTCGGAGAAGGTTCAAAATTCATTGTGCGTCTGCCGCTTACGCTGGCAATTATCCAGGCATTGATGGTGGAGGTACGAGGTGAGAAATATGCAATTTCCCTGGGCTCCATAGAGACAATTGAGGAGATTGTACCGGAAGATATTAAGTTTGTACAGGCAAAAGAGGTTATCCATATCCGCGGTATGGTCATTCCTCTGGTGCGTTTGGACCAGCTTTTGGATTGTGAGCCGGATGAGAAGGAGAGAGAGAGCCTTACTGTAATTATCGTACGCAAGGGAGACAAGTTTGCGGGGCTGATTGTAGATGAACTGGATGGACAGCAGGAAATCGTAATCAAGTCTCTCGGCAAATATATCAATAACAGTACTAAGATTATCAGTGGTGCAACCGTTCTGGGTGATGGTGAAGTTGCCTTAATCCTGGATGTAAACACATTATTTTAGGGGGTGATGGTATGGCAAACAATGTGTCTATTGCAGAAGAAGGAAAGAAACAGTTTATCGTAGTGAAAATCGGCAGTGAGCAGTATGGGATTGATATTAGCTATGTAGATAATATTGTCCGCATGCAGAAAATTACAAGAGTACCGAAAGTACAGCCTTATTTTAAGGGAATCATCAATCTGCGTGGTGAGATTGTTCCGGTTATGAGTATCCGCACCAAGATGGATTTGGAGCCGGACGAATTTACAGATGTTACCAGAATCATCATTCTCAAATTAGAGGAACACGGAGTTCTGGGAATTGTAGTGGACGAGGTGAAAGAAGTTGTTACGCTTGCTCCGGATGAGATTGATAAGGTGGCTTATGATGCGAAGAATAACAAGAGCAATTTCATTAATGGAGTGGGCAAAAACGGAGAAGAATTAATTTCATTGTTTGATACAAATAGTATCATTGACGAGACAGAAGCTGTATAAGCAGAATGGAAAGGCTGTTGCACAAATCAAAAGACTTTTGCGACAGCCTGTTCGTAATTCATGATGCATAGAAGTTGACGGAATGCGAGTTCTATTGTAAACGTGCAAGAAATGGAGAGAAGGCCTATGGCTAAATTTAGTTTAGATCAGGTAAATGATATGTATTTTGATGTGCTCAAGGAAATTGGAAATATTGGGGCAGGAAATGCCACGACAGCAATTTCCCATATGTTGAACATTAAAGTTAACATGGAAGTGCCTAAAGTAAAGTTTTTAACTTTCCAGGAGCTTCCGACGGCAATTTCTGCGGAAGAAGAAACTGTGGTAGGAATTTATCTGGAAGTGCAGGATGATATTGACGGAAGCATGATGTTTTTGTTGAAAATGGATTCTGCCCGTTATCTGGTGAACCGTCTGATGGGGAGACCGGATGACTATACAGAAGAATTTAATGAGATGGATTTATCTGCAATTAAGGAAATTGGCAATATTATTTCCGGTTCTTATCTGTCGGCGTTGTCCGGTATGACGAATATGGTGATTACATCATCGGTGCCGTATCTCGCAATTGATATGGCGGCGGCTATTTTGAGTGTGCCGGCCATCCAGTTTGGACAGTATGGGGACAATGCGCTTTTGATACAAACAGAATTTGGGGATGATGTAACAATACAGGGATTTTTCATTTTAATGCCCGATGTTGAATCCTATGATAAGATTTTAACATCTTTGGGAATTGCACTATAAGAGGAGCTGACAGAACATGGCTACAATTAAAGTTGGAATGGCAGATTTGAATATATGCAAAGCACCGGATATGATTACTACGCTGGGGTTAGGATCGTGTATTGGGATTGCAGTATACGATCCCGTTACCAAGATTGGCGGCCTGGCACATATTATGCTTCCGGACAGCACGCAAATGAGGAATAATTCCAATATTGCTAAATTTGCGGACACAGGAATTGAAGAACTAATCAAAAGAGTTACAATGGCGGGGGCTAACAGGCGGCGTCTTGTTGCTAAGATTGCGGGTGGAGCCAAAATGTTTGAAGTAAAAGGCATGTCGGGCATTGGTAATGTGGGTGAACGCAATGCCCATGCATCGAAAGCAAAGTTGAGCCAGCTGGGGATTCCATTGGTGGCTGAGGATACAGGGTTAAATTTTGGGCGTACGGTTGAACTGTATCCGGAGACCGGGGATTTCTACATTAAGGCAGTTGGAAAGCCGCTAAAAATCATTTAAAGGGTGATAGGTTATGAAAACAAAGCAAGTACCGGTAATAATTACGCTGATGGCAGGATTAATCACCTGTATATTAGGGTTTAAAATGCATATGGAAGCGGCACAGTTTGTATGGACGCTTGTAATTATTTTAGCATCATTTTATGTTTTAGGATGCATTGCAAAGCTGGTGCTGGATATGAATTTCAAGGAAGAATCAGAAGAAGAAGCCACGGAAGAGGCAGGAGAGGAATCCGCTGCTGAGGAGACAGAATCTGAAGATATAGCGGAAGAATCCACAAAAGAGTCGGATACCTAAAGGTAAGAACATTATGCGGAATGACCAATGGGAATTTTCGTAGTCTTGGGGGCTTTGGATGAACGCAGCAGAGAGAGAACGATTATGGTCTGAATTTTTTAAAAGGCCTACGCCGGAATTGAGAGAACAGATTATTGTGGAGTATGCACCCTTAGTCAAAATCGTGGCTGGGCGTCTCAGCATGTATCTGGGATATAACGTGGAATATGATGATTTGGTAGGCTATGGTATTTTCGGATTAATTGATGCCATAGATAAATTTGATGTAAAGAAAGATGTAAAATTTGAGACTTATGCCAGCCTCAGAATCCGAGGCTCTATTTTGGACCAGATTCGAAAAATGGACTGGATTCCAAGAACGGTCCGGCAAAAACAAAAAAAGATTGAAGCGGCAATCCGCAAGGTCGAGGAAAGAACTGGAAGGACAGCATCGGATGAGGAAATTGCACAGGAATTGGAAGTAAGCGGTGATGAATTGCTGAACTGGCAGTCTCAGCTCAAAGTAACGAATATGGTTTCCCTGAATGAGTATGTCGAGCAGGGAATGGAACCGGTGATGGATGCAAGGGGGAATTCACATTTTATCCAGCCGGAGGATGCCATTGCAGAAGATGAATTGAAGAAGGTATTGGGACAGTCCTTGGAGGTATTAACTGAAAAGGAACGGAAAGTTATTACATTGTATTATTATGAGGATTTGACATTGAAGGAGATCAGTAATGTGCTTGAAGTATCGGAATCCAGGGTTTCACAGCTTCATACGAAGGCATTACTGAAGATGAAGAAGACTATGGGAGCATACATGGATGTATTGACGGATTAAACGGAGGGTTTTAATGAAAAAAAATGCATATTTTAAGCTTGATATACAGGATGCAGGATGTACAGTAGAGATTATACCCCCTGAAGAAGGCGGCAAAAAACTGGATATGAAGGAAGTTACTGAGTATCTGGAGGCGAAAGGGTTTAATAATTATAACTTGAAAGAACTGAATGATGCAGTGACAGTAGCTACGCAGGAAATTCGTCGTGTCTATGTCGGGGAGGGACGTAAGATTTATGAGAACGAACAGATGGAGGTTTCAATTTCCAGTGATAGGATGCTGGTATTTTGTCGTTTTCATGCGCCATCTAATCAGGGAAAGCTGATGGATGAAAAAGAGATTCTCGGAGATCTTGATTTCCGTAATATATCATATGGCATTGATACAGAAACAATAAAGAAATTTCTGGCAGACCGCCAGTATTGTACGAATTATATTTTTGCGAAAGGTGCCCCACCTGTCAACGGTGAGGATGCATGGATTGAGTATTTCTTTAACACAGACCATAACTTAAGACCCAAGAAGAATGAAGATGGAAGTGTGGATTACAGAGAACTGAATACAATCAGCCGTGTGGAAGAAGGTCAGTTATTGGCAAAGCTTCATCCGGCTGTTCCCGGGAAAGATGGGATTGATGTGTGCGGAGGTCCTGTCCATGGACGCCAGGAAAAGAGTATGAAGCTGGACTTTTCCAATAATATCACACTTTCTGAGGATAAGACAGAGATTTATTCCAATGTCACCGGACATGCAAGTCTGGTAAATGGAAAAGTGTTTGTAGAAAATGTATACGATGTGCCGGCAGATGTGGATAATACGACAGGAAATATCGTATACGATGGGAATGTAACCGTAAAAGGAAATGTAAAAAGCGGGTTTTCTGTCAGGGCAAAAGGCGATATTGTTGTTGAGGGCGTTGTGGAAGCTGCATTTTTATCTGCTGGCGGGCAGATTATTGTAAAGCGTGGAATTAATGGTATGAGCAAAGGGAGAGTAGAGGCAAAAGGAAACATTATCTGTAAATTTATTGAGAATGCCATAGTAGTCTCCGGAGGCTTCATTGAGACGGGATGTATCCTGCACAGTCAGGTATCATCAGAAGCCGATATACGCGTCAGTGGCAGGAAAGGTTTTGTCAGCGGAGGGTTAATCCGTGCTGGAAATATAATAGAAGCGCAGACCATAGGCTCTGCAATGGGGACAATTACCCAGATTGAGGTTGGTGCTTCGCCGGCGGTAAAGGCCCGTTATGAGGAACTGAATGAGAGTGTTGCCAAGATTAAGCAGAATATGGAAAAGATACGTCCGGTTCTTGTGAATTTTAACGAAAGGTTACAGAAAAAGGAGGCTGTTTCGCCTGAACGTGTACAGCAAGTTCAGTCACTTGCTAAGAATTTTAAAGAAGCACAGCAGCAGTTAGCTGTACAGAAGGAAGAATTAAAAGATTTGTATGAGAAGATCCAAATGACAAATAATGCGAAAGTTAAGATAAAGGGAACGATTTATCCGGGGGTAACGATTACAATTTCTGATATGAGCAAGAGTATCAAGTCAGAGCATTCTTGTACAAGGTATGTGAGGGAACGTGGCGAAATTGTGGCCCGGCCTTTGTAGATAAGGCAGTGGTATTGAGAGGAAGGAGTGAGGTGAAATGTCCATTCGACCAGTAGAATTTCATGGAGTAGTACAGAGAAGCCAGGATGTAAGCACAATGAAGCAGAATGAGGACAATAAGCCTATGCTGCAGCAACAGAATGTGCAGACACAGTTTGCAAAAGAGACATTGCATCATATGCATCAGGTGAATCAGGCAAACGATTCCGATAATCCAAAGCAAAAGTTTGATGCCAGGGAAAAAGGAAGTAATGAATATGAGAATCATCGTAACCAGAAGAAAAAGAAGAAAGAAGATAACAGTGGAAAGGTAGAAGCAAGAACCCGTAAGGGGGGCTTTGACATGAAGGTGTAGGTACTGATGAGCACATTAGAAATTTGTTTATTAGTGGTCGGAGTTGTTCTGATGATCGCAAGTTTTTTTATCACGGAAAAACTGTCCAGCAGTGAATTAAATAAAATTTCAGAATTGAGTACGGAGGAAATGCAAAAGATTCTGGAACGGAGTTTGAATGATGCGCAGGTGAAGGTTGATAACATGGTAGATCAGGTTATTGACCACTCTATTGAGAAATCTATGGAGGTTGTAGAACGGGCGTTAGATAAGGAAACGAATGAGAAGATGCGGGTGTTGACCGAGTACTCTGATACAGTGCTGGAATCCATCAATAAGACACATAATGAAGTTATGTTTTTGTACAGTATGCTGAATGATAAACATTCAGAATTGACAAAATATGCAGGAAATCTTGCGCAGCTTGCTATCCATTTAGAGGAATTGGAGCAGGACATTGAGAAGACAGTGGCGGAATCTGAGAAAATTATCCAAAAAGTTCAGGAAGCCCAGCAGATACAGCAGACGTCGGTTTCGATGCCGGATCCTGATATAGAGGATACGGATAATAAGAAGCAGGAAGCTCCTGCAGAAAATAAGGAAGATGAACAGATAAATCATAACCAGATGATTCTGGAAAGATACCGGGATGGCAAGTCAGCAATTGAGATTGCTAAGGAATTAGGACTTGGCGTTGGTGAGGTAAGACTTGTAATCGGATTATTCAGAGAGGAAGAATTATAGTTATGAAACTAAAGTATTATTTGCGTGGGCTGGGCATTGGAATCATTTGCACTGCAATTATTATGGGGATTGCCCTCTCAGGAAATAAGAAAGAGACAATGACGGATACGGAAATTATAGAGCGTGCCAGACTTTTGGGTATGGTGATGCAGGAAGATATTGACAATCCCCCTGAGATAGAGGAAGGACAGGAACTGCCTGACGATAATCTTGCCAAACCGCAGGAGGTACAAGGTAAGGAATCAGGGAGCCAGGCAGATCAGTCAGAGAAAGAAGACGGCAGTACCGATAAGCAGGAAGAAGACAACAACGTCCAGGGTGATCAGGAGGATAATAAGCAGACAGATAATGCTGTTGATCATCAGGAGCAACCGGATGGAGACGTGAAGCAGCCAGGTTCTTCTTCCAAAATCATACGGATTGAGATAGCAGCTGGTGAGTTTTCGGATACCATTAGTCAGAAGTTATATCAGGCAGGTCTTGTTTCTGATGCAGAGGCATTTAATAAATATTTGACTAAGAAAGGTGCGGATCAAACGCTGCGGATTGGCGTCTATGAGATTCCAGAAGGCTCTACGCAGGATCAGATTATAGAAATTTTACAAAATAAGGAATAAAGGCTTGCCAGAATACATGCAGTATGATACAATATATGAGCACTTATGCAGGTATTTGCAAGGGGCAAGAAAAGGATTGTTGCGGCAATCAGTAAAGTAAACACATGTGCAGATTGAAAGGCTGGTGCCTGTCGGTAGCTTTTCAAGAAGAAGCATATGGAAGATTATAACCAAATGGAGGTAAGAAAAATGGGCGTTATTTCAATGAAACAGTTATTAGAAGCAGGTGTTCATTTTGGACATCAGACGAGAAGATGGAATCCTAAAATGGCTCCATACATCTACACGGAGAGAAATGGTATTTATATCATTGATTTACAGAAATCTGTAGGCAAAGTAGATGAGGCTTACAAGGCAGTGGCAGACATTGTAGCTGAGGGAGGAACGATTCTTTTTGTGGGAACCAAGAAGCAGGCGCAGGATGCCATAAAGGCAGAGGCAGAGCGCTGTGGAATGTTTTATGTTAATGAAAGATGGCTGGGAGGTATGCTCACCAACTTTAAGACAATCCAGAGCCGTATTGGAAGATTAAAAGCAATTGAGACCATGGCTGAGGATGGAACCTTTGAGGTGCTTCCTAAGAAGGAAGTTATTGCCTTGAGGAAAGAATGGGAAAAATTAGAGAAAAACCTTGGCGGAATCAAGGAAATGAAGCGGATTCCAGATGCAATTTTTGTTGTAGATCCTAAGAAAGAAAGAATTTGTGTACAGGAAGCTCATACATTAGGCATTCCTCTGATTGGTATTTGTGATACGAACTGTGATCCTGAAGAACTGGATTATGTAATTCCGGGTAATGATGATGCAATCAGAGCTGTAAAATTGATTGTTTCCAAGATGGCTGATGCTGTTGTTGAAGCAAATCAGGGAACCATCGAGGAGGATGCTGAGGAACCTGTTCAGGAAGAAAATATAGCTGCAGAGGAATAGGACAGCCGGGTTATGTATATAGAACTGTATTCAGTATGGGGACAGACAATATTGCCTGTCCTCACTTAAAGTAGACAATGGAATAATATTTGCAAATGGAGGGAATAGAAATGGCTATTACAGCAGCAATGGTAAAAGAGTTAAGAGAGATGACCGGTGCAGGCATGATGGATTGCAAGAAGGCTCTGAATGAGACAAACGGCAATATGGATGAAGCTGTAGAATTTTTGAGGAAAAACGGACAGGCAAAGGCTGAGAAGAAAGCTGGAAGAATCGCAGCAGAAGGACTTTGCACGGTAATGATAAAGGATGATAAGACAGCAGCAGTTGTAGAAGTGAATTCTGAGACAGATTTTGTTGCAAAGAATGATACCTTTAAGGCATTCGTCGATGCAGTTGCGACACAGGCTGTGAATTCTGATGCTGCAGATTTGGATGCATTTATGGCAGAGGCATGGAATGAAGATACCAGCAAGACAGTTAAGGATGCGTTGGTAGAAAAGGTAGCAGTTATCGGTGAGAATCTTAATATCAGAAGATTTGAGAAAGTTGTTGCAGAGAATGGATGCGTGGTTTCTTACATTCATGGCGGCGGAAGAATTGGCGTTATTGTAGAGGCAGATACTTCTGTTGTAAATGATGCAGTGAAGGAAGCAATGACAAATATTGCAATGCAGATTGCAGCGCTTTCTCCGAAATATGTATCCAGAAGCGAAATCAGTGATGACTATATCGCACACGAGAAAGAAATTCTCCGTGCACAGATTATGAATGATCCCAAGGAATCCCAGAAGCCTGAGAAGGTAATTAATGGAATGATTGAGGGACGTGTCAATAAAGAGCTGAAGGAAATCTGCCTGGTAGATCAGGTATATGTTAAGGCAGAGGATGGAAAGCAGACAGTCGGAAAGTATTTAGAGCAGGTTTCTAAGGAAGTGGGAGAGACTGTTGCGGTTAAGAGATTTGTACGTTTTGAGACTGGCGAAGGACTGGAGAAAAAGCAGGAAGATTTTGCAGCTGAGGTTGCGGCGCAGATGAATGCGTAGAAATTTGTCGAAAACAGGCGAATAGATATGAGAACCCTTGCAAGTGGTGTGAGAATGCCATTTGCAGGGGTTTTTTAATATTATATGTTGGATTTTCATTTCTTGACACTGTCACGATATACCGTTATAATCAATAGAAAAAGAATCCATGAAATGGGGAATAGAGAAATGGAATTAATGAGTTTGTTAAAGGAAAAACAGCTTTCTGTTTATCAGTGCGCTAAGGAAAGCCATGTACCATATACTACATTGTCAGATATTGTGAAAGGAAAAACCAGGATTGAAAAATGTACGGCAGAAACAATATATAAATTAGCGAGGACGCTCCATGTGACAATGGAAGAACTTTTGACAGAATGTTTTAAGG
>CAPQSW010000025.1:39001-45573 GCA_948688495.1 uncultured Lachnospiraceae bacterium | reverse complement strand
ATATATAGAAGGGCGGAGATGCGTACGGACGACATCTTGTGGTAAGCCTGAAAACCCCTAAAATACAGCAAAAAATCCAATTGATTTTCTGTCAGTATATCATTATAATATAGTTTATCGGTAGCATTCAAAGGATTTTAAATGCGAAAAAACGGTAAATGGGGTAGTCGATTTATGACAGAAATAATACAAAAATTTGTCTCCTATATGACAGAGATTCGTAAGGCGTCAGACAACACAACGGCATCATATAAGCGGGACTTAAAGAAGATGAATCATTTTTTTGGGGAGCAGGGTATTTGTAAGGTGGAGCAGATTACTGTTACAGGATTGAACTCCTACATTTTGTTTTTGGAACATCAGGGGAGAAAACCATCTACAATTTCCAGAAACATTGCTTCCCTGAAAGCTTTCTTTCAGTATTTGCAGATGGAGGGGTATGTAAGCCAAAATGTTGCAAAAGATCTGAAGGCGCCTAAAGTGGAGAAGAAAGTCCCCACGGTGTTAAGCGAGGAGGAGAGAATACGTCTGCTGGCGCAGGCAGAAGGGGAGACACCCAAACAACTGCGTGACAGGGCGATGCTGGAGCTATTGCATGCCACGGGAATCCGGGTGTCTGAGTTGATTACATTAAAGCTTTCCGATGTAAACCTCCAGATGGAATATCTTGTATGCAACGATAACAGCAGGGAAAAGATTGTTCCGTTTGGCGCTGTAGCGAGACAGGCGCTGGAGAGTTATCTTGAGCAGGGGCGTGCGCAGTTATTGTCAGGGGAGGAAAGTGCATATTTGTTTACCAACTGTTCCGGGCAGGTGATGAGCCGTCAGGGCTTCTGGAAATTAGTGAAAACCTACGGTAGAAAAGCGGGAATTACCAGCGAACTGACGTCACATACTCTGCGTACCAAGATTTAATTCATTTCCGCAATGTGATAGATCAATTTTTCCGATTCCTCCCAGCCAAGGCATGGATCGGTAATGGATTTACCATAAATATGTTCACCGACTTTCTGACAGCCGGGTTCAATGTAGCTCTCAATCATTACGCCCTTTACCAGCTTATGGATTTCAGGAGAAATTTTCCGGTTGTGCATGATTTCTTTGACAATGCGGATTTGCTGTTCGTATTGTTTGTTGGAATTGGAGTGGTTCGCATCAATTATGGCAGCATGATGCTTCAAATCCATCGTTTCATACATCTGAATGAGACGTTCTAAATCCTCATAATGGTAATTGGGAATACAGACGCCGCGTTTATTGACAGCTCCGCGCAGTACCACGTGGGTCAGGGGATTGCCGCTGGTATCTACCTCATATCCACGGAATACAAAGTGATGTGGGTGTTGTGCTGCATATACAGAGTTAAGCATTACAGACAAATCGCCGCTGGTAGGATTTTTCATGCCGGCAGGTACATCAAATCCGCTGACGGTAAGGCGGTGGTGCTGGTCTTCTACCGAACGTGCGCCGATGGCGACGTAAGAGAGAAGGTCTTCGACATAAGGCCAGTTTTCTGGATAAAGCATCTCGTCTGCAGCGGATAATCCGCTTTCCTCCAGGGCACGGATGTGCATTTTGCGCATGGCAATCAATCCTGCAACCATATCTGGACGTTTTTCAGGGTCTGGCTGGTGGGCGATGCCTTTATAGCCTTCACCAGTCGTTCTGGGTTTGTTTGTATAGATACGCGGAATAAGGACAAGACGGTCCTTAACTTTTTCCTGTACGCTGCTCAGGCGGCTGATATAGTCGCAGACAGCATCCTCGTTGTCGGCTGAACAGGGACCGATAATTACCAGAAATTTGTCAGATGCACCGGTAATGATGTCGCTGACCATCTGGTCACGTTCTTGCTTTGTATGTACGGCTGTTTGGGAAAGCCCATATTCTTTTCTGATTTCTTCCGGGCTTGGAAGTTGTTTTAAAAATTTGAAACTCATATCAAAGACTCCTTTATTTTATGAAAAGTATTTTTTCTTGATGACGTCTGTAGGCATCTTTTGTCCTGTCCAGCACTGAAAGGCAGCAGCACCCTGGTATAGAAGCATATACAGGCCATTAAAACTGGGACAGCCTTGTTCTTTTGCCTGCCTCATCAGCAGTGTTTCCCTGGGATTGTAGATAATATCTGAGACAATCAGTCCGCTATGCAGCATAGCAGGGTCGGGAATCGGGCTGACGCTGCTGTTTGGCTCCATCCCTACACTAGTTGCGTTCGTCAAAATCGCGCTGTCAGAAATGCTGTCAGCAAGAAGATTTATATTTTCAATATCGAAAAGACGGATGTCGCAGCCGGTCTCGGACGCCACGCGCTGGCAAAACGCAAGAGTTTTCTCCCAGGAGGCATTTTTGCGTTTGAACATATCAATAGAAGAAACGCCATCTAAGGCGGCTTGTACGCAGATGGCAGTGGCGGCGCCGCCTGCACCTAAGAGTGTCATTTTCTGGCCGGTGATGTCATATCCAGCATCAGACACCGATTGCATATATCCTGCGCCGTCTGTAGTGTGCCCTATTAATTTCCCATCCTTGGAAATTACAGTATTTACAGCGCCGGCAAGCCTTGCTGCCGGAGTGAGTTCATCCAAATATGGAAGGATATGTACTTTTAACGGCATGGTAAGGTTGAATCCGCAGATTCCTGCTGCCTTTAACCCGGCGACAACTTCACGAAGATGTTTTGGTGTCACATCAAAGGCAAGGTATACATAATCAAGGCCCAGAAGGCGAAAGGATTCATTATGCATCTGTGGCGAAATGCTGTGGGATACCGGGCTGCCCAAAAGAGCAGTGAGTTTTGTATTTCCGGTGATTTCATAATTCATAGTTTCAGGGTCCCTCCTTAGGACATATCTTAAAGGATAATAAAAAATATGTCAATGTGTATTCATTTTTGATAAAATCATTGAATTTTTGGGGGAAGTATATTAAAATGAGAACGTTACAGAAATTTATAGAGATAACTGAGACGGAGGTTCGGATATGTACCCAATCGTAAAGAAGAAAAAGCTGGCAGATAAGATTTTTCTTATGGATGTTAAAGCGCCGCGTGTGGCAAAGTCCTGTCTGCCTGGGCAGTTTGTTATTGTAAAAATGGATGAGGAGGGCGAGCGTATACCTCTTACCATCTGCGACTATGACAGGAAAGCAGGAACGATCACAATTGTATTCCAGACCGTGGGGGCATCCACACAGAGGATGGAGAGCTTAGAAGAAGGAGATTCCTTTCAGGATTTTGTAGGACCGCTCGGCTGTGCTTCTGAGTTGACAGGGGAGCCGATGGAAGAATTAAAGAAGAAAAAGATTGTATTTATTGCAGGAGGCGTGGGAACGGCGCCGGTATATCCGCAGGTGAAATGGCTTCATGAACATGGTGTGGAGTGTGATGTCATCATGGGCTCAAAGACAAAGGACCTTCTGATTTTGGTAGATGAGATGGAGAAGGTAGCCGGAAACCTTTATGTGACAACTGATGATGGAAGTTATGGTTTTCATGGAATGGGAACCAATCAGTTAGAAGAATTGGTGAATGCCGGGAATACATATGATCAGTGTATCGCGATTGGACCGATGATTATGATGAAATTTGTCTGTCTTTTGACAAAGAAGCTTAACATTCCGACGATTGTTTCTTTGAATCCGATTATGGTGGACGGCACGGGGATGTGCGGGGCCTGTCGTGTGACTGTAGGCGGTGAGGTGAAATTTGCCTGCGTGGATGGGCCGGAATTTGATGGACACCTGGTAGATTTTGACCAGGCGATGAAGCGTCAGCAGATGTACAAGACAGAAGAAGGAAGAAGTATGCTCAAGCTTACGGAGGGTGATACCCACCATGGCGGATGTGGACATTGCGGAGGTGACAAATAATGGATATATTAAAGAAAGTACCGGTAAGGGAACAGGAGCCCAAAGTGCGTGCAACCAACTTTGATGAGGTATGCCTTGGTTATAATAAAGAGGAAGCGATGGAAGAAGCAGAAAGATGCTTAAACTGTAAAAATGCGCAGTGTGTCAAGGGCTGTCCGGTTTCTATCGATATCCCGGGATTCATATCCAAGATTAAAGAAGGGAATTTTGAAGAATCCTATCATGTAATCAGTAAGGCCAGCGCCCTTCCCGCCGTTTGTGGACGCGTATGCCCGCAGGAGAGCCAGTGTGAGGGAAAATGTATCCGTGGAATCAAGGGAGAACCCGTATCCATCGGTAAGCTGGAGCGCTTTACGGCTGACTGGGCAAGGGAGAATAATATTAAGCCGCAGCCGGCAGCAGAGAAGAAGAATCACAAAGTAGCAGTGATTGGTTCCGGTCCGGCAGGCTTGACTTGCGCCGGGGATTTGGCAAAGATGGGTTATGATGTGACAATTTTTGAAGCGCTTCATGAACCGGGCGGAGTGTTAATTTATGGAATCCCTGAATTTCGTCTGCCAAAGAGTGCAGTTGTAGCAAAAGAAATTGAGAACGTCAAAGCACTTGGCGTTAAGATTGAGACAAATGTGGTAATCGGTAAGGCGGGAACGATTGATGAACTGATGGAAGAAGAAGGATTTGAAGCAGTATTTATCGGTTCTGGCGCCGGGCTTCCGAGATTTATGGGAATCCCTGGGGAACAGGCGAACGGTGTATTTTCCGCGAATGAGTTTCTTACGAGGAATAACCTGATGAAAGCGTTTAAGGAAGAATACGATACGCCGATTATGAAAGGTAAGAAAGTTGCCGTGGTAGGCGGCGGAAATGTTGCCATGGATGCGGCAAGGACAGCGTTGCGCTTGGGTGCGGAGGTACACATTGTATATAGAAGAAGTGAGTCAGAGCTTCCGGCAAGGGTGGAAGAAGTACATCATGCAAAGGAGGAAGGCATTATTTTTGATTTGCTGACGAATCCGACAGAGATTCTGGTAGATGAGAATGGCTGGGTAAAGGGGATGACCTGCATCCGTATGGAGCTTGGTGAGCCGGACGAGTCTGGCAGAAGACGTCCGGTAGAGGTTCCTGGCTCTGAATTTGATTTGGAGTTAGACACAGTCATTATGTCTCTGGGAACTTCCCCCAATCCGTTAATTTCATCCACCACGAAGGGACTGGATGTAAACCGCAGGAAGTGTATTGTGGCAGAAGAAGAAAACGGGGCAACCAGTAAGCCGGGCGTATTTGCAGGCGGAGATGCAGTGACAGGCGCTGCAACGGTTATTCTTGCGATGGGAGCAGGGAAGGCTGCAGCAAAAGGTATTGATGAGTATCTTTCTGGCAAATAAGCAGGGTTACATGGATGTATTTCGTAATCCGGTAAATGATGCGGGATGAATGGGTATGATGATAGAAGGAGGACAAAAATGAAAGATATTACAATTACAGATTCCATTAAATATATCGGAGCAGACGACAGGGACATTGATTTGTTTGAGAGCCAGTATGTAGTACCCAATGGGGTATCTTATAATTCTTATGTAATTTTGGATGAAAAAACAGCAGTTATGGATACCGTGGATGACAGGCGGGGCGAGGAATGGATGAGAAATCTGGAGCAGGCGCTGGGAGGAAGAAAGGTTGATTATCTGATTGTTTCCCATATGGAGCCGGATCACGCAGCCAACATCCAGAAAATTGCAGAGAAATATCCGGAAATGATAGTGGTTGGGAATGCTAAGACATTTCCCATGATTGAACAGTTTTTTGACATAGACTTATCTGAGCGTTCCCTGGTAGTGAAAGAGGGAGATACATTGAAGCTTGGAAGTCATGAGCTGACTTTTGTGATGGCGCCAATGGTGCACTGGCCGGAGGTTATGGTCTCTTA
Organism: uncultured Lachnospiraceae bacterium; assembly: GCA_948688495.1. Lineage (GTDB taxonomy): Bacteria > Bacillota > Clostridia > Lachnospirales > Lachnospiraceae > Petralouisia. The sequence goes on along the minus strand of CAPQSW010000025.1, from coordinate 39,776 downwards.
TGAAAGTTCTGAGAAGATTTTGTTTTCCGCGGATGGTTTTGGAAAGTTTGGAGCGTTGGACACAGAGGAGGACTGGGCATGTGAGGCGAGACGCTATTACTTTAATATTGTAGGAAAATACGGCGCACAGGTGCAGGCACTTCTGAAAAAGGCGGCAGGACTGGATATCCAGATGATCTGCCCGCTGCATGGACCAATCTTAAAGGAAAACCTGGAATATTATATTGGCAAATATCAGGTATGGAGTAGTTATGAACCGGAGGATGAGGGTATTCTGGTGGCTTATGCCTCCATTCATGGAAATACTGCCAAGGCAGCAAAGAAATTAAAGGAAATCTTAGAAGCAAAGGGTGCAAAGAAAGTAGCAATCACAGATTTGGCCAGAGATGATATGGCAGAGGCTATTGAGGATGCATTCCGCTACGATAAGATGGTGCTGGCGGCGGCAACTTATGATGGCGGCATTTTCCCATGTATGGATGATTTTCTCCACCATTTAAAGAGCAAGACATACCGCAAGCGTACGGTAGCCCTTATGGAAAATGGCTCCTGGGCTCCGGTGGCGGCAAAGAATATGAAGGCGGCTTTGGAACAGATGAAGGATATAACAGTCTGTGATAAGGTTGTGACGATTAAGTCTTCTATGAAGGAGAGCACAATAGCAGATATGGAGGCTCTTGCGGACGAGCTGATTGCAAAATAAATGTACCGTTGTCAGAAAGAATCCCGTTATGCGGGATTCTTTTTGGGGTTTAAAGATGTTTTTTAAAATAGT
>CAPQSW010000025.1:0-38991 GCA_948688495.1 uncultured Lachnospiraceae bacterium | reverse complement strand
TAGTTGAAGACAATAGAAAATCACTCTCGTTATAATAAACAGACAGATAGAAAAATAAAAAAGAAGGTCCGTTTGATGGCAAAGGTGCAATCAGGCCGGGGAAAAGGAGGCGGATAGAATCGATAAAGAAGAATATTTTAGTTATCTTCTGGATACATACGAGCGGCTGGTATATTCCATTTGTTTTAAGATGACAGGAAACCAGTTTGATGCAGAAGATCTGACACAGGAAACTTTTTTATCCATCTATAAAAATCTTGCCACCTTCCAACGGGATTATGAGAAGGCATGGGTGTGCAGGATAGCCACGAACAAGGGGCTGGATTTCCTGAAAAGTGCAAAGAGACGCAGTGAACCAAAAGAAGATACGTATTTTGAAGAATTAAGGGACCAGAAGGCAAACCCTGAGGAGGAATATTTACAGCAGGAATCCAAAGAGTATGTATATGCTATCTGTCAAAGCCTGAAAAGTCCCTATAAAGAAGTGGCAATGGAACATTTCTACCGGGAGAAGACAGCAAAAGAAATTGCTATGGAAACAGAAAAAGGAATTAAGACCGTGCAGACTCAGATTTACCGGGCGAAGGGAATGATACGCAAAATGTTAGAAGGGAGGGCGACCGGATGACAGAGGAAAGACTTAAAGGGGCAGACAGACAGACGGTGGGAAGAAATGAATTTACAGGCGGCAGAGAAGAAAATCCCCATGTCACAAAGGAGGAGTTTTGTGACTGGCTGGCAGGCGAGATGCCCCAAGAGAAAGAAGCAGGGTTTCTGGAACATATCGGAAGCTGTACCTTCTGTGCCGGACAGTTTGCCGACTGGATGGCAGTATCGACAAAACCTCCTGCCTATCTGAAAGAAGATATACTAATGCGGACAAGGCAGATGGATGTACAGGTGAGTGTTCACGTTAAAGAGAAATCGCGGCAGATGCAGCTTTTTATGTACAGTCTTAAGGTGGGGCTTGCAGTGATGACATCCATATTTCTATTGATGCTGACAACCAATATCCAGGATTTACAGCCAGAGGGGGGCAGCAGTTCTAAAACAGAGCGGCAAAGGCAGGAAAGGGAGTTTGCCGAAAAAGAGCCGGATATTACCGGGATATTAAACCAAAAAAGCGGAGAAATTTCCAGTTTTTTGAATGATATAAGTAATGGATTATTCCGTATGGAGATACAGGAAATAGAATAACAAAAATCAGGAGGTAACGAGATGACAAGGAAGAAAAGTGGATTTTTGACTTTTTGCTTTTCCCTGATACCAGGTGCAGGAGAAATGTATATGGGATTTATGAGGCAGGGAGTCAGCATTATGGCAATTTTTTGGCTGTTAGTGTTTTTTGCATCATTTTTTAATCTAGGGCCCGTGCTGTTTATTTTGCCAATTTTATGGTGTTACAGTTTTTTCAACGTCCATAATATAAGAGGGATGTCGGATGAAGAATTTTATGCACTGGAGGATGATTATTTATTCCATCTGGATGAGGACATTCTGGCAGGCAGGCTGAAAGGGAAACAGAATAATCTGCTGGCGTGGGGACTTATCATTGTCGGCGTGGCAATTTTGTGGAATTATGTGATTGGGTATATAAGGTGGCTGCTTCCAGATGAAATTTACTGGGATATTATGGACGGTGTTCCACAGGTGGCCATTGCGATCCTGTTAATCTGGTGTGGCGCTTATTTAATCCGTGGGAAGAAAAAGGAACTGGACAGGAAGGAGTGATGGTATGAGGACCAGGAGAGTAGGAAGCATTACCTGTGGAATCTTGATGATAGTGTTTGGCGGATTGTTCTTAGTCCACATGTTTTATCCGGCACTGTCATTGGCAGTAATTATGAAATTGTGGCCGCTTGTTTTAATTGCTCTTGGCAGTGAAATGCTGATTTCCAATATCCGTAAGGGAGAGGAGCAGGAGGAAGTACTCAAATACGATGGCGGGGCGATTTTCCTTGTATTTCTTCTGACATGTTTTTCTGTGGGAATGGGCATGATCGAATGGTTTGTAAGTTATGCAGGGGGGATGTATTGACATCCAGGTCATACTATGATAATTTATTTAGTGGAATGGCAGCAGGTAAGACAAATGCTTACCTGCTGTATTTTGTCTTATGGAGGGACTTTATCACGCTAAAGCACAAAAGCATCTTCCTGTAAGATAAAAAATAATATGCGCACTCGCACAAAAGGAAAGAGGAGTGAATGGTATGATTGACATGATTACGAAGGTTAATGACGCGATTAATGGATTCGTCTGGGGAATCCCCATGCTGGTGCTTCTGGTGGGAACCGGAATCCTGATGACAGTGCTGACGAATGTGTTTCAGATATCACATTTCGGCTATTGGATGAAACACACGCTGGGCAGTATTTTTACCGACAGGCACATCACGAAACACACCGGGACGGGAGATAAGTCTATCTCACAGTTTCAGTCGATGTGTACGGCGTTGGCGGCCACGATAGGAACGGGTAACATTGTAGGCGTTTCCTCTGCACTGATTTTTGGAGGACCGGGCGCTATCTTCTGGATGTGGATTGTTGCATTTTTCGGTATGATGACGAATTATTCCGAGAATGTTCTGGGTATCTATTACCGCAAGAAAAATGAAAAAGGCGAGTGGAGCGGCGGCGCCATGTACTATTTAAAAGATGGTCTGGGTGCAAAGAAAAACATGAAGGGTATTGGAGCGATTCTGGCGGTTCTGTTTTCTGTATTTTGTCTGATGGCATCTTTTGGAATTGGCAATATGAGCCAGATTAACTCGATTGCCGGCAACATGAAAGCGGCTTTCCATGTTCCGACGCTTGCCACGGGAATCGTTCTGATGGTAGTTGCCGGACTGGTAATTCTGGGAGGGATTAAGAGAATTGCCTCTGTGACAGAAAAACTGGTACCAGTGATGGCACTTCTCTATATTCTGGGAGCTTTGGTTGTATGTGTACTGCATATCGAGCATTTTGGGGCAGTCTTTTCCGCTATATTCAAAGGGGCCTTTGCCATGAAAGCGGTTGGAGGCGGTATTGTCGGTTCTGGTATCAAGCTGGCAATTACCTGGGGAATGAAGCGCGGCGTATTCTCGAATGAAGCAGGTCTTGGATCTTCCGTTATGGTACATTCCAGTTCTAATGTAAAGGAGCCGGTTCGCCAGGGAATGTGGGGAATCTTTGAGGTGTTTGCGGATACCATTGTTGTCTGCACATTGACGGCATTTGTGGTTCTGTCTTCCGGACTGGTAGATTTGAACACGGGCGAAGTGCTCAGCTCTGCGGAGGGTTCTGCCCTGGTGGGCGAGGCATTCTCCACGGTATTTGGGAAATTTGGGCCAGCCTTTATTGCATTGGCAATTCTTCTATTCGCGTTTTCGACTGTTCTTGGATGGAGCCATTATGGGACGAAGGCATTTGAATACCTTTTTGGTTCCAAGGCAACAATTGTTTACCGTGTGATTTTTATAGTGTTTATTGTATTTGGAGCTACCATGAATCTGGAGCTGGCATGGGATTTGTCAGATACCTTTAACGGCCTGATGGCGATTCCCAACCTGATTGGCGTCCTCGCATTGTCGCCGGTGGTAGTGAAAATTACAGCCAACTATGTGAATCGTAAGATTAAGGGATATAATTTAAAGCCCATGCTGTCGGCGTTCCCGGAGATTCAAAGAGAGCAGGAAGAAGGGCTTGATTCCAGTGACTGATTGTAGTACATAGTACACATTAAAAAATCGTGCATGGAGAACCTTCATAATGAAGTGTTTTCCTGCACGATTCTTTATATTCCGAAAACATTGCGTACTACGCTGTATGCTATAAGAAGCATAATGCTGGTATATAAGATGATATTCTGCCAGCGCTTCAGCTGCCAGGAACCATCCCTCACATAAGTCCGTGCGCTTCCCACACAGACACATAGAAGCGGTATAAGCAGAACAAAGAGCATAGGATGGCAATAGAAAGCCGCCTTGAAATCAAGGTGCAGCAATGCCACGCACATGCCCGTGACACCGCAGCCCGGGCATTTCAGCCCAGTAAGCGTACGGATTGGGCATGGAACAGCGAGTCCTGTGCAGCGGACAAAGATGCCGTACACAAGACCCGCCATTGTGATGCAAAACATATATGTAATAATTCGCACCAGACGCTTTGTTTTCATGACTATGCCAGCTTATTCAGGTCGTTCTGCATGAGCGCATATGCTACAATGGAAAACCCGAACAGGCACAGCAGAAGATAGGCGATGCTGCTACTGCTAGAGGGAATGCCGTGGCTGGATTTTGCCTCGTCAATCTTTTCCCCCTGCTTATATGCCCAGTACAGACCGTAAATATTACAGGTTACCAGGGAGAGCAGGAACGCAACGACGCCCGAGGTATCCCCCATTCTTCCGGAAATTGTATTGGTGTCGTCAGTCAGACAGATAAACCAATAGATGCCATAGATACCGCATGTCACGATGGATAAGATAATGCATACGGCAATTTCTCTGCGTTGAATCATAAATTTGCTCCTTTCGCACAACAAGTTGTTATTTCATGTTGTCAATTTTTCATTTCTGCTATATTATATCAGATTTCACAGCTTTTTCAAGTAAATACGATTTGCCTGTATTCAGAAATATCGAAATCTCTTAACTTGCCAAAATCTTAGATATATCATATAATAAACTGAATACGCATGGTAAGAAAAGAGGAATGAGCATGGAACGATTGGAGAAACTGCTAAAACGCCTGGACTATACGGTGTTGCAAGGCAGCGCAGAGATAGAGGTTACAGAACTGGTATATGATTCCCGCAAGGTGGTGCCGGGATGTCTGTTTGTCTGTATTAAGGGCACGGTTGTGGACGGGCATACCTTTGTGGAGGAAGTGGCGGCAAAAGGCGCCAGCGCAGTATTGGTGCAGGAGGATGTGGAGGCGCCGGAAAATGTCACGGTAATTAAAGTGGCGGACAGCCGGTATGGGCTTGCCCTTTTATCCTGTGCCTGGTTCCATTATCCGGCAGAGAAATTAAAGGTAATCGGGATTACGGGAACAAAAGGCAAGACGACTACTACTTACATGATAAAATCCATACTGGAAAATGCCGGCTACAAGGTGGGACTGATTGGCACCATAGAGGCTGTCATCGGGGATAAAGTGATTCCTGCAAACAATACGACGCCGGAATCCTGGGTGATACAGAATTATTTCCAACAGATGCTGGAAGCAGGCTGTGAATGCGTGGTGATGGAGGTGTCCTCCCAGGGGCTTATGATGCACCGCACGGCAGGCATTCCTTTTGAAATCGGCATATTTACCAATATGGAACCGGACCACATCGGACCAGGCGAGCACGCCTCTTTTGAAGAATATATGAGCTGCAAGGGGTTATTATTCAGGCAGTGTAAAACAGGGATCGTTAATGTGGACGACAAACACTGGGAGAAAGTGTTAAAGGGTCATACCTGCGCATTAGAGACATTTGGATTTGGGGAAGATGCAGACCTTAGGGCTAGGAATCCCAAGCTGGTGAAGAAACCAGGATATCTGGGTGTGTCCTATCAGGCGGAAGGTTTGGTGAATACACAGATTGAGATCGATGTACCGGGCAAATTCAGTATTTATAATTCCCTGACGGCGATTGCTGTCTGCCGTCATTTTGAGGTAAGTGAAAACGATATGAAACGTGCGCTAAGAGAGGCAAAGGTCAAGGGCAGGATTGAGATGGTGAAGGTATCGGACGATTTTACGCTGATGATAGATTATGCCCACAATGCCATGAGCCTTCAGAGCCTTCTTACGACTTTGAAAGAATATGAACCCACCCGGCTGGTCTGTCTGTTTGGCTGCGGGGGAAACCGTTCCAAACTGCGCCGGTATGAAATGGGTGAAGTGTCTGGAAAGCTCGCTGATTTAACAGTTATCACTTCGGACAATCCAAGATTTGAGAAACCTCAGGCAATTATAGATGACATTAAGACTGGAATGGCAAAGACAGAGGGGAAATACGTGGAAATCCCTGACAGGAAAGAGGCTATCCGCTATGTGATTGAAAATGGCCAGCCAGGGGACGTGATTGTCCTTGCAGGTAAGGGACATGAGGATTATCAGGAAATTGAAGGTAAGAAATATCCTATGGATGAGCGCGTGCTGATTCAGGAAGTATTAGCAAAGCTGCAACAGGGATAGGTGGCAAGATGGCAAAATATGCTAATGTCATAATAGACATTTCACATGAAAAACTGGATAAGACATTTCAGTATAAGGTGCCGGGAGAACTGCAGGGGAATCTTACCATAGGGATGCAGGTAGAGATTCCTTTTGGCAATGGAAACCGTAGGAGTACAGGGTATATTGTGGAACTGACGGATACCCCTGCGTATGAAGTTTCCAGATTAAAGGAAATCACAGGAGTGGTAAAGGACAGTATTCCCATTGAATCTCAGTTGATTGCCCTGGCAGGATGGATGAGGAAGAATTATGGCGCAACCATGAATCAGGCGCTTCGGACCGTATTGCCGATTAAACAGAAGACAGCCGTAAAAAAACAGCGGCTGGTCCGCCTGGCAATAGGGCAAAAAAAGGCAGCCGAATGGCTGGCTTCATTTGAAAAAAAGCACAACACCGCAAGGGCAAGGCTTTTGTCCAGCCTGATAGAACAAAGTCCTCTGCCCTATGAGGTTGTTACCCGCAGACTCCATATGACAGCATCGGTCATCCGTGCGATGGAGGGGTTGGGAATCCTTACCGTTGAGGAGAAACGTACCTATCGCAATCCATTGGGCGAGATGGAGCAGGGGGGGACGCGTCCTGTGTTGAATGAGGGGCAGAAAAGGATTGTGGAACAGGTTTGGCAGGATTTTTCTAAGGAGCAGTACCATACTTATCTGCTACGCGGCGTTACTGGCAGTGGTAAGACGGCCGTGTACATAGAAATTATTGAGAAAATTACAGGTGCCGGCAGACAGGCAATTGTGCTGATCCCAGAGATTGCCCTCACATATCAGACAGTACTCCGTTTTTATCAGCGGTTTGGAGATCGCGTATCCATTCTAAATTCCAAAATGTCACTGGGAGAGCGGTACGACCAGTTTGAGCGGGCAAAGAATGGGGAACTGGATGTAATGATTGGTCCGCGTTCTGCATTGTTTACGCCTTTTTCCAATTTGGGAATAATTATCATAGATGAAGAACATGAGACAAGCTATAAAAGCGAGACTATGCCCAGGTACCACGCAAGGGAAACGGCGGTTGAACGGGCAAGGATGGCAGGTGCAAGCGTGATTTTAGGCTCTGCAACTCCCTCGATTGAGAGCTTCTACCATGCGAGGAGCGGCGAATATAAGCTTTTGGAGCTGGAGAAAAGAATTGAGGAAAAACCTTTGCCAGAGTGTTATACGGTGGATTTAAGGGAAGAATTAAGGAGGGGAAACCGTTCGATACTGAGTGAGAAACTGCAGGAGCTTATGGAACAGCGTTTGAAGAACCATCAGCAGATTATGCTGTTTATTAACCGCCGTGGACTTGCAGGCTTTGTATCCTGCCGTGCCTGCGGCCATGTCATGAAATGTCCTCATTGTGATGTATCTTTAAGCCAGCACGCAGGGGGCAGCATGGTATGCCATTATTGCGGATATACGCAGGAGATGGTAACATCCTGCCCAGAGTGCGGATCCAAGTATATCGGCGGCTTTAAGGCGGGCACCCAGAAGATAGAAGAAGTAGTAAAAAAACGTTTCCCCGGGACCAGGGTGCTTCGTATGGATTTTGATACGACCCGCAGGAAAGACGGCTACGAGAAAATTTTATCCACCTTTGCCAACCAGGAGGCAGATATTTTAATTGGGACTCAGATGATTGTCAAAGGGCATGATTTCCCCAATGTAACACTGGTGGGAGTGCTGGCGGCAGATTTGTCCTTACACGTCAGTGATTTTCATGGACCAGAGCGGACATTCCAATTGATTACCCAGGCGGCCGGACGTGCCGGGCGTGGGAAGTTTCCCGGCGAGGTCGTTATACAGACATACAGTCCAGAGCATTATGCCATAAAGCTGGCGGCAAAACAGGATTATTATAAATTTTACGAGACGGAGACAGCTTACAGGAATTTGATGCATTATCCGCCTTGCGGCCATATGATGGTGATGATGACTGCATCTGCAGATGAGATGACTGCGTTCCTTAGTATGGAGCTTCTGGCAAAAAAGATTCAGCAGGCGCAGGATAAGGGCAGGTTACCAGGGCTTTATATGATAGGCCCGGCAGATGCTGCAGTTGCAAAGATTAAGGATATTTACCGGCGGGTGCTGTATTTTAAACATCAGGAGTATGGGACGCTGGTTCATATGAAAGATGTATTAGAACAGTTCATAAACAGCCACCGGGAGTTTCGGAACGTGGCGGTACAATTTGATTTTGACCCCATGAATGGGTTTTAGCCAATGCGCATAGAATGAATACAAGAGGAGGAAATGATATGGCAGTGCGGAACATCCGTCAAATGGGTGACGAGATATTGACAAAAAAATGCAGGGAGATTAAGCTGTTAACGCCCAGAATACGGTTATTGATTGAGGATATGCTGGATACAATGTATGAGGCGAACGGTGTAGGGCTTGCGGCGCCCCAGGTGGGCGTGCTAAAGCGCGTAGTCGTGGTTGATATAGGAGAAGGCCCTATTGTGCTGATCAATCCACGTCTTTTAGAATCCAGCGGGGAACAGACAGGGGAGGAAGCCTGCTTAAGCGTTCCGGGAAAATATGGGATTGTGACACGTCCAATGTATGTGAAAATAGAGGCGTGGAATGAGGATATGGAGCGTGTGGTGTTGGAGGGAGAGGAACTTTTAGCACGTGCATTCTGCCATGAGATTGAACATTTAGAGGGGCATATGTATGTGGAGAAGGTAGAGGACGGATTGCATGAAGCAGTTTACGAGGAGGAAGACGAATGAAAATAATCTTTATGGGGACACCGGATTTTTCCGTGGGGACCCTGGAGGCATTAATTAAGGCAGGGCATGAGGTTACGCTGGCAGTTACCCAGCCGGATAAGCCGAAAGGCCGGGGGAAATCCATGCAGTTTCCGCCGGTCAAGGAGGCAGCGAAAGCGCATGGCATTGAGGTGTACCAGCCCGTGAAGGTCAGGGAGGAAGCTTGTATTGAACACCTGAAAAGTTACGAGGCAGACATTATTGTAGTAGTGGCTTTCGGGCAGATTCTTCCGAAGGAAATCCTCGCAATGCCAAAGTATGGATGCGTGAATGTTCATGCTTCCCTGTTACCGAAATACCGCGGGGCAGCGCCTATCCAGTGGGCAGTCATCAACGGTGAGCAGATTACGGGAGTGACAACAATGCGCATGGACGAGGGGCTTGATACCGGAGATATAATAATGAGAGAGGAAGTAGCCCTTACGCCTGGGGAAACGGGAGGCAGCCTGTTTGAACGTCTTGCGCAGACCGGGGCGGAGCTTTGTGTCAGAACGCTTACAGCGATTGAAAATGGAACCGCCAGATATACGCCGCAGGACGATGATTTGGCCACGCATACGAAGATGATAAAAAAGCAGCTTGGGCAGATTGACTGGAAGAAGGCGGCGGAAGAATTGGAGCGTCTTATCCGCGGTCTGAATCCCTGGCCGAGCGCGTATACGCATCTGAATGGAAAGACATTAAAGATTTGGAAAGCATCTGTGCAAGGGCAGCCTGAAGACGTCCATATGGAGCCTGGAACCGTTTGTGAGGTGACAAAAGACAGCCTGCTTGTTCAGACCGGACAGGGACTTTTAAGGCTGTTAGAGGTACAGTTAGAAGGAAAGAAACGCATGACCGTCGATGCATTTCTGCGCGGATGTTCCGTGCAAATGGGGTGCAGGCTTGGAAAGGAGTAATTGCATATGCCGTATTATGGATTTTATTTTGACCCAACGTATATTTTAGTAATTATTGGAGCTGTTATCTGTCTGGCAGCATCGGCAAGGGTAAAGAGCACGTTCCGTAAGTATGACCGGGTGCGGAGCATGTCGGGGATGACCGGAGCCCAGGCGGCGGAACGCATTTTGCGTGCCGCAGGGATTGATGACGTGAGTGTCCAGCATGTTTCCGGGGATCTGACAGACCATTATGATCCAAGGAATAAGGTGCTGAGGCTTTCAGACAGTACGTATGGCTCGGCCTCTGTGGCGGCTGTGGGAGTGGCGGCGCATGAATGCGGACATGCCATCCAGCACCAGAAATCTTATGCGCCTTTGACCATCCGTGGTGCGATTGTTCCAGTGGCAAATTTCGGTTCTGCAGCTGCGTGGCCGTTGATTGTCATAGGATTATTTATCAACAGCCACACGGGAACACTTTTGATTGATATTGGGATACTATGCTTTTCACTTGCCGTGATGTTTCAGCTTGTGACGCTTCCGGTTGAGCTTAATGCTTCAAGGCGTGCAGTACACATTTTAGGGGAAACAGGAATTTTAGATTCACAGGAGCTGAAAGGAACAAGGAAAGTCCTTAAAGCGGCCGCCCTGACATATGTGGCGGGGGCTGCTTCGGCGATCTTACAGTTGCTGCGGCTTGTGCTTTTGTTTGGTGGAAGAAATGACGACTGATGTAAATTTGCGGGAACTGGTATTGGAAGTCCTTCTTGCTGTGACAAAGGATCATGAATACAGCCATGTTGTCATTCGGGGAATGCTGGAAAAATACCAGTACCTTACAAAGCAGGAGCGAAGTTTTCTAAAGCGCGTATGCGAGGGGACATTAGAGCATATGATATGGATTGATTATGTCATAGGGCAGTTTTCCAGCGTAAAGGTAAATAAAATGAAACCAGTCATCCGCTGTATTTTGAGAAGCAGCGTGTATGAGCTCAAATTCATGGATGCCATACCAGCGTCCGCCACATGCAATGAGGCGGTAAAGCTGGCACAAAAACGGGGATTTCGCAACCTAAAGGGTTTTGTAAATGGTGTATTAAGAAGCATCAGCCGCAATCTTTCGGGTATTGTCCTGCCTCACCGGGAGAGGGAACCTGTGCGCTACCTTTCTGTAAAGTATTCCATGCCGGAATGGATTTTACAGATGTGGGGAGAATCTTATACCATGGGGCAGATGGAAGAATTTATGGAGGCGTTTCTTACGAAAGCCCCGACCTCTGTCCGCGTCAATACCCAGAAGACGACAAAGGAGGAGCTCATGGGGGAGCTTATGGCGCAGGGGATTACTGTCCGGGATAATGCGGGCATGAAAGATGCGCTTTATCTGGAAGATTATGATTTTCTGGGAGGGATTGCCGCATTCCGTGAAGGGAAATTTTATGTACAGGATGTAAGTTCTATGCAGGTGGCTCTTTGGGCCGAGCCCAAGGCAGGAGATTATATTCTCGATGTCTGCGCGGCTCCCGGCGGCAAAAGCATTCATATGGCACAGATGCTCTGGGAGGCAGAAAATGGAGGAAATGCAGAGCATGGGATTTCGGCCTTTGGTATGGTAGAGGCTAGGGATCTCACAGAGGCCAAAGTTTCCATTATCCAGGAGAACATTGACCGATGCGGGTTTGCAAATATCCGTGCAGTACAGGCGGACGCAAGGCTCTTGGATGAGACGCGGATAGGAAAAGCAGATATTGTAGTGGCAGACCTTCCCTGCTCCGGGCTGGGCGTGCTTGGCAGGAAAGCAGACATAAAATACAGGATTACTTCAAAAGACTGCGGTGCGCTGTGTGAACTGCAGCGGGAAATTTTACATACCGTGCAGCAGTATGTGAAACCACAGGGGATATTGATGTACAGCACATGTACCATCAATACGGTGGAAAATGAGAAGAACGTGAAATGGTTTTTACAGGAGCACCCTGAGTTTGTCTTGGAAAGACAGAAACAGATTCTTCCGGAAAAAGGGAAAAATGATGGGTTTTTCCTGGCAAAATTACGAAGAAAATAAAGAGGCGGTAATTATGGGGCAGGCATTGTCCATTCATGATATAAAACAGGATATTAAGTCATTGAATCAGGAGGAGCTTACAGAATTTGTCTTGTCACTGGGAGAGAAACCTTTCCGGGCAAAGCAGATTTACCAGTGGATGCATGTCAGGCATGTGTCCTCTTTTGATGAGATGACAAATATTTCAAATGTATGCAAAGAAAAATTAAAGGATAGCTGCAGCCTTACGGTTTTGCAGCAGGCGATGGTGCAGCGCTCCCAGTTAGATGAGACAGCAAAATATCTTTTTAAGCTTTCGGATGATAATATGATTGAGAGTGTGCGCATGAAATACAGGCACGGCAACAGTGTATGCATCTCATCCCAGGCGGGATGCCGTATGGGATGCCGATTCTGCGCCTCCACACTGGATGGGCTGGTGCGGAATCTGACACCGGCAGAAATGCTTGAACAGATTTACAGGATTCAGGAGGATATCGGGGAGCGGGTGTCCCACGTGGTTGTAATGGGAACCGGCGAGCCATTGGATAATTATGATCATCTGCTGAAATTCCTCCAGCTTATATCAGATGAAAACGGCCTTAATATCAGCCAGCGGAATATTACAGTTTCTACCTGCGGGATTGTGCCGAATATGCGCAGGCTTGCCGAAGAAAGACTGCAGATTACCCTGGCGGTTTCACTTCACGCTTCTTCGCAGGAAAAGCGTCTAAAGCTGATGCCTGTGGCAAAACGTTATGACATCCATGAGTTGATTGAGGCGTGCAGGGAGTACTTTGATAAGACTGGGCGGAGGATTACCTTTGAGTACAGTCTTTTGGGCGGCGTGAATGATAAGACAGAGGATGCTGTGCAGCTTGCCGCGCTGATAAAGGGACTAAACTGCCATGTAAACCTTATCCCGGTAAACCCTATTGAAGAACGGGATTATGTGCAGTCCAATCCCCAGGCGGTCATGAATTTTAAGGCAAAGCTGGAGGGGTGTGGAATAACAGCGACAATTAGAAGGGAAATGGGAAGGGACATTGATGGCGCCTGTGGACAGCTCAGGAGGCGTCAGATTTTATGACTTGTCCTTTTATTTCCATTGTGCTAAAATGTTTGTAGCAGTTCAGAACCTGGGGTTTTTGAATGATTTCAGACTTGAAAGAAAGGCGGACCAGACATGAGGGCTTTTTCCAGGACAGATACGGGGAGAAGACGTGAGATGAATCAGGACTATATGTATACCTCCGAGATGCCAGTTGGAAATCTGCCTAATCTGTATGTGTTAGCAGATGGCATGGGAGGGCATAATGCGGGAGATTATGCTTCTCGGTATGCAGTAGAGACGATTGTGCAATCTGCGCAGAGCAGCCGGGAGATTTCGCCTGTTGCAATTTTGCGGACTGCTATATGGAAGGCGAATCAGGCGGTGGTGGAAAAGTCCGTAATGGACATTGATTTGGAAGGTATGGGAACAACGGTTGTTGCAGCAACTGTCAGCGGCAGTGAATTGTGCGTAGCAAATGTAGGGGACAGCCGGCTGTATATTGCCGGGCAAGAGTTCAAACAAGTTACAAAGGACCATTCTTATGTACAGGAGATGGTGCGCAGGGGAGAACTGAGGCCGGAGATAGCTAGAATACACCCGGACCGTAATATCATTACACGTGCTGTAGGAGGCGGACCGGAGATTGAAATTGATTTCTTTGAAGTGGAATTAAAAGAGCATGACCGGATTCTTATGTGTTCGGATGGATTGACAGATATGCTTGAGGATTGGGAGATTTATGAAATTATTGAGGCTGGCATTGACAGTGGAAGAATTGTTGACACACTGGTTGCCTGTGCGAATAGATATGGAGGAAATGACAATATCACAGTTATTTTGACAGAACCGTTTGAATGGTAAGATGTTGGAGGTAAGAATGTTAAAAGAGGGAATCTTTATTGCAGATAGATATGAGATTGTAGGAAAAGTCGGAACCGGGGGAATGGCGGACGTCTATAAAGCAAAAGACCATACCTTGGGACGTTTTGTGGGAATTAAGGTACTCAAGCAGGAGTTTTCCGAAGATGTGAATTTCGTTACGAAATTCCGGACAGAGGCACAGTCTGCGGCAGGTCTGGAGCATCCGAATATTGTAAATATTTATGACGTAGGAAGCGAGAATGCCATCCACTATATTGTAATGGAATATGTGGAAGGGATTACCCTTAAGACATATATTGAGAAGAAGGGCCAGCTCTCTTTTAAGGAGGCAGTCAGCATTGCTATCCAGGTGGGGAGGGGAATTGAGGCGGCGCACAATAAGCATATCATTCACCGTGACATTAAGCCGCAGAACATCATCATTTCCACGGAAGGCAAGGTCAAGGTGACTGATTTTGGAATTGCACGGGCAGCAAGCAGCAATACCATCAATTCCGATGTCATGGGTTCTGTGCACTATGCTTCCCCGGAGCAGGCACGCAATGGTTTTGTAGATGGGAAAAGTGATATTTATTCTCTCGGGATTGTTATGTATGAGATGGTAACCGGGCGGGTGCCCTTTGATGGAGAATCTACGGTGGCAATTGCCATCCAGCATTTGCAGGAGGAAATGATAAAGCCCAGTGCGTATGCTCCAGATTTACCTATCAGCTTGGAAAAGATTATTATAAAGTGTACCCAGAAAAGCCCGGACAGGCGGTATGATACGATCGATGACCTCTTAATTGATTTGAAGAAGGCATTGATCAGCCCGAATGAGGATTTTGTAGTGATGGTTCCTTTGGGGCAGCAGGATAAGACAAGGATTATGAAGCAGGATGAAGTGGAGAGCATTAAGGAGCAGACCCGCAATATGTATTATGAGGAGGCTTCTGAGGAGCCAGAGGAAGGCGAGGAGGAAGACGAGGAAGAGGATGACAGCGGATTTTTAAATCCAAAGATGGAAAAAGCCGTTACCATCATGGGAATTGTGGCGGCGGTTATCATTGTTGCCATTGTGATCTATATTGCAGGCAGTCTTTTAGGCTTGTTCCGTTTTGGCGGAAATGATAAGAAAGAAGATGTGAAACAGGAAGAAGTGAAAGAACCCGAGGATGAGGATGATGGTGAGGAGCCAGCAGAGGATGCCGAGAATGACAATCAGGTAGAAATGATAGATGTTAAGGGAAAGACTTTTGATGAAGCGAAGAAAGCAGTGAATGACATTGGTCTTGGCATTGAACGGGCAGGGGAGGAATCTTCTGATACTTACCCTCAGGGGCAGATTGTCACGCAGAGTGTAGAACCGGGAGTCCAGGTAGAGAAGAATACGACGATTAAGGTTACAATCAGCAGCGGCGTGGGTGAAATAGACGTGCCGGGCGTGGTGGGTCTTGACCAAGAGACTGCCGAGGCGAAGCTCACGGAAAAGGGATTTCTTGCCAATTCCAATTTTGAATATAGTGACTCTGTTGCCAATGGAATGGTAATATCACAATCTCCAGAGGCAGGGAACAAAGCTAAGAAAGGGGATACCGTAAGCCTTGTGATCAGCCGGGGGGCGGAGCCTATTGTAATGCCGGATGTTTTGAACAAGCCGGAGGAGGAAGCAAGGGCAGCGTTGGCGGATCTAAGAATCAATGTGTCGACGACTTCCGATTACAGCAATGATATACCGGAGGGAAATGTTATCAGCCAGAGTATAGTGGCAGGGAAGACCGTAGAGCAAGGGACAACGGTTACACTGGTAATCAGCCTTGGAAAGAAAAATACTTACTATTACCTGGACAGTTACAGCATCAGTAAACATCCGGATATTCCCAAGGATGCAACCAGCATAAGTGCTGTAATTACCCTTTATAAATCAGAGGGTGAAGACGTAATCAATACCTGGACAGCAACTTCCTTCCCGTTCCTCATCACTCAGGGTGGGATAGAGAACTGTTCCCAGGGGTATATCATCATCAAATGGGAGTGGCATTATCTGGATGAAGACGGTATAGACATTGTCCAGGGTGATACCACAGAGATAGACGGTATTTCGTTCACACCCAAGTAAGGAAACAGGCCAAATGCATGGAAAAATTATAAAAGGGATTGCCGGTTTCTACTATGTACATGTGGCGGAAACCGGAATCTTTGAGTGTAAAGCGAAAGGAATTTTCCGGAAAGAAAAGGTAAAGCCGCTGGTGGGGGATAATGTTGAGATAGATCTGCTGGATTCAGAGGAGATGACAGGCAACATTGTAAGAATCTTTGAGCGGAAAAATGCATTAATACGCCCGGCGGTGGCAAATATTGATCAGGCATTGGTGATTTTTGCGGCGGCGAAGCCGCAACCGAATCTCAATCTGCTGAACCGTTTTCTCATCACAATGGAGCAAAAGGAGATTGAGACTATCATCTGTTTCAACAAACAGGATCTCGTACAGACAGAGGAACTTGAGAGGCTGCGGGAGGTTTTTTTGCCTGCCGGTTACCGGGTACTGTCTGCAAGTGCCAGGAAAGAGGAAGGAATTGAGGATATACGTGAGATTTTAGCGGGCAGGACGACTACGGTGGCCGGTCCTTCCGGTGTGGGAAAATCTTCGTTAATTAATCTGCTCTCCCCTGAGGAAGATATGGAAACAGGCGTATTGAGTGAAAAGATTGGCAGGGGGAAGCATACAACCCGCCATTCACAACTTTTATATATTGACAATGATACCTATATTATGGATACACCTGGATTTAGTTCTCTCTATCTGACGGGAATCGGACAGGAGGAACTAAAATTGTATTTCCGGGAATTTGAAGCTTTTGAGCCATTTTGCCGTTTTCAGGGATGCAGCCATATCCATGAGCCGGACTGCGGGGTAAAAACGGCGTTGGAAGAAGGAAAAATCAGCGCAATAAGATATGAGGATTATGTGATGTTGTACGAGAAGTTAAAAGGAGGAGGAAAATGAACTGTTTATCACCATCAATACTGGCGGCAGATATTTCCTGCCTGGGGGAACAAATTAAAATAATTGATGAAGCTGGTGCACAATATGTACATATTGATATTATGGATGGGCATTTCGTACCCACACTGTCTTTTGGAACACCAGTGATTAAATCCATCCGTGGACTTACAGAGAGGATTTTTGATGTACATCTGATGATGGATGAACCGATACACCTGATTGATGAGATGGTGGAGTGCGGAGCTGATATTATTACGGTCCATGCGGAGGCATGTACCCATCTGGACCGCACCATCGAAAAGATTAAAGAGCGCGGGCTTTTGGCATCAGTTGCGTTAAACCCGGCAACTGATTTGGGGTGTCTGAATTATATTCTGCCCAAGCTCGATATGGTGCTTTTGATGACTGTAAATCCGGGATATGGAGGCCAGAAGTATATCCCTTATCTGACAGATAAGATCCGTGATCTGCGCCGTATTGTCGAAGAAAGAGAGTTAAAGCTTGATATCGAAGTCGACGGCGGGGTTACCTTAAATAATGTCAGGCAGATTCTTGACGCCGGGGCCAATATCATTGTGGCTGGTTCAGCGGTCTTCCATGGGGATGTCAAAGACAATGTGGAGAAGTTCTTGAGTAAGATTTGTCTTAAGGAGGGGCCCGCTTGCGGGAGGATACCTTAGGGCTCTAGCAACAGCCAAAGAAGTGGAGTAAAAATGAACGCACTAATTATCAGCGGTGGAAGCCTGGATATGGAATTTGCCCTGTCTTATATCAGAAATTATTCGTTTGCATGTATGATTGCAGCAGATAAAGGGATGAAATTTTTCTATGAACAGAAAATAATACCGGATTATATTGTGGGAGATTTTGACTCAGCGGACCCGAAGATACTGCAAAGTTTTCAGGAGTTTTCCGATAAGGAGGGGAGACCGGAGATTCTACAGTTTCAACCGGAGAAGGATGAGACAGACACGGAGCTTGCTATACGGATAGCTATTTTGCAGGGATGTGATGTCATTCATCTTCTGGGGGCAACTGGAAACCGTGTGGATCATGTGATAGGGAATCTGCATTTGCTGGGAGCGGCAATGAAGCATGGGGTGGAATGCAGGATGGTGGATCGTAATAACCGTATCCGCCTGGTTTGTCAAGGGATAACCTTGAAGCGGGAAAGGCAGTATGGAAATTATGTGTCGTTGTTTCCTTTTACCCCACAGGTGAAAGGACTGACTTTGCGTGGGTTTAAATACCCGCTTGAAAATTATACGCTGGAATGTTATCATTCCCTTGGGGTAAGCAACGAGATTGTTGCAAAGGAGGCAGAAATTCTGTTTCGGGACGGCGTGCTGCTTATTGTAGAGGCGAAGGACTGATATTTATATAGGTAATTATGTAATATGGATATGAAGTGTTCCTATACTTCAGTGAGAATTAAAAGTATTTAGAGGTGTTGAAATGGATAAGATGCGGATATTTGTGAAAGCAATTTACGCAGGATTTATGATTGGAATAGGCGGCATTGTGTATTTGTCGCTTGACAACCGGGTGATCGGTTCCCTGCTGTTTAGCTTTGGTTTATCAACAATTGTCGTGCAGGGATTTTACTTGTTTACAGGTAAGATTGGCTTTGTGAAAGAGTGGAAGGAACTGCCAGATATGCTTATTGTTATATTAGGGAACTTTTCAGGAACGTTTATTGCGGCAATACTTGCAGGTGCAGCAAGCCTTGACATTGACAGTTCGCAACTGGTACAAAAGAAGCTGGATAATAATCTGATGAATATATTTTTGTTATCAGTATTCTGTGGTGTCATGATGTTTCTGGCAATTGATAATTATAACAAAAGCAAAAATATTGTGTTTGTAATAGCGCCTGTGATGATATTCATATTGTCTGGATTTGAACATTCGGTGGCAAATATGTTTTACTTTCATTTGGCACATGCCTACAGCCTGAAATCATTGATTTACATTCTGACGATGCTAGTTGGAAATGCAGTCGGTTCAAAAGTTTTCAGTCTTAGGCCGGAATGTCAGTCTGGTTAACAAATACATAAATGACAGCGTAGCTTAATGGTGTCATTGGGCGAAAGGAACAGACAGAAAGAAGGAGAGAATCATGCAGAAAAGAATTACAAAAAACAGCTTATCATTAGTTCTTTGCGCCATGCTTATCATGGCAATGGCAGTGTTTACAACTGCCTGTAACAATAACAGGAATGAGGTGCCTTCTGCGGGGGAATCAGCGCAGGATGGGGATGTCTTAGGGGAAGGAAAGACACAATTCACGCTTGCTGTTGTGGACAAGGAAGGCAGTGAAAAGCAGTTTGAGATTCATACAGACAAGGAAACGGTAGGTGAGGCCCTCTTAGAGCTTGGAATGATTGCCGGGGACGAAGGCGATTATGGACTATATGTAAAGACGGTTAACGGCATAACAGTAGATTATGATAAGGACGGCAAATACTGGGCCTTTTATATTGATGATGAGTATGCCAATACAGGCGTTGACTCGACACCAATAGAAGAAGGCAGAGTTTATTCTTTTAAGGTTGAGTAGTATGAAATTAACAGTTAGGGAAGTTGCCATTTTTGGTATGCTTGGGGCTGTCATGTATGTCTCTAAGATCATCATGGAGCTGGTGCCGAATGTACATCTGCTTGGCGTGTTTATTGTTGCGTTTACGGTTGTATACAGACAGAAGGCATTGTACCCTATTTATACTTACGTGTTGCTGAATGGTGTTTTCAGCGGCTTTGCGGCATGGTGGATTCCATATCTGTACGTGTGGACAGTTTTGTGGGGAGCGGTTATGCTGCTTCCAAAGAAAATACCAGGGAAGGTGCAGCCTGTCGTATATATGGCGGTGTGTGCAGCCCACGGATTTTTATTTGGGACATTGTATGCTCCCGCGCAGGCAATAATCTATGGATTGAGTTTTCAGGGAATGCTGGCATGGATTGTTGCCGGTCTGCCCTGGGATTGCATTCATGGAATCAGTAATTTTTTCTGCGGCATCTTAATTATGCCGCTTATTTGTGCATTGCGGTTTGCAGAGCGAAACACGGGAAAGATCGAATAAATGTGGATAAAGGAGATATATGGATGGAGGGGCAATTTGCAAGGACAGAAGTTTTGCTGGGCAAAAAGTCTATGGAAACATTGTCCCGCGCACGGGTTGCAGTCTTTGGGATTGGCGGCGTCGGAGGTTATGTGTGCGAGGCTTTGGTGCGCAGCGGGGTAGGGGCATTTGATTTAATTGACAATGATACCGTCAGCCTGACAAACTTAAACAGGCAGATTATAGCAACACATCAAACGATTGGAAGGTATAAGACAGAGGTGATGAGGGAGCGGATGCTTTCGATTAATCCCAAAGCTGATGTAAGGACTTTCCAATGTTTTTTTCTGCCAGAAAATGCTGGTGATTTTCCATTTGAGGAATATGATTATATTGTAGATGCTGTGGACACAGTCACAGCGAAAATTGGGCTTGTTATGCAGGCGCAGGAAAAGGGGATTCCCATTATCAGCAGCATGGGGGCGGGCAATAAGTTGGACGCAAGCTTGTTTGAGGTTGCTGATATTTATGAGACAAAGGTCTGTCCTTTGGCAAAAGTCATGAGGAGGGAGCTAAAGAAACGCGGGGTTAAGAAGCTGAAAGTGGTGTACTCTAGGGAAGAACCCATCAAGCAGCCGGAAAGTGGCGGCAATTTGGATCTGGAGTGCAAAGGTCGCAGAAGCACGCCGGGTAGTGTGGCATTTGTGCCGTCTGTAGCCGGATTGATAATTGCTGGTGAGATTGTATTTGACCTAAGGAGGAAGAATGACTATACAGCAGCCTACTGAACAGCAGATAGAAAAACTAGATAGTTTAATGAATTATCTGAGAAGCCTGCATTCCGCGACGGTGGCATTTTCTGGTGGTGTGGACTCAACTTTTTTGTTGAAAGCTGCAAAGGAGGCATTGGGAGGGAAAGTCATTGCTGTGACAGCAGTATCCCCTTTTTTTCCGGGACGGGAGATTTGTGAAGCGGAAATATTCTGCAGTGGTCAGGGGATTCGCCATTTTGTCTGTGAGACAGGACAATTAGAAATAGAAGAAATTGTAGAAAACCCGCCGAACCGGTGTTATCTCTGCAAGAAAGAGATTTTCCGAAAAATCTGCATGCTTGCCAGGGAAAATGGGATAGAAAATATTATCGAGGGTTCGAATGTGGATGATGACGGTGATTATCGGCCCGGGCTTCTTGCTGTAGCAGAGCTGGGAATTAAGAGTCCGCTTAAGAGATGCAATTTGACGAAAACGGATATCCGTGTTTTGTCAAAGTACTTGGGCCTGAAGACTTTTGAGAAACCATCCTTTGCCTGTCTTGCATCACGTTTTGTGTATGGGGAGAGGATTACGCCGGAAAAACTTGCAATGGTGGACAGGGCGGAGCAGTTGCTTATGGATTTGGGATTTCATCAGTTTCGGGTACGCATTCACGGCAGGCTGGCAAGAATTGAGGTGGAACCCGGGGAGTTTGTGAAGCTTATGGAGGAGAAGGTGAGGTCTAGGATTGTGGAGAAATTTAGGGAATATGGGTTTACGTATGTGGCGCTGGATATGACAGGGTATCGAACCGGGAGTATGAATGAGGATTTGGAAAGAAAATAGAGGGCTGCTGCTTTTGCCGAAATTTGTCGATTGTTTTCTATGGGAAGAGGATGAAAAATAATGGATGAAAGAGATGACGTGAGCCTGGATAAACAGGGGAGAAAAAGTACAAAATTCTTAAAAGGGATATGAATATTGCGAATCATGAGAAGTATATGCTGCCAGATTTGCATTATGATCTGAGGATACAGGACAAAAGCAAATTTCAATTTGATTATTCCCAAATATCAAAAGATGTGCTATAATATTAGATCGTATCAAACTCTTGTGATACATGTGATTAATTGTGTAGTGATTTATGTAGCAAAAATATAGAGAAAGGAAGAAACCCTTTAAATCTAAGGATTTCTGAGCAGGTTTAACAAGATATGAAACTAGGAATCGTAGGATTGCCCAACGTAGGGAAAAGTACATTATTTAATTCATTGACAAAAGCAGGAGCAGAATCAGCGAATTATCCGTTCTGTACGATTGACCCCAATGTAGGAATTGTAACCGTTCCTGACGAGCGGTTAAAGAAGCTGGGAGATTTGTATCATTCTAGGAAGGTGACGCCGGCGGTCATTGAATTTGTAGATATTGCAGGTCTGGTAAAGGGAGCAAGTAAAGGCGAGGGACTTGGAAACCAGTTTTTGTCCAATATCCGGGAAGTGGATGCTATTGTCCATGTAGTGCGCTGTTTCGAGGATAGCAATATTGTCCATGTGGATGGCAGCATCAATCCGGTCCGTGACATTGAGACTATTAATCTGGAATTGATTTTCTCTGATATCGAAATCTTAGAGCGGAGGATTGCAAAGACAAGCAAAGGCGCCAGGATGGACAAGACCCTTGCCCAAGAGTTAAATCTTTTGGAGCGCATCAAGGCGCATTTGGAGGATGGCAGGCTTGCCAAGACTTTTGAGATAGAAGGTGAGGATGAACAAGAATGGTTCCGGGGGTATAACCTGTTGACTGCAAAACCAGTCATCTATGCAGCAAATGTATCAGAGGATGATTTGACAGATGATGGAGCGGGGAACACATTTGTGAAGGAAGTAAAAGAAAATGCTTCCCAAGAAAACTGTGAGGTATTTGTCATTTGTGCCCAGATAGAGCAGGAGATTGCCGAACTGGACGAAGAAGAAAAAGCCATGTTTTTGGAGGAGCTTGGATTAAAGGAGTCTGGATTGGAGAAACTAATTAAGGCAAGCTACAGTCTGCTTGGGCTGATTAGTTATCTTACTTCTGGTGAGGATGAGACACGTGCATGGACGATTAAGAAAGGTACGAAAGCACCTCAGGCAGCAGGGAAAATCCACACGGATTTCGAACGTGGATTTATTCGTGCTGAGGTAGTCAATTATCAGGATCTGCTGGACTGCGGCTCTTTGGCAGCAGCAAAGGAAAAAGGACTGGTAGGACTGGAAGGAAAGGAATACATCGTAAAGGATGGCGATGTAATTTTATTCCGATTTAATGTATAAATTTCTGTGTAACTCATTTATGAAGAGTTCACAGAGCAGCTCTTTATAGAAAGGAATTACATAGAATGAAAACAGAAAATAGACAATTTTACAAATCCCTGATGGCGTTGGTTCTTCCGATTACATTACAGAATTTTATCACCAATGCGGTGAATTCCGCAGATGTTTTTATGCTTGGGTATGTGGGACAGACAGAGCTGTCTGCGGTATCCTTGGCAAATCAGTTTCAATTCCTGCTGTCCGGGGTATTTTTTGGCATTTCGTCTGCAGTTGTCATGCTTGCATCCCAGTACTGGGGGAAGAAAGATACGGATTCCATACAGGCAGTTATGGGAATTGCGATCAAGATTGCACTGGTAATTACAGGGGTTCTCGCGGTGGGGACAGTCTGTATGCCCCAGACACTTATGAGGATTTATACCAATGACGAGACATTGATTGCCATCGGCACTTCTTATCTTCGGATTGTGGGGATGTCCTATATATGCATGAGCTTTTCCCAGGTTTATCTCTGTGTGCTGCGCAGTATGGAACGTGCACAGCTCAGTACGGCAATCAGCGCCGTTGCGCTGTTGTCAAATGTCATATTGAATGCGGTATTTATTTTCGGGCTTGGCGGTGCGCCCAGGCTGGGTGTCATTGGCGTTGCAATTGGAACAATGACGGCACGCGTGCTGGAGCTTCTTCTCTGCCTTGCCGATGCAGTTCGAGGAAAAGTATTCCGAATGAATTTAAAGATCATGTTTGGCAGGCATAAATTACTGTTTGCAGATTTTTGTAAATATTCCATACCAGCATTGATCAATGATTTTGCATGGACGCTGGCATTTTCCATGTATTCTGTGATTATGGGCCATATGAATGCAGACGTGGTAGCAGCAAACTCTGTAGTATCTACTGTCCGTAATCTGTGCATGATTCTTGGATTTGCGCTGGGTTCCGGGGCTTCTGTGCTGCTTGGGATAGAGATTGGCGAAGGCAGGCTCGAAGATGCAAGGCGGGATGCCGGGAGATCCTGTTATGTGACGCTTATCGTCGGGGTTCTTACAGGAATCGTGATCTTGTTGCTGCGTCCAGTGGTATTTATGTGTTTTTCCTTAACGGACCGTGCGGCGGGTTACCTGAACATTATGCTCTGGATCAGTTCTTATTATGTGGTGGGGCAGGCAATGAATACGCTGTTGATTTCCGGGGTATTCCGTGCCGGCGGTGATTCCAGGTTTGGCATGATCTGTGATATTATTGTTATGTGGTGCATCAGTGTGCCATTGGGATTTTTGTGTGCATTTGTACTGAATCTTCCTCCTATGGTCGTCTATTTTATCCTGTGTCTGGACGAGTTCTGGAAGATTCCGGCGGTGTATGTCCATTATAAGAAGTTTGGCTGGTTGAAGGATATTACCAGGGAACTTCAGTAGGAAATCTGACAGGTAGAAGTTAAAATTGTTTACTTGTGGAAATGTGAAGCTGGATTGTTTTTTAGGCAGAGGACAAGAAAAACCATAAGATTAAAGGTATATCAGACGTAGCAGTTTGATATACCTTTTCCTATTAAGATAAAACAGCTTTTATATTGGCACAACCTGTAAATAGCTTCATTTATGATAAAGATGTTAAAAACTAAATATGCTCACCGCTTTTTCTGTGCAACTTCTATAGTTTTTGGGGATGAAAAAAGTTATATGATGTGCAAAAATAACATTATGTTTATGTACATAGAAGTATGAAAACGTGCATGCGACGTACCAGAGACAATAGCGTACCAAAAGTAACCTTCAAGGGAACAAGGGCTGTCTCTAAAGCCGTAGCTCCCCGAAGTCTATACCGAAAAACTTATCCCTTCCATTCACTCGGTATGGCTTCAGGAGTGCTATGGCTTTGGGGACAGCCCTTTTATCTTATGTATTGACAAAATGTGCTCAAACATGTCAGTATTAATGAAAGCAGAAAACTCAGGAATCAGAAAGGACGTCATTATGAAAAAAGCGGCAAAACGATTGGCAAAGGGATTATTAAAGAGGAGTGTTGCGGTATTTTTGGCAGGCATTCTGCTTGTCCCGGAAATTGGTGGAATTATAGTAAAGGCGCAAGAAGTCCCGGAAAATATATCAAAAACCGTTCTGTTTGAGGATGATTTTGAATCAGGAGAATCAGGAAGGTGGCTCAGTAAAGATGGAGCTGTTGTCAGCGTGACAGATCAAAAGCCAAACAGCGGAAGGTATTGCCTGCAAATCTCAAACAGGAAAAATACTTTTTCCGGTGCAAAGGCACAGATTGGAGATATGCTGCAGGCAAACCAGCTTTTGAAGGTTTCTTCTTATGCCAGATATGAGGATGGGCCGGAGAAGAAAAGCATACAGCTGACTATGAAGTGTGCGGGGAATTATTATAGTGTGGGAAGTGCAGAGCTGTTGAAAGGCAGATGGGGAGAGATAAAGGGAAGCAGGATTATTCCAGCGGGCGTCGATTTATCGGATGTGGAACTCTACTTTGAGACGCCCTGGACATCAGAGCCAACGCAGGAACAGGATTTCATGGATATTTATGTGGATGATGTAAAAGCTGTTTTATGCCCTTTCAGTGATACCAGCGGATATCCGTCTTTGAAAGAGCTATACAAAAATGAATTTTTGATTGGAACGGCAGTGTCTGATGAGATGATAAACACCAGCGTGTACAGCAATTTGATCCGCCAGCAGTTTAACAGCATGACGATGGAAAATGAGATGAAGCCTGCATATGTCCTGGATGAGCAGGAGAGTAAGAGCGGTCTTGCAAAGCATAAGGAAAGTGCAGCCCTGAATTTTAATAGTTATAAGAAAGGTATGGATTATGCAAAGGAACATGGCATTAAGATGCGCGGGCATACGCTGGTTTGGCATTCTCAGACGCCGGACTGGTTTTTCTATGAGAACTATGATACATCTGGGACGCTGGCAGGCAGGGAACTGATGTTAAAGCGCATGGAAAACTATATCAAAGAGGTCATTGCCTGGACGGAGACAAACTATCCGGGGGTTATCTATGCGTGGGATGTCGTAAACGAGGCGGCAGCAGAGCCCTGGGGAGCGGACGCCGGCCATCTGATGCGGCAGGAAGACAGCATGTGGTATCAGACAATCGGGGAGGATTTTGTTCAGAAGGCGTTTGCATATGCAAGGAAGTATACAAAAGAATACGCGAAGGAACGTAAAATTAAATTGTTCTATAATGATTATAATGAGTATTTTTCAGTGAAAAGAGAGAGGATTGTAGAGATATTAAAGCCTGTGAAAGAGGCTGGAAATATTGACGGAGTGGGAATGCAGAGCCATATTGACACAAGACAGCCTTTGGAGGGAGAGAATGGATACATGACAGCCGTCCGAACATTCCGTGATAAGCTCGGATTAGAGCTGCATGTGACAGAATTGGATATCGGGATTGCAAAAGAGGTAAAGACGGAATCGGGAGAGGTTACGGAGCCGGCACATACTGTGGAATACCAGGGGGAATATTATCAAAAGTTTATGGAGGCGCTGCTGGAAGAAAAGGAAAATGGGGCGAATATTACCTGTGTCACATTCTGGGGATTTTGCGATGCCCTGTCGTGGAGACCGGAAGAAAACTGCCTGCTGTTAAATGAGAATTTGAGCAGAAAGCCTGCATTTGAGGGCGTGGTCAATGCCGTGAAAACAAAGGTGCCGGAGCCAGAACCGGAGCCAGAACCAGAACCGGAAAAAATCTCTGTCAGACAGGCGGATGTTTCTGTAATCCCGACACAGATCTATACGGGGAAATCAGTGACGCCTGCGGTTACGGTAACTTGTAATGGCAAAAGGCTGGTGAACAATATAGATTATCAATTGTCATATAAGAATAACAAAAACATTGGAACAGCTCTGATAACAATTACCGGCAAAGGGGATTATATTGATTGTATTACGAAAACTTTTTTAATAACAGTGAAAAAGAATAAGAGCTATCTCGCAGGAAAATGCAAATATAAAATTACGAATGCCAGCACAAATGGGACAGGAACTGTTACGCTTACCGGAGTGAAAAACAGTGCGGTGAAAGGGACGCTGAAAAGTGTAAAAATTGGAGAGACAGTAAAAATTGGAGGAAAGAATTTTAAAATTACTGCAATCGCAAATTCCGCTTTTAAGAATTGCAAAAAGCTTGTAAGTGTCACCATTGGCAAGAATATAAAGAACATTGGAAGCATGGCGTTTTACGGTGATAAGAAGCTTACAAAGGTTACATTTGACGGTACGTCAGTAAAGGGGATTGGGAGGAATGCCTTTAAGGGTATTAAGAAAAATGCGGTGATCCGCGTGAAGAAATCGAAGAAAACATACTATGGGAGATTATTGAAAAAAGCAAAAGTTAAGAATATCAAGATAAAGCCAATGTAAATTTCAAGGGAATTTGGAGCGATATATGAAAAGGAAAATTCTGCACAAAATGAATAACCTTAAATTGAGGGAGAAGGTTCTGATCTGTTTTTTGCTTTGTGTTTTAATTCCAATGATTACGACAAATGGAATTATTATCTGGAGCGCCAAGCGGAGCATGGACAAAGAGCAGGAGCAGAGGCTTGAGAACATTGTAGACCGCCTGAAATTTGAAATTTACAGTCAGGTGAATGAGCAATTGTCAATCGCCGATTACCTGAACCGAAATGTAAGTCTTCAAGAGTTTCTTCAAAGAGAATATCAAAGCCCGGCTGATTATTATGAAGCATATGTGGGGTTGATGGAGAATCAGGTAATACAGTATTATTATACTGCGCAGTCGGCGTATAGTATTGTAATCTGTACGGGAAATGAAACGATTACAAATGGCACATATTTTGTAAAGAGAAAGGACACGGAAAACAGCAGCTGGTACCGTGCTTTTCAAAACAGCGGCAGAAATATTTATCTGTACAGCTATTATGAAGACGGAACAGAGTCCGGAGGTTATATTGGGAAGGGCAGGCGTATCGTTCTTTTACAGGAATTGAGCCATTGCATAGAAGGTGATATCATTATGCTGGAGCTCGAATATCAGTCCATGCTTGACAGTATGGCGATGATTTGCGACGAGGCAGATGGATATATTTGTTTAGGCAACCGGATTTTATGGTCCACAAAGGAGAAAAATGTAAGCGGAAAAGATTTTTTGAATATATCGGAATACGAGGCGAAGGGTTGTTCTGTACAGAAAACCATAGAATTATATGGACAGGATCTGACAATTTGCCTGACGGAGGAACGTTTGACGGTGACAAATCTTTTAAGGCAGAATAAAGAAATAATTCTGCTTTTATATTTGGTGAATTTAATTCTGCCCAGTCTGTTTATCTATGTACTGTACCGTTCGCTGCATGACCGCATAGGGTTGACGCAGGAATATTTAGAGCGAATGGAGAAAGGCTTTTATGAGGTGATTTCCTGTGAAAAGGGAGAAGATGAGATTGGAGGCATGATACACAGCTATAATCTGATGGCGATGCGGATTAAGGAGCTGGTAGAAGTGGTTTTTAAGAACAAGGAAAGGGAACATGAACTGGAAATTGCTAAGAGAGAGGCAGAGTTGAAGGCTTTGCAGAGCCAGCTCAACCCGCATTTTATATTTAATGCCTTAGAGAGTATCCGGATGCACAGCATTCTAAAGAAGGAGTCAGAGACGGCGCGGATTTTGGAGAGTTTTGCGGTACTGATGCGTAAGAACATCGAATGGAACCGTGATATTATTGCAATTGAGGATGAATGTGATAATGTCAGGCGCTATCTGGAAATACAGAAATATCGTTTCGGGGACAGGTTGGATTTCTATTTTCATGTGCAGGAGGAGTGTAAAAAACGTTTCATTCCCAAATTTGTCATCATTACGTTTGTAGAAAATGCCTGTGTGCATGGGATTGAGAAAAGCGTGGAGGGAGGTTCCATTACTGTGGTGGTTTCTGAAGATGAGAATGATTTGTACTTTGAGATTATGGACGAGGGAAGCGGTATGGAACCGGAAGAATTAAGGCATCTTAGGGATTTGGTAAAACATGCAGACATTTCCTATATCCAGGGGGCAGAAAAGAGTATTGGAATTGTGAATACAGTTGTGCGGATGCATCAATATTATGGTGATCAGGTGCAAATTGACATCAATAGTACGGCACGGGAGGGGACGGAGATCTGTATTCAACTGCCCAAGAACTATAGGGAGGAGGATTTTGAGAAAGCAGGTGGGCATATATGATTAAAGTATTGCTGGTAGATGATGAACAGTTCATTCGTCAGGGACTTAAGCAGCTCGTGGACTGGAAAAAGTATGGCTGCCAGATTATGGCAGAGGCAGAAAATGGAATGGATGCCATCCGCATTCTGGAGGAAATGGATATTGATCTGGTGTTTGTGGATATACGGATGCCCGGAATGACGGGAATGGAGCTGATTTCTTATGTACAGCGCAATCTGCACAGACCTATCCGGTTTGTGATTCTTACCGGTTATGCAGAATTTGAATATGCCAGGAAGGCATTACAGATGAGTGTTATAGATTATATGTTAAAGCCTGTGCAGGAAGAAGAACTTATTGGTATATTGAAAAGAGTTAATATGGATTACCACATGAATCAACAGGAACAGCGGGAAAAATATGAATTTCATATATCTCAGGTACTGGTTGGTAAGTTTTCAGAGAAGAATCTGACACAGGTCAGAAGGTATCTCAGTGAGGAAGGACTTGAGAAGTATGTCAGCTTTGAGTTTGATAAAAACCAGAAAGAATTTGCTGGACTTAGCCAGAGCGGGAGGATGGAGCAGCAGAGGGATCTGGTGCAGTATCTAAAAGAGCTGGTTGGGGAGTTTGTATACCATGTGGTACCTATCGTGGAGACAGAGGAAGGATTTTTCGGTGCAGGACTGATTGTGGCGCACGCAATGTATAAAAATGATTACTCCAGTGAGGAACAGTATCTGGAATATCTTCAAAAACGGGTGGAGCAGCATTTTCTTTATCCAGTACAGGTGTATGCAGGGCAGAAGGCGGAGACTTTTGAACAATTGTCCCAATCTTTCTTTTCTATCAGGGTAGCGCGCTGCCTTCACGGGCTTGCCCAAGAGAATCCCTCCGTCGGGAATTACGAGGATTTCCGTCATCGGAAATCCTCTATGGGAATAAAGGAATCCGATGTGGACAGGCTTTTAGAGGCAGTGAAAGATAATCATGTTTCCGAAATTGAGGAAAGTGCAGAACAGATTTTTGAGCAAATCCGCGACAGCGATATGAATATGGAGATGGTTAATGCCAGTATTTATCATATTCTGTACCGTCTCATGGAAATGGTGCAGGAGTTTGATGATGAGACGAATCAGCAGGAGATTTTGGAATACATCGGTAAGGAATCTTTTAACAAGATGGTATTAGCGGGAAGCACAGAAGAAATTACAGGATTTTTTTCTGATTATGCAGGTTATCTGGCACAGGTACGTATCCAGGAATCGCGAAAGATCCTTGATAAGGTAGACGCTTATGTGCAGAAGAATTATATGGAGAAAATGAGCTTAAAGTCGTTAGGGGAGCAGTTCTATGTGAACAATGTCTATTTAGGACAGCTTTATAAAAAGAAATATGGAATAGCATTCCGGGATTATCTGAATAATCTGCGTATGGAGAAGGCAGAGAAACTCTTGGCGGATACGAATCTTAGAATCTATGCCATTGCAGAAAGGGTAGGGTTTGGTAAGGCGGAGTATTTTATCAACAAATTTGTTCAGATGTATCATATGACGCCGAATCAATACCGCATCCGCAATCGGAGGGCAGGAAGTGAGGTGGACCATGAAGAATAAAAAAATGTGGTCAGCGGCAATTCTGATAGCTGCGTCGGTTCTTTTGGGATGTGCCTGCAGCATATTTTATGTGGCCAACAGAAAGGAAGTAAAGAAGTTCACTGCTTTTATGGCGGTTCCGGGGGAGTCAACTTTAGAAAATGCGCGTATCAGGGAAAAGATTGCCCAGTGTACGGGCGCCAAAGTCCAAGTCGAATGGCTGGGCGCACAGACGCCGGAGGAGAAGATTGGGGCGATAATACAGTCAGGGGAATACCCGGATTTTATCAATGGAGCAGACGCATCCAGCATGCTGATCGAGGCAGGCGCGCTTGTTCCGTTGGAGGATTATCTGGAAAAATATCCTGATTTGTACCATTACCTGACGCCCAGGCAGTGGGAATCCCTGCGCAAGGAGGATGGGCATATTTATTATATTCCTCCTTTTGGCGTCATACAGGGGAAAAATACCCAGACAATGCTTTCCGGGGAAGCATTCTGGATTCAAAAGCGCGTGCTGGAGTGGGCAGGATTTCCACAGGTAAAGACATTGGATGAATACTTTGATTTGATTGTTTCTTATCTGGAGGCAAATCCTGAATCAGACGGAAAGCCCAATATTGGGTTTGAAATTCTCTGTGATGACTGGCGGTATTTTTGTCTTGAGAATCCTGCCATGTTCCTGGCGGGTTACCCTAACGAGGGCTGTGCCATTGTAGATGCAAAGACACAGAAGGCGGCCGTATATGATACAATTCCAGAGGCAAAACAGTATTATCAAAAGCTCAGTCAGATGTATCATAAAGGTGTCATTGATCCGGAGACTTTTACGTTGTCCTACAGCCAGTATATTGATAAGATTTCGGCAGGAAATGTGCTTGGATTTGTAGACCAGTATTGGGAAATTATGGATGCACAGAACAGTCTTAATGCATGTGGGAGGGAGGACCGGACGTATGTCCCTCTTGCGATTACGGCAAATGAGCAGATTGAAGGAAAATACAACTGTACGGAATCCAATCTGAATATAGGGGCAGGACTGGGGATTTCCGTGGATTGTAAGGATGTAGAAGGGGCCCTGCAGTTTTTAAATGATTTATTGAAGCCTGAGATTATGACATTACGGTATTGGGGGGAGGAAGGCGTAGACTATGAAGTCGATGCAGAAGGGTTGTTTTATCGTACCAGTGAACAGCGGAAAAATTGGGGAAATGGGGATTACCTCAATGAAAACACTTGCGATTATACGTATTTTCCGGCATACGAAGGAATGCTGGCAGATAACGTCAATGCAGTGCATCCGGCGGAACAGCCCGGGGAATATTATGATAAGCTTTCCGCTTACGATAAGAAAGTACTTGATGCATATGGCTTCCAGACCTGGAAGGAATTCCTTGGTGAAGAGATAGAGGGAAGTCCCTGGTTTCCGTTATATTCATGTGTTTCCGACTGGCCGGAAGACAGCGCTTACGGACAGGCGCGGGCAGAGATGGAGCGTGTAAAACGATTATGGCTTCCCAAAGTCATTATGTCTTCTGACGAGGAATTTGAGGCTGTCTGGGCAGATTACATGCAGACTTATGAGGAATATGTGGATGTGGAGGCTTATGTGAATCAGCTTAACTTGGAAATCCAGAAACGAATTAAGGAAGCAGAGGCGGAATGAGATTATTGTTGGGATAGATATTCTGATTTGCGGCACTCCTGCCCCTGTTTGTACTTTTTTTGTTATGTTAAATTTGTGTTGTCTTGCAATGGCATTTCTTGGCCGGATGTTATTTCACAATGATGCGCATCCGGCTTTTGACGCCATCTTCGGCTGCATAGATGTATGCCTTTCCCACATCATGTGCAGTGATCAGACCATTTTCATTCACTGTGGCAATGCAGGTGTTGGAACTGGAAAATACTGGTTTATTCCCAGATGAGACGAAGACCTTTACGGTTTTCTTTTTTCCGACAGTAAGGGTGAGTTCGCTTTGAGCAAACTTGACTGTCGGTTTTTTGACGGTAATCTCGCAGCTTTTACTGACGCCGTCCACAGTCGCGGTGATTATGGCCGTGCCGTTTTTAATGGCGGTTACCGTGCCAAAGGCATCAACAATGGCGACGCTTTTTTTGTTGCTTTTCCAAGTTGGAACGCTTTTTGATGTAGATTTGACGGACAGGCAGACCTTCTGCCTGCGATAGAGAAAAACAGAGCGTTTACTGAGTGTGACGGTGGGTTTTCGTACGGTTACGCTGCATGTTTCGGTTGTCTGGTCTGCTTTCACGGTAATCGTAGTTGTGCCGGGCCCTTTAGCAGTGATATTACCTCGTTCGTCTACGGTTGCAATGCTTTTTTTGCTTGACCGGTAAGAGACCGGGTGACCGTTGGAGGTGGTTGCTGTCAGCCTGGCAGTATAGCCATTTTCCAGTGTGACGCTTTTGGTACTCAGTTGGATGCTTGTCTTTGTCACCTTTATGCTGCAGGCGGCCTCACCGTTCTTAATCTTTGCTGTGATTTTTGCTGTTCCGGTTTTCTTTGCCGTAATCTTTCCATAGGTATTGACCGATGCAACTTTGCTGTTACTGGAAGTAAACGAGGGCTTTTTTCCGTTGGATGTGACCGCAAGAAGATAGAATTCATCCCCGATTTTCATTGTCTTGGAATAAGTGTTAAGAATTACAAATCCAACATTAGAGGATGCGAATGATGTGAACGAATGATTCATAAAGATAAACAGCATGGATACTATACAGGATACAGTAAGCGCTGTACGTAAAAAGTTGTTTTTTAATGACATGTGATTCCCCCTTTTTGGGGTAAGAATGCCGCATAAATTCAGAAATCACAAACTTGTTGTGATTTGTCTAATATATCATGGAAGGATGGGATTGTAAAGGGGAAATTATATATTTTCCCGGATACGGATATCAATATCTACATACTGAAATTCTGATTCAGGTGCAATTCCTTCTAACAGATACCGTGAAAGCAGTTCCAGGGGGCGGAAGCCTTGCAGGAAGGGCTGCTGGCAAATGGTAGCTGTAATAACGCCTTGCCGGATCAGCTCCGCAGTAGTCTCCACGCTGTCATAAGTAAATATTTTTATTTTTTCTGAGAGCTCCAGGGATAGAACTGCCTGACATCCTCCATAGACTCCGGCTGCTGTAAAGTATAAGGTGTTTATTTCCGGATGGTCTGTCAGCAGTTTTTTTACTTTATGGTAACTTTCTTCATCGTTGTCATGATTTTCTATAATCGTCTCCAGAATCCTGACATTTGGATAATTTTCCCGGATAGTTGACTGAAAGCCGGCAATCCGCTCCGTATGGCAGAGGATATGGGAAGATCCGGTAACAATTCCCACAATCACCTCTCCAAAGGTCATACGTCCTAAAAGACCGGCAGCAGTCTGCCCGGAAAGAAAATAATTGCTTCCAACATACGCCAAACGCCTGGATGAAATATCCGTATTGGTTGTGATTACTGGTATTCCTTTTTCACAGAGCCGGTTGATTTCTGAAACAATGGAGGGGGCATTGAAAGGAGAGATGACAAGTCCGTGAATGCCATCCTGTTCTAATTCCCGTATGGTCGTCTTCTGGCAGTTTTCATCAAAAGATACCTGACGTATCAGCACCTGGCAGTTATAGCCCAGGAGTTCTTCTGCCTTGGCATAGACACCCTGTAACACCTCCTGAAAAAATGGATTCGTGTCTTGGAACAGGATGACTCCGATTTTTAGGTTTTTCTTTTGGGCTGCAAGCATTAGTCCCGCTTTGTTAGGCTGGTAATTCAGTTTTTCTGCAACTTCTAGTACCCGTGCCGCTGTTTTTGGGTTTACAGAACCACGGTGGTTTAATACCCGGTCTACCGTGCCTCTTGAGACCCCGGATAAAGCCGCAATTTCCTTCATAGTTGCCATGCCAAACCTCCACTGTAATATATTATTATAGGGGAAACCATCGAGCCCCTATGTTGCAGTCAAATTCTGTTTCCATGGGATTTAAATAATTGCATCATCATTATAATTTAGAACCGTGTATAAGTCAAATACTGTATATTGGAGGTGGACTCTATAAAAGTGCACAAACATAAAAGCAGGTCTTTGTCAAAAACTCATAAAAAAACGGGATAACAGGAAAAACTATTGTAAAAATTAGATAATGGGATTATAATATACAAAACCGTGCACGTGCACATTTGAAAGGAGGTATTCATGAATTACATAGGGATTGATCTAGGGACCTCAGCGGTTAAACTGCTGCTTATGCAGGGAGATGGGAAAATTTTAAAAATTGTGAACCGCGAATATCCAATAAGTTTTCCAAAGCCGGGCTGGTCGCAGCAGAATCCAGAGGACTGGTACCAGGAGACAATGAGTGGTTTACAGGAGCTTTTAGCAGACAGTGATAAATCCCAGGTTGCCGGAATCAGCTTTGGCGGACAGATGCATGGGCTGGTGGTGCTTAATGATGAGGACGAGGTTATCCGCCCGGCAATTTTATGGAACGATGGGCGGACAGCAGAGGAATCAGAGTATCTGAATCAGGTAATCGGCAAAGAAACATTGTCTTTATATACAGCCAACATTTCCTTTGCGGGATTTACAGCGCCTAAGATTTTATGGATGAAAAAGCATGAACCGGAGAATTTTGCGAAGATACATAAAATTATGCTGCCGAAAGATTATCTTGCATATCGTTTGAGCGGTGTTCACTGCAGTGACGTGTCAGATGCTTCTGGAACGCTGTTTTTTGATGTAAAGAACAGATGCTGGTCAGAGCAAATGTGTAAGATTTGTGGAATAAAGCAGGAATGGCTTCCAAAGGTATTTGAGAGCTATGAGGCAGTTGGTACGATAAAGGCAAAGCTTGCAGCAGAGCTTGGCATTTCCGAGAAAACGGTAATCGCCGCAGGAGGCGGAGACAATGCAGCAGCGGCAGTTGGAACAGGAACGGTAGGAGATGGAGCCTGCAACATTTCTCTTGGGACAAGTGGAACTGTATTTATTTCTACAAAAAATTTTGGCGTAGATAAAAACAATGCCCTCCACTCTTTTGACCATGCAGATGGAAGCTATCATTTGATGGGCTGTATGCTAAGCGCGGCTTCCTGCAATAAATGGTGGATGGACGAGATTATTGGCACGAAGGAATATGCCCATGAACAGGAAGCAATACAGGCGCTTGGGGAGAATCATGTATATTTCCTGCCGTACCTGATGGGAGAGCGTTCGCCTCACAATGACCCAGATGCGCGGGGCGCATTTATCGGCCTGACTATGGATACCACAAGGGCGGACATGACACAGGCAGTCTTAGAGGGGGTTGCGTTTGCACTGCGCGATTCGCTGGAGGTTGCAAAATCTTTGGGGATTGGGATTACGCGGACAAAGATTTGCGGTGGAGGTGCAAAGAGCCCACTGTGGAAGAAGATTTTAGCAAATGTCCTGAATATCTGTGTGGATGTGCCGGAAAGTGAAGAAGGTCCCTCTATGGGCGGAGCTATGCTGGCAGCAGTGGCATGCAAAGAATACCAATCGGTAGAGGAGGCATCCCAGGCGATTGTGAAAGTAAAAGAGGTTATTACGCCAGAGCCGGATCTGGTTGCACGGTATGAAGAACGGTATCAGCAGTTTAAGGAAATTTATCCTGTCTGCAAGCCGCTTTTTCACCTTTTCAAATAGTATTGGAACAATAATAAGTGAATGGAAGGAGAAAAATATTATGAATAACATGCCCAAAGAAAAAATCGGAATCGTAGCGGTAAGCAGGGACTGCTTCCCTATGACGCTTTCCGAAAACAGAAGGAAGGCCGTTGTAAAGGCTTACCAGGAAAAGTATGGAGAGATTTATGAATGCCCGGTCTGTGTGGAAAATGAAATCCATATGCGCAAAGCATTGGCAGATATCAAGGATGCTGGATGTAACGCGCTGGTAGTGTATCTTGGAAATTTTGGACCCGAATCATCCGAGACATTACTGGTAAAAGAATTTGACGGTCCGTCAATGGTAGTTGCTGCAGCAGAGGAGACGGGAGATAACTTAATCCAGGGAAGGGGAGATGCTTACTGTGGTGTGTTAAACGCAAGCTACAATCTGAAGTTGCGCAATCTTAAAGCGTATATCCCAGAGTACCCTGTGGGGACAGCGAAGGAATGTGCGGATATGATTCACGAATTTGAGCCGATTGCAAGGGCTGTTATCGGGTTGAATAACCTGAAAATTATTTCTTTTGGACCAAGACCACAGGACTTTCTGGCGTGCAATGCTCCAATTAAGCAGTTATATAACATTGGCGTCGAAATAGAGGAAAATTCGGAGCTGGATCTCTTTGAGGCATTCAATAACCATGCGGGGGATGAGCGTATACCCGGCATCGTGGCTGAGATGGAGCAGGAGCTTGGAGCAGGAAATAAGAAGCCTGAGATTCTTGCAAAGCTGGCACAGTATGAGATTACACTGCTTGATTGGGTGGAAGGACATAAAGGAAGCCGTGATTTTGTGGCAATTGCAGGAAAGTGTTGGCCGGCATTCCAGACACAGTTTGGATTTGTGCCTTGCTATGTGAACAGCCGTCTGACGCAGAGAGGCATCCCGGTATCCTGTGAAGTGGATATTTACGGCGCGCTTAGTGAATTCATCGGAACAGTGGTCAGCCAGGATACAGTGACGCTTCTTGACATCAATAATTCTGTTCCTGCAGATATGTATGAGAGTGAGATAAAGGGAAAATATGATTATACATTA
This sequence comes from uncultured Lachnospiraceae bacterium, assembly GCA_948688495.1. Classification (GTDB taxonomy): domain Bacteria; phylum Bacillota; class Clostridia; order Lachnospirales; family Lachnospiraceae; genus Petralouisia. The sequence goes on along the minus strand of CAPQSW010000025.1, from coordinate 1,506 downwards.
AAGGATACCTTTATGGGATTCCACTGTGGAAATACGGCCTCTGGCAAGCTGTCCTTCTGTGAAATGAAATATCAGCTCATCATGGCAAGGAGCCTGCCCGAGGAAGTGACCCAGGGAACATTAGAGGGAGATATTGTACCGGGGGATATTACGTTCTATCGTCTGCAGAGTACCTCCGATGCCAAAATCCGTGCTTACATCGCACATGGCGAAGTGCTTCCGGTTGCCACCCGTTCTTTCGGAGGAATTGGTGTATTTGCCATACCAGAAATGGGAAGATTTTACCGTCATGTACTGATTGAGAAGAATTATCCGCATCATGGGGCGGTTGCCTTCGGTCATTTTGGCAAAACTTTGTATGAAGTATTTAAATATATAGGTGTTCCTGTGAATGAAATTAACTTTAATCAGCCGAAGGGCATGATGTATCCTACGGAGAATCCCTTTGCGTAGTTCTTGAGTATGGTATATAATAATATGGAACGATTGCAAAATGGCGCGTGTCGCAAGATGGCGCGTGCCGATACCTATGAAAAGGAGGAAGGCAAATGGTTTTAGTAAATACCGATTATATTTCGGGGAAGGAACTCCAGATGCTTGGACTTGTAAAGGGCAGCACCATCCAGTCTAAGAATATCGGCCGCGATATTTCCCAGGGATTTAAGACTATCGTGGGCGGTGAACTGAAAGCCTATACCCAGATGATGAACGAGGCAAGGGAGCTTGCGACCAAGCGTATGGTAGAGGAAGCAGAGAAGCTTGGGGCAGATGCGGTGGTAAATATCCGCTATGCTTCCTCAGCGGTTATGCAGGGAGCTGCTGAGGTTATTGCATATGGAACAGCTGTGAAATTTGTGAATTAATTTCTGCTGTACAAAAAACGGTTACCAGATATGAAAAATAAACGCGCAATTGAAATCAGGAAAACACACGTTTTGATACAGTTTTCCCGGCCTGTGACAGCTCCAACAGTGCGATTGAGCTTACCATTCCAGAACTGGAGAAGTATTCGCAATATGATGGATGGGTGGATGTCTGTAAAGGGTATTAATTTTACAGATAAATATAAGCCCTATGTTTTTGCTCATGTGAGATAAAGAAGTAAAAGAAGTGTAAAAAATTTGCCGTTCCCTGTCCGGCTGACTGCCGGACGGGTCGGGTGGCGTTGACTATAATCTGCAAACGGGAAGTTACTTTTCTAATAATTTCAAAAACCTCTTGTCATTCATCTGTTCGTTTGTAATATAGTTACCATCTAAAAATAATGCATAAGTTGTAATTGGTGTTGGAGCGTTTTGTGCGTCCTCCTTGTTTTGTAAGTGAACCGACTTGAATTGTATAGATTTTTCTTTCGCAATGTTTTCAATTACAGGAATGTATTTTGCATTAAACGGACATTGATTGGTGTAATACAGAACATATCCCATCTCATCAATATGAGGGTGTTTTGCACATTCTTTGAATTTTGGCAATAAAGCACTTTCGGTAAAAGATAAATTCCATAAC
>CAPQSW010000024.1:21784-46110 GCA_948688495.1 uncultured Lachnospiraceae bacterium | reverse complement strand
CACCGCCCAAGATGTGGCACCCCATGAAACATTTCATAAATTTACTCCCCCAAAAGCGTTGCCGCAAGGCAGCGCTTTCCTTCCATTATCCCATAAGAAGCTAATCCAAAACATATACTATTTTTCCATCAACCAGGACATATTGAATTTTTGTGTCTGATACCAGCGGGCTGCCTGCTGCAATTACAATATCAGCATCCTTGCCAACTTCCAGGGAGCCTACCCGGTCTTCCACGCCAATATGCCTGGCTGCATTGAGGGTGATTGCCTGCAATGCCTCAAACTCATCCATTCCAGATTTTACGGCAAGTCCGGCGCATAATGCTAGATACTGTTGCGGAATCACCGGAGAATCTGTAACAATACTGACCTGACAGCCTGCACGGGCAAGATCCCCCGGCGTTTCAAAGTTCTTATTTTTTAACTCAAATTTGGTAGCATGCCCCAGTGTAGGACCTACTGCTACCGGATAACCTTCCTTTGCCAGATCATCAGCAATCAGCGAACCATCCGTGCAATGGTCAAGGGCCAATCTTAAATGAAACTCTTTGGCTATACGGATTGCTGTGTAAATATCATTTGCCTGATGGACATGTGCCTTTAAGGGCATAAGCCCTTCAATTACGGGAATCAACGCCTCCAGCTTTGGATCATAGGCTGGACATTTTAAAATATCTCCTCCGGCCGCCTCTTTCCGCGCAAGATAATCCTGTGTACGCTCTAACATCACCCGCAGCTTGGAAGCTGTACTCATCCGCGAGTAATTATCCTTATCTTTATAACATGCCTTGGGATTTTCACCAAAGGCACACTTCATGGCTGCTTTTTCTTTAACAATCATATCATCAATCCGTTTACCCGCTGTCTTGTATACCGTAAAGGTGCCGCCTATGACATTCGAGCTGCCCGGTCCCGCCGCCACACAAGTAACGCCTCCTTCCACTGCAAGGCGAAGGCTTTCATCCTGGGGATTTATGCCGTCCACCGCTGACAACTGCGGTGTCAGAGAATCCGTTACCTCATTGTAATCTGCACCCTCAAAGCCAACACCATAACCGTCCAGACCGAGATGGCAGTGCGCTTCTACAAATCCAGGATAAACCTGTAATCCTGCTGCGTCTATTGTCTTTGCCCTTTTGATTCCCCTGCTTTTCAATACCGGGGCAATTTCAGCGATTTTTCCATCTTCAATCAAAATATCCGCCACGTAAGGTTCCTGCCGGACGGCATCATGAATCCATCCCTGCTGAATTACCAGTTTTTCCTTCATTTTTCATGCTCCTTCTTGAATATTCTCCTACCAGACCCTTGTATATATCTTTCAAAGCCATTCTTTCCCAGTAGTAGTATATCAAATTCTAATATTTTTATTATACCGCGCGTCAGATAACCATGCGATAACTATATTAATAAAACAAGGATACCGCGCGACCATCCATGTTATAGTCTTACGGTACCCTTGTTCTATTATTTACTTGACGAAAACATCTCCGAAGGCATTATTTAACTGTTATTGTCAGTTTCGCAGATTTGCCCTTGCCGTTGTATGTCTTAACGGTAATGGTTGCTTTGCCTTTCTTCTTCGCCGTAACCTTGCCTTTCTTGTCTACCTTGACAACCTTCTTGCCCTTCTTGTCAATGGTATACTTGAATGTTGCACATCCGTACTTCTTAGAAGTAAGCTTCGGTTTAATGGTAAATGTCTTCTTTTTCTTATTCTTTACACTTAAGGTTACTTTCTTCTTGTTCAGTTTGACTTTCGCCTTCTTATCCGGCGCTTTCTTAACGGTAACCGTATACTGTGTAATATTCTTACCATCTTTGCTGACTGCCTTAATGGTAATCTTGCCCGTCTTTAATGCCTTTATCTGGCCGCTCTTGCTTACCGTTGCCTTCTTCTTATCGGAGGTCGTGTAGGTGCAGTTCTTACTCTTAATGGAATAACTTTCTTTCACGCCTAGTGTTAAACTCTTCTTGGTAATTTTCACTTTCACAAGCGCCTTTACTGCTGCATCCAGATTCTTCTTGGCAGTATCCACCTGAGCCTGGGTTGCCTTCGCGTTACCAGCAATACTTTGTGCTGCGGCCAGCGCTGCTTTGAGCTTATTCCAGCTTGCCGGTGTGTAGTCTGCCTGTTTCTTAGCCTTTGCTGCTGCAATGGAAGCATTCAGGGCCTTCTTATCAACTGTTGAAGAAGGCGGATTTTCAGTCCCATTTCCACTCTTCTTCAAAGCAGCTTCCGCTGTCTTTAACCGCTCCAGCGCTGCATCAATCAATTTCTGGGGAGCCCCGTTTTTAATTAATTCTTCTGCCTCTGCCAGAGCCTTACTAAATACTGCCCAGCTCTCTGCCGTGTAATCTGCCTCTTTATAGTTCTTTATGCTCTCGACAAATGCACCCAATTCAGTCGTTGAGCCATCTGGCTCTCTTACCAGCTTTGCAGCCGCGGTCTCTAAAGAGATCTTAGCCGCATTTACTCTCTTTTCTCCCAAATCATCTGACTCTGCAATCGCTTTTACCGTTGTCCAGGTATCAACAAATTTCTTCCAGCTCTCTGGGGTATAATACAATTCTATGTAAGAATTTACTGCCTGCTGTAACTGGGTTATCGCATCCTGTGCAGCCTTTTTGTCCAGCTTGGTAGCAGCCTTTTCCAATGCCTCAATCGCAGCGTCTGTTTCTTCTAATCCCGCACGATAGCCGTCTGCCAGAATCCTCTCGGCTTCCTCAATCGCATCTTTGAACTTCGCCCAGCTTGCTATGGTATACTCTTGTTCTTTTCCGTTATAAGGAGCTGCTAGTTCTCTTAATTCCGAAACGATAGCATCATCAGCCTTCTCATCTAACTTCATAGCTGCATCCTGAAGCTCCTTCTTTGCGGATTGCAAGGTCTCTTTGCCTGCATTGTCCAGCGTCAATCCTTTTGCCCTGTCCAGTACGATTTTAAACTCATCCCAGCTTGCCGTGGAATATAAGGATTCCTTTCCGTCATACTGCGCAATGACCGCCTGCAATGCTGTGAAATACTCACTGCCTGCCTTCTTATCCAGCTTACTGTATGCATCCTTCAATGCATCCTGTGCCGCACTGATAGCCTTTAATTCTGCATTTTCTTGCGCTGCTGCCGCTTCAGCATCTGTAATTGCCTTCTGCAGATTACTCCAGGTTACGGCAACATAATCCGCCTGATTAACACCTGCCATATAAGTCTTCGCCACTGTCGCCTGTTCTGTCAGTTTCGCCCTATCCTCCGGTGAGGAAACAATTTTGTTAATGTCACCCAGCAGATTCCAATCGGATACCGCTACCGCAACATCGTTTTTATGCACCATAGTGACACGGATTGCATTCGCTGTAATAGGCTCAAATTCAAACGTTCCTTCCGCCTTTTTATCGGAACTTCCCGCACTTGCACAATCCCATGTGCCCTTTCTTGTCACCGGCGTCCATGTTTTTCCTCCATCATTGGTGTATTCCACAGTAATATCTGTCGGTGTCATAACACCACCGCCGTCATCATAGAATCTTATCGTCATTCCGGTAAGCTCTGCTTTCCTCCCGCCGAAATCATACATCATCCACTGCGGCCTCTCATTGTTACCATCCTGGCCGCCATGACCATTCCAATAGCTACCATCGGGATCGTCATCTGCAAAATTCTCTGCTCCCGCACCCCATCCAACGTAGCTTACAGAAGGCGTCGCATTACCGCGAAGCTGTTCCGATACAGCATCAATGGAAGGAAGGGCCGGTTTCGGATCATCCGGCGTCACGATCTCTTCCGGCGTCTCCTTGGCGTCTGCCGCATTTGTCCAAATCAGCATCTGGCTGGAATTATTCTTAGGATTCTCCAGCCCTGGCGTATATTCCGCATCATCCCCGCGGTTATTCCATGCAAAATATGGAATTGCCTGCAAGTTCGCGTCTACCAGTGTGCCGTTATTGTTATATTTCACCTTACCGGTAATCTCAGTAACGCCGTTTAATAGTTCTTCATTGTACTCTGCCGTAAGTTCTGCATCCCTGGGGATTACAAAATTCAGCGGGCTGAAATTATTAATTTCCGGATTCAACTGTTTATTGCCTGCCAGCTCCATACAATATACAATGGGGCCTCTCTGCAGCGCAATCTGTCCCTGTGTTGCCGTTACCTTCGGATGGGATTCCGTCATACGGATTTCCATCGGCATATCAATATTCACAACATCATTCGCATTCCATGTCCTGGTAATTGAGATATAACCTCTTTTCACCCTTGATGTCACAGCCGTACCGTTCACCTTAACGGTTACCGTTTTATTCTGCTGTTCCTTTACCCATCCCGGAACACGGATCTTCAGGGTAAATTCTTTGGATGACGCCGGGTTCACAGTCATCTTAACTGCTCCTTCCCACGGATACTGCGTCTCCTGCTTCAATGTCACCTGAGTCCCGCCTACATTAACCTTACCTTCACTCTGGGCATACATATTAACAAATAAATCATTCTTGTGTACCGTATACATATAACCGCTGACTGCTGCAATCGTACGCATCAGGTTCGGCGGACAGCAAGCACAGTCAAACCAGGGAGAACGTTGATTTTGATTCGTTACCCTTAACTTCGTAGAATAAAAGAATAAATTACCGTCCAAATTCGTTCCTACGAGAATAGAGTTGTAAAGGTTGCGCTCTACCATATCCGCATACTTGGAGTCTTCTTCCAGCAGATTCATCCTCTGATTCCAGTTTGCAGCCGCAATAGCCGCGCAAATCTCAGCATAGGACAGTTCCGGCGCCAGATTATAGTCTGAGGCATATCCTTCCGAGTCGCCGCCCGGTCCGCCAATTGCACCGGTAATATAGGTCTTAGACTCTGTTACGGCATCATAGATGGTATCCAGGCTTTCCAGATAAGCCTCCCTGTCATCATCACCTTCCGGCAGCATGGTCGCAATATCTGTAACGCCTGTATAGAAATAGTTCGCACGCACAGCATGACCTACAGCCTTTGTTTCTTCTCCAAACGAAGTTGCATCCTGAGAATAAGTAGAACCATTGTAACCACTCTCACGCAGGCTCTTGTCTTCCTCACCACGTCGGTTAATCAGCAACTTTACGGTATCATAGTAATCCTGTGCCGAACCCTGGCCTTCATATTCTTCTACCAATTTACCAAACTTCACCATAGCAAGCTCTATTTCCTCATGTCCCGGCACTTCATGTCTCTTTCCTCCCGGTCCAAATGTCGCTACGATATGGTCAGACAGACGCTTGCCAACCACATATAATCTGTAATCCGGATCATTAATTCCTTCACGGTAACGCGTATATGCCACTACACCCTCCAGGAAATGCCCTGCATTATACATCTCATGGTTTGCAAGATTCAGCCAGCGGTGCGTTCCCTGTGAGCCGCCTCCTGACGCACTCTGCGAACGCAGGGTAAAGAACGTGTCAAGATATCCGTCTGCATACTGCACTTTTTCAATCTTTCCAATCCAGCTCTCCAGTTTATCTTCCAGATAGCTCCTAGTCTCTGCCATTTCTGTGCTCATATCATCCTTGGTAGCAAACAGTGTATACGAAATGGCTTCGATACTCTTGTAAATGTCGGAATCCTGGAATACATATCCACTGAAACTGCCATAATCTGCTTCTCCGTTTAACTTTTTGATCGCATTGTCAAAATTGGGTTCCCCGCCGGATGGCTGCTCAATCTTGCCAATGGCAACTTTCAGGGATGTCAGCGCATTTACCTTCTGCTTTGGCGCCCAGAAAACATCCTCCAGCTTCACATTCTCAAACGTAACACTGCTGTTGGATTCTGCTACTACCGCTGCAGGCTTCACTGTTATCTTGGCAGATGTGTCATACTCCTTGTTATCATATTTTGCCTTACCTTTTACTGTAAATGTTGTTCCTTCTTTGCCCTCTGCGTAGTCCTCCGGCTTCACAGTCTCCCAGGTAACTGGAATCAGGCTGGAATTAAACTCCTCTGCAAAGTCAAAATCCGGTACTGTCCAGCTCTTCAGGGACGGCGTCGGGTCGTCAAACTCCACTCCATTCGCTACTACAGAGTTCGGAAGAATCGGCGCAACTCCTGCAGCTGTAGTCGTCTTATAGGTATCAATACTTTCCACCTTATCCTCACGTACCCGGAAAGCAAACTCCGCCTCCTTTGAGACACCGCCATAAGTCGCTTTGAGCTTCAATGTCGCCTTGCCGTTTGCCACTCCCTTTACGGATACTGTATCCTGATTCGCTGCCCCTTCAATAGAAGCTACACCCTCAGGTAAAACCGACCACTCATAGGATGCCTTGGATTGTAGGGAATCCGGGGCAGTCGTTGCCTTAAATTCTCTCGTATTTCCAAGAAGCACCTTTGTAGGACCTACAATATTCGCCTGTGCAAGCTCCTCTTTGATTGGCTGCGCAAATACTTCCCACTCACTGATACCAACGCCAGACGTTCCTTGCACATTCCTTCCAACCCTCATACGCAGGGCCGTTGTAGTCACTGGATTCTCAAAATTGACAATATTCCAGATTGGCGTACCTCCGCCGTTCGCATCCCCATGCTCCGTCCCTACATTGGGAAGCGGTTTCCATTCATCCCCATCCTGGTATTCCAGATACGCAATGGACGGCCATACCACGCCGCCGTTATCTGACCACCACAATACGCGCGTGGATGATATAGTCTGGGGCGTGCTCCAGGTTAGCGTAATCGGCATGGGATACAGACTTTCATCTCCTCCCCAGCTATTCCAGCTTGTAGCCGCATCGCCTGTAGCCAATGTCCCATCATTCATCTTTGTGGTACTAATGCCCCACACATTCGTATGTGCGGCAGACGCCGTTGCACTTCGTGCAAGATTGCCTTCCGTTACGGGCGTTGTCGGCAGTTCAAGCTCTCCCGCTGCTGCAACATCCGTTCCCGCAACGGCAAGCTTTTCTGCCGCATGAAGCGGTGTTGCCGGCAACAATGTGAACACCATAGCCATACTCAGTATCATGGCTAATACTTTTTGTTTCATCCTCATTCCTCCTTCTTTTTCTCATAATGATACTGAATTATAACAAATAGTATGTTCACTTGATATGACACTTTTTTAAGATTGTGGTAGATTTTTAAGATAACATCCTCTCAATCCTCCTGCTTACGTTTCTCCCCCCAATATTTCCTCCATTTCAGCAAAGACTCCTGATATAAATTAGACTTCATCCGTGGAAATGCCTTCATCAATCGCTTCATGCCAAAGCTGACATTCTCTTTTAGGAGGCGGTTATACTCCTGCTGAAGCTTCGCTTTCTCCGCCTTTTTCTCCAGCAAAATATCCTTAAACTCCGCTGCCTTAATATCTACATTCTCCCTGAGTTCCCCGCCCTTTTCCACAGCGACGGTTACTCCCTCGTAAATGTTTTCTCCAATTTCATTGGATATGATTTTAATCTTTCCAGCAATTTCATCCAAAAGCGCAAGTCTCTGGTTAAACTTGAGAATATTCGCCACAGTGATAACTAAATCTGCCATAAACACAATACTCAAAATTATAAGCACTATGACGCCGGGCAATTCCGGCACAAAACGAATCAGCCTGTAGATAGCGGGATGAATCACTTTAAGCACCACGATACAGCCCAAACCCCAGAGCACAGAAAACAGCGGACAGACATACCCGCAGATATTAAATTTTCTATCCGAATAGTCCCACCATTTGTTATGAAACAGCTCTTCCAACAAAAACCCAGTAATAAACTCTATTGCAGACGCAAGGATGAATGCACCCAAAAATAACAGTATGTAACTCTGTCTTAAAGGCGTCAGCACTATAACGAGCAACAGGACGCCACAGCCATAAATCGGGCAGACCGGACCATTTAAAAACCCTCTGTTTACAAATTCCCTTAACTTACCAGCAGCAAATGCTACTTCTAATGCCCACCCCAAAAATGCATATATTAAAAATATCCAAATGACCTCGTATAATGACACCGGCATAACTGTTCTTCCTTTCTATCAACTATTTTTACTTTGCATTATTTTATTAAATTATCCATGTTATTGCAACGATGGAAGCTTTTTCATTTGTTCGCAGTCTATATGCTGCATCCCACGCAAAAACCCCCGCCGGGATCGGGCAGGGGCCTTGCATGTTTATAAAGAAGGGATATACAAATATAACCTATCTGTCTTTTTAATTACCGGCTTGCTGTCACCGGTATGAAACTTATTGCTCATGACAATCTTATGCCATGAAATTATTATCATATACTTTTCCCTCTTTGTCAAGAGCAGTCTGTAAATTTTTCCAACTATCTTTCAGGTATAGCCTCTTATCTCATTTTCCATGATATAATTTATGCTTCTCCTCACTTCTTTCACTAGATTTTGCCTTTTATATGGTCCACATATTCTTTCCATATTCCCTCTATATTTTCCTCACTGCCAAACATCTTATTGAGACTGTCAGAAATTGCATTACAGACGTCTTTCCAATCCTTGATAGATTTTCTGCAGATACCATGCTGCATCTGCTTTACAAATACCTGGTAATTCGGATTCTTTTCCCCAAATGCTTCTGCAAGCTCTTTCTTAGGCGGGATATTTCCAGTAATCTGGCAAATATCCTCCATGACTTCTTTCCTATTATAGTAGTTAATGAAGGATACAGCGCCTTCCACATTCCTTCCCGCAACCGCCGCCAAAACTTCCCCGCCCAGAACAACTCCTGTAGAACCATTTGCAGGAAATGGAAAGATCCCATAGTCGATACCAGACGCATCCAAGGAAGTCAAAGACCAGGGGCCGTTCTCCATCATTGCAACCTCCCCCGCGGTAAAACTTCTCGATAAATCATTCTGAGACCAGTTCATACAATCGTTCGGCATGGATTTTTCTTTCAAAAGACCATTTATCAGAAAAAATGCTTCTTTCGCATTCTCGTCCGCCATATTTTCTATGCTTACTCCCGCTGCAAGCATCCAGGGCATAAACTGAAACGCCCCCTGCTCACCGCTTACTGCAGACATTGCAAATCCATAATGACTGCCCTCCTCTGTAAGCGCAATGGCTGTCCGTTTAAATTCTTCCCATGTAGCAGGAATCTCAAGATTCTTCTCGTCAAATATCTGCTTATTATAAATGATTGCCGTATTATTACAGCAAAAAGGCACTCCATAACAGCTCCCTTCCTCCTCTACAAATTTCCATACTTCTGGATAGTAATCCTCTGCAAGAGTTGTTTCTTCCAGCTTTCCCGTAATATCTGCAAGCAGACCGACCTTTATTAAACTTCCCATATCTGGGTTATCTGTCAAAATTATATCAGGCATATGATCCCCGGATTGTGAAAACGACAATGTTTTTACAAAATCCGCCATAGGCACATACTCCCAGGAAAGCCAATACTCCTTCTGGGATTCGTTATATTGCCTGACCAGCTTGTCAATTCCTTCTTTCTGTGCTTTTGTCTCATAATACGACCAGAGTGTCAGCTCCTGACGTTTCCGCCCAAATTCCTGTCCGCTCATATCCTGATTCTCATTTGCCGTATCACCGCATCCCATCAATCCCACAATGATAAACAACAAAAACAGATCCCACACAACCTTCTTCTTCATAAATACTGACCTCATCTTACCGATACTCTGCTGGTGAAATGCCGGTTACTTCTTTAAACACTTTTGTAAAATAATTAGAATTGCTATAGCCGCATTCCTGCGCAACTTCATAAATTTTCATATCCGTCGCTTTTAACAGCCGTTTGGCATGGCTGATTCTAAACTCTTTCAAAAATACGGAAAAGTTCATTCCCATTTCCCGTTTAAACAGCATGCTGAGGTATTCTGGTGTAATATTTAATACCTCTGCCGTTTTCTCAAGGCTGATTCCTTCCTTATAATGTGTGCGGATATATTCCAGTGTCCGGTTAATCGTGTAATTACTGATACCCTCTTTCTTTTTCCTGTCGCAGATTTTATCGCCATATTTCATAAGAATCTCACGGATTTCTGTACGCGTATATGCCAAAAGCACTCCTTTGAGATAATCATTCTCATTAAGTTCTTCATACGCTTTCTGATTTATTTCTTTCGCAACATCCATCATTCTGGTAATCAGCTTTATTGTACCATGACGGATTTCTTCTGCCCCATACTCTCTGGATATGGCATGTTCCAAAAATTCTTCTATCCCCTCTTTTACCTCCTCATAATTTCCTTCCTCAAGGGCAGACATAATTTTTCGTTCCATCTGGACGGGATACACAAAATCTTTTACGGATTCCTCATCGGTTTCTTCTGCCCGCAGTAATCCGTAATATTCTTTTGTAAAATATCCAGAAATTACTTTGTGTACCATCCGAAAGCAATCTCTCCAATCTTCCATGCTTTCACAGACGCCCATGCACCAGGGAACTTCTCGTTTCTTCTGTTTATAATCATATCGTGCCATTTCATCAAAGGCAGATGCAAATGCCTCTAATCCCCTGTTATCTCCCTTTAGGATCAGAATCCGGAATTTCATGCGCTGTTCCCATGCATCCAGGTAACTGAGTTGTGGAAACTGATGCTTCATACTGCGCAGGGGAAATTCCATATCTTCCAACTGTTCCTTATTTATATTTCCGAAATAACCGACGATCATACCATATATTTTACCTTTTTCTTCCTTAAAAATATTACTTAACGCCTGTTTTGCTTCTACCTGTTCTTTCTCTGTCCCAAAAAAATATTCCCGGACATAGTTTTCAGGCTTTTTCATAAACTGAAATCTGTTCTCCATATACTCACTTTCAATGCGCTCCAAAGCCTTCTGCAGCGCATCAATTGAGACAGGCTTTAGTAGATATTCCTGCGCTCCGACACTCAACGCCTTCCTGGCATATTCAAAATCTGCATAACCGCTGATGATAATACTATAAACCTCAACACCCTGCTGCTTTAAATCAGAGAGCATTTCCAGCCCATTCATTCCATCCATACGAATATCAGTAAGCACTAAATCAGGATGATTTTCCTTAATAAACGCTATTCCCTCTGTTGCATTTTTACAGGTTCCGATTACAATATGTTCTGTATTGGCGCTTATCATTTTCTTTAAGCCATCTCGAATTGCAATTTCGTCCTCTACAATTACAATCCTCATGTTATCACCTTTTCTCTTATATTTTCTCCTGTATCCTCCGATGGAAGATTCCCTTGAATATTTCTGCCTATGGGTAAAATTAGTTCCATAATAGTCCCCAGCCCTTCCATGCTGCTGATATGCCATTGCCCTTTCTTTCCATAATATAACTGCATCCGTTCAAATACATTTGCCAGCCCGATTCGTTCTGACCTGCTCCACTCCCGCTCCCTTTGATTGTAAAAGTCAACCTTGTCCTTTTCCATTCCGACACCGTTATCCTCCACAATCACATGAATACACTCCTGCTGCTCTGCAAACCCTATATCTACACGCAGCATCCCTCCTTCCATATCCTTCAATCCATGGATAATGGCATTCTCTACAATGGGCTGGATCAGCAGCTTATATATCATAAAGTGCCTGACCTCATCTTCCACATAGATTTCAAATTGAAAAGAATATCCATACCTCAACTGGTACAGCGCTACATAGGATTTCAGCCATTCCTCTGTCTCTGAGATTTCTACCTGTTCATTGCTCTGATTCATGCTGTAACGCAGAATTAATCCGAGGTTGCTTATCATCTTGCTGATTTCAAATTCATCCCTACGAACAGCCATCCAGTTGATGGCGTCCAAGGTATTATAAAGAAAATGAGGATTAATCTGTGACTCCAACGCTTTGATTTCTGCCCGGTTCTTTTTCTCTGAAATCTCCGTAACTTCTTCTATCAGAGTCTTAATCCTGTCTACCATATGGTTAAAGTTCTCTCCAATCTGACCAAGTTCATCCTTCCTGTCCACCACAAGCCTGACATTCAGATTTCCCTTATTTACCTGACGGATTCCTTCTATTATCTGTTTAAGATAATCACTGAAATAGCGGTTGATGGATTTGATAAAAAGAAAAACCACAAGAACATCTGCCACAAACAGGGACCAGTATATTGTCTGAAGCATATTAATATCATGCATCATATAATCCTGGTCATATACGTTATGAAAAATCCATCCTGTCTTCTCATCCTGATAGTAATTGCTAAAAAGATTCCTGCTCTCAAATACATTTGCAGATTCTATAAATTCCAGCACATCCTCCCGCACGGTCAAGGTCTTTCCTATCTGTTCAATATCAGGAAAGGAACATACATATCCATACGTATCACTCATAAAGTTCACACTATGACTGTTTGGATAAAAAGTTCCATTACATATATTATCCAGTTCTTCCTCTTCGATGGCAATAATCAAAACTGCTATCATACCTTGTTCTAAATTCTCTGTATTATATAATTCTTTCCCCAGGAAAAACAGGGATTCCAGCTTTCCCCCGCTTACAATGTTCTGTGTAGGGATGAGAACCATTTCACTTTTACCATATGTTTTCTGATAGGGCGGAATCAAACGAAGGTCCTTGTAATCACGCCAGATATTATCCAGAGCAGATCCGCTGTGGGTATCATAGGTAATACTCTCCCCAGTAGGGCAGATTAAGCTGATACTGCGGATTCCCTTTTTACTCTCCACAAATTGTTTCAGCCTTTCATTTAATTGATAAAAACAATGTGCCTGCTCTATATCATCTGCCTGATGGTACTGCTCCAGATTCTTAATAATCTCTTTGTCCGAATAAATTTGATAAACCGTATCTTCATAAGATTCCAGCTTTAGATTAAATTTTTCAGATACTTGCAGCAAATTATTATAAATCTGCTCATTCACATTTTCATTCATATTAGAAATGCTGGCTCTCACATATATAAGTTGGAGCAAAAGGACAGGGAATAAGAACAGACACAGGCTGATACCAAAAAACTTCCGAAAGCTCCAGTCTTTATAACGTTGTCGGGTATGCTTTTTGCTTTTCCAATTATCCTGCATCTGTTTCCAGCCCTTTTATTTTTACCAGCGTTTACTTTGTAACCATTACTTTCTTTAAGACACTCATCTTACCATAGATTTTCTGCCCGGCAGAATCCTTCCGGTACGCCTGTACGCCGATATAATAAGTTCCCTTTTTCAGCTTCAGCGTCTTATTTAAGGACGACGTATAGACGGATTTTTTCGATTTGGTAAGTTTCTTATTCTTGGCATAGGTAATCCTATATCCATCCACATTTTTCAGCTTCTTGATTGTGACAAGAACTTTTCTACCTTTCTTTGCTTTCAGGGATTTCACGGACGTCTTTCCCGGATTTTTTACTTTTTCCCATCTTGCCTGCAGGGTGACATCCTTTGTAACCTTACTGTTAAAGTTATATTTCTTCGTTCCCTGATACCAGCCTTTAAAAATAGACCCCTTTTTCTTAGGCGTGGATGGCATAGAAACCTTATCTCCTTCTTTTACCGTTTTCTTTACGCTCGTCTTACCGTTATTATAAGCAAATGTAACGGTATAATTCTTAACTACAGGGTCTTTATCTCCGGGATTCGTATTATCCCCGGGATTTGTGTTATCTCCAGGATTTGTATTGTCCCCGGGATTCGTATTATCTCCAGGATTTGTATTGTCCCCAGGATTCGTGTTATCTCCAGGATCCTTACTATCATCTGGATCTGTTTCTGAACCCGGATATATATAATTATTTGGAACAGTTCCATTCTCCCAGGGAGACGGCAGATATTGGTCTGACACATAAATTTTAGACAGAAAATCATAGGCTGCCCGGTCATAGACTTTAAGCTCAGCCCGGGTATTGATAGGACCTCTGCCATCCTTTATCCATGTGCCGTCGTATGTATCATCCATAACGTTAAACCACATAGCGCTCAGCGTTGCAAAATATTCATATTCATTGGACCCGGCATATGTAAGGCCGTCGGAAGCCCGCCATTTCCCTGCTTTAATTGCATCTTCATAAATAGTGTGGATTTCCTGTTTCTGTTCATCGGTAAGACCAAACTCCTGTACAGTATGTGCAAATTCATGGGTCAGAATTGACTCATCGGGATAACCTGTCGTATAACTTCCAGTTTTGAGCCTAAGCACGTTGGCGTCCCGGATAGAGGCAAGCTGTGTCCCTCCAAAACCTTCCACATCCATACGTCCGCTTTCATCATAAGAAAACCGATGTTCCGGTATATCATAGGCAACCTCCCCTTCGCCATAGATGCCCAGCATACAGCCCGCATTTCCCATACGCTCTGCAACCGATTCATTTGCAAGAATAACTTTTAGCATCTCCACTGCCGTATCCATTGCCTCATCCCGGACCTTAGAGCTTCCAAGAACCTTAACCCCACAGCTAAGTGTTCTCTCTTTCTGATAATACGGCTCATAGGTATTTACAGTAATGGTCTGCTCTGGCACATAGGTATTCGTTGCTTTTGATTTAATCTTATTTCCTTTAATCGTCAGCTTAATCTCCGGAAGATCCGTAAGATTTTCAATCGGGTACATTAACTGTACCGTTGTCTTTGGTATATCTGGATTTTCTGGAAAGTAAACATTTCTTTCATTAAAATAGACAACGCCTTTGAGCTCCTGGCCGTACTCCTCCCAGTACCAATAATTGATGGGGTTATCTGTTCCATCTACGGTAATGGAATAATTCTGCTCCTGCTTCACAAGCTTATTATTTACATACTGGCTCTCTACCCAGCCCGCGCCGTCCACTTCCTCACTCCAATAGATTTCAATATCCGTACTGTTGATCAGCTGAACCTTTGTAATTGTAGGAACATCTGCCGCTTTCACATTCATAGAAAGGCAAAATCCTATGAAAAATGTCAACAGCATGGCTAAAACTCCCCATTTCCCCCGTTCTGATACAGACTTAATGCAGATTTTGGGCTCTTGCATATTGGTTCTCCCTTCCTGTCAACTATAATGGAAATTGTTAACTTATATTATATTTTTTGACAAAAAATTGAAAACATTTGCCATTTACAATTTTTTAGCCTTGCAGCTGCAGCAGTTTTGTCTTTAATTCCCCTTCAAGACGCTGCATCTCCTGCTCTGCCTCCCGGCGTTTTTCCCTGCCTTCCACTTGAATACGCATTACCTCGTCTAACGTGGAAATTAGAGATTCATTCGTCATGCGCAATGTCTCCATATCTACAATTCCCCGCTCTGACTCTTTTGCAGTTTCAACTGTAGCAAGTTTTAATTTCTCGGCATTTTTCTTTAACAAGTCATTCGTAAGGTCTGTCACCTCCCGCTGTGCCTGTGCTGCCTGAACAGAATGCTCCACACCCATAGCAAGAACCATCTGGCTTTTCCACAATGGTATCGTGTTCACAATCGTGGACTGGATTTTTTCTACCATAATTGTGTCATTGTTCTGTACCAGCCTGATTTGGGGCGCCGTCTGTATGGAAATCATTCGTGTCAGCTCCAAATCATGAATTTTCTTTTCAAATCTTGTACAGAGGGCATCCAAATCCTTTGCCGCCTGAGCATCCTCCGGCAGACCGCTTTGATTTGCCTTATTTAAAAGAGCCGGAAGCTCTGTCGCGCGCACCTGGTTTAGCTTACGCTTCCCAGCAAGTATATACATTGACAATTCTTTAAAATATATCTTATTCTGCTCATACATCTTGTCTAAAAGTGCAGCGTCCTTTAGAAGCTGTACCTGATGCCCTTCCAGTACCTTACAGATTTTATTAACATTTACCTCCGCCTTATCGTATTTTGTCTTCAATGCGCTTAATTTTTGGGTAGATTTCTTTAAACGGCCAAAAAATCCTTTTTCCTCTTCTGCATTGAAGCCCTTGAGCTCAGCAACCACATCTGTAATCAGCTCCCCAATTTCACCTAAATCCTTGGTCTGTACATTTTCCAACGCTTTTTCCGAAAAATCTGCCATTTTTTTCTGGGTTCCTGCCCCATACTGCAAGATGATATTCGTATTGCTCAAATCAATCTGGCTGGTAAACTGTTCCACCATCTGCTGTTCTTCCTCGGACAATTCTGCTTCTTCCCACGCTGGTTCCACTTCCTGCTGCACATTCACCTCTGCTACCTCATTTTTCTCTTTAAACGGTTCTAAGGTCAGTGTTGGCGCATCTGTAAAATCCTTAAATTCTTCGCTCATATCATGCTCCTTTCAAGATACGCGTTTCGCGTATTTATATTTTTTCTTTCTGTTTCCAATCTTCATTTGCGGTAAGTCCCTCCTGGGCAAGCATCGTATGGAGCACCGATATGTCAGAAGACACATCCCATGCCACATCTTCAAACAGGCTGTCCAACAATTTCTCAAACGCAGTATTCAAGGTATCTAACGTCTGTTCAATCTCCATTTTTGAGGATTGTATGTTTTCGCCTTGTACCGGCTGTTCTATCAGGCTTTGATATGCCTCCAGCAGTTTTACTGTAGTAGGAAGATAGTATTCCATCATTTTATCTATGTCTTCCAGAGATTCCGGGTCCTGACTGACCCTGTCAAAAATTTTCTGGATTAACATCTCCATATGGGAAATTTTGCCGGATATTTCTTCTCCCGGAATCGCTTCGTTACATGCCCTGATTTTGCGGATGTATTCTTGTCCCTTTTCCATTACTTTCTGCAATACTTCATTTTTTGCAGTATTCTTTTTCTTTTCTGTATCTTCCTGGCTCTTTATGCACTCTAACTTCTGCTGTTCTAACCGCTGTTTTTCCAACTCCTCATATTCACGGTATGTATCATGGCTCACTATGAGACAGGTATTCTTCTGATCCAGATGTCCCTGGATAAACCATCCTTTTTCAATCATCTTTTTGACGTCTTTTACTACAAAGGAAGGTGATTTTCCGCATAAATCTGCAAGTTCTTTGATGTTGCAGTAAGTCCTTCCCTTTAATCCCTGAATATATGTCCGGTATCGTTTTACGGAAGACAGCATACGACTTCCTGCCCCTGTCAAAACAGCGCTTCCAATAAGAAAAGGCAGAAGTATGGACAGCGCTATCTTTATTCCCAAACGGAACTCTCCCAGAAACAAAGACACCAAACAGAGAATGATAACTGCAAGACCAAGCCCCACATTCAAAGCACTGCCACAGATTGTCATTGCCATGCCTCCAATTTTTAACCCGGTTTTCTTGCAAAAAAACCTGGTCTCTGCAAGCTTTGTATTCTGTTCCTTTGCAACCGGCGCATTCCATGTTCCCTGCGTTTGATTATTATCTTCCTTTGAGCCATACCAGCGGTAGTTTCTCCGGCTCCATTCCTTATTCACTGCCTGCTCCGCCGTACGCAGTCCCTTGCGGACATTGTGCACCGTTTCATTGACCGTGTTGGTAATTGTTTTATTTAATTGATTGAAATTCTGGGAATTTATAGCGTCTTCTACAATATGCTGGATGTCCTGTCCTAGTTTTTCCCAATCTGAATTCATGTGTTCTCTCCCTTTGATCTTTTTATCTTAACCATTCAAAATCCCATGTCGTAAACACGAAAGCTATACCGTCATCGTACATAGGTTTATAAATATTTACAAACTTACACATAGTATATTATCCAACATTATTCCATTAAAATCAATATTTTCTTTATTCCAAATGACCAAAATCCGTTTCCATATCTTCATCATTGACAATCCAACAGACTTTACACTCTCCGGTAAATCCGCTATAATTTAAAATTAATGATAGAAAATTAAAACTGCATCAATTATAAAGGCGGTGATGATATAGAGGTAATGGAAATGAAATGCTTGATTATTTAATTAGAGTAACCGTTGCAAAGTTATCATCTACGGGAATAAATGCAGAAGATATAACGCTTTGATAACACACAACGGATTGGAGGACTTTATGAAAACATCTACTGATTTACGGGAATTACTGAACCGAATTGACCATAAGGGCTATCCCGCTTATAAAGACACCAGGGGAAGCTGGCAGTTTGAGGGCTATGTATTGTCGATCGACCATGTACAGGGAGACCCCTTTGCCGCCCCCTCAAAGGTAAGCGTCCATGTTCCAGGAAAGCTTGCCGGATTTCCAACGGAGCTCTATGATAAGAAACACAAACGGATTGCACTGCAGGATTACTTAATCCGCCAGTTTTCCAGACAAGTGCAAGCTTTTACCTTTAAGGCAAAAGGCTCCGGCAAGAGTGGACTGCTCTCAGTGAGCCGGTGCGGACAGGAGATATTAGAGCGTACAGCCTGTGAAATTGACAAAAACGGTATGGTCATCGTACGCATGGAAATCGGATTCCCTGCGAATGGAAGAACCATCAATGCCAGGGAGCTGTGTAAAATTCTTTTTGAATTTCTTCCAGGCTGTGTAAAAAAATCTCTTTATTACCGCTCTTTAGATGCAAAAGCGGTGCAAAGGAACAATGAATTATCTGAAGACCAGCAGTTTATTCGCCAGGAACTTTCGCGCCTGAACCTTGCTGCCTTTGTGGCAAATGATTCTATTCTGCCACGGGAATCCGGGGTTTCTGACCGTCCCATGAAAAATGCCATCCCATTTCAGTCTCCAAAATCCATGGAAATAACGCTTGAGCTTCCTTACCGCGGAATCCTTACCGGCATGGGTATCCCACAGGGCATTACCCTGGTAGTAGGCGGTGGCTATCACGGCAAGTCCACACTGCTCAAAGCATTGGAGCTTGGTGTTTATAACCATATTGCTGGGGACGGCAGGGAATATGTCATTACCGACAATACTGCCATGAAAATCCGGGCAGAGGATGGGAGGAGCATCAAACAGGTAGATATTTCCATGTTTATCAACAACCTACCGAATCGGAAGGATACGGTTCATTTCTGTACGGAGGACGCCAGCGGCAGCACGTCCCAGGCAGCCAATGTGGTAGAAGCCATGGAGACAGGTACCCGCTTGCTTTTGATAGATGAAGACACCAGCGCAACAAACTTTATGATTCGGGATGAATTGATGCAGAGGGTTGTAAACAGGAAATCAGAGCCGATTACACCCTTTATCGACCGTGTACAGGAATTGTCCGAAAAGTGCAAAATCTCTACAATTCTTGTAGCAGGCAGTTCTGGTTCCTACTTCCACAAGGCTGACTGTATTATCCAGATGGACCACTACCTACCCAGGGAAATCACTGCGCTTGCAAAACAGGAAGCCGCTGCCTTTCCTCTGCCGGAAGAATCTGTCACTTTCGCAGAAGAACCTTCTTACCAGAGGATTGTAAAAGCAGACGGGGCGTTTCGCAAAAATGACCGCATTAAAATTAAGACCCAGGGAAAGGATTCCATTGTCATTAACCGGGAGACGATTGACCTAAGATATGTAGAGCAGTTGACAGATACGGAACAGCTCGGCACTTTAGGACAGCTCATGAGATATGCACAGCTTCATCTGTTTGATAACAGGAAAACACTTGGAGATACTGCAGAAGAATTATGGAAAATTCTGGATACGAAGGGCATTTCTGCAATTTGCGAAGGGAGTTATGTACCCGGAGGATTTGCCATGCCCAGGAAACAGGAAATCTATGCCTGCTTAAACCGGTATCGGGAGCTTAGGATGTAAAATATTTGCCCCAATTGTCCTTCCTTTTTCAAACGTATCATTAAATAGTTACTACTGGTGAATTGTTTTCTGGTAATCATAACTTCTCTTATTATGAAAAGCAGCAAATCCCTTCCGATTCGCTGCTTTTCTTTCTTCTATTTCACGGTAACTTTACATTTTATCTTTACTTTTGGATTTGATTTGCTTGTAACGGTAATTGTCACCTTTCCTTTCTTCTTAGCCGTTATCTTGCCGGAACTGCTGACTACTGCCACCTTTTTATTGCTGCTCTTATAGGTAACTTTTTTATTGGTCGCATTCTTAGGAGTAATCGTTGCTTTCAGCTTAAAACTCTTTTTCGCTTTTAATGTCTTTGATTTTGCATTGAGTTTTATGCTCTTAACTGGATTGACTACCTGGATGGTAACTGACTTCTTAATGCCTGCAGCCTGTGCCGTTACCTTTACCTTACCAACTTTCTTCTTCGCCTTTAAGGTAGCTGTCGCACCGCTTCCCTTTATGGTTGCATATTTTGTGGAGTTGACACTCCATGTTACCTTACCTTTTATGTTTGTCAGCTTTGCTTTCAGCTTTAAGGATTTGCCCTTTGCCAAATCTGCTGCGCCTGTGATTGCAAGCGATGGTTTTAATACTGTAATCGTGCAGGTTGCTTTCAGGCTGCTGTTAACTTTACTGGTTGCTGTAATCACGGCAGTTCCTTGCTTTTTGGCTGTAACTACGCCATTGTGGTCTACCGTTGCAATGGAAGGATTACTGGACTTCCAGATTACCCCTTTTTGAGAATCATCAGAAGCTTCCACCGTGCAGTTGAGCCTTGTACTCTCCCCTACAGAAAGTGATTTCTTTGTCGGAGTTACCGTTATACCGCCGAGGGTTTGGAATTTGATTGTAAGCTTATAATCTGCTTTTGTCTCATGGTCTTCTGCAAATACCTGAAGATTCACAACAGTATCTTTATCGCCTCCCAGTGCAATTCTCTTTGGTTTGGTATCATCTATGAGTTCACCGTCCATATAAAGTAAACCAAATTCATCCTGAATTGTAGTCTTTATCTGCACCTGTTTGGTACCTTTTGGTACCATAATCTGGTAATTTAATCCTGTTTTGTTTACTGTTCCTACATTAGAGGTAAGGTTCTTAATCCCGGCATTGTGACTGTATTCAGTACATGTGCTTGCATTCTTCCAAAGCTTCGGGGATTCTTTTCCATCTTTGCCACTGAAAGAAATACGGATAACATCTCTCATTTCTACCATTCCGGTTGTCTCATTTCTTAATTCATAAGGCGTTGCCGTTGCAACAATTTCTGATGGAATCTCATACTTTATGCTGTAGATTTCATCTGTTCCATTGTTATCAAGGGTATCTTCCGCAATCTGTGCATCCCCGGAAGTAATTACCATTGTCTTACCATTATCTTCCTTGGAATACTGGCAGATCAGGAAGTTCTTCTTTGTCTTATCTACCTTAAACAGATAGGAGAAGCTTCCCCCCGCTTTCGCATAACGGGTCAATTTACCCATATCCCCGACAGATCCATTTCCTTCCTCCTCAAGATGAGGATAATTCTCTGCATTTCCCTCTGTCTGGGAACCATAACCGATTCCTACGCCATCCAGAGTAACATTAGAATCACGCCCAGCTCCCTTTGATTGTATAACCTGCTGTTTGATTACCTCCGGGTCCGACTCCTGGAACAGCCAGTAAATCCCATACCTCTGGTCTGTAATCTTATAGTAAGGCGTAAATCTCAGTTCTTCCTCACCGTCCCAGTCCGTCCCCTTTAAGGTAAAGGTCAGGGAATTTGGATCCTTAACCAGATATTCCTCAATATTTCCAATGTAATCTGCCACCGTATCTTCTGCCTGTACATTGAGATTTTCTGTACTTAACGTTCCCTGGTTAGAGGTAGCGCCATAATTTGCATAAGTACTTCTCTCCTGTCCATTTATAATTTTTGTTATACAAACATCACACTGTATACCTATTTGACGCGTTTCTCTCTTATCATCCAGACCAAGCTCTGCAGCCAAAACAATCGGTCCATACTTAAATCCATAGGTCACTCCGGCATTATCCGGCAGCGTATAAGCGCGGATACCCACCGGCAGCGTCAGTTCTACTTTATCGTTGTTTTTCCATGTTCTGTTCAAGGAAATATAACCGTTGCTGATTGCCGCATTCTGAACCGTTCCATTTACCTTCACAACTGGCTCTCCCATCGTCCAGTCCGGCACGCGCAGGCGCAAGTCAAAGGCTGTGCTGGATGTTCCATTTAGCTGAACGGTAAATGTGGCTTTATCCGTATCTGGGATTGTTGTCTCCTGCTTTAAGGTAACGCCTTTTTCTCTCCAGGTAACATTGGAGCTGGTATACTGGTTTACAATCAGCTTATCCTCTGTATAATAATAGAAGCTGTCCCCTAACTTCGTGAAGTTCTCAAGACCTGTACCGGTACAGCACCAGAAATAGTTTTTCTCCAAATCCGGATTACAATATACCTTAAAGTATCCTGTCGCCATAGGCTGGAAATATGTCGTCATGCCAGTCTCGGCGTCAACGCTTGCCATGATTGCATT
This sequence comes from uncultured Lachnospiraceae bacterium, assembly GCA_948688495.1. Taxonomy (GTDB): domain Bacteria; phylum Bacillota; class Clostridia; order Lachnospirales; family Lachnospiraceae; genus Petralouisia. The sequence goes on along the minus strand of CAPQSW010000024.1, from coordinate 23,973 downwards.
GATAAACGTATTCTCATAATAATCTGCATACTTTTTATCACCGGTAATGCGGTACAGTTCCCGGGTGAGTTTCAGCATATTGTGGGTGTTACAGGTCTCGCAGTTACAGTGGGAACGCTCTTTATCCAAAACATTATCTGCACCAAAGAATTCACATTCACTGTTTCCACCCGTGATATACGTATGTTTCTCTGTAATCAGAGTCCAGAACGCCTCGGCATACTGCAGATACCTGCTTTCATCTCCTTCATCCTTCATTGCACGGTAGCGGTTTAACGCGCCCATAAATTTAGGAATCGTACAGTTCGCATGTCTGCCATCTAAGTAATTTGGCACACCGTTAAGAATATTGTCAAATAATGCTGTTTCATCAAACCAATGGGCTGCCACTGCAAAATGCCCTGCATTGGGGTAATCATCTTTCGCATATTTATAGAGCTCATAGAGACAGTCATTCATACCGCCGTACTCTATGGCAAGCACCCGATTTTGAATTGTAGTATTCCATTTGGAAGTACGGTTGTAAATCCATTCTCCCAAATTTTCAGCTACGATAAGCGCTGTCTCATTGCCTGTCAATTTATATGTTTCTACCAGGCCATTCACGATCTTGTGCATAGTATACCACGGTACCCACGTATCTTTGTCCGTTCCCTGCTCCAACAAGTCAAATTGGCGTTCCGGGTCACTGACACTTGCCATTGTCGCACCAAAGATAAATCCTGTTTTGAGCTTATCCTGGCAGTTTTTCAATTCTTTAATCAAATAATCAAGGCGCCTTGAAAGGGTAAGTCCATCCTCTCCTGTTTCCTGTCCATAACCGTTGGCAACCGCCTGCGCAGCTCCCGCCAGATAATGTCCCAGCGTATGCCCTCCAATACGGCTGTTCTCCCAGCCTCCCGGATAAGGTCCTGACGCGCCTGTGCCATCTCCATGAACATCTTTTTCTTTAATCTCATTTGCCGTATAGCCCGCGGTGAGACGGAAGTTATACAACAGCCTGTCCGGGTCAAATTTATTTAGAAATTCCACATCCTTCTCTGTCACGGTATTATAATATTCATCTGTCACCATCACATCATCATATGAAAATTCCTGAAGGTCCTTTAGATCACTTTCTGCCAATACCTTAACCGAAAATTCTTTCGTCATGGAGAAAATCCCACCAAATGCGACCGTTGCTGTCAGTGTTACCGCAGCATCCGCTCTGCCTGCCGCCGGCCTTGTTACCTTTCCGGTAGATGACAAGACTGCTTCATTCGAGCTTTTCCAGGTAATTTTCGTGCCGTTCTTTCCCTCTGTTGGAAGCGTAAGGTCTGATTTCAACTCCGTATCGGTTAGGGTCAACGCTGCATAATCCCGTCTGACGAATTTCTTTGCCTCCTCCTCAGTTGGCTCTTTGTAAGTTTTAATCAGAATATATGCAAGATTAATTGCCTTATTATCGTTTCCCGCTGCCCTTACGTCAACCGTCAGTTCTCCGCCTGTGACATCAGCTACTATTTTGGCAGGCTTCTGAGCAGACGCCTCCATACCTTCCTTTATCGTAACCTGATTCTCCTTTCCATAGTTCAGATAAGCATTCGGAGACTTAGAGCAGCTCCAGGGATCCGTACAGCAGACGGTTACTTCGTATTTACCGTCTTCCAGTTCAAACTTGTACTGTAAAAATCTCTCCGTTATTCCTTTTTCATAAAAATTCTTTGTATAACGGTTCGTAGATGTCTTGCTTGCCAAATTTGCTGCATTCAATTCTTCCTGCGCCCAGGTATTTGCCGTGTATACACCTCCATTTGACGGCGGTGTCCCATTTTTACGGTTGGGCTCTGGCGCTCCTGGTTGTGCTGAATATTCTTCCTCAGCGTCTACGATTCCCCACTGATAACCGGTCTTTGCATCCGTGGCGTACACTTGATCGGTCACGCTGTTGTGGGTTCCAAACTGGTCTCCCCCACACACCGTATCCGGCGTATAATCCCCACAGTCTACAAAATAGACAATCGATGGATCATCTCTCTCCGCTGGCATTCCCGCTGCTTCTGCCGTAAGCAATCCACCGCCTGGCAAAGATGTCACACATACTGCTGCCACTAGGCAAAATGACGCCGTTTTTTTCAAAAAACGGAAAACTTTTGTTTGCTTCATTTTCTCTCTCCCTTCCTTACTAATAGATGATAAAAATGTTACTT
>CAPQSW010000024.1:0-21774 GCA_948688495.1 uncultured Lachnospiraceae bacterium | reverse complement strand
AAACTTGAAAAGAAGAATTGCCAAAATTAAAATATAGATTTACCATTGTTTGTGTAAGTTGTACACAGTATATCTGTTATAGCTTACTAAAAGTGTGCATATTGCCTATGATGCACACGCATAGGAAATTGTTTCCCTAGTAAACAGTTTCCTCTTTCCATAATAGGGGATCCGCAAGCGGGTCCCCATGTCCATATTATGGGAGAGAAATTAAAAAAGCAGATGACAAGTTACATTGCTTTATGAAAGGAGGAAGGAAAAATTACAGTCATGAAGGATCTTTATATTTACGGCAGATTTCATTAGCCGCAAGTATAATAAAAAGTTATGGAAAGGAGAGCCAATAATAATGAAATTTAAGAAAATGCTAAGCGGACTGCTAGCGTGCGCGCTGGCAGTCACTTCCGCATTTGCCGGAAATGTATCTACGGTAAAGGCAGTAGAGCCGGCGGCAGATGGTGCGGCGGTAAGAGCCGGCGAACTGCAAGCCGGCAAGTACTATATTGTCAACGCCGCGCAGGGAGGATTTTTAAACGGCGGCAACAGTTGGGGTACACAGGCAAGCGCACTTCCATATGGAGAACTGATGGAGGTGGTTTATGACGGCGGCAAGACTTACCTCAAATATGGTACTTACTATCTGAAGGACGGATATCTGGACGGAAGCAATAATGAAAGAATAGCATTGAGTATTGATCCATGCGAAGATGGAAGTTATACCATCGCGAAGGAGGATAGGTCGGCATACTTAACGGCATCTGCAGACAACACGGTGGTTGCATTTGCAGCTCTGGATGATCCAGATGAGCCAAGTGGATATGCAAAATGGAGATTTCTTACGCGTGAAGAATTTATTACAGAAGTAACAGCCGTTTCGTCAGATGATGGAGTCGACGTCACATCCTTGATTGGAGATGCTGCCTTTACCAGAAATAATTCAAGTATCAGCCAATGGAAAAATTCATTAGATACTAAGACTGCTCCAACCATTGGACCTAATGAAAACCATTCAAACTACTGTGCAGAATATTACCAAAAAAAGTTTGACTTAAGCCAGACCATTGAAAATATACCAAACGGCATATATGAACTAAATGTGCAAGGTCTTTATCGGGGTACAAATCCGGGAATATATTATATCAATGGGACAGAACATCAACTGAAAAATCTGGATGATGAAAACTCTAAGCCCAGTACTGCGAAAACCGCTGCAACCAGTTTTCTCAATGGCGGATATATGAATACACCCATCCGCACGGTTGTCACAAATGGTACGCTGACAGTCGGAATAAAAGCGGCAAAAGCAGATACGGCGGTGGACTGGGTAACCTGGGATAACTTCACCTTAATGTACATACCCACCTCTGACAAAACATATCAGGAATCTCTGGATAAGATAGAAAAACCCAGCATACTTGGGACAAATCAGGGTTACCAGAGAATCCGCAGCAATCTTGTCCTTCCAACAGATGCCAGCAAGATGCTGGATGGAATCAACTTAAGTATTAAATGGACCAGCAGCAATACAAATGCAATTGGCAATGACGGAACGATCCAGGAAAATGCAAAAAATGGCGATACTGCAGTCATGACAGCAAAATTGTCTGTTGCTGGCAGCACAGTATCTAAGGAATGGACGTATCCGGCACGGATTGCAAAAAGCGTTGCGCTTGGCGAATCCAATACCCTCACCTATGATTTTAACGACGGATTAAACGGCGCTGCAGTACTGGATGGCGCTACATGGCAGTTAAAGGATTATGAAGGAGAAGTAACATATGCTGCCGGAAGGAGCAATGCAAACGGCGATAAAGCACTGTCCATGGACGGCAGCTATGGCCTGGAGCTTCCGCATTATAACCTTGGGGATACTTGGACCGTATCCATGTGGTACTGCCCCAAGGAGGAGACGGATATTGCAACAAACAGCCAGCTCTTTTTTGCAGGTTACCATGATCCTCAAAAATGGATAGGGATTGCCGGAAAAGATGGGGACACGGCTTCCTATAAGATCTGGTCGCAAAATCTGAAAGCAACAGATTCCGGAGTGGCGAACTATGATAAAATAATAACGCCCCAGAAAGGGAAATGGAACATGCTCACCATTACGCAGGGCGCAGACAAACAGATCAGCGTATATGACAACGGCGTCCTGGTTGTAAAAAGCACAGATTACACACTGCCGGTTCTTTCCGGGAACAGTCAAACCATTTACCTTGGCACCAATTTCTGGGATCTGGGATTTAAAGGACTGATTGATGATGTGACTGTCAGCAATAAGGCCCTCACAGATCAGGAGGCTGCAGAGGAATATCTGAAGTCGGCAACTGCGGAGGATTTCAAAAATGGTCTTCAAAAGCAGATACTCGGTGAGAACAAGAGTCCTCAGAGGGTGACAAAGGATCTGACACTTCCGAACACTTACCTGGGTAAAACGCTCACCTGGAAGAACAGCAATGACAAGGCGCTTACGATAAATGGTACAAAAGCTACAGTTGCTGCTAAAGGAAAGCTGCCGGAAAGCACAACTTTGACATATGAGCTCGCCGACACAAATAACGGCAAAGGAACCATCGCCGTCCAGGCAGGTACAGAAGAAAACTTTGACCGACAGGAATTTTACAACAAAACGGAAGATGAACAGAAGGATCATATAAAGGCGGAAATAAAGAAGGTATTCTTAAACGGAAACCTGGGCATGAATCAGGTTGCATCCGATTTGAAGCTCCTGCAAAAAGTCAGCTACAAAACGGCTGTCATAGCAGGGATTACATGGTCGAGCAGCGACGAAGCAAAGATTAACACAACAGAGACAGCAGGAACAGGAAAGGTAAAATACAACCAGAACCTCTCCGAAAAGGTGACCCTGACGGCAACGGTTTCCCCGGACGACGGCGCAGCAACACAGACGGATTCGTACCCCATTCCATTTAATGTGAAGGTTGCAAAGCCAGACTCTGTAGCACCGACGGATATGGGAAATACCCAGGTGTCATATGATGATAAGAAAAACCCCACAAAAACAGCAGGAAACACCAAGACAAGCAATAAAATAGAAGTCGGCGTGACTACTACTTCTGACGCTGGTTCCCAATACTGTGCGCCGAGAATTAAAGATGTCTCCTACCAGACTGGTCCAGGCGCCAATGTGGGAAGCGACAGACCCGGCTATCTGGTATTTGACCTTGCATCCCTGTTAAAAGGCAGCGCGGGAAGTATCGACTGGAATACATTTAATACGGAATCAATAGAATACGCAACCCTGAAGCTGCATATCAACAGTGTAAATGCTAATCTTGGAGATAACAACAAGATGAAGGTCGGGTTATACCCTGTAGAATCAAAGAGTATTGAAGGTATCACAGCTGCTGATCCGGATACTTATCCGGCAGCCAAGAATACGGCTGACGAGAGCGAGAATGCTTATGACAAGGATCATGTAACATGGTGTGCGGAATGGCTGGCAAAGACGGACACGAACAGGGTTATCACATTTGATGTCAAGAAACTTGTCCTGGCAGCAGCTAAGGCAAAACAGGCTAAAATTGCCTTCCGCCTGCAGGTTCCTACTGCCCAGGTAGTTATAGCAGGACTGACAGCAGATGAGGCGAGCCGTCCGTCATTGTCGGTACAGTTTCGAAAAGCATACACGGATGCAGAGAAGATCGAAGAGGATATCCTTGCACTTGACTCCATCATCATACCGGATAATCTGAGTGAAGACTGCAATTTGACGCTTCCGGCAGAAATTGGTGATTTCAAGTCCACGGTTACATGGACCTCCAATAACGATACTGTCAAATTTGTAAAAGACGAAGCAAACAAGACTTACAAAGTAAAGGTTACAAGGCCGACAGACCGGGATGCAGCTGTTACCATAACAGCAAAGGTTACAAATGGCACGGCTGAGTCACAGCCAATGACATTCACCACGAAGGTAGAAAAATATATGACAAACGCCGACCTTCTGGGGAAACTGATTGCAAACTTCAACTTTGATGATGCAACAGACGGAACAAAAGGGAACGGCGCCATTGCAACAAAGAATGGAGCTGCTAATATTAATTATAATACCGATGGAAAGTTCGGCAAGGCTGTAAAACTGGGCGCTAATACATGGCTCGAAGTAACAAAAGAAGACAATTCTGCACTGTTAAAGGGCAAAGAGGAAATTACAGTATCCTACTACAGCAAATCTAATTTTGCCCAGACAGGACATGGTTCCTGGACGTTCTTTGCTGCCAGGGATGGCAAAGGCATTAGTAACAACAGCCAAAGACATTACCTTGCCCTTTTGGATGCGAAAAATTCCATGAAATCCGAACGTTTCGATGGAAACAGCGGACACAGCCTGGAGAAGACAGAGCTTGAGAACGAATGGCGCAAGGTAGACCTGGTAGTCTATAAAGATAAAACAATCCTTTACATCGACGGAGTGAAGGCAGCGGAAGAATCCGACAGCACGCAGAAGCTTACCAATATTCTTGGCGCAGACGGAGGTGTGATCTACATCGGAAAAGGAACCTGGGGCTCTGGGGAATACTATGACGGTCTGCTCGATGAGTACAAGATTTATGACAGAGCGCTGACAGCAAATGAAGTAAGCCGTATGTATCAGCGGGATGAAACGGTTTTGGATGCAGAGACGAAGCTTGCACAGGCAAAGGAAGATCTTACGCAGCCGGAGATTCTTACAGAAGACGGAGTTGATACGGTTACATTTACGGACACAGTCAGCCAAGAGAACTGCAGCATTCGTTGGACGATTCCTGAGATGCAGGGTAAAATTGAGGTTCTTGAGGCTGGTAAGAAGATTAAGCTTATCAGAGGAAACAGCGCAGTTACGTTTAAGGTTACAGCAACCATCACATACCATAACGAGGACGTAGAAAAGTCTGTTACAAAAGAGTTTGAAATTGAAATTCCCAAGATCGGTGATAAGACAGCTACAGAGAAAGCACGTGATGACGTAAACGCTGCAAAAACAGAGCTGGAAACCAATGGCCTGACAGTTGGTGAAAATGATAAGATCACACTTCCTCAGGCAGACAGCGCAGACAAATGCACGATTACATGGACAGCGCCGGAAGATTCCGCAGTCGAGATTTCACAAAATGGCAAGACGGCAACGGTAACACGTGGAGATGAAGAAGCACAGGTAACGCTGACCGCACACATTACACATAAGACACAGACGTCCATAAAGGGCAGTGTTGATATTACAGTTACCATTCCGGCATTGACTCCGGAGCAGAAAGCCGAGAGGAACGTGGCAGCCGCAAAGGCAGCACTCGAGGCGCCGGTAATCAATGCAGATAATACAATTACATTTAAGACAGAAGATACGGAACATAACTGTACCATCGCGTGGACAACTACTAACTCCGCAGTCAAGATATCAGAGGATGGAAAGACAGCAACGGTAACACGCGGTACGAGTAACCAGAATGTGAGGCTGACAGCGACAATCACAAGCAAGACAGTCACAACCGTATCCGATACAAAATCACTGACAATTATAATTCCCAAGGAGCTGCCACAAGAAATAAAGGCGCTTCTGGAAGAAGCAATTGCAGACAACAAAGAAGATGTGAAAGACGCTTACACCGAGGAAAGCTATCAGAAATATTTGGAAGCGTATGAAGCGCTCAAAGCACTGTCCCTCAAGACAGACCTGACGACTGCCGAGATAGAAGCAGCAACAGCAGCGGTTAAGACAGCGGCAGAAGGACTTGTTGTAAAAGATGAATATAAGCCTTCCGAAGCACAAAAGAAAGCTCTTGGAGATGCCGTTACGGATGCCGCAGCGCTGCAGAGCAAAGATTATGTACAGGATAACAACTGGAAAGCATTTCAAGCTGCACTTAAGAAGGCGCAGGCAATCAGCAGCAGATCCAATGCAACCAAGGATCAGGTAAAGAATGCGACCGACGAGCTTACAGCAGCAAAGGCAAAACTTACGAAAGCTGTAACTACAAATAAGACTGAGCTAAACAAGGCAATTGCAGCAGCGAATAAACTCAATCAAAAAGACTACACCGCAGCTACATGGAAGAACTTCCAGGCAGCATTGAACAACGCAAAGAGCGTCAGCAGCAAGAACAACGCGACACAGAAAGAAATAAATGACGCATTAAACAACCTCAAAGCAAAACAGAAGGCTTTAAAGAAATTGGTTACCAAACTTACCGTAACTGATAAAACCTCAGGAAGCAAGTCTCCTAAGATTGCAGCCGGCAAGAAAGTAACCCTGAAAGTAACCGCAGCGCCTGCAGGAGCAAGCAGCAGCGCAACCTTCTCCATTGCCAAGAAGCAGCAGAAATATGCAAAGGTAAGCAGTAAGGGCGTGGTAACAACAAAGAAAGCTGGCGCTGGAAAGACTGTGACCGTCACTGTAACAGCCAAAGACGGAAGCAAGAAGAAAACTACGATCAAGATTAAGATCATGAAGAATGCCGTAACGAAGATTTCCTTAAAGGCAGCCAAGAAGGTGAAGGCAGGAAAAGCCGTTACCATCAAGGCAGCCATCAAGACAAATGGGAAGAAAGCCAACAAATCGCTTATCTGGAGCATTGATAAGAAGAGTGCAAAGTATGCTTCCATCAACAGCAAAGGCAAACTGACCACAAAGAAATCAGGAAAAGGCAAAAAAGTGACTGTCACCGCTGCATCAACAGACGGCACGAACAAGAAAGCAAAAGTTACAATTACGCTCACGAAATAGAACCTGCAACTGCAGGGAAGGAGACAAAGTATAAGGATAACCCCATGGAACTCATTCCATGGGGTCATCTTTTTAAACTGTAAATGGTTTTACTTAACTGTTATTGTTACCTTTGCTTTCTTTCCATTATAGGTCTTTACCGTAATCGCTGCCTTGCCCTTTTTCTTTGCTTTTACAGTGCCCTTCGTGGAGACTGTTGCAACCTTCTTCTTATTGGAAGAATATGTCAGCTTATAGCTGTAGGTATTTTTCGGGAATTTTACCTTTATGCGGAAGGTCTTTCCTTTCTTCAAAGTCTTACTCTTTGCATTTAAGGTAATCTTATTCGGTTTTTTCTTAACCGTAACGGTACATGTCTTTTTCTTTCCATTCGTCGTCTTTACTGTTATTACAGACTTTCCAGGTTTTTTCCCAGTAACTTTGCCACCTTTTACTGTAACATTTGATTTCTTGCTTGACGTCCAGGTTACTTTCTTAGAAGCGTCGACAGGCTTTACCGTTGCCTTTAAAGTCACGCTCTCACCCTGGCCGATGGTAATTGATTTTCCAACATTCAAGCTTACGCTCTTAGGCTGCGGCTTCTGTGGCTGTGGCTGTGGCTCTGGCTTAGGTTCTGGTTTGGGATTCGTGCTATTCTGAGCCAACGGCACCCGGATAACATTTACAGAACAGCCGGACAGAGGCATATTTATCGTGTTATTCTGTATACTCTGCATCATAGTTGTCGGTACAACAATTTCCTCTCCAATCGCATTGGCTTCTCCCAATCCTCCGGTTAAAGTAGTAACCTCTGCCTTACTATCCACATTCAAATTCTTGAAATTCAACTGAATGGATTTTCTCTGCCTGTCTGGATTCACCAGCTTGATGTATACATTCTTATCATCTTTATTCACTACTTGGTAAATATCTGTCTGATATTGGTTCAGTACACTTGAAAAATCATACTTTGCAGTATTTGCAGCGCTGACTGAACCGCTGGTATAACTTGCTTCCAGCTTCCCGCCTACACCATAATTAAAGGCAATGTCCATATTATCATCCGTCTGTATAGCCGTAAGCTCCTCGGTCTTGTAATGCTTATTGGCAAAATTATTTCCAAGCATCTTTGTCTTGAGTTCCGTACCACCACGTTCTGGTCTGGTAACCTCCATACGGGCGCCGCTTCCATCTATGGTATACCAGTAATACTGATTGTCGTACCCTGCGCCAGCTACAAATCCACCATCCCCCGAAGTTTTGACTGCTTCCCTTACCTCAATTCTGAAATTCTTCCATTTCTCCTGAACAGCTTTTGGAAGGTACACAGCGTTGATCCCACTGTTTCCTGTAAATGTCAGATAACCATCGCTGATTGTAAAACTATTGCTGCCCTTAAACGATGTCCATCCATTCGTATTGTCGTTAAAATCATCTTCCAACAGAATCTTTCCATCTTTATCATAGACAACTACTTTGTCAATATAGCCCTCTGCACCATTCATTCCAAGAATCGGGCTTCCATAGTTGCTGTAGTCTTTTCCCCTGGCCTCTAATTCCGTACCAATCAAATCTGTTCCATAATTATTGGAAAACATCTTCTGTACATAGTAATTTGTAGATTTCGCCGTATTAAATTCATCAAAATAGATTAAGTCATGGGACCAGCTTAAACTTCCTACCTTATATAATAGAGGCGCATAGGAAATATTTGTAACGACATCTGCATTGCGCTCAAGGCCCGTAATATAACATGCTTCCGCAAGGGCTGTATTGTATTTATTATCATTCTTTACCGCATATTCCCCTACAAATACATTACTCCCGCCCTGATTGGTACGCTGATAGTAATCATAACGGTCAACATTGTCATACATAAAGGATTCCGACTCATAGTAGTGCTCATCCACAAGCGTCTCACCCGGAACAGTCTGAGCCAGACGGTCATAGGCATATTCCAGCGAACGTGAGAAATATCCATCCCCGGAAGGATTGGAATTGGAAGTCGGTCCTGCACTGGAAATGATATGAAGCTCATGTCCCGGATAATTCACCCTTGCATATTCCTCCACAGCTTCCTTAATTACATCAAAGTTATCAAAATACTTCGCAAAGGCATTCTCATTACCGATTCCCAGATACTTGAGGTTAAAGGGCTTCTCATGTCCATTCTGCGCCCTCTTTGCCGCCCATTGATTCCTTGATGCATCACCCCAGCAGTAATCCAAAAGCTGAGTTGCCATATCAATAAATTCCTGTAATTCATCTCCCGTCTTGGCGTCGACGTCCTTTGTCTCATACTGGCAGAGAAGTCCGGCGCTTAAAATTGGAAACGGTTCCATATTAAAATCTTCGCATAAGGATAAAAGCTCATGGTATCCAAACCCATAAGACTGCATATATCCCCAGGTACGATTTTCATTATTCCAATTCTCCCAACGGTTGGTATTACTCTTTCGTTCCTCCAGAGGTCCAATTGAATCCCTCCAGTCATAGAGACCTTCCCAGTTAAAGCCTTCTACGATACATCCACCCGGGAAACGCATAAACTTCGGATTTAAGTCCATCATTAAATCCAGTAAATCCTGACGGACGCCTACGCCGTAAGCATAATTTTTATTACCGTAGCCATAGCTGTCATGTGGAATCACAGACACCATATCAAGATAGAGCTTGTCATTAGATTCTGCGCCCTGTACGGAAAGTACCAGCTTTCCCTTGGTATTTGATGTTACCTTGGAAGTCAGTTCTGTGGTAACCTTCTTCCATGTTCCGTCTGCATCCAGGGTAATTTCTTTCTCATCTGTTAAAGCGTTCCCACTGTCATCCACCAATTTTACCTTCATGGTTCCACTATAACCCAAAGAAGCTTTTGTAAATACAGAAAATGTGTAAGTACCTGTCTTTTTTGTTGCATTTAACGGCTTCACCGGCATTGCCGCACCATTTGGGTTATTTTGTGGTGCAAAACCACCGTTCTGCAAAGTAACATTGCCGGTAAGAATTGCATAGTGTGGGTTTGTCTCATTCAAACTTTCTTCTGTACTCTGTGTATCTGAGCTGTTTACATCAAAATTCCCCTCAGGGGAAGCTGTCCAGTGTAACTTATAGTGACCGACCGTCACATAGCCATTCTTTTTAAAATAGTCTCCTCCATCATTCTGCATATAAGCATTTTCAAAGGAATAATTTTTCACCATCTCAGGGTAAAGTCCGCCATCGGCAGAGCTGTTAATATCCTCAAAAAATAATCCGTAGAGGTTATCACTCAGTTTCTTTGTAACATTATTTCCATCAATCGTCATGGAATATTCTGATACTTCCTCCTTGATTCCTGCAGCCTGACGAATCTGCGCCTCACTTAATGCATTCTTATAGACACGGAAATCTTTAAAATCTCCCTGATACAGCGGGTCAGGATAATTGGATTTGCCAATGTATGCCTGCAGTCCTGTGCCAAAATCACTGACTTTTCTGTTCACTGATTTAGTGCCGATATAATCTCCATTGATATAACATTTCATGGATGATGGTTGGATTACAATCGCATAGTGGGTCCATTTGCCATAATAACTTTCTGTATTATCACTCTCCCGGAATCCCTTCTCCGTACTCGAAGGATTTTCTTCATTCACAGAATTTGTCACCACCAGCTTCAACGTATTATGCTGCTTTTCACAAGGTACAAAGTAATAATAATTTGTAGGCGTATTTTTGCTGCTGTTCTTACTCCCAAAGAAGAATGCAGCCAGCCAGTTTTCCCGCGGGTCGTTATCCTTGATCCACATGGAAATTGTAAGCGTATCCTGTCTGTCAAACATACCTTCCGGCAGTGTGATGTATTGGCTTCCATCCTTTGTGCCGCCAGGCAGGGAAGCAACCCCATTACTCACAGTGACACCATTGCCAATTGTGGCATGATTGTTATTGCCAGAGGAGTCTTTTCCCCCATCGTTAAATTCATAATGTGCCAAAAGCTGCGTACCTGCCAATAAATTGTCCTCCGCCTGCACATTTCCCACAGGATGGCTCATACCCAACATAAGTGATGCTGTGAGAATCAGACCTAAAAATTTCTTAATCTTGCGTCCTTTCATAAAAATACCTCTCCTTTCCCTTCTTTTTTAATTTAAGACGTATAAAAACGCCATATTAACTATTTACAATTGCCCTATCTTTCTCAGAATAGATAGTAACATTCTAACAAAAATTTTGGGAAATGTGAAGTATTTCATGCTATTTTATACAATAAGGGTAACAGTTCAGCCTTAGCTTGAATTAATTGAAAGACTTGAAATAATATCAGAAAAAAATAATATTGAAGCCCACGTTGAAAATTCAACGTGGGCTTCAACATAAATCAACTTTTCATCTACCGTATAGAATCTACAAGGAAAAATAGTATTATGGATTCAATAACTCAAGGGCGATTTCTTTCTCAAGGATATTTCCTTTCTCCCTGTCCTCCGTAATCCCCAGCTCCCCACATATTTTTTCGTAGGTTTCCTGATCCGTATCCTCTCCCATATAGCGGTAATGTCTTAGGACGTCTTCTTCGTCAAATTTCCTTCCTTCTTCACCATAAAGTTCTTTACTGCTGCTCTCCAATACCGGCTGGCTGTCATCCATAAGCGTTTCCCCCGCGGACGTCTGGTAATAACGGAGTGTCCTTCCTTCACTCTGCCATTCCCATCCATCAGAAAGACAGATGACGCCCTGCCTCTCATAATAATACATATATTCTGTTTTCATGGAATCTGCAAGGCAGGACAGTTCGCCGTCTTTAAATGTATAAACGGAATAGAGGGATTCATCTTCGCAGACTGCCAATTCCGGGATGTCGTCATCATCCAAATAAATAAAGTAAAATTCTATGTCAACTGCAGAGTCCTCCAGCTTCTTTTTGTATGCTTCCCGGTAGGCGTCATGCGCCTTCCCGGATGGTGCAGGATCTGCCGGGGCCGGGTGGCTTAACATCAGGACAGTGGATTCCATGTCAATGTCTCCACCAAGACCTCTTTTTTCGCCATCAATCCCCAGCTCCCTGCATACCTCATCATAAGCTTCCTCATCTATATACCTGTCCATGTAGGAACAGGTCACCTCGCCCTCGCCCGTAAAATTATTATTTTCATCATAGACGGCCTCATAACTCCAGGTTAATATCGGATCGCTGTAATCTGTAATTGTCTGATCCTCCGATACTTGATAATAGAGATAGCCATACTCACCCGAATCGCCTCCGCCGCGTGCCGTCCAAAATACGGAAATAATACCTTTCCTCCCATAATAACACATTGCTTTCGTATGAACGGAGTCTACAAGACAGGACAATATGCCGTCCCTGACCGTATAGATATAATAGGCAGTTATTTCCGGTCGAATTACCAGCTCAGGAATATCGTCATCATCCAGGCAGATAAATCCAAACTGTATATCCTCCGGCAGTTTTTTAATGATCTGCGCATAGATTACGCGGTACGCGTTCGGGGAAGTATCTTGTTCCTGTCTTTCTGTATAATAATCGTTAATGTCAAAGGTGAAAGGCTTATCTTGGTCATATGAAACATCCAGCGCGCTTTTGTCCATGGTATCCTCTGTAATATCCACAGCATCCCCTGTAATATCCGTTGTATTTTTGTCATCTCCCACAACATCCGCAGCATCTATGGTTTCTGTTTTAACATCTGTCTCTACTTCCGGCTCTATGCCGTTATCCGCTGAACCTGCACAGGCCACGAATGTAAACAGCAGGAAACAGGACATGCACAATAAAAACTTTTTCATAGGATTATACCCCTGCCTTTTTCATCATAATATAGAATAGGCATACAAAATATCTTTTTGAAAAATAATAAATCCATTGCGTTCTTTATATACTTTGACTGATTCTGAACCTAATCGAGTATCCATAAAATCTTGTAACACCTAAAAGATTTCTTCTTTCTGGAATGGCTTTCCTATTCCCCTGCATTCTGATCTTCCTGGTCTGCTTCTGCCCTGGCAATCAATTCATTAATCTGTTTCTGATCTGTCATTTTTTCCAAATTATCTACACCTTGCACATTTTTATTCTCTAATTCTTCTACCGGGCTGTTCATCTTCTTTGCCGCTTCTTCTGCTTTTTTCACACTCAGTTCTTCTTCTTCTTTGGTGAGAATCTCATTTTCCTCTGTATTCTCCATCAAAGATTTATCCTCACGCACCTTGGCAATACTTGCTACCGTAATATCATCTGACAAGTTCATAAGCTTCACACCGGATGTCACACGTCCAAGAACAGAGATTCCTTCCACCTTCATGCGGATAATAATACCTTCGGTAGTAATCATCATAATCTCATTCTCATAATTCACAGCTTTGACGCCAATAATATTGCCCGTCTTTTCTGTAATCTTATAACACTTCACACCCTTGCCGCCACGGTTCTGGGGTGAAAATTCTTCCATTCTGGTTAATTTACCAAGCCCCTTCTCGGAAGCAATCAAAAGATACTCACCCTGGGTATTCATCTGCATGCCGATAACTTCATCCCTGTCAGAAAGATTCATGCCTATGACTCCCATAGAAGTCCTTCCAGTACTTCTTACATCCGTCTCATGGAATCGGATACACTGACCGAATTTTGTCACAAGAATAATATCTTTTGTATTATCCGTAAATTTAACTTCAATCAATTCATCTTCTTCCCTGAGATTGATTGCCGCAAGCCCTTTTTTGCGCACCTTAGAGTAATCTGTAATGGGTGTTTTCTTAACAATACCGTTCTTTGTCGCCATAAACAGATAATGATCGTCCTTGTATTCTTTAATCGGAATTACCGCGGTAATCTTTTCCCCAGGCTGGAGCTGCAGAATATTGATAATTGCTGTACCACGCGCTGTCCGCCCGGCCTCTGGAATCTCATAAGCCTTTATCCGGTAAACCTTTCCTGTATTCGTAAAAAACATCAAATAATGATGCGTAGTGGTCATCAGAAGTTCTTCAATATAATCATCGTCAATGGTCTCCATTCCCTTGATTCCTTTGCCTCCACGGTTCTGGCTATGGAAATTATCTACGCTCATGCGCTTGATATATCCAAGTTTTGTCATAGTAATGACCGTATTAGACACCGGAATTAAATCTTCCATGGAAATATCATACTCATCAAATCCGATGGAAGTTCTTCTGTCATCCCCATATTTATCGGAAATTGCCATTATTTCTTCCCGGATAACACCCAAAAGCTTCTTTCTATCAGCAAGAATAGACCTCAGTTCTGCGATGAGATCCATTAACTGTTTATATTCTGCTTCCAGTTTGCTTCGTTCCAATCCCGTCAAAGCACGCAGACGCATATCAACAATCGCCTGTGCCTGTGCTTCCGAAAGGGTAAAGCGTTCCATCAGCCTTGATTTTGCAAGCTGTACATTCTCACTGTTACGGATAATGCTGATTACCTCATCAATATTATCAAGGGCTATCAACAATCCTTCCAAAATATGCGCACGTTCTTCCGCTTTATTCAGCTCATATTTTGTTCTTCTGGTGACAACATCTTCCTGATGTTTCAGGTAATATCCCAGCATATCGTTAAGGTTCAATACCTTAGGCTCATTGTTAACCAGGGCGAGCATAATAACGCCAAAGGTATCCTGTAACTGGGTATGCTTATAGAGCTGATTTAGTACAACATTTGGATTCACGTCACGGCGAAGCTCAATACAAATGCGCATACCTTCCCGGTTTGACTCATCACGGAGATCCGTAATCCCATCTACACGCTTTTCGTGTACCATATCAGCAATTTTCTCAATTAATCTTGCTTTATTTACCATATAGGGAAGTTCTGTTACCACAATTCTGTTCTTCCCATTTGCCATAGGTTCTATATCCGTTACCGCACGTACTTTTACCTTTCCACGCCCGGTACGGTATGCCTGGTCAATCCCGGAAGTTCCAAGAACCATTCCCCCGGTAGGAAAATCTGGACCTTTGATAATATCCAAAATTTCTTCTATTTCCGTATCCCTGTCTTCTTCTATCTGATTATCTATAATTTTTACTACCGCTGCAATAACTTCCCTGAGATTATGTGGAGGAATATTTGTTGCCATACCGACAGCAATTCCAGTTGTTCCATTTACCAAAAGGTTCGGAAAACGTGATGGAAGCACAAGGGGTTCTTTCTCTGTTTCATCAAAGTTTGGACCAAAATCTACGGTATCTTTATTGATATCTGAAAGCATTTCCATAGAAATTTTGCTCAGACGTGCTTCCGTGTAACGCATTGCCGCCGCGC
Source organism: uncultured Lachnospiraceae bacterium (assembly GCA_948688495.1). Taxonomy (GTDB): domain Bacteria; phylum Bacillota; class Clostridia; order Lachnospirales; family Lachnospiraceae; genus Petralouisia. The sequence continues at coordinate 6,787 of CAPQSW010000024.1, read as the reverse complement.
CATCACCATCTACAGATCCAAAATTTCCATGACCATCCACCAGCATATAACGTGTAGACCATTCCTGCGCCATATTTACCAAAGCCCCATAAATAGAGCTGTCTCCATGCGGATGATATTTACCCATGGTATCACCGACAATACGGGCACATTTGCGATGAGGTTTGTCCGGTCCATTGTTCAACTCAATCATAGCATAGAGAATTCTTCTCTGTACAGGTTTCAAACCATCCCTGACGTCCGGCAGGGCTCTGGATGCAATTACGCTCATGGCATAATCTATATAGGAACTTTCCATTGTTTTTTTCAGGTCTACATCATCAATTCTGTCAAAAATTGTGTCATCCATTCACTTTCCTCCTATTATTTAAGCCACAGTTTTGCACACTCTATTCGCAAAGATACCATTGTAAACTACTACACATCTAAATTTTGCACATACTGCGCATTTGCCTCGATAAATTCACGTCTCGGCTCTACCTTATCTCCCATCAAAGTTGTAAATGTCAAATCAATCTCAGATGCCGAAGTATCATCAATTGTCACTCTCTCCAATATTCTGGTCTCCGGATCCATAGTAGTCTCCCAGAGCTGCTCCGCATCCATTTCCCCTAATCCTTTATACCGCTGTATCTTATTGCTTCCATCTCTGCCTATATCTTCCAAAATATTGGAAAGCTCCACATCATCATAGGCATACCATACCTTTTTATTTCTTTCTATCTTATAGAGCGGTGGCTTTGCCAGATAGACATATCCCTGCCGTATCAATTCCGGCATAAACCGATACAAAAATGTCAACATCAACGTGCTGATATGGGCGCCGTCCACATCCGCATCCGTCATAATGATAATCTTATGGTAGCGCAGCTTTGTAATGTCAAAATCCTCATGTATTCCAGTACCAAATGCAGTAATCATTGCTTTTATCTCTGCATTTCCGTAAATTTTATCCAGCCGCGCTTTTTCTACATTCAAAATCTTTCCGCGCAAAGGCAAAATTGCCTGGGTTGCCCGGCTTCTCGCTGTCTTTGCAGAGCCTCCCGCGGAATCCCCTTCGACAATAAAAATCTCACAATTCTTGGGGTCTTTATCTGAGCAGTCCGCCAGTTTGCCCGGAAGGGAGGTTCCCTCCAGTGCAGTTTTCCTTCTCGTTAAATCTCTTGCTTTCCTTGCCGCTTCCCTTGCACGCTGTGCAAGTAAAGATTTCTCACAGATTGCTTTTGCAACTGCAGGATTCTGTTCCAGGAAATAAGTAAGCTGTTCACTGACAACGCTATCCACAGCTCCCCTTGCCTCACTATTTCCAAGCTTTTGCTTTGTCTGTCCTTCAAACTGCGGCTCTGAAATTTTTACACTGATAACCGCTGTCATGCCTTCTCTTATATCCTCACCGGAGAGTGCTGTCTCATTTTCCTTTAATATCTTATTTGTCTTGGCATAAGCATTGAATGTTTTCGTCAGTGCATTACGAAATCCTGCCAGATGTGTGCCGCCCTCTGGTGTTGTAATATTATTTACAAAACTATAAGTAGCATCGTTATAAGAATCATTATGCTGCAATGCCACTTCCACAAACACACCATCCCTCTCACCTTCACAGTAGATAACATTCTCATAAAGAGCTTCCTTGCTGCGGTTTAGGTAGGTGACAAACTCCTTGATACCGCCTTCATAATAAAACTCTTTTTCCTGTTCCAATCCTTCCCTCTCGTCTCTCAGACAGATTCTGATTCCCTTGGTAAGAAAAGCCATCTCCCGAAGGCGTTGTTTTAATGTATCATAATCAAATACAGTATCCTCAAAAATACTGCCATCCGGACAAAATACCACTTTCGTTCCTGTCTTATCTTTTTCGCATTCCCCAATTACTTTCAGAGAATACATGCTGTTTCCCTTTTCATAACGCTGCTTATAAATTTTTCCTTCATGAAAAATCTCTACTTCCAGCCAGTTGGAAAGGGCATTTACAACTGATGCTCCTACTCCATGAAGACCACCGGATACTTTATATCCCCCTCCTCCAAATTTTCCACCTGCATGAAGTACAGTAAATACTACTTCAACTGCAGGAAGACCTGCCTTATGATTAATCCCAACAGGAATACCACGTCCATTGTCTATTACCTGGATACAATTATCCTTTAAAATGGTTACTTCAATTGTATCACAATAACCTGCTAAAGCTTCATCCACGGAATTATCTACTATTTCGTATACAAGATGATGGAGTCCTCGTGAGGAAGTACTTCCAATATACATACCGGGACGTTTACGAACCGCTTCCAACCCCTCCAGAATCTGAATCTGATCTGCTCCATATTCTGCATTTGTACTTGTATTTGCATCTGTATTCATGTAATTCCTCCAATTTTACAACTTTTCTATTTCATCATTGACAGTTCCATTTATTATTTTAAATATCTTATTTATCTCAAACCTGTTTTTTACAAATTCATCCAGACCAGTACAAGTAATCACCGTCTGAATATCATGAATGCTGTTTAGAAGAAAGTTCTGACGGCCGCTGTCAAGTTCTGACAATACATCATCTAATATCAATATGGGTGTTTCCCTGATTGCTTTTTTTACAAGTTCAATTTCGGAAAGCTTTAAAGATAACGCACAACTCCTCTGCTGTCCCTGGGAACCATATTTGCGAATATCAATATCCTGAATCATAAAACACATATCATCCCTGTGGGGTCCTACAGAAGTCACACCAAATTTCAAATCTTTATCCTGATTTCTCAAAATTTCTTCTTCCATAGAGTATTCCTCAACACTAGGCTCGTAGCGAAGAATCAAATCTTCTCTGTTCCCAGAAATATTTCTGTGAATCTGAGGTACAATTTCATTCAACCTATCTATAAACTTCTTCCTCGCATCAATGATTTTTTTTCCATATTCTGCTAGCTGCATATCCCATACAGGGAGAGTATCTTTAAGCTCCGGCCTGTAATGAATATCTTTTAGAAGTTTATTTCTTTGGTTTAATGTTTTATTGTACTTGGTCAAATGATACAGATAAATTTTATCCAACTGACAGAGCTCAACATCAAGAAATCTTCGCCTCTCAGAAGGACCATTTTTGATGATATTTAAATCTTCTGGAGAAAAAAATACAATATTTAAAATTCCAAATAATTCTGACGCCTTTCGGATTGGTATCTTATTGATAGCTATTCCTTTTGGTTTATTCTTTTTAATATGCATATCAATCTGATAATCCAATCCATCCCTTTCGACTACTGTACGAATATGGGATTCTTCCTGGCCAAACTGAATTAATTCTTTATCCTTGCTTCCTTTATGGGATCTGGTGGTCCCACTGACATAGACAGCTTCGAGAATATTTGTTTTTCCCTGAGCATTATCCCCATATAAAATATTCGTGCCTTTGTCAAATTCCATATACATATCACTGTAATTTCGAAAATGCTTTAGGGCAATGGACTTCAATATCATTTTTTTATTACAATTGTCTCCCCATCAAAGGAAACAATATCTCCGTCTATTAATTTTTTCCCTCGCCGGGTCTCTACTTCTCCATTAACAGTAACAAGTCCATCCTGAATCACTACTTTTGCCATTATTCCCGAATCTACCAAATTTGCAGCCTTTAATGCCTGGCCCAATTTGATATATTCATCTCTTATCTTAATTTCTTCCATATTTTCCTTTCCATCAATTTGTAGCTGCATTAAAATTAACCGGCAGAATAAGATAAATAAACTTACCTTCATCATCCCGAATAAAACACGGAGCCTTTGGATTTACCATATAAAGTGTTACTTCTTCTTCATCAATTACACGGAGGGCGTCAATAAAAAACTTTGGATTAAATCCAATCATAATGTCCTTGCCCTCTTTCACAATATCTATATTTTCATTCATAGAACCAATAAAAGAATTTATCTTCAATTCCATATTTTCATCTGAAATTGTCATAATAATAGGTTTTTTATCCCCTTCTTTTACCAGAAGGGTTGCCCTGTCAATACAATCTAAAAGCTCACGTTTATTGATATTAATCTTTGTCTCATAATCTGGAGACAACATCTGTTCAATCTTAAAATAATCACCTTCAATCAATCTGGAAACTACAGTAGTACTTCCAAACTCAAACACGATATGATTATCCGTAAAGAAAATATTCACATATTCATTAGAGTCTCCTGGAAGAATTTTACTTACCTCCTGAAGTGTCTTGCCTGGCACTACAATCTTGTGTTCATCATAAAATTCCTTTAATTCAATATTACGGATGGAAATGCGGTGCCCATCCAGGGAGACAACTTTTAACTGGTTCTCTTTAATATCAAACAATTCTCCTGTCATCAATTTGTTGTTATCACTGTCTGAAATAGAAAAAATTGTCTGACGAATAACTTCTTTTAATGTAAACTGGGTTAATTCAATGGATACATTTCTGTCTATATAGGGAAGATAGGAGAAATCCTCTCCAGACTTTCCTATAATATTAAATCTTGCCTTTTCACAGGTAATCACTGTTTTAAAAGAAGAATCTGTCTCGATTGTGACCTCGTTATCCGGAAGTTTTCTAACAATCTCAGAAAAAATCTTCGCATCAAGGGCAATAACACCGCGTTCGGCAATTTCTCCTTCTATCTTTGTCTCAATTCCCAACTCCATATCATTTGCTGTAAGTTTTATCTCATTAGTAGAAGCATCAACTAAAATACAATCAAGAATTGCCATTGTAGTTCTGGATGGCACAGCTTTTGATACAATATTTACTCCTTGTAGAAGATTTGATTTCGAGCATATGATCTTCATGATGTGAATAACTCCTTCCTGGACATAAAAATATATTTATAATAAGAGATTCATATTATTATTCATAGGGTATGTTAATATGTTCATAAAATCTGTAAGCCTGAATTATAAAGACTTTGAGAGCTTAAAGCTTTTGTATAACTATGTGAATGTTATCTTGAATTGCTTTTGATAATATGTGGAAAAAATTAATATCAACAATTGTAAACATTTAATTGGGGTTAATTTTTTTCTTAATTGTCTCAACTAAATGATGAAAGTTTTCATCCTTGTCATATTCTTCTGCAATTTTATTGACTCCATAAAGAACGGTAGAGTGATCTCTTCCTCCCAATAAAGCTCCAATTGTGTCTAAAGAAGCTTCTGTCATATTTTTACATAAGTACATGGCAATCTGCCTTGGCTTCGCAATATTGTTGCTTCTTGTTTTTGAAATCATCTGGTCCGTAGATATATTAAAATGCTCCGCTACGATTTCAATGACAAGCTGAGGCGTAACTTCCCTGGGCTTGTCCGGTGAAATAATATTCTGAAGCTCTTGAACGGCAACTTCCATTGTAATGTCTTTATGTTCCAGGTTGGAAAGAGCCAGCAATTTGTTTAATGCACCTTCCAGCTCGCGGACATTTGACTTAATGTTGGTAGCAATGTAATCTAAGATGTTATCTTCCAAGAAAAATCCGTCTATTTCTTCCTTTCGGCGTAGAATGGCCATACGTGTTTCATAGTCGGGATAACCGACATCAGCAAGAAGTCCCCATTCAAAACGGGAACGTATTCTTTCTTCTAATGTTTCCATATCTTTTGGAGGTCTGTCGGAAGACAGAACAATTTGTTTACCGGCGGAGTGAAGCACATTAAATGTATGGAAAAATTCTTCCTGTGTGCTTTCTTTTCCTATTATAAACTGTACGTCATCAATCATCAGTACATCTACCGTCCGGTATTTCTCACGTAATTTGTTCATGGCAGAAGCATTACCATTACGAATAGAATCTATAACCTCATTTGTAAATTCTTCAGAAGTAACATATAACACTTTTTTTTCAGGCTTCTGCTGTAAGATAAAATGTCCAATTGACTGCATCAGATGGGTCTTACCTAATCCGGGTCCTCCATAAATATAGAGAGGGTTGTATACTTCTCCCGGAGAATCTGCTACCGCAAGGCAGGCAGCATGTGCAAAAGAATTATTTTTTCCAACTACAAAAGTGTCAAAGATATAGTTAGGGTTTAAGTTTGTATTTTGTGAATTTAAAAATTTGGCATTCTTTTCTTTTGGAGACTGAACATTGGTCGCCTGGTCATTACCTATAAATTCAATCTCATACTCAATCCCTGTAATTTCTGCAACGGCTATTTTGATGGGTATGGTATATTTCTTCCTTATATATTTGATCATCATTGTCTGTTCAGAATCAATAAGTATATAAAGTGTTGTATTTATGAGATTGTAAACTTGCAGAGGCTTTAACCATAAATCAAAGGCGACATCGGCTACATCATATTCTTCTTTGATTGTTTTGAGTATTTCTTCCCATTTTTCTAAAATTAGTTCCATATATATCTCCAAGCTTTATTATTTTCTGTTGTGTACATAGTCTTTCATAGTCTATAATAACGCAGATTGCCCAAATAATCAATAAATTTTTATATATGTGTAGGGGATAATAAGAGAAGAAAAATCTGTATATGGAAGAAATAAGATGAAATAATTGACTTATAAACAACTTATCCACATTTTCTTGATAACTTTATGTAAACACTTAAAATGTGGATAAGTTGTGGATGGATTGTATTTCTTCCTTATTAATATATATAGTGTGAATATTGTGGAAAAGGAAAAAATAGAAATTATTTTTATTTTTGTATGATATTTTATCCCATAATGTTTTAGAATCTCCATGATAATAATGTGGAAAAGTGGAAATAATTGTGGAATACTTGTTTATTTGTGTTAATTGTTAAAAAACTGCTAAAATAGCTT
>CAPQSW010000023.1:291-46267 GCA_948688495.1 uncultured Lachnospiraceae bacterium | reverse complement strand
GGATTGCGGATATTTTAATAACAAAATATAACAGATAATACTTCCCTTAAAAATCATCAAATCACAATCGGGATTTATGAAAAAGCTCTGCCTAATTCCTTTACATGGGAAGAAAAATTTATGCGGTGAAAAAGCAGGATTTGATTATATGGAGATATCTATTGATGAATCGGATGAAAAGCTTACGAGGCTTGACTGGACAGACGAAGAAATAGAAACATTTCGTTCAGTAATGCGGTTTACGGGAATTAAAGCCCGGCATTTTTAAGGAAGTTCCGTTTGGAGAAGGTGAAGTAAGGTTTACGGAGATTTTCTGGAGGTTGAAAGAATTGAATTATCAGGGAATGTTCCTGATTGAAATATGGGCAGATAACAGCACATGCCAGTCAATGGGGCAGGCTACGAAAAAAATAGCAGAGGCATATCAGTTTGTTATTGAAAAAATGCAGGAAGCAGGAATGGGGTCTTGGCGAGATAAAAAATGGGAAATCCGTATACTTGTAGATGTGCTTTTTTGACAGAGAATCCTGAAAAGTTTATTAAGGATGCAGTATCAGCGGGGGCAAATTCCATCGCTGTCCATCAGGAGTCCTGCAGGCGTCTACAGAGAACAATCCAGGAAATTATTAATGATAGTAAATCCTGGGTTCGGTGGGCAAAATTTATATCATGTATGATGCAAAAATAAGAAAAATCATTCCACAAAGGAATGGCTCATGATATAAAATTCTTCCTGCGTAGACGTGTGTTTACGTTTTTTGGGGGGCAGTGCGTCATCAAAAGCATTTGCGTTCTCTGGCAGAACTTCCATTACGGGACTGCTCTTGTAATACCATTTCCGGCCATCAAGCGCACCTGTTTTAAGTTCCTTTACCAACATGGCTGCCGGGAACTTGCCGCCTTCTACACAAACATTGTGCTTCTTGCAGCTTACAAATCCGCTGGATACATAATTAGACGGTGAGCCAAAAATAACGACTGTGTCATATCCCATAGCCGTTGCTTTTTCAAAAGAATACTGAATGAGCAGCTTTCCATAACCTCTGCGCTGATATTTCGGTTCGATACAAAGCGGCCCGAAGGTCAGGATATTTTTTACATTTCCCTCACTGTCTGTCAAAGTTGCCTTTGTATACATTATATTTCCAATAACTACACCATCAAGTTCTAAGACGAAGTCCAATTCATGTATAAAATCTTTATGTCCCCGCATTGTATGGACAAGATAGTGTTCCACACATCCAGGTATATATAAGTTATAGAATGCATTTCGTGTTATATTTTCTACGGATTCATAGTCCTGTGGACCTTCATTGCGAATGTTCAGCATTTTTAGCGCCCCCTCTGCTTGCGATTTTCGTATGAAACAATTCCCGAACAAACGGGAACTTGAAATCATTATTGTATTGTTTTCTTGCAAAATTAGTCAATTGCTTTTATACCTTGTTCCGATAATTTTTTGAGGTTTTCCAGCATATTATTCAATATTTCAGGAGAATGCCCTTCCCATTTGATTACCTCCGCCACAATCTTTAGAGGATGTTTCGATCTATATGATTTTGTTGGATTTCCTGGAAACTTTTTATCTGTAACATTCGGGTCATCTTCAAAATCACCTGTTGGTTCGACAACGTATATTCTTTCCTTACCTTCCCCCTCTGCTAATTCCGCTCCCCAGGTTGCCGCATCCAAAGTCCCTGCAAAATAAACATATTGGGATTTTCTATTATCGTTATAATTCTTTTTCTTTCCAGTAACTATCAAATCGCCTATTTTCAAGTCTGCTTTCGTTCCATGAAAAAAAGAACCTTTGCTAAATACTATTTTTTCGCTCATCAATTTTCCTCCTTAACAAATATTGCCAGAACGGTATTTGATTAGATCTTCCATAGGGCTTTGTCCTATGTTTTTCTTAAAGCAGCGGCTGGCCTCTCTTTCGCTGACACCGGCCGTTTTTGCTATTTCTGTTAAGGTGATTCTTTCGGGGTAATGCTGGTTGATATATGCTGTCATACTGCGCAGACGGTTCGTCTGTTCCGCTCCTGTAATATTTTGGCGGTCAGGGTTCTCCTGAAGCTCCTTAAGTAAGAAGGCTTCATGTTTCCGAAAGGGTATTTCGGGTTTGAAATTCCGAAGCTGTTTTATTTTGCAATTCCTTTAAGTGATACAGATTTTTTAATATCAAATTGCCCGTTATGCGTCCTCTGCGAATAACATGCATTTCAATCTGTCTGTTGTTAATGACTGGATTCAGATAATTTGTCAGGTTACGTTGATGGAGGCAATAGGGATATTCTATTGTCATGCCTTCAATAATTTCTACCTGATTCCTGTCCGTTTCGAATGATTGCATACAATGACCTACTTTGTCCTTATTATTCGTATAATTATAACATATCTGTCCTGATAATGCTATATTGTGGCTCAATAATTATATTTTTACGGACTTACGATTCATATAATATAAACCGGGAGGCGTAGTTCCCAATCCGCATTTAGATAAGGTTTATGAGGGAATCCGTATTGGCAAATCAGAGAATATTGATTTAGAGCCAAAGGAGGATGTATGGGAGTTGTTTGAGCATACACGCATGGCAAGAAAGTGTATTCCTGTTGCCAGTGTATTATCCATTGCTGCAGCAGGAAGCGAAACATCAGAATTTGGGGGATTATGATGCTCGTGCGGAAATTATGTGGGCGGGGAGTATTGCCCTTCTATTAACTGCTGCAAACGGGGCGTCATGTAATTAATTAAAAATGGTATATTATTTTAGGAAAAAGTGTGGGATAATTATATAAGGTATGAAACCCAGTCATTATTAATTATAGTAGGAGGTAATGGTATGTTAAAAGGCAAAGTGGCAGTTGTTACAGGAGGAACACGTGGGATTGGATTTGCAATTGTAAAGAAATATTTAGAAAACGGGGCCATAGTAGTTTTGTTTGGTTCCAGAAAAGAGACGGTAGACAGGGCAATTTCATCTTTAAAAAATGAGAATCCAGACTGGGAAGTGGATGGCGCTTATCCAAATCTTTCTGATGCAAAGAAAGTGGAGGAGGCAATAGAAGCTGTGAAAGAACAGTACGGAAGGATTGATATTCTGGTGAATAATGCTGGAATTTCTGATAGCACAAAGGTTGATGATTATGAAAAGGGACAGTTCGAAAAGGTTATTAATTTGAATGTTAATTCCATTTTTTATGCCGTTTTGCCAACTGTAAAGATTATGAAAGAACAGGGAGGCGGTTGCATTATTAATACAAGTTCTATGGTAAGTATCAGTGGACAGCCGGGAGGGGTTGCCTATCCGACAAGTAAATTTGCGGTCAATGGTCTTACGCTTTCACTTGCAAGGGAATTGGGACCAAGCAATATCCGTGTAAATGCGGTTGCGCCTGGCATTACGAGAACAGATATGGTAGCGGCGCTCCCGAAAGAAATGATTGAACCGATGACGGCAGCAATTCCGCTCCGCAGAATTGGGGAGCCTGAAGACGTTGCAAATGCATTTGTATTTCTTGCAAGTGACATGGCAAGTTATGTGACTGGGGAAGTGTTGTCAGTTGATGGAGCAATGAGAGCGTAAAAATCCGATATACTGCCTCCGTTATCATCTGTCCTTAATTGTTACATTCCCTGACAGGACATTTGCATCCAATGCCATTAATAGATTCACCGAAACTTTGTACATGACGCTTTGTACCGCTTGCCATACGTTATAAAGGAGAGATTATGAAAGTTACATGGAATGAGATTGAACAGCATATTTCATCCTGTACCCGTTGTCCACTGTGCGACTCCAGGCAGCGGCCTGTGATGGGGCGTGGAAATTATCAGGCTGATATTATGCTGATTGCGGAAGCCCCGGGGAGTCAGGAAGACCAGCAGGGGATTCCCTTTGTCGGCCGCTCCGGGGAAATATTAGACAGCCTTTTTAAGGATTGCGGATTGAAAAGAGAGGAAATTTACATTACCAATATTTTAAAATGCCATCCTCCCGGCAACCGGGATCCCAAAGAGGGAGAAAAGGAAGCATGTTTCCCTTATCTGAAATATGAGACTTATCTTTTAAAACCCAAAATCATTGTCTGTCTTGGCCGTGTCGCCGCGCAGCGAATTATTTCACCAGATTTTAAGATTAGCAGGCAGCATGGGACTTGGACGTATCGCAAGGACTGTGCGTTGACAGCGACATATCATCCCTCGGCAATCTTGCGGGATTCCTCCAAGTATGGAATTGTGAAGGAAGACTTTTTGGAAATTGTGAAAAAACGGTCCTAAGGGTTTTGCATTATTTTAAACCATATGAAGCAGAAATGGAAAAAAGTGAACTGTATATGGAAATGATGGGCAAACTTTCTGACAGCTTGCCGAAAAAAAAGTGTCTGAAAGAACTGCAGGAGATGGTTGGTGAAAATATGAAGATGATTTGTAAATCCATTTGTGCCGATAAGGGCTATTGTAATGAATTACAGAATTATATAAGGGAGAATCATTTTACAAAATGTGGAATAGTTGTTTCGAAATCTAGTATACCGTATATTTTCTAGAGTAAGTGCGTTTTGGTTTATAAGACATATCATGAAAGGGCAGAAGTGTTGCAAAATAGATGTGTAATCATCTATTGAGCAGCGCTTTTTTCTGTTTTTTGGCGATTTTACGCCCAGTATATATTGGGATGAATGCTGGTAAATCTATTTATAAATGATTAATTAAATATTTACTAAAATAGACATATAAAAACCTTTTATTTTTGATAAAACAACCAAAAGAAATTTAGTAAAAATGTTAAAAACTAAAGATTGCTTTGCTTTTATCACAAAAAAGCTTTAGTTTACGGGGTGGAATTTGTGATAATGTCCAATACAATGGTAATATATATCACAAAAAGGGGGAAGGAGATAGAATGAAGAAAAAGTTTTTATGGAGAAAAACGGTCAGCCTGCTTCTGGCAGGCGCCATGATGCTGGGGTGTGCGGAGCCTTTATGTATTCAGGCAGCGGGCAGTGATGCCGGGGCAGATTTAAGCGCACTAAACGCATCAAAGGTTCTGGAGCTTAAGTTTGACAATAATCTGACCGACAGCTCCACCAACGCATTTCAAATAACCTCCCATGGCAAAGATGGGAAGGCGAAGGATGCAAAGTACGCGGAGGGTGTGTCAAATTCAGCGCTTTCCCTGGACGGGAGCACATACCTTGATTTGGGCACGAGCGCAAAGCTGCAGCCCCAGAATATGACGGTATCGTTCTGGCTCAAGGCGACGAAAAGTCTTGGCAATGATGAGCATATTATCATGTGGAATAAGCCCAGTGGCAAATGGAACGGAGAAGGATGGTATCTGTCCTGCCTGAACAGCAGTGTGCCGCTGAAATTGTCGGTTGGAGCTGGAGAACAGGGAAAGACGCTTGTGGAGTATGCAGTCGAAACGAACCGTGCAGAATTTTTCCCAGTAGACGAATGGGTACATATCGCCGTTACCTACAATGGAGCGGACGGAAAAGTGGTCTTCTACCGCAATGGCGCGGTTGTGCCATCTACCCCGGCTACCAGTAATGCGAAAATCAATGGAAATGATACGGATCATAAATATTTGGGATTTAATTCACCCTCAACGGAATGGGGGTATAATGCCGGATATGCCACGATGGATCTTGATCAGTACGAGATATACAGTGCGGCGGCGACAGCAGAGGAGGTACAGGCAATATACAATACCTATTTCAAAGAGCCGACGCCGGAGGAAATTGTAACCGCAGACTGCGCAGCGCTCGATCCGTTTGCCAACAAGGATAAGGATAAGATAACCAGCAGCATTTCCCTGCCGAACAAGGGGAAGAAGGGAAGTACAATCAGCTGGCACAGTTCCAATGAAAATGTTGTCAAGACGACGGGCAAGGTAATCCGTCCCACGGATGAAGATAAGCAGGTGGTGCTGACGGCGACGATTCGAAGCGGAGAGGTAACGGCTGAAAAGAAATTTACAATTACCGTATTGAAGGCGGTGCCTTTTGTAGTGGAAGAAAACCAGTACACAGCCTACAAAGAGCAGCAATTTGGACTGGATGAGGTAGAGGTGACGGACAGTTATTACAGCGGTGCGCAGAATTTGGATGTTGCTTTTCTAAAGAAGTTTGACGTCGACCGCGTATTGGTGGGCTATCGTGAAAATGCAGGTATCAATACCAAGGGAGCAACGCGCTATAATGGCTGGGAGGACGGACTGATAGCAGGACATTGTATGGGACATTACCTGACAGCGGCAGCGCAGGCGGTAAAGCTGACCGGGGATGTGGAGCTGGAGGCAAAGCTGAGTGATATTGTTTCCGGGCTGAAGGAATGCCAGGATGCGGCAGGAAGCTACGGCGGTTCCAAGGAAGGATTCCTGTTTGCAGCGAACGTATCGGATCCCAGTAATGTAGAATTGCAGTTTGATATTGTACAGAAAGATGCAGAGGGGGCGACCTGGGTTCCCTGGTATAACATGCATAAGACGATTCAGGGACTTGTGGATACCTACAAATATACAGGAAATACGGAAGCGCTTGAGGTAGCTTCCAATCTGGGAGACTGGGTATACAACCGTGTGAGCCAGTGGACTGGGCAGCAGCAGAAAGAAATTTCCTACACAGAGTACGGCGGAATGAACGACTGTATGTATGACCTGTACAAATATACCCACAAGACAGAGCACAAAGAGGCAGCCCATAAGTTTGACGACCCGGATTTATATAAGATTATTCTCTCTGGTTCCGGTGATACCTTAAAGGACAGACATGCCAACACAACGATCCCCAAATTCCTGGGTGCGCTGAACCGCTATGTTGCCCTCAAGGAAGTGGAGAACGTGGGCGAGGCAGATTACCTGAAATATGCCGAAGATTTCTGGACACTGGTGGTAGAAAAGCACGCATATATTACAGGCGGAACCAGCGACATGGAGCATTTCCGCGGGGATAATGAACTGGACGCAACCAGGACTCAGACCAACTGCGAGAGCTGCTGTGCCCACAACATGCTCAAGCTTTCTAAGGAATTGTTCAAGATTACCGGTGACAAGAAGTATGCGGACTACTATGAGAATACGCTGCGCAATGCGATTATGGGCGCAGTTAACAAACAGGGGGCATTCTCCTATTTTACGCCGATGGCGACCGGTTACTATAAGTTTTTTGGAACTGCAGATCCTGCTACCAACATGTTCTGGTGCTGTACCGGAACCGGTATGGAGAATTATACAAAGCTCGGGGACAGTATTTATTTCAAGGATGAAGATTCTCTGACCGTCAACCAGTATGTGGCTTCCAAGGTTGAATGGAAAGAAAAGAATCTCAAGCTGACACAGACTAGTGATGTGACGGCAAGCGATAAGGCAGAGTTCACGGTAAATCTGGTGAACAATGCACAGCCTGTGGCAGCAAAGTTAAAACTGCGCGTTCCTGACTGGGCGGCCGGCGACGTAACCGTCAAGATCAATGGACAGGCGGCGGAAAATAATATCGAGAAACAGTATGTTGTGATTAACAGGACATGGAACGATAACGATAAGGTGGAAATTACCTATCCGATGGAAGTAAAAGCGTTTGGTTTGCCGGATAACAAATCTGTCTTTGCATTTAAGTATGGACCGACCGTTCTGGCAGCAAAGCTTGGAACGGAAGAATGGAATGATCTTGTATGGGCAGGAGCAAACTTGAGCACGCCGGCATACAAGGTGGTTGGCGGGGAAAAAGTACGCCTTACACTGACCTATGGAGAGACCATCAAACAGATACTTGGAACGGAGACCATTGCCATCCAGGGCAGGGATTCGACCAGGGAGTTTATGGATAACATCAACTCCAAGTTGGAAAAAACGGATGGGAAACTCGAATTCCGCCTTCGCGGAACGGATGCGGAATCCGTATTTGGCGAGGAAGGGCTGACTTTTGTGCCGTTTAACACATTGAACGAGGAACGCTATGGCATTTACTGGTATTTTGAGAGCGCAGAAGATGCGTCAGAAAATAAAATCCTGGCAGAGAAGGAAGAAGGACGGTTTGCAGAGGCAGTTGTGGATTCCGTTCAGCCGGGTTACCAGCAGTATGAGAATGACGCCACCCATCAGATGAAGACGGATAAGTCCGTATTTGAAACCGGCGTCAGCGGCCTCGGCAGTACGCGCAGAGCGCAGCCGGGCGGATATTTCCAGTACAATATGAAGGTGGATAAAAATAAAACCAATTCCCTCGTATGCCAGTTTGCTAAGGAGGATGTGGGAAAAACGATCAAGATTACTGTCGGTTCCACCGTTATGAATTACACGGTAGAGAATTATAAAGGTGCGGAAGCGTTTTTCAAAAAATCATTTGAGATTCCGGCAAGTGAAATTGCAGCATCCCAGACGCTGCAGGTTGGCAATGAGACGTACGACATTGTAAAAGTAAAATTTGAGAGCGGCAGCGCTACAGAGGACAGTGCACGCGTGGTAAATGGCCTGTATCTGATGCGCGCATACGATGATGACGCGAATCTGAAAGATTTGACATCATCAGCCGGACAGGTAAAGACTTCACAGAACGGTTACACCGTCCAGGTACCTTTGGCAACGGAGCGCGTGACATTGAACTTTAAGCTGGCAACCGGAAGCGGTCTTTTGTATCTTGACGGAAAGCTGGTAAACGAGGCGAAGCCGCAGGTATTTGAGTTGAAAGAAGGAACCACCTTCCTGCCGCTGAAAATATATGCACAGGACCACACAACGTTCAAGACATACTTGTTAAAGCTTGTCCGTGCAGATGGTCTTGGTTCCGGGGAAGAAATCATTGAAAATGGAGCCTTTAAAGAGGGAAATGCAGGAAATCACTGGGCGCCGTACGGCGAGGGTACGACTCTTGGCGAGGGCTGGTCTACGTTCCATAATGAAGCGCGTTCCCTGAAGATAGAGAATCGTAAGACCACATCTTCCGGAACTATTCAGGATATTACCGGCAAAGTGAAGGCGGGAGATACCTACACGATTGACGGCTGGGCTATCTATAAAAATGGGGAAAATTTCAACGCAAATCCGCCCGCAGAAGTTGGATTTAACGTTTCGATATTATATGGGGCAAATGAAACGAAAGACATTATGGTTACAAAGAAATTGAAAGTAAACGAGTGGGGCAACCTTGTGGGCGATTATACAGTTCCAAAGAATGCCGATATGAGCAAGGTACTTCTCCTCGTGGAGACGGAATACAAGGAAAATCCCACAAAGGATGAGCTGGTAAGTTTCTTTATTGACGACTTCTCCATGAAAAAGGTACAGTCCTCAGAGGAGGGGGATGCCGATTTCATCCAAGCAGTCATGGATAAGATTGCGGCGATTGGCACGGTAACGCTCACGCCGGAGTGCAGGGCAAAAATCAACGCGGCAAAGACGCTCTATGACATGTTAACCGCAGAGCAGAAGGCAAAGGTTACAAACGCAAATGTGCTGACGAAAGCAGAATCTGATTATAAGGTATTAGAAAGCGGGGGCAGTATCGGCGACGACAAGGAGGCAGACAAAGCCGCGGCAAAAGCAGTGGAAGGCAAGATAGCAGCAATTGGTAAAGTGACTTATACCTCGCAGTGTAAGAGCAAGATTGACCTTGCGAGAAAAGCATACAATGCCCTGACAAGTGCGCAGAAAGCCCTGGTAACCAATTATAATGTGCTGACAGCAGCAGAGAGCGCATACCAGCGGCTGAAAACCCAGGCAGACAATGCGGTCAAGAAAGGCAAGGTATATAAAGTTGCCGGGTATTCCTATAAGGTGACGAGTGTTGCGAAGAAGACCGTAACGGTGACTGGCATTACCAACAAAAAAAGCAAGAAGATTAAGGTTGGCAATACGGTAAAGATTAAAAAAATTTCCTTTAAGATTACGGCGATAGGCACTTCGGCATTCAAGAACTGCAAGAAAGCCACCACAGCAACTGTGGGCAGCAATGTAAAAACAATTGGCACAAATGCATTTTATGGGTGTAACAAATTAAAGAGCGTGAAACTGAACGGCAAAAATCTTACTCAGATAGGCAAAAAAGCGTTCTATAAGGATGGCAGCCTGAAAACGATTACTATTAAGAGTACGAAATTGAAAAAGGTAGGATCCAAGGCATTCTATGGGATCAATAAGAAGGCGAAGATTAAAGTGCCGTCCAAGAAACTGAAAGCATACAAAAAATTGTTCAAGAACAAGGGCCAGAAAAAGAGCGTAAAGATTACGAAATAATGCGGATGGGAATTTCAATCTGGACGATATAATCTTCCATCCGGTCAATGACATTCTCATTGATGCCCATCTCATAGGAATATTCATGAAGAATCAGACCGTGTTCTTTAGCAAATGAAAAAATTTCTTCGTACCGCTGGGGGATTTGATCCCAGTCCCCTTTGTGGAATGCCCTCAGGTATTTTCCGCTGGGCGGCATATGCAGGCCCTCCTCGTATGTGAGGAAGGGAATTTCAATAAAAAGTTTAGAATAATCAAGAAAATTACCGTTTTGGAGGCTGGAAACAGCAATCATGGAGCCGTAGGTGGCATCGTGCAAACGTCCAAGACGGTATTTTTCTGTCTGGGCTGTGATAAGTTCCACCTCGTCCTCAAAGGAAGTGTCCTGGTCTATGTCCACGGTTACGAGACAACGGGTTTCTTTTTCTACTATGCCGATTTCTGACAAATCCATCGTCAGCAGGGTGGACATGTTCTGCTGGTGGGTGGATAACGTTTTTCGGACTGCCGAAAGATGCATAAGCTGTAAATCCAGTTCTGCAATTTGTCTATCCAGGAGACATTTCAGATTTTGGGCGGAGCGGTTTTTCATAAAAACCTGGATGTCTCTAATGGATACATTAAGTTCCCTCAAGAGAAGAATTGTCTCAAGAATGGGGCTTTGGTGGTAATTGTAGCAGCGGTATCCGTTTTCCGGGTTGACGGCAGCAGGCTTGAACAGGCCGATTTCGTCATACCACATCAATGTCTTTTTATTTATGCCGTGAAGCGCGGCAAATTGTCCGATTGTGAGCAACTTATCTTTTTTAGCCATTCTCTGTCTCCTGTTTTTTGTAAATTTTGCAATTTGCTATTGACCATACAGTTACTGTACGGTTTATGATACTATATGCAGAAAGAAAATACAAGGCGATTGGAGGAAATGATTATGGAAAAAACAAATGCATACGAAAAGCCTGTAACACTTAAAAACATCCTGAAATTTGCGGTGCCAACCATTGCCATGACGGTATTCATGTCTTTTTATACGATGGTAGACGGTTTGTTTGTGTCAAATCTAATCGGGACCCATGCGCTCTCGGCAATCAATCTGACAGCTCCCATTATTCAGTTCGTCACGGCGATTTCCACTATGCTTGCCACAGGAGGCAGCGCGGTTATCATGAAAAAAATGGGAGAGCACAAAACGGATGAGGCAAGGGAGGATTTTACGTTTCTGATTCTGGTAAATGTTGTGGTTGGCATTGTCATGTGTGCGGTTGGGTATCTGGCAATGGATCCCATTTTTTCCGGGATGAACCTTTCTGCGGATGTGGAAGGGTACTGTGTAACATATTTGGGCGGCTATTTAATATTTACCGTGCCAATTCTTCTGATGAATAATTTTACGCTTTACATGATTGCCAGTGAAAAGGCAAACCTCTCTCTGATATGTTCTGTGGCGGGCGGCATTTTGAATATGGTGCTGGATTATGTGTTTATCGCCGGGGCTGGCATGGGAATCCGCGGCGCGGCGGTTGCAACAGGGCTTGGATATTCCGTGACGGCGGTTGTGGGACTGTTTGTCTTTTGCCAGAAAAAGAGCCTGTTGCATTTTCAGAAACCGGTTTTGCGGTTTCAGGTCCTTGCAGCGGCAGCTACAAATGGATGTTCTGAGATGGCGACGGCGCTTGTTACCGGAATAATTACGATGATGTTCAACTGGACGATGCTCCATTATGTCGGAGAAGACGGGGTTGCGGCGGTCACGATTATTATGTATGTACTGATGTTTGCCAGTTCCCTGTATACGGGATATTCATACGGCGTTGCACCTATGCTGAGTTTTTATTATGGGGAAAGAAATCAGGAGAAACTTAAAAAGCTGGTTGTATTGAGCTTGAAAGTCATTGCAGTTATCTCTGTGGTTACGGTTGTAGTTTCTTTTCTATTGACAAGACCGTTGGTGTCGGTATTTGCCCGGCCGGATAATCCGGTTTATGATTTGGCGGTGACAGGGAACCGGATATGCACGATTGCACTGTTTTTTATTGGATATAATATTTTTGCCAGCGGGATGTTTACGGCATTGTCCAATGGGATTATTTCGGCTGTGCTTGCGTTTTCAAGGTCGTTTGTTTTCATGCTGGTTACCATGCTGGTGCTTCCTCTTTTGCTGGGCGTAAATGGTATCTGGCTGGCGACGCCGGCAGCGGAACTGATGGCGCTTGCGTTGTCGGTGTTTATGTTCCTGAAATACAGAAGAAGGTACGGATACTGAGGAGAAGAAAAATTCTTGAATATTCTTGACATTCCAAGCCCCCATATACTATAATAAGTCCGGATTTTTTTAACGAAACGATTTAGATTCAGGAAAGGGATGAGAGGAATGGTTAAAAAATTTTTTCGAAAGGCAAATTCACTTTTACTTGCTGCTGCTATGGTAGTGACGTTGCTGCCGGCACAGACGGCATCGGCGGCTGGATTGGATGCTTTGGTATTGCAGCAGGGGAATGACGCGGCAGGAGCTGTTATTTTCCAGCAGAGGGCGGCTGCAACGGATGACATTCCGACGCTTGAGGCAATCCAAGCAAAGGAATACTCTGTGATAGAAGGCAATATGCCGGTTCTGCCTAAGAAAGTGAAACTGGCGGACAATTCTGTGGCGCAGATAAAGTGGTCCTTGGACACAGGATTAAAGGCTGGGCAACAGATCGTAACAGGAACAGATGGTACGGAACAGATTCAAGTTACCGTTAAGGTACAGCCGTGCGATGAAGCGGTAGCAGATGTACAGGCAACGGGCAAAACCGATGATAAGGGAGGCAGCCAGGAGGAACGATTGGCCGCTATACATACCCTGCGGGGATATAGAGGCCTGTTTGTGACGGAGTATGATATAAAGGTAGACGGCTCTGGCTGGACGGACCGGGCGGTTATTTACCTTCCAGAAACTGCAAATGGCGAACAGTTCCAGGCGAGCAATGCATGGGACTTTGGCGCAAGGCTCCAATTTAAATTTAATCACAATGGGAAATCGTATTTTCAGACACAGAATGGAGATGGAAAGGTCAAAGATAACGCAGTATATTATCCTATGAAAGATGATGATTTGAGAGCAGCGCTGGACCGTGGCGAGAATGTGGAGAGACTGCTTGAATTTGATGAGAAAAGCACTTACCATGTGCGTACTGTGATGGACACTCTCACCGATAAGGATAAGGCTAACGTTAAAATATATGTCACAGACCCAGAAGGAATTGAGCATGAGGTTACAAAGGAAGGCGGCAACGGGTTCCGTATTTACCCGACGGACGGTATTGTTAAGAAATTTGCAGCAGTCCGCGGCGGATTCACGATGACCAACCATAAGATCAGCTGGATTTCCGGTTATGCCACAAAGAAGACGGAGCTCTATCTGAAAGCGGAAGGCGCCACAGACTATGTCAAAGAGGAACAGATTGTCTCCACCAAAGAGCTTCCGGGTGTGATTTCCGCAGAAGCGGATGCTGAGATTGTAAGGGACGGCAAGGTTTATAAATTGGATACAGAGGCACAGTCCGGGTGGTATAAGGACGGACAGAAATATACCGGTATTGTATCAGCAGATGAGGGCCAGGAGGTTGAGCCTGTTTACCGTGCTTATTATAAGTATAACAAGGCAATTGACAAATCAGGTCTGAACGAATTAATTGATGAGGCAGTAGATAATTGTAAAGAAGAAGACTACACCGCTTCCAGCTGGACACCATTTGAACAGGCGTTGTGGAAGGCTAATCAGGTGAAGGCAGATACAACGGCGGATCAGAACACCGTGAATAAGGCGGAACAGGCATTGGAGACGGCAAAGGGAAATCTTATCAGCATCAAGGCTCTGAAAAAAGCCATTGGTGACCTTGAGGCGGAACTTGAGCAAAAAGAATCCCAGAAAGATAACTATGCAAACTGGACGATTGTGGAAAGAGCAGTAGCGGACGCCAAGAAGGTTTTAAATAATGCAGATGCAACGTCTACCCAGATTCAGAGAGCTGAAGAAAAGCTGGCCGCTACGAAGTTAATTACAAAAGCAGAACAGGAACTTGCCGATGCGAAGAAAGCGATGGAAGCTTCTGTGAAAGTTGCTGAGAAGAAGCTGGCGGATGAGAAGGAAAGCGAGTATACGCCGGCAAGCTGGGGTGCATTGAAGGAAGCGCTGGATGCATGTAAGAAACTGAATGCAGAGACGGCAACCAAGGAAGACTACAACACGAAAAGGGAAGCGTTAGACCTGGCGTTGCAGGGACTTGTAAAACTGGCAGACAAATCAGCCTTGAACCAGACAATTAAAACGGCAGAAGCTAAGAATAAGGCAGATTATGAGGAAGCTGGATGGAACAAAATGCAGGAAAAACTCGCTGTGGCAAAGACGGTGGCAGGTAATCCGAATGCCACGCAGTCAGAAGTGGATAGAGCCAAGACAGAGTTACAGGATGCGATAGGAAAATTAGTTCAAAAGCAGCCTCCCAAGCCGACAACGGTGAAAGTCAAATCTGTGAAACGTGCGGCCAAGAGCTATCAAATTGCAGCAGGCAAAAAGCTTGATTTAAAGAAAGTGTTTACGGTATCTCCGAGCAATGCAAGTAACAAGAAGCTGACGTATTCCGTTGATAAGAAGAATTTTGCCAGCATTAAATCAGGCGTAGTGACCGTGAATAAGAAAGGTGCAGGAAAGACGGTGACGGTAAAGGCAGCGGCGACTGACGGCAGTGGCAAATCTGCAACAATTAAGATTAAGATTATGAAGAATGCCGTTAAGAAAATTACCGTAAAGAAGAAATCACTTACGGTAAAGGCTGGCAAAAAAGTTACCATCAAGCCTACGGTCAGCCCAAGCAAAAATGTAAACAAGAAATTATCCTATACATCTTCCAATACAAAACTTGCAACGGTAAAGAACGGCGTTGTCACAGCCAAGAAAGGGAAGAAGGGAAAAGTGACCATCACAATTAAATCTACGGATGGTTCTAATAAGAGCGTAAAGGTTAAGATTACCATTAAGAAATAAAAGTAACAGACTCAGTGAAGGAGGCTGCCGCAGCTGCGGCGGTCTCTTTTCTGAGAAAATCAAAAGAATGGAGAGGGGAGTTATGGCAAGAAGAAAAACATACAGCAATTTAAACAAAGCCGGGCAGTGCCGACCGGCGCATGTCGACGGACAAACATTATATAAAGTATTCCAGTGCCTGAATTCGGATTGTACGCAAATGATTACAGTAAAAAAAGATGACATTGACGAAGACTATTCCATTATTTGTCCAGCGTGTGGGTATGAGCACTATTCTGGCGGGGAACAGCATCTTTTCGATTTTTCTATGGATGTAAATAATGAAATGGGGGAGGCTGTATCGGTTCAGGAAGGTGAATTTGTTGTCTCGCACGATGAATATATTGAGAATGCCCCGCTTTATAAATATTGTTTGTTGTGCTATACCCTAAAACCAGTTGAGGCTTTTCATTATCATAAAAGTTTGAAGTCTGGCAGGCAGGGGGAATGTATAGATTGCAAAACAAATTACAATGCAGTAAAAAATGGGACCCGTATTTCAGATCAACATTTTGAATCTTCACAAAAGCGGCGCCTCTTAATTGAGGTTGCCGGAACGGCGCGTGTGAGCAGGAAAGCCATTGAGAAGAAATATGACTATAAATGTTTCAACTGCGGTACTGATTTAAGCCAGGTTACTGCGAACAAGGAAAAACCTATCGACCATACCTTACCGGTATATTATTTATGGCCGGCTACAACAGATTCAGGAACGCTGTTATGCCATACCTGTAACGGAAATAAAACCGGTAAATGGCCCTCACAGTTCTATACGGATGCAAAACTGCACCAACTGGCGGTTTACACAGGATTTGATTACCATTTATTGGCTGGCGAGCCGGAGTATAATCCAGATGCGCTTGCAAGGTTACAGAGTCCGGTTGATGTAGATTTGCTTTTAGAAAAAAATGCCGGACATATGGAGGAGGTCTGTAAGTTAAGAAATAGAATCCTAAACGATACGGGTATAGATTTTTTTAAATATGCGACAGTTTTATCAGAGTCTTGGATAGGCTATGCCGATTCTCTAATAAAATAATATTATTTTCTTTGTAAAAACAGGAATTGATGTTCGATGGTGCTGCCTTTATCTTTGATACCGTGTTTTTCAATCCATCCAACATCTTCTCCTGCTGAATATACGACATTGAACCATTGGGAAGCCCTTTCTGAAAGTTCTCTTGCCATATCTGTTTTTTTGGTCCTCCCCAAATGTAAAATGACTTTTCCGCCAGGAACAAGTACGTTGTCACACATCTCAAAGAATGATAAGTATATATCAAAATCTTTTGTTTGTTTGTCATCCAGAAACAATGCATCAGCATTTTTATAGCTGGCAGGCTCCCAGCCGCACAGCCATAAACGCATCCAGTTATTCATGTAAAAACGGATGGAATCAGCGAAAGGCGGGGAACAGATGATACAATCAGCGTTGATTTCCTTCCGCGACAAAGCGGTATAATCACCATAGACTGCCCGTCCATTTTTATAGAATTTAAATGATGTTTCTGTATAGTTTTTTTTCAGCTTTTGGGATACCTTCTCAATAACGTTTTTGTATTCAAACGCCCCGGTTGGGGCATACGGAGTCAGAGGATGGGAATGCCTTGACAATGCATATGGACGGTTGCCGTGCAGGACATGTAATAATGCTGAAAAAACCATAGCCTCTGCCGATGAAATAGTCTCAAACCTTTCCAAGAAAAATGATCTGGCGCAAAGTATTTCTTTATAGGTCTGGGTTTCAAAATACGAGGGAAGCTTCCCATTGAACCCGAAATCTTTGTAGTCATTGACAGAATATTTATCTTTGTTGTTTTCTATGTATTCGCTTAGTTGTTGAAGAACGATCCGTACTTCTGGAAAATCGGATCGCTCAATTTTTGCTTTTGTCACAATATATGCCATTTCGCTTAAATCGTTTCCAATACCTATGCGGCCCTGCAGGCATGCTTCAAAGGGAATTGTGCCTACGCCGCACAGTGGATCCAGTACAACGTCACCTGGATTTGTAAATTCAGAAACCAGAAAATGAGCGATGGAAGGTTTCAATTTTCCATGGTAAGAACACAGGGAATGCCAGGAGTGTCCCCAATTTCTGTTGCTATATGGTTTTTGCCTGTACGGCAGATGTGAAACAAATTCCTGGGCCTTTTGTTTAAATTGCTTATCCATCATTTCTCCAATCTGTATCTAAGCAGTCTCTGCGATAGTATCATACCATTTTTGGAGCGCCTTTGGCGCAATATTTCTTCATCATATAAATGAAAACCGTACTGGCGGCATATTTCTGAAAGAATTTGGTGCGTGGGAATATGCACACCGGCAAACTGGGAATCGCCAATATCCATCGTAAAGTATCCGCCATTTTTAATTGAAATGCTAAGATTTTTGATTACTTGATCCATACCCTGGAAATATCCGGCAACCATTTTAGGGATTCTGTCATCGTAAGATACAGGCTGCAACTTCTCAATGTATGGAGAAGCCATAGGCAGAATGGTATCAATTGTTGTCCGTTTGGATACGTTGTTAATACCGGCAATAATACCTTTTGAATGGAAGGAGGGGAGGTCTTTTTCGTTAACAATAAAATCATTCAGTTTTAGTTCTAATTTTGTGTTGCGTATATAGTTTGTTCCATTCAAATAAGGCGGAGAGGTGATCACACAGTCAAATGTATCGCTATAATTATTATCGCGGGCGTCTTCGCTGACTTTTGTAGTGCTGCTCTGTAATGTGCCGCCAAAGTTTTTTATGTCGAATATGATTTCCTGCATTTTCTCAATAAAACAGTGGACGACATTTTCCGTCCTATATTCTCTTTCTGTTGCATAGCGTAAGTCACCGCGCCGGATCATTTTAGAAACTTTAACAATAATGGAACTAAGGGCAATGTATAAAATATCTTTTATTATCTCATCATTTTCTTCAGAAATTAATGCTTTGATGGTTAGCAGTTCACACAATTGTCTGGGTTCAAAAAATTTTTCAAATCCGTCCCATACAGTGTATTCATGGATTTTATATTTTGCGATGAAATCTATATATGCTTCTAATTTGGAAATCATATGGTTTTGGTGCAGAAATCTTACGCCATTGATTTTTGTCTCTATCACTTTTTGCATAAATGGATTGGATTCACTATAATAGGAATCTATGCCCTGGCAGGATGCAACTAATGCGGTTGTACCCGTTCCGCAAAATGGATCATAGACAGTTTTTATCCTAGGATTTATAGCAAGCAGTTTATCAAGTTCTGCTTTTATCAGGCACGAGGAATATCCCTCGATATAAGAATACCATCTATGTATAGGTTCTCTTTTATTGAGTGAGAAGGTTCCGCCTTTTTCCTTTAAAAGATTGTCCATAGTTGTGATTCTCCTTTGGGCGAATCGGAAGTAAAACAAATGATATTTTCCATAAATATCATTATAATATATATTTTTGCTTTGTCAATTTTATTATGATAAGCGCGTGACCGATATAAAAATAATACGAATATATATATATAGCCCTCCGGGGGATGCGCACTCGCACGAAGATGAAGTTACCGCAAGGCGGCCGTGCCCGGCGCAGATGGCAATAATTGATTGCCATCTATATATAAGCGCTTACGAGACTTAGAGGAAAGGGGCATAGAGTATGGAAGATATGCAGATTATCCAGATGCTCTGGAATAGAGAGGAGGATGCAGTCAGGGAGTTGGACAGGAAATACAGCAATTACTGTTTTAAAATTGCCTGGAATATTTTGAATAACCGTGAAGATTCCGAGGAATGTGTCAATGACACGTGGTTTCAAGCGTGGAATTATATTCCTCCAAAACGGCCGGTATTTTTAGCTTCTTTTGTAGGGAAGATTACGAGAGGACTGTCAATAGACTGTCTGCGTAAGAAATACGCAGCAAGGCGGATGGATATGCATATGGCTGACATGGAGGCAGAGACAGAAAAGCTTAACAGCCTGATTGTAAATACGCTGGATGACAAGATGTCAGAAAAAGAATTTTATGAGACTTTGAACAGCTTCCTGCGGGAGCTTTCAAAGGGAGAGCGGGATATTTTTCTCAGAAGGTATTGGCATGCGGACAGTATAAAGGAAATAGCAAAGCGGCATGGCAGGACGGAGGGAAGCATTAAGAACAGCCTGTACCGGAATCGGAAGAAATTGTATAAAATATTGGAGCGGCGGTGTCGTATTTCAGTTCACAAAATTCCAAAATAATAAAGTATTCAGCAGAATCAGCGTGACGCCGAATGAGGAATTTTGGACGAAGGCCAATATCATGGGATATGTCTTAGTTGGAACGGACAGTGAAGGGAATAAGCTGCGCTATGAGATGTCCGGGGGTTCAGATGACAACCTGATTTTTGAAAGTGAGGGCACACCACCGTCTGTGGACAGCCGGTGGGTGGAATTGCAGCTCTATGAAGCAGAAATTCCAGCGGTTGAGGAAACGGAAATATCACAGGAAGGGAAGCTTGAGGGGGATGAAGAAGCTTGGGTCGTATATAGAGAGGATGAGCTTCACTATGTTGTGGCGGGAGAGAAGCTACGGATAGATTTATGAATTTAGTTGCAACATGTCCGGGATTTATTTTGAGGCTGGACTGCTACCGGGCTTTCCGTGAATATTCTGAAATCACTTGCAGATTTTCATTTCTTATAGTATAATACGTTTACAACTTAACAGACGGGAGCTTGTATTACAGGCTGAGAGGAGGGTGTGACCCTCGACCGAGAACCTGATTTGGATAATGCCAACGTAGGGATGCCTGATACAAGGATATTAGGAATAACGAAGAATGATAGGAGGTTACCCAAATGGTAGCCTCCTTTTTTATCTTATAGGAAAGACGTTGTCGCGCTAAAGCGTGAAAGTGTCTTCCTGTAAGATAAAAAAACAATTATGCACACTCGTGCAATTCGAAGGTGAGAAGATGGTAAAAGTAAACGGAGAACCGCTTGATATTGCAGGAAAGACCCTTTCGGAATATCTTGCGGCCACAAACTATGATATGGAGCGCATTGCCACCGAGCGAAATGGTGACATTGTGCCGAAGGCGCAGTATGCAGAAACTGTATTGAAGGACGGTGACAGCATTGAAGTAGTAAGTTTTGTCGGAGGTGGTTAAGATGATACCCTCCCAGGAAGAATGGTATAGGGCGCTGGAAGAACGCTGCGGAGCCGGCCTGCAAAGAGCGTTTTCGTCTGCAGCTGTCGCCGTTTGCGGACTTGGCGGACTTGGCTCTAACATCGCTGCTGCACTTGCCCGCGCAGGAGTCGGTAAGTTAATCCTTATTGATTTTGATCGTGTGGATATCACCAATCTCAACCGCCAGCAGTATCAGGCGGATCAGATAGGAGATCTCAAAACCGAAGCGCTTGCTGGAAATCTCAGAGAAATGGCACCGTATATATCGCTGGAACTCCATACCGTTCGTATCACAGAGGATAATGCGCTGGATCTTCTGAAAGGTGCAGATATTATCTGCGAAGCTTTTGACGATGCAAAGGCCAAGGCAATGCTGACGAACATTGTCCTTGAGGCAATGCCTGACAAGTACCTTATTGCCGCATCCGGTATGGCCGGGCTGGGCAGCGCCAACACCATCAGGACCCGAAAAATAACAGACAGATTTTATTTGTGCGGGGATGAGGTCAGTGATGTAACAGACGGCGTCGGTCTTATTGCATCCCGCGTGATGCTCTGTGCCGCACACCAGGCGCATACCGTACTCAGAATTTTGGCAAAACAATTTGAAGTATAAGAAAGAAGGATAACAAAATGAATAATGATAAGCTTACCATTGGCGAACGCGAATTTGATTCCCGTTTTATTTTGGGATCGGGCAAATATTCCATGAAGCTCATTGAGGCGGCTGTTCAGGATGCAGGGGCTGAAATTATTACCCTTGCCGTCCGCCGTGCAAACACGAAAGAACAGGAAAGCATTCTTGACTATATTCCCGAAGGGGTTACGCTGCTTCCTAATACAAGCGGTGCAAGGAATGCCGAGGAAGCCGTACGCATTGCCCGTCTTGCAAGGGAGCTGGGATGTGGGAATTTTGTAAAAATCGAGATTATGAGAGATTCCAAATATCTGCTCCCGGATAATCAGGAAACGGTCAAGGCAACGGAAATCCTTGCAGGAGAGGGCTTTGTGGTTATGCCTTATATGTATCCCGATCTCAATGCTGCTCGTGATCTTGTAAATGCAGGCGCAGCCTCTGTCATGCCTCTTGCTTCGCCAATTGGTTCCAACAAAGGTCTTGCGACCAAAGAATTTATTCAAATTCTCATTGATGAGATTGACCTTCCCATTATCGTAGATGCAGGAATTGGAAGGCCTTCTGAGGCATGTGAAGCAATGGAAATGGGAGCCGCGGCTATTATGGCAAATACCGCTCTTGCAACTGCCGGCGATCTGCCGATGATGGCTTCTGCTTTTAAGAGCGCCATTGAAGCGGGAAGGAAAGCATATCTCTCCGGGCTTGGCAGGGTGCTGACGCGCGGGGCATCCGCTTCCGACCCGCTGACCGGATTTTTGCATGATTAAAGGAGCAGAGGTATGGAAAATCAATTTTTTGTAGAATCAAAACATTTATCACCCAAAGCGCTTGAAAAAAAGCACCGGCTTGAAAATGATATGTCATTTCGTAAAAATCATATGGAATACATGCCGGGAATGGAAGTTATAAAATCGGATGTCTGTGAGAATGTTATGGCACATATGAAATCTTATGACTATTCCCAATATACAGCTGCCGATGTAAAGGCGGCGCTTGAACACGATACCTGTTCCATAGATGATTTTAAGGCGCTTTTATCCCCGGCAGCAGAGCCATTTCTCGAACAGATGGCAAGGAGGGCGCGGCTTGAAACAAGCAAGCACTTTGGTAACACGGTTTACCTTTTTACGCCGCTTTATATTGCCAATTACTGTGAAAATTATTGTGTTTACTGTGGGTTTAACTGCTATAACCATATCAGCCGATTGAAACTCACAATGGAGCAGATCGAAAAAGAGATGAAGGTCATCGCTGACAGCGGTATGGAGGAAATTCTGATCCTGACGGGTGAGAGCCGTGGAAAGAGCAGTGTAGCATATATCGGAGAAGCCTGTAAGCTGGCACGGAAGTATTTCCGTATGACAGGGCTTGAAATCTATCCTGTTAATACGGATGAATACCGGTATCTCCATGAATGCGGCGCCGACTATGTAACGGTTTTTCAGGAAACTTATGATACGGATAGATATGAACAGCTTCATCTGTGCGGACACAAACGTGTATGGCCTTACCGCTTTGATGCGCAGGAACGTGCTATGCGCGGCGGTATGCGCGGTGTGGCGTTCTCGGCGCTGCTTGGACTTTCGGATTTCAGAAAGGATGCTCTTGCAAGCGCTCTGCATGTCTTTTATCTGCAGAGGAAATATCCCCATGCGGAAATGTCCCTTTCCTGTCCGCGGCTTCGTCCCATAATTAATAACAATAAAATCAATCCTTTGGATGTCCACGAAAAACAGCTCTGCCAGGTGCTCTGTGCTTACCGAATTTTCCTGCCGTATGTTGGTATTACCGTGTCCACCCGTGAGAGCGCCGGATTTAGAAATGGCATTGTAAAGATTGCCGCAACCAAAGTTTCCGCAGGTGTTTCCACTGGTATCGGCGACCATGACAGCAAATATAATGGGACGAAACCGGATGAGGTGATGGGGGACGAGCAGTTTGAGATCAACGATAACCGTAGTCTTGATAAGATGTATCGGGATATTGCCAAGGAAGGGCTGCAGCCTGTTTTGAATGATTATCTGTATGTGTGAGGGAACGAAAATGAAAAATTTGGATACAAGTTTATATTTTATCACCGAATCCTCGGGATTTACCGAGGAAGAATTTCTCTATCGTGTGGAGGAAGCATTAAAGGGCGGGGTAACACTTTTGCAGCTCCGTGAAAAAAACAAAACCATCCGTGAATATATCGACATTGCAAAAAAGGTGCACGCTATCGCAAGGAAGTATAATGTTCCGCTTATTATTGACGATCATGTGGATGTGGCGCTTGCCATTGATGCAGAGGGGGTTCATGTAGGACAGGATGATATGCCAGTATCAATCGCAAGAAATCTGCTGGGTGAAGATAAAATCATAGGGGCTACCACCAAAACCGTTTTGCAGGCGCTTGAAGCTTATGAACAGGGAGCAGATTATCTCGGGGCAGGCGCTGTTTATCCGACCACAACTAAGGTTAAGACAGTCCTTACCCCTACGGAAACAATTCGGGATATTTGTAATGCGGTACCGCTGCCTGTGAATGCCATTGGCGGTCTGAATAAAGACAATATGGATATACTAAATGGTATTCCCATTGCTGGAATCTGCGTGGTTTCCGCCATTATGAAGGCGGATGACCCAAAGCAGGCGGCGGCAGAGCTGAAAGCGAAGGAAATATGTCTGGCAGCCCACGGCGTTATTAGAAGAAGATAAAATACGCAATTTTATGTAGGACAGCAGCGTCAAGAAAAAATCCTTGACACCGTTGTCCTTTTGTAGTATGATACCATAGGTGGTAAGAATGGAAAAGAAACTAATGCAGACATATCTCTACGATTTCTATGGAGATTTGCTGAATGAACATCAGCGAAAGATATATGGAGATTTTGTATTGAATGATTTTTCTCTGAGTGAGATAGCCCAGGAGGAGGGAATCAGCCGCCAGGGCGTTCATGACCTCGTAAGGCGGTGTGACAAAATGCTGGAGGGATATGAGAAAAAACTGCATTTACTGGAACGTTTCCTTAGGATGAAAGAACAGATTCTAAAGATACGCGCGTTTACCACAGAGTATCAGGATAAGAATGGAGCAGAGGTAATGGCTGAGATCAAGGCCATTTCCGATGAATTATTAGAGGAGTTATAGTATGGCATTTGACAGCTTATCCGAAAAATTGCAGAATGTATTCAAATCACTGCGCAGCAAAGGGCTTCTTACGGAAGCGGACGTCAAGGCGGCCTTGAAGGAAGTCAAGCTGGCTTTGCTCGAGGCGGACGTTAATTTTAAGGTGGTCCGGCAGTTTGTGAAATCTGTGCAGGAGCGCGCCGTAGGACAGGACGTGATGAACGGTCTTAATCCCGGGCAGATGGTGGTTAAGATTGTAAATGAAGAACTGGTTTCCCTGATGGGTTCCGAGACGACGGAGATTTCTTTAAAGCCAGGTTCTGACATTACCGTTATCATGATGGCCGGGCTGCAGGGAGCAGGTAAGACCACTACAACGGCAAAGATTGCCGGTAAGCTCAAGCAGAAGGGAAGGAAGCCGTTGCTTGTGGCGTGCGATGTCTATCGTCCAGCGGCAATCCAGCAGTTACAGATTAATGGAGAAAAGCAGAACGTGGAAGTATTTTCCATGGGAGACAATCATAAGCCTGTCAATATCGCGAAGGCGGCCTTAGAACATGCAAGGGCAAAGGGGCAGAATGTAGTAATCTTAGATACTGCAGGGCGTCTGCATATTGATGAAGAAATGATGCAGGAGCTTGAGGAAATCAAGGAACAGATCGAGGTGACCCAGACCATTCTGGTGGTAGACGCCATGACCGGACAGGATGCCGTGAACGTGGCAACCATGTTTGAGGAAAAGATTGGCATTGACGGCGTGATCCTAACTAAGCTGGATGGAGATACCAGAGGCGGAGCGGCATTGTCTATCCGCGCAGTCACTGGTAAGCCGATTTTGTATGTAGGTATGGGTGAGAAGCTGTCTGATCTGGAACAGTTCTATCCTGACCGTATGGCAAACCGTATTCTCGGTATGGGTGATGTGCTGACATTGATTGAGAAGGCGCAGGAGAACATTGACGAGGAGAAGGCAAGAGAGCTAGAGCAGAAGATGAAGAAGGCCGAGTTCGGCTTTGACGATTATCTTGAATCCATGAATCAGATGAAGAAGATGGGAGGGATCTCCAGCATGCTTCAGATGATGCCGGGAATTGGCAGTTCCCAGATTGCAGAGATTGAGAATGCCGTGGACGAGAAGAAGATGGCAAGAATTGAAGGGATTATTTATTCCATGACCCCTAAGGAGCGGGCAAACCCCTCCATATTGAACCCCAGCCGGAAACGCAGGATTGCAGCGGGCGCAGGCGTTGACATCAGTGAGGTCAATCGTCTGGTGAAGCAGTTTGAGCAGTCGCGCAAGATGATGAAACAGATGTCCGGCATGATGGGAGGCAAAGGCAAACGGCGCGGAGGTTTCAAGCTTCCGTTTGGATTGTAAGCAGGCGCTTTTGCCGGGTACGCTTTGATGTACCACATAATATGGGTTACTTTGATGCCTGAGAAGGTGTTGATGTAAGTAATATAGATAATATTCATAATCAGGAGGTGAGAAGTTATGGTAAAGATCAGATTAAAGAGAATGGGACAGAAGAAAGCTCCTTTCTATAGAATCATTGTCGCTGATTCCAGATCTCCAAGAGATGGAAGATTCATCGAAGAAATTGGAACTTATGATCCTACAAAGGACCCGAGTGAATTTCATGTAAATGAAGAATTAGCAAAGAAGTGGTTAGCAAATGGCGCTCAGCCTACCGAGACAGTAGGAAAGATTTTCAAAGCAGCCGGTATCGAGAAATAATCTTCGTGAGGTGACGTAATGAAAGAATTAGTAGAAGTAATTGCGAAAGCACTTGTGGATTATCCGGAAGATGTTGCAGTTACAGAGACTGAGAATGATAAGTCCATTGTTTTGGAATTACGCGTTGCCCAGGCAGATATGGGGAAAGTAATCGGAAAACAGGGGCGGATTGCAAAGGCCATTCGTGCGGTTGTGAAAGCAGCAGCAGCCAAGAGTGACAAGAAAGTTATTGTTGATATTATTCAGTAACAGACAGCATAAGAGGCTGCCGTAGAATTGAAGCTTATTCAGTTTTACGGCAGTTTTTTCATTCTATAGGAATAAAACGAAAGGATGACTTATATGACGTATGATTGCCTGATTATAGATGATGAAAAACTGCTTGCAGACAGCACAGCCGAATATTTTAATCTGTTTGGCGTAAAGACGGCGCTTGCATACAGCGTTTCGGATTGCAGGGATTTTTTTAAAGAAAATAAGGCGAGACTGCTTTTGTTAGATATAAATCTTTTAGACGGCAGCGGCTTTGCGCTGTGCAAAGAGCTTAGGGAGCGCACGGAAATCCCGATTCTTTTTATTTCTGCACGCACAAGCGATGATGATAAGATTATCGCGTTAAGCATTGGCGGTGACGACTATATTCAAAAGCCGTATTCCCTCGGCGTTCTTTTGGCAAAAGTCAAAGCGGTTTTGAAACGGTATGGAGGCGGGGAACGGGCGGAATATAAGGATGGACGTTTGCATGTGGATTTTCACGCTAGGCAGGTTCTTGTTGAAGGGACGCCTGTGAAACTGACCTCATTGGAGTTTAAACTGTTAGCTTATCTGGTACAAAATGCGGGGCGGGTGGTTTCCAAGCAGGAACTTTTTGAAAAAGTATGGGAAGATAAGTTTACAGGTGATGGAACCTTGAATGTTCATATCCGCAAAATACGTGAGGTGATCGAGCGGGAACCTGGCAGCCCGGAATATGTGGTTACCGTTTGGGGTGACGGTTACCGATTTATAGGGAGGAATCCATGAAAAACCGTGTCATATTTGGTGTTCTTTTTCTGATTTTCCTGATCGAATTTGTGGTTCTTATATTGTTTACCATTCCCAAGGATGAGGCATTACAGGATACTGTGGCGGTCAATGAGGTAGTGAAAACCGTGCGGAATGATTGGAATTTCCTAGACAAACACAGCAGCCAAACGTCGCTGGAATATGTTGTGATTGACCTTGACGGAGCGGTTTTGTACCGAACAAGATCGGGATTAAGCGAAAGCATGAACGCGGCAATCAGCCATAAAGATACAATTCTTGATATTGAAGCTGGCGGCGAGGTTGTGGGAAAACTCCTCTTATACAATAACAATGCACAGGATGTTCAAGCCCAGAGGAGGGCTGCCATCTCTGTGATCCTGGCAGCAATGCTCTTACAGTGTTGTATCTGCATAGGATATTTTTTCTATCTGCGGCGCGTCATCCTACGACCGTTTGATAAGATGAAGGATTTTGCCAGGCGTGTTGCAGGCGGCAACCTGGATATTCCGCTGGAAATGGACAAAAAGAACCTGTTCGGGGCGTTTACCGAGAGTTTCGATTTGATGCGCTCGGAATTAAAAAAGGCAAGGATTGCCGAGGCGAGGGCAAACGAGGAGAAAAAGGAGCTGGTGGCAAAGCTGTCGCATGATATTAAGACGCCAGTGGCAAGCATCAAAGCGGCCGCCGAGGTGGGCGCTGCGTTGTCAGCAGATGAGAGGAACACGGAGAACTACGAACAGATTATCGGAAAGGCAGACCAGATCAATACGTTGGTAACAAATTTGTTTTCCGCCGCGCTGGAAGAATTACAAGAGCTCTCGGTAACTCCAGCGGAGTTTCAAAGCGCGGAACTGAAAGCAATGCTTGAAGCTGCTGATTACCTGCACCGCGCTAAGATACCTCCGGTTCCCGCATGTATGCTGTCGGCAGACCGGCTCCGTCTGCAGCAGGTATTTGACAATATCTTTGCAAACTCCTATAAATATGCCGATACCGAAATACAGGTAGATATAAGCGCTGAGGAGTGTTGTCTGGTAATTTTGGTGGAGGATTATGGCGGCGGCGTCGACGAAGCGGAGCTTTTGTTCCTGAAAGAAAAATTCCGGCGCGGCAGCAATACAAAGAATATCGAAGGGGCAGGGCTGGGGCTGTATATTGCCGATTACTGCATGAGAAAAATGAAGGGAAGGATTGACGTTGTAAATGGTCTAGCGGGACTTAGGGTGATTGTCCGTATTGCCTACAGCAGTTCGATTTAAGGAATTTTTAAGGATTGCATAAAGGCAGTTAAGAATTGAACATATAGAATAGAGCGTGCAAAAAGGAGGATGTTTCGTATGAAAGAAATTATATTAAAGACAGAAAAACTAAGTAAATCTTTTTCAAACGACGGCACCATGCAGCACGTTCTGAAAAACATTGATCTGCAGCTCTATAAAGGGGATTTTACTGTGATTATGGGGGCCAGCGGTGCAGGCAAGTCAACACTTTTATATGCCCTTTCGGGGATGGATACGCCCACGCTTGGAACGATTACATTCGAAGATCAAGTTATCTCCGATTTGTCCCAGGACGGGCTTGCCGTGTTCCGGCGCAAGCATTGTGGATTCGTGTTCCAGCAGATTTACCTGGTTGATGGAATGAGCGTTATGGATAACGTGCTCTGTGCGGGGCTTCTTGTGAATAAGGATAAACATGCGCTTGTGACACGTGCCAAAGAGCTGTTTCAGCGTGTGGACATTTCCGAGGAAACGCAAAAGAAATTTCCGACACAGATTTCAGGCGGTGAAGCGCAGAGAGCTGGAATTGTCCGCGCACTTGTCAATTCGCCTGAAATTCTGTTTGCAGACGAGCCGACGGGCGCGCTCAACAGCAAGACGGGACTGGACGTGCTCGATACGCTTACAAGGTTTAATGAGCAGGGTCAAAGCGTTGTAATGGTAACGCATGATATGCGCTCCGCCCGTCGCGGCAACCGTATTCTTTACTTGAAAGACGGCGTTGTTTTAGGGGAATGCGATCTGGGCAGGTATTCGCCTGACGATGCAAAAAGGCATGAAAAGCTTTCGGCATTCTTGAAGGACAGGGGGTGGTAACATGGGGAAGTTATTTCTTATCGTCCGCGCAAATATGCGCAAATCCAAAGGACAGACCACCGCAATCGTAGTTCTTATACTGCTTGCAGCAATGCTGCTTAATCTTTGGCTTATGCTCTCTATGGACTACAAGGCCAATTTTGACCGTTATCACGACAAATTGAACGCCGGACACGTCACACTGGCTGTTGACGACAGCGATGGAAAAATAAGAGAAGTATTATCGAAGCGGCTCAAGGACGATAAAGATGTGGAAACGTACCGCCTGGATACCTGTATGCACATGACGGGAACCTTTCCCTACAATGGCGGGGAGATGAACTGCTGGTTTGTATTTATGGATAAACAAAAGGCGCTCGCCCGTACAGTCGACAAAGCAGAAATCGTGGAGGACGGCGATTTTGCGAGCGGCGTTTATCTGCCAATGCTCTATCAGACAGATGAAATCAAAGTGGGAGGGACAATCGAATTAACCATCGGCAGCCATACAGTGGAATATACCGTCTGTGGTTTTTTTAACAATGTGATGATGGGGTCTAATAATTGCGGGCTGACAGAGATTATACTTACAGAAGACAAATATGATGAACTTGAAAACATGGGATATGCACCGAAAGCGGTTCTTTGCTCGATACGCCTGCTTGACAAGCTGCAAAATATTGACTATGAAACTAAAATTAAGTCGGTGGTTTCTCAGGATTTTCCAAATGTCAATATGATGAGCAACAGCTACGATATGGTATCGCAGGCGCGCTATATATCACAGTCTATCTGTTCTGTCATAATGAGCGTAATGGCGTTTTTGGTGCTGCTCATTGCATTGATTGTGATGGCGTCGAACATTATCAATTATATACAGGTCAAAATGAAAAATCTCGGTGCGCAGAAAGCTGTCGGCTACACGTCAGTGCAGCTTATCGGTGCGCTCGAACTGCAGTTTTTAGGGCTGACCCTGCTGACCGCGCTTATCGGCGCAGGACTCTCTTATTGCTTGTTTCCTTCTGTAAATGCAATGATGATTTCACAGACGGGGATTCCGTATGATATTCGTTTTTTACCATTGCCGCTTGTTATTTCGCTTTCTATTTTGGGAGGTGCAGTTGGCATTGCCGTGTGGCTCGCCGCCCGCAGGATTAAAAATATTGATCCCATCGTGGCATTGCGCTCCGGTGTACAGACGCACAATTTTAAACGCAATCATGTTCCGCTGGAAAAGACGAAATCACCGTTAAATCTTGCGCTTGCACTGAAAACAATGTTTTCTAGTGTTAAGAACAATGTAACTGTGTGTATAACAATGCTTATTTTGTCGCTTGTTGTGGTATTTTGCGGGGTTATGACCGCAAATATGATTACCGATACGACACCGTTTATAAACCTGCTTGTAGGTGAAACGGCAGATAGCTGTATCAGTGTAGATGTCTCAGAGGAGGACCGTTTTTTAAAGGAATTGAATGAAGACAGCCGCGTAGAAAAAGTATATCTGCAGAGTATCATTAACGTGGCACATGCAGGCGGGGCAGAACTTTTGGCAACCCTCTGCGACGATTTTTCCAAAGTAAACAACCAAAGCCTCATATATAAAGGGAGATTTCCCAAATTCGAGAATGAAATTGCAATAGGGGCGAAATATGCCAGGGAAGAAGGGTTTGCGATCGGAGGCGAGATCGAAATTACGGCAAACGGAAATAGCGAAATGTACCTTATCAGCGGTTTGACCCAGGTTACGAATTATTTTGGCCGCGATTGCTGCCTGACGCGGGAAGGCTATGAAAGGCTTGGGGATCTTGCCTATACAAATTATTATATCAACCTTACCGGTGGTACGGATGTGGATGCGTTTCATGAGGAAGTAAAAGAGGAATTTGCAGAAAGCGTAAATACAACGATCAATATTAAATCGACCGTCGAAAGCGGGGCAGGTGTTTACATTGCGCTTATGACAACTATTGTGATCGCGATACTCATACTTTCCGCAATTATCATTGTGTTTGTGTTGTATTTGCTGGTGCGTACCATGCTGAATAATAAAAAGCGCGACTATGGAATCCTAAAGGCGCTTGGTTTTACGACAGGGCAGCTCATTTTACAGACAGCGTTATCGTTTATGCCTGCAGTCATTATTTCTTCCGTTTTAGGACTTATAATTGGCAGCTTTGTAATCAATCCGGTGTTATCGCTGTTTTTCAGCACGGTTGGCATCATAAAATGCATGTTTGTTGTGCCTTACGGATTTATTACGGCTGTAGGCAGCGGGCTGATATTATTTACGTTTGTAATTTCATGCTTGATATCTATGAAAATCAGAAAAATCACGCCGAAAGCATTGTTTCTGGGAGAATAATAATTATTATTTATATTTCTAATGGGCAAATCATAATCCACTTCATAGAAATTGTCGTTGACGATTTCTATGAAGTGGATTATGATTTAGTAAATTGTAGACAACGAATGAAGCTACGCGGAAGTTCATTTGCATTAACGGAAAGGTGAATGATTTATGGAAGATTTATTACAGGTAGGAGCGATTGCCACGACCCACGGCGTTCGCGGGGAAGTAAAAGTATTTCCCATGACGGATGATGTAAAACGTTTTAAGAAATTAAAGAAAGTTTTCCTGGATACCGGGAAAGGCTATGAGGAATTGGAGATTGTACAAGTCAAGTTTTTTAAAAACATGGCAATTTTAAAATTTAAAGGCATGGATAACATCAATGATATAGAAAAATACAAGGGAAAAGGTCTTTTTGTGACAAGGAAAGATGCGGTAAAGTGTGAAAAGGATGAATATTTTATTGCCGATTTGATTGGGATAGAAGTGACAACAGAGGACGGGGATCTGTTAGGGGAGCTTGTGGATGTGTTGCAGACGGGGGCAAACGACGTCTATGTGGTGCATCTTGCCCAGGATTCCCCCTATATTGAAAGGGTGAAAGATAAGAAGAAAGAGCTGCTCCTTCCGGCAATCCGTGACTGTGTCAAGAGTGTCGATATGCAAAAGCGGACCATGCAGGTACATTTGATGCCGGGGTTAGTGGAGGAATTGCCATGAATTTCTATATTCTGACATTGTTTCCGCAGATGGTGGAAGAAGGGCTGAACACCAGTATTATCGGGCGCGCCTCCAAGGAAGGGATCGTGCGCATTGAGACGGTCAACATCCGGGATTACTCTGCTAATAAGCATCACAAAGTGGACGATTACCCTTATGGCGGCGGCGCGGGGATGCTGATGCAGGCGCAGCCGGTGTACGATGCGTGGCAGGCGGTGACAAAGCGCATCGGCAAAAAGCCCCGCTGCATCTATGTAACCCCCCAGGGGAGCGTGTTCCAGCAGCAAAAGGCAAAGGAACTTGCCCAGGAAGAAGACCTGATTCTGCTCTGCGGTCATTACGAAGGGATTGACGAACGCGTTTTAGAAGAAATCGTGACGGATTACCTGTCTATCGGAGATTATGTCTTGACGGGCGGAGAACTTGCGGCAATGGTCATGGTGGACGCCATTTCACGGATGGTTCCGGGTGTGCTCAGCAATGAGGAGTCCGGTATGGCAGAGTCCTTCGAGGGAAATCTGCTGGAATATCCGCAGTATTCCCGGCCGGAGGAATGGCGGGGGAAAAAGGTCCCACAGGTATTGCTCTCCGGCCATCACAAGAATATTGAGGAGTGGCGCAGACAGCAGTCCGTTCTGCGTACCAGGGAGCGCCGTCCGGATTTGTTGAAAAATGCCAATCTTACCAGGGAAGAACAGGAGCTGCTGAGGGAAAGTTTTACTAAAAAGAATTGAAAATATCACTAAAAAGTAGTAAAATGTGATATAACAAATAAAAATGGAAGGAGAGGAAATATGAAACAAGTAAAAAGAATGCTATCAATATTCCTGTCAGCCGCAATGGTGGTAACCGGGATAAACTTAGGGACATTGCTGCCGGTACAGGCGGAGGAGATGAAAGACCCGAACTATATTATGGAGGTGACAGGGGAATTCAAAGGCAGTGCAACGGACGGTGATATTACAATAAAGACAGCAAGTGACAGCAGGGACGGCAGTAAGAATCAGGCGCCGTATATTAGCGGGCAGACGTCAAACGGTTCCATTGGCAATTGTGGAAACGACAGGTATGGATGCCTTGTATTTCCATTGCCGGAGGGTTTAAAGCAGATAAGCGGCGCCACGGCAACCTTTTCTGTGACAGGTGCAAATAATGTGGACAATGGCGGAAGCTGGGTGAAAGCTGCGCTGTATCAAACTGAGAATAAAAATGTGACAGCGACGGACGAGAGTACTTACCGCGCCATAAATGAAGACTACAGCTATGAAGCCGCTATGTGGAGCGATAAAAAGGTAACTAATCAGAATAATAATGTAAATGAGGCGGCAGGGGTTATCAAAAGCGGAGAATTGAATTTCGATGTAAAGAAGGCATTGGAAGCAGCTGTAGCCCAGAACAGTGAAAGGCTGGTACTGCGTGTACAGGCAGCCAAAGGCGGATTAATGATCAACCACGATGCTCCGGTTAAATTGACGATTGATACTTCCATTCCGACGACCGTGACGGTAAAATACGTGGATGCTGCTGGAAAAGAGCTTCAAAACAGTAAGAATGTAAACGTGTCTGTAGATTCCAAGTATATATATGAAGTGGTGGACGAGGAGAAGAAGCTTACATCATCTGAAAGTAAATATTACGTATATGACGAGGAACACAGTGTAACGACGATTGAGAAGGTAAAAGAGGTCGTTTCCGGCGATGACAGCACACAGAATATCATTACGTTGAAATACAATGAGATAACCGTAGAAGAACAGTCGGGAGCACTGGAGTTAGAAATGTGTGCAGGTACGGCTCGCTTGCCGGATACGGTAGAGGCGGTATTTAGTGATGACAGTGTTGCGAAGGCAGCGGTAGAATGGGATAGGGAATTTCTGGATGCATCGAAATACCAGACAATAGGTGAGACGGTTGCGGTAACTGGTAAATTCAAAGGAACCAGTGTAGTGGTAAATGCGTCTGTAAAGGTAGTCAAGAATCTGGAACAGTTAAATGAGGATTTAACAGCTTGGTATCCCCTCGATGCAGATGCGAAGGATGCTTCCGGGAATGGGAATGACGGAACGGCAGCCGAGTCCGTAACATTCAGCAGGGAAAACGGGGCAACCTTTAATGGAGGAGAGGCGCTTGCAAATATGATAACGCTGCCCCAGACACTTAACGTTACAAGCAATATGACGTTTGCCTTCTGGGTGAAAGACGATCAGGGAAGCAAATCTAATGCGTTTGGTATTGGCTCCAATGAGGACGTAAAAGAGGCGGACGGTTCAAAGGCGCATCTATTCTATGTCAATACACATGATGCTGACAGGATACTTGCCAGCATGAATCCAAAGTCCTGGTCAGGCGGAACGATGGTTCAGATTGAAACACCTTCTAAGCCTAAGAGCGAGTGGCACCATATCACATGCGTCCTGGAAGGAAAGATGCTCACACTCTATGTCAATGGAGAGAAAATTGAAACGAAAGACGTCGCATATACAGTGAAAGAAATGTGGGATTATGAGCCGGATACCCGCTGGGCATACATTGGCAACTGTATTTACGGTAAGAACGGCGATAAAGATTTTAAGGGAAGCATCAAAGATTTCCGCATTTACAATGAAGCGCTTGTGGAAGCACAGGTGACACAGGCATACAGCTACAAAGACGAAGTCCTTCCCATAAAGTATGTAAAAGATGATATAATTTCTGGCATGACAGGCGTAAAGGCAGATTATGACGGCAATCTGGTAATCACCAATGTGACGACAAAGGATACGGATGGTAAGATTACACTTCCGACTAAGAGTTACAACAATGCAACGGTTGCATGGGAGGTTACGCATGATGCGATTACCAATCTGACGCCGGCAGAGAATATCATGACAGGAAATGTCACCATACCAGCGATTGGTGCGGCAGCGGCAGAAGGGAAATTAAAAGCAACCATCACCCTGGGGCAGAAACAGGAAGTGATAGAGTTTAACTGCAGTGTATTCAGTGTGAGTGAAGACATCACAGCTACGGATATTGCAGGGATGGAAACGCTGTTAAACAGCGTGAAGAACCTCAGGGAGGATAATTACACAGCTAAGAGCTGGACGGCGTTTAAGACAGCGTTTGAGGCAGCAAAACAGCAGGTGAGACAGCCGCTGGTAAAGGCAGATTTTGACGGGGCAAAGAGCAATTTAGAGACTGCAAAAACAGGGCTTGTGAATATCGCAGCTTTGAAAATAAGGATTGCATCCCTGGAGAGTGATCTTGTGGAGCTTGGGGAGGAGAAAGAGCTCTATACCAAGGCAAGCCGGGATGCGCTGGAACAGAAGATTAACGCTGCAAAAGAGAAGATAGCAGCAGAGTCCGAGGCAACCCAGGATGATATTGATACAACGCTTGAAGGTCTTCCAGTGAAAGCAGTTACAGAATTGGTTCGCCGTGGAGACAAGACAGCGCTGAATGATTTGGTTGTGGAAGCTGATGCAGTAAAGGCAAACAAAGCGGACTACAAGGC
This sequence comes from uncultured Lachnospiraceae bacterium, assembly GCA_948688495.1. Taxonomy (GTDB): domain Bacteria; phylum Bacillota; class Clostridia; order Lachnospirales; family Lachnospiraceae; genus Petralouisia. Next base: position 10,657 of record CAPQSW010000023.1, on the reverse strand, counting down.
GGATAACTGGGAAGCATTTGAAGCAGCGCTTACCACTGCCAAAGGACAGCAGGAAGCAGACCTGTCACAGCCGGAGGTTAATGAAGCAGTAAAGGCTCTGAAGGCTGCAATGGAAAAGCTTGCGCCGATAGATACGCAAAAAGTGGATCAGGTAGTGCTGGCAGACAAAATCAAGAATGCAAAAGCAGAATCACAAAGTCTGGTAAGAACTCATTATACACAGGACACATGGACCGCATACCAGGATGCTATAAAAGAGCTTCAGGCGATTGCCGATAAGCCGTATGCGACAATGAAAGACGTCGAGAAGGCAGAGAAGGCTCTCGCCGCTGCATACGCGGGATTAAGACCTACAGAAACGCATACGCCGACGGAAGAAGCAAAGACAGGTTTAACGACAGCCGCTGGAAGGGCGGAGGAAGAAGCCAAAGGTATGGTCCAGGGCAATTATACAAAGGAGAGCTGGACGAAATACCAGGAGGCTCTAGCAGCAATGACGAAGCTGGCAGCCAATATTGAGTCTGCGACAACAGAAAAGATTACGAAAGTGACCAATGATTATGTGGCAGCGAAGGCAGCGCTGGTAGATAAGAGTCAGTTAGATAAGGCAATTAAGGATTACGCGGGCCTGAAAGCATCAGATTATACAGCTGCTACCTGGAATGCATTTAAGACAGCTTTGGATACAGCCAAACAGATTTCCGCAAAAGAAAATGCGACAAAAGACGAAGTGGACAGTGTACTGGCAGCTTTAAATGCCAAGAAGGGTGCGCTCAAGAAAGCGGATACGGCTGTAAAAGTTAGCAAAATACAGCTTTCAGCAGATTACACGAAGGTTGCAGTGGGAAAGAAAGCAACATTGAAGGCGAAAGTTACACCAAGCAATGCTACCAACAAGGGAGTCACTTGGAGCATCGACAAGACCGCTAAGAGCAAGAAATATGCAAGCATCAGCAAGGGCGTACTGACCACGAACAAGAAAGGCGCGGGCAAGACAGTGACTGTCACAGCCACAGCTAAGGATGGCAGTGGAACGAAGAAGACCATCAAGATTAAGATTATGAAGGGCGGCGTTAAGAAGGTCAGCCTCAAGGCAAAGACAAAGAAGGTTAAGGTTGGCAAAAAATTAAGCGTCAAGGCAACCGTCAGTGTTACCAGCAAGAAGAAGTCTGACGCTAACACGAAACTGACTTGGAAGACTTCGAATAAAAAGGTTGCAACGGTAGACAGCAAGGGCCGCGTAACTGGAAAGAAAGCCGGGAAGGTAACGATCACAGCTACATCCACAGACGGAACGAAGAAGTCAGGAAAGATAAAGCTTACGGTGGTAAAAAAATAGCACATAGTTAAGTAAATGTATACAAAACCGGAACATCATTTTTGTGGAAAGTGGTGTTCCGGTTTTTCTTGATATTTAAAGGAATTTTCATTATAATGATAGTAACACTGTCATATAGATAGTTCTACTATCAATACGAACACTGATTGGAAAAGTATGGAGGTATTTTTATGAAATCATTATCAAAGGGGAAAATGTGGCTATTGGCAGTCGGACAATTGGGATGGGCGATGCTGTCGGGATTGATTTCTAATTGGCTGGTATACTTTTATCAGCCGGATGAGGCGGCACAGGCCGCCGGGCAGACGCTGTTTATCCCGCAGGGCAGGGTATTGCTTGGGGTATTTACCATTATTGGTGCGATTACCGCACTGGGGCGTGTGTTTGATGCGGTGACGGACCCGTGGATTGCATCTCTGTCGGATAAGTGCAAATCAAAGTCAGGCAGGAGAATACCATTTTTGAAATGGGCGTCCCTGCCACTGGCATTCTCCACGGTTATGGTATTCTGTGCGCCGGTGGGACGGATTACAGCCGTGAATGTCGTGTGGCTGCTGGTTTTTACACTGAGCTATTATCTGGCAATCACGGTCTACTGCACGCCATTCAACGCCCTGATTCCGGAGTTGGGGCATAACCAGGAGGAGCGTCTTAACATCAGTACGGCAATTTCCCTGACTTTTATTGTAGGTACAGCGCTTGCTTATGTGGCTCCGGTGATCTGGGGACTCATGGAGCCGTCTATAGGGCGTATTTCTGCGATGCGCGTGACATTTGCTATCATGGGTGTCGTCGCATTTATCTGTATGCAGGTGCCTGTTTTTGCCATCAAGGAGAAGGAGTATGTCAATTCACAGCCTGCAGAGGGAACGGCTTTTTCTTCCCTGGTTAAGACATTTAAGAACCGGGAATTTCGCATTTTTGTTGGCTCTGATATATTTTATTGGATAGGGTTAACGATGTTCCAGACGGGGCTTCCTTTTTTTGTAACCTCTCTGTTAGGACTATCGGAGAGTATGTCCACGATATTTTTTGTTGCGATGACAGCGTTGTCGCTGGTATTTTATGTGCCGGTAAATCTTCTGACGAAGAAATTTGGCAAGCGGAACCTGGTTCTGGCTGCATTTGTGATGTTTGCAATCTGCTTTGGCTATACTGCCTTGCTGGGACCGGGGCTTAGGATTCCAGCTGTTGTACAGGGATTTATCCTGGTGGCGGCGGCAGCCTTCCCGATGGCGATTTTTGGAATTCTGCCGCAGGCGATGGTTGCAGATATTTCGGAGAGCGACGCTAAAAAGACTGGGGAAAACCGGGAAGGCATGTTCTACGCGGCCCGTACGTTCGCATTCAAAATGGGACAGAGCGTGTCCATGTTATTGTTTACGGCTCTCGCAACAATCGGTAGCGGTGGAAACGGATACCGTGTGGTGGCCGCAGTTTCCAGCGGACTGGCGTTCGTCGGCGGACTGATTCTTATATTCTATAATGAGAAGAAGATTAATAGCGTGATTTCAGACGGAAAGTAGAAGCTTCCCGGAGTATTGGCAGGAGGGAAAGGAACGGAAGATTTATAAGGCAGTGACAGGGAGGAATGATATGGAATTAAAACAAATCCGTGCAAAAGAGCGTATGGAAGAAACTGACAGACGCAGACAGAAGATGGTGGATGCTGCCTGCCGGGTGTTCTGCAGGAAGGGTATTGCAGCGTCCTCCATTGCAGATGTTGCAAAGGAAGCGGAGTTTGGCGAGGCCACTTTGTATCGTCATTTCACAAACAAGGAGAATCTGGTTTTAGCATGTGGCAAAAAGTTCTGGCAGATGGTATATGAATTTATGAATGCCAGGGTATGTGAGCCGGATTTTGCAGAAAAAAGCGGAATGGAACAGGTGGAATGCCTCATTCACAGCGCTCATCTGTTCTATCGGGAACATACAGAGCTGTTTTGCCTGATTCATGATCTGGATGGATGTTTATTGTCGCATAAGGTGGAGCAGGAACAGCTTAGGGAATATGAGCAGGCCGTAGACAGCGTGCGTCCCTGTCTGTGTAATGCTATTGAAAAGGGTAAGAGGGACGGCAGTATTCGAAGCAGCGCGGATACCCTGGTGTTGTATTATGCAATGACAAATGGAATTTTCAGCCTGATGCAGAAACAGGCGGCAGCCGGAAGTCTTCTTGCCAGCGACATGGCCGTGGCACAGGAGGAAAAGCTGGAGCAGTTTTTGGAGCTTTTGATTGCGGGGATGAAATATTCTTATAGGAAAGAATGAGGATGATGGCAGAGAGCAATTCTTAATGGGAAGGAATGAGGATGATGGCAAAGGATAAATCTTCTGTGGAAATGGAATGTTTTTTGGATATGGGTAAGCATGTGAGGAGTGGGTGTATCCTGGATGAAGAAGTTTATGAGGCGCAGATGGGGGATGTGGTGGAGCCGTATCTTAAAGACCGGAGGGAAAAAGGAACGCTGGATAAGCTGTATTATGAATTTTATGGACAACAGCAGCCCAAAGGGACGATCGTCATCAGTTTTGGCTTCACGGAATCCTGTGAAAAGTATCATGAACTAATTTACTATATGCATTGTGAGGGCTATCAGGCGGCTGTCATAGACCACCGGGGACATGGACGCTCGCTTCGCGAGGTGAAGGAGATGCAGCTTGTCCATGTGGAAGATTTTCAGCAGTATGTGGAGGATTTTCACAGATTTATTCAGACAGTGGTACTTCCGAAGGCGGGTAATGCGCCACTGTATCTCTATGCACATTCTATGGGCGGCTGTATCGGGACGTTATATATGGAGCAGTATCCGGGGATTTTCAGGAAAGCAGTATTGAATGCGCCTATGTACGGCATCAATAACGGCGGGGTGCCGGAATTCGCGGCACGTATTCTCTGCCGCGGTGCAATATTGCTTGGAAAAAGGAAAAAGAAACTGTTTACGATGGGAAATTTTGATGCAGAGGAATTATTTGAGAATAGCGGTTGTAATTCCCGGGTACGGCATGATTACTATCTGAGGTTACGCAGAGATCATGAAGAATATCAGACCAGCAGTGCAACTTATGGCTGGGCGGACGCGGCGATGCGGGCGGCTGGACATGCCATTGCCTCAGTCAATGCCGCGAATATACATATTCCGGTGTTGTTGTTCCAGGCAGTGGAAGATAATTTTGTCCGGGCAAAGGAACAGGATTTATTTCTAAAACGTGTCCCGAGTGCCCGGAAAATTATGGTGCATTCCCGACATGAAATTAACCGAATGCCCAGTGATATGCTGGAAGCATATATGGCAGAAATATTTGAATTTTATGATAGCTGATTATTTATCTGATTGTCTGTCTGCTGTGCTAGCACAACGAATATTAAGTAATTGACATCTTCACTTGTCTAATTGTCCAGCTCCTGCGTCACAAAATCTAGCTGTAGCCACCGCTACACCGTCGATTTTCTTCCTTGTATCTGAATCAATTATCCTGCGTGAATATATCAAAGACTTAATTTTCGTTGTGCTAGCTTATTTCTGCCAGAGTTTTGTCTTTTTTACACCAAACAATGTTCCAATCATAAGTACAATGGCAATCGGCAGTACAATAATTGCATTTGGCACAAAGCCGGCGATGACATAACATACGAAGCTGACTGCGGCTACCGTCATGGCATAAGGAAGCTGCGTCGATACGTGCGTGACATGGTTGCATTGCGCGCCCGCGCTTGCCATGATGGTCGTGTCGGAGATCGGTGAACAGTGGTCGCCGCATACTGCGCCAGCCATACATGCGGAAACGCAGATGACGCCAAGCGGGTTGTCCAGCGGGAATACGGCAAGCGTAATCGGAATCAGGATGCCGAAGGTTCCCCATGAGGTACCGGTTGCAAAGGCGAGGAATATACCGATTAAGAATACAATTGCCGGTAAAAATGCCTGGAAACTGCCGGCAGAACCTTTTACCACTGTCTCAACAAACTCTTTTGCACCGAGGGAGTCAGTCATTGCTTTTAAGCTCCATGCGAAGGTCAGAATTAAGATTGCCGGAACCATAGATTTGAATCCTTCTGGAATGGATTCTGCTATCTCTTTAAACTTGATGGACCTGCGGATTAAGAAGTAAATTACGGTGATGATTAATGCCACGGAAGAACCGAGCATCAGGCCGATAGAGGCATCGGAATTGGAAAATGCATCCACAAAGTTTACGCCTTCAAAGAATCTGCCGGAGTAAATCATGCCTATAACGCAGGAAACAATCAATACAGCGATTGGAAGAATCAGGTCTATAATTTTGCCATTGGGGTTGCCGTTTTCAGCGGCAGTATTGGCATAGTCTTTCATGCCGGAGAAAATATCGCCTTTTTCCTTTGCATTTTTCTCATGAATTGCCATAGGACCGTACTCCATGCCGGTAAATGCAAGGAAAATCATCATTACAATTGTGAGAAGCGCATAGAAATTAAAGGGGATTGTCCGTATAAAAAGATACAGGCCGTTGCCGTCCTCCACATAGCTTGCCACTGCAGCAGCCCAGGAGGAGACCGGAGCGATAATGCAGACAGGGGCTGCGGTTGCGTCGATGACATACGCCAGCTTTGCGCGGGAGACTTTACTGTTGTCTGAGACAGGGCGCATGACGCTTCCCACGGTCAGGCAGTTGAAATAATCATCAATAAAAATCAAAACGCCAAGCGCAATGGTTGCAAGCTGTGCGCCAGCCCGTGTCTTAATATGGGAGGAAGCCCAACGTCCGAATGCAGCAGAACCGCCGGCCTTATTCATCAGTACGACCATAATGCCCAGGATAACCAGGAAAATCAGAATGCCGACGTTGTATGGATCGGCAAGTACGGTGACAATTCCATCGTTAAATACATGGGTCAGCGTTCCTTCAAAACTAAAATTAGAATAGAGAAGGCCGCCGATTACAATTCCTACAAATAATGAGGAATAGACCTCTTTTGTAATCAGGGCAAGCCCAATGGCAATGACAGGCGGAAGCAGCGACCATATCGTCATATAGAAGTAGCTTTCCGGTTCTGCAGCGCCTTCTTCCGCCGCCTGTGCCAGGATTGGAAACAGCAGTAGCATTGCAGAAACAAACAGCAGAAGAAGCATGGTTTTGTTCCTGCAGATTGCAGACAGCCCGTCTCTTGGCGGGGTGTTCCGGTTGTTTTTCATCTTGTGTCCTCTCTTTCTCCCTTCGGTTGGGGAAGGGGGTTCATATAGTAGATTGATATATAGTCAGCCTTTTGTCCGGCAGATAGATAAGCCGTTCACATGGCAAAAGGTTTAAAGTAACTGGATGCCATGCTTTTCGACCTCCGTGCAGATTTCATCCTTCCACAGAGAACACTGTACCTCTCCAATGTGAGCTTTCCTGAGGAAGAACATACAGATTCTTGACTGGCCGATGCCGCCGCCGATTGTAAGGGGCAGCTCACCGGCAAGGATGGACTTCTGGAAGGGAAGGTTTGCGCGCTCTTTACATCCTGCCTTTGCAAGCTGTGTTTCTAAAGAGGTCTCATCTACACGAATTCCCATGGAGGACAGTTCTAGGGCGATATCCAACACCGGATAGTAGACAACGATGTCTGCGTTTAATGCCCAATCGTCATAATCCGGCGCCCTGCCGTCATGCGGTTCCCCGGATTTCAGCTTGTCGCCAATCTGCATAATGCATGCAGCGCCTTTTTCCTTGCAGATAAGGTACTCGCGTTCCTTGGGCGCAGCCTGCGGATACATATCCTCCAGCTCGCCAGTAGTAATAAAGAAAATATCGTGGGGAAGAATTTCTTCTATGTAGTCATATTGGATTGCCATATATTTTTCTGTTTTTCGTAAGACTTTGTAGACCGTCCGTACCGTTTCCTTCAGAAAATCCAGGCTTCGCTGTTCGCGGGAAATGACTTTTTCCCAATCCCACTGGTCTACAAAAATAGAATGGATATTGTCGGTGTTTTCGTCACGGCGGATAGCGTTCATATCAGTGTAAATGCCCTCTCCCATGGAAAATCCATATTTTTTCAACGCGTAGCGCTTCCATTTTGCCAGGGAGTGGACGATTTCAGCCGTTTTTTCGTCCTGTTCCCGGATACCAAACGTAACAGGGCGCTCGACGCCATTTAAGTTGTCATTGAGGCCGGAGCCGGGATCTACAAACAGCGGTGCAGATACACGCTGCAGGTTTAAACGGTCCGCCAGCAGATTCTGAAAGAAATCTTTGACAGTCTTGATGGCAATCTGCGTATCGTGCAGGCTTAACGCAGACTGGTAATCCTTGGGTATAATTAAATGTTTCATACGAATCTCCTTAATATTCAGATTTTTTTCTATTACATTATATGCTTGCTGCTATGTTTTTTCAATAAGTAAGTTGTAGTTTTTGTCAAGATATGAGAAAATGGGTATAAGTCCGGCTGTCATTTATTTTGTGGGAGAATGGCATGGGTGGAACAATTATGATGCTTAAGGAGGGCGTACATGAAAGAGCTACATTTTGGTGTGGATTATTATCCAGAGCATTGGGAGCGGGAGCGCTGGGATAGGGACGCATTGCTGATGCAGGAAATGGGGATTCAAATGGTGCGTATGGCAGAGTTTTCCTGGCATAAGCTGGAACCCCGGGAAGGCAGCTATGATTTTGGCTGGCTGGATGAAGCGATTGCGCTATTGGGAAAATATGGGATTTATACGATCGTAGGGACGCCCACGGCAGCGCCGCCAGCATGGATGATAAACAAACATCCGGAAATCCTGCCCGTTGACAGGGAAGGGCGTGTCAGGGGATTTGGAGGCAGACATCATGACTGCCAGTCGAACCCCGTTTATAGGGAATACATCCGAAAACTGGTAACGAAAATGGCGCAGCATTATGGGGAAAATCCTTACGTCATCGGCTGGCAGCCGGACAACGAGCTGGGAAACAGCCACCAGGAGCTGTGTACCTGTGCAAGCTGCAGGAGCCGTTTTCAAGATTGGCTGCAGAAGAAATATGGTACAGCCGAGGAGTTGAACCGGGCATGGGGAACATCGTTCTGGAGCCAGGAGTATAATGATTTCAGTGAGGTGTACGCGCCGCGGCTTACTGTGACTGGCGAGAATCCTTCCGCCATGCTGGACTGGAAACGGTTCTGTTCGGATTTGATTGTGGATTTTACAAGGGAGCAGGCGGAAATTATCCGCAAATACGCAAAAAATCAGTTTATCACCCATAATTATATGGGGTTTGCGGATAAAGTGGACTATTATAAATTGGGAGAGCTTTTGGATTTTGTCTCCCATGACCAGTATCCGGGCGGATTTTACCTGCCAAGGACCCCGCATGAGGAGAATCATGTGCTGGCCGCAACGCTGGATGTGGTGAGAAGCTATAAGAATCAGCCGTTTTGGATTATGGAGCAGCAGTCCGGCATTACCGGATGGGAGATTATGGGACGAGCCCCGGAGCCCGGCCAGCTTTCTGCATGGGCGATGCAGTCCATTGCCCACGGTGCAGATGCCGTTGTTTTTTTCCGGTGGCGCACCTGTGCCATGGGAACCGAGCAGTACTGGCATGGCATACTGCCCCATAGCGGAAATCCTGGACGCAGATACAGGGAATTGCAGGATTTCATTCAGGAAGTAGATCCTTTGATGGATTACATGCATGGAAGCATGCCAAGGCCGGAGGTTGGCATTGTCTTTTCCTTTGAGCAGGAGTATGCGTTTAGGATCCAGCCCCATCATAAGGATTTGAGCTATACGGGGCAGGTGCAAAAATATTACCGTGCATTGTATGAGAAGAATATACCGGTGGATTTTGTTTCAGAAGAAGGGGACTTTAAGAAATATAAAATTCTCTTAGCGCCGTTACAGTATTTGATGTCTCCAGAGCTTGAAGAGAAATACATGGATTATGTCAGGCAGGGAGGTCATTTGCTGCTCACCATGCGGACAGGCGTGAAGGACAGGAACAATCTCTGTATGACAGAACGGGAGCTTCCAGGCAGGCTTAGTGAGGTTGCTGGAATAGAAGTGCTGGACTATGACTGTTTGAGGAATGCAGAGGTTGAAGTGCTGTTTCACGGCCGGAAATTTTTGGCAAATATCTGGAGTGACCTGATGCGGTTACTGCCTGGAGCAAAGGTGCTTGCGGCTTATGCCAGTGAGTTTTATGCAGGCGAACCGTGCATTACGGCACACCCCTATGGAGACGGTATCTGCTATTATGTAGGAACTGAACCCGGGGAAGCGTTGATGGAAGCGTTGATGGACGAAATTCTAAGCCGGGCAGAAGTTGATTCCATTCTTCCGCCAGTGCAGGGGGTGGAGTGTATGTTTCGGGAAAATGACAGGGAGCGTTTTCTGTTTGTGATCAATCATTCCGGGCAGGAGAAATGTTATGAGGCGCCGCAGGGTTACCAGATGCTCAAAGGCTTACAGGCGGGGTGCCTCGGAGCGTATGAGACTCAGATTTTGAAGATAGAGAAATCATAATATATAACAGAAAGGATATGGAGAATGAAACAGATAGTTAAAACATCAGAAAAGATTATGCTTGAGGCGAAAGCCTATACCGGCTGGAATTTTGTAGGTGCAGTGAAGGGCAGTGCCAGCACAATGCGGGCAGACCTCACCAATGAGGCTGGAAAAAAGATTAAGGTAATTATGGAAATTGCTGGAAGTGATGTGCTCATTCAGGTAATCGGGATGGATGACAGTTTTGATGCTGGGGCTGTGGAGTCTGTTCACGAGAAGCTAAAGTTTCCGGTTGAGGCAGAGCTGAAAGATGGACAATTTCTTATTATCAGTTATCACGAACCTCTGGGAGTGCTGGAGCATAGCGTAAAAGGTGTGTTCAAGGAGTGTATTATTCCGATGGTAGAGCTGATGGCAGGAATGCTGGAGGAGTAATGTAAATCCGTATACCGGGCGTTTCAATGGGGGGCGCAGACGGTATATGAAAACTGCAAAAACCGGAAGGCAGAAGCCTTCCGGTTTTGTTACGTGCGTGAGAAGATTCGAACTCCCGACACCTTGGTCCGTAGCCAAG
>CAPQSW010000023.1:0-281 GCA_948688495.1 uncultured Lachnospiraceae bacterium | reverse complement strand
GTGCTCTATCCAGCTGAGCTACACACACATAATAATGTTTGTATCGAACGCTCTATATGTTACATCAGTTTTTTGGTTTTGTCAAGGCATTTGAAAAAAATTTTGCAAATAGTGGTGAAAAATTTAGGATAGTGTGATAGAATATAGACTAGTTAGTAAATATAGGACGAGGGTAGCGGCAAAAGAGAACGGATGCCGGATCGTCGAGGAAAATGTTAGGAGAACCTTCATGACTAGGCAGGAATTTTTGCAGGAATTACGGCTCGCGCTGCAAGGACAAT
>CAPQSW010000022.1:41981-48437 GCA_948688495.1 uncultured Lachnospiraceae bacterium | reverse complement strand
ATCATCTTTACCCCTATTACCCAGTTTACAGGCCATCCCCACACCCAACGCCCGCCTTGTAATACTTCCTGAAAAACTGCGCCACTTCATGGGGTGGGATATCATGGCTTCCAAATGGCGGTATTATGATTGTGTCCCTGCCCCCATGCCCTGCCGCCAGCCTGTTTACCATCTCATAACTTCCGCTTGCCAGAAGCCTCTCAAAGTCAACCGCCTTGCCGCCCTCACGCCTCTTCACTTCCGCCAGCACATACAAATATTCATTGTCTGACAGTACCCCGCTTAAATCCATAACCAAACGCCTTCCCTTCCATGGAATTTTAAAGTTGCTGTCCATTATAACTCCCGCCTTTTTTTCTGGCAAGACCTACTCGCAAAAATCCTTAGGAACTTTTCTGTCTGGTCTATTTTGGGCGGTGCATTGACAGTTACAGCAGCTTCTTTGTTCCCTGCGGCTGTCAAATTGCGGTGAACCCGCCGGACACAAACCATAACAGAATCACAGGCAGATACCTTTTAAAAACCAATTCTGGGATAGGTTGGATTTGCCATATCTCCTGCATGAAAGGGCTTTTCTCATATGGAAAAATCCTGTCCTGCTGATGTATGGCATTGATGGGAAAGGGGCTTGCCTTTTGAGTTGGGGCGTCAGGACAGAATCAGTAAAATGACTGCGGCTGCTATGGCTGTCTGGGCTGGCGTGTCTGCCGGAATATTCCGTTCCTCCCTTATATTAATGCCTGTCTGTCTCTTTGCGTCTGCTTCTTTTGGTCTGGAATCCCCTTCTCTGCAGATACCCCCATTGCAGAATCCATCTTCCATGCGGAGACTCTTCCCTTTCCATTGCTCCAGGCAAACATACCCAAAAAAGTAACCTGATATGCTTCTGCCAGCATTGGGCGGGTCTGCCTGACTGCTGGAACTGCAGCACCCCTACGGATGAAATAAACTGCCTTTATACAGACATTCCCTCTATTACAGACTGCTCCCTACCCCCATAAAACTTATTTCCTGATTTATCTGCCTTTGACTGCTACTCCCTCTCTATGTATTTTATCTCTATGGGAATCTTTAAAATTTTATTTCTTGCTGGTATTTCTCTATCAGGGATTTTATATCAGCCATTCCTCTCTCTCCTTATTTTTTATCTCTGTGGGAATCTTGTAATTTTCATTTCTTGCTGTCGTTTCTCTGTAAGGGATTTTATATCAGCCATTCCTCTCTCTCCTTATTTTTTACCTCTGTGGGAATCTTTAAAATTTTATTTCTTGCTGGTGTTTCTCTATTTTCATTACCCTTATCCCTCTCTATTCATAAATTGCCTGTGCTGTAGTCTTGCGATTATCTTTTTTCTTGCATACTCTATCCTTTTCTTTTTCCTTCCATTCCCATCTGGCAGTATCGTATAAGGTTCTGCCCGCATACCTCATGAAAGTCCATGCTATCCCTACCGCAAGCCTTTCAAAATAAACCTGTCTTTCCCCACAAGGCAACTGCAAATCAACAGTTCCAGTACCATTTATCTTCCAAAAATAATACTACATTTTTCTCATTATTTCACACGAAAAATACTACGTTTTATTTTCTGAATATTATATAAAATATCAGATAATTTATTTCCTGCATTTATGACAACTTAAGATATGTGGTGTAGAAAATCAGGCACAAGGCAGAATTTTTTACTTAATGTTTCACTTTTTCACATTAATGCAAAATATGTTCTTCTGTCGTTTATAAAAAATCGACATCTACACATAACAAAATCTGCGTGAGATTTCCAAAAAATGTCTGAGGTAACATGATTTCTCAAGATTCCAACTGAGGCAGTTTATGGAAGTTATGAACTTTTGCCAAAAATATCAGCTTTTACATTTATCTGATTTTTGGCGAATTTTCAAACTATTCCAAAAACTCAGGAGGTAATTAAAATGGAGAAAAATGTAACCTGTGTAAAAATACCGACTGTCTTAAGTGAAAGGCATGAGAAAAAGAACTTACGGAACACTTTGAAGAGATTTATCGCTACAACAGCAGTCCAGCGCAAAAGTCTTTCCGTGAGAGAAAAAAACTTTAAAGTTAAAAACGCCCTGTATCATCAATTACAAGGCGGGGAAATCCTCGACTGTAAGAAGAGAAGCATCCGATTATCACCGATTGAACGTCAGGCATTGAAAATCCTTACAGGAGAACGCTCCTTAAATCGGGCTGTCACTGTTGCCCTTTGCGCAATGGAATATCTTGATGAACACTACAGCCAAGAGCAGACAGAATATATCATCCCTGCCTCTCCATATATGGGATGGAAGGAGTGGTATCTGGACAGGCATTGCCAGTTTATGCAGGAAATTAAAAACACCTTCCCCGAATACAACGACTTCATAGACCTATTCATGGGCAGTGGCATCCTTTCGGAAAATACTGCAGACCTGAACCTGTTTAAAAGCATTACCGCAAACTACTATGACACAACCCATCTGGATTATTTCCAGACCATTCGGGATTATACAGTAACCTTCAAATGTCTCGTATTAAACCTGGACTATGCTACCTCCCCAGATGGAGAAGCAAAAAGGGAAAAATCAGAAAATAACATCATTGTCTCACTGGAAGCTATGCAGCCTGATAAGGCTTCAAAGCTCCTTGGTGCGCTGGTGTTTTTTCTTCAACAAAATAAAGTTCTTTTAAAGGCCAGCCAAAAACAGCTTAAAGATTTCGCAGAAATCTCTGATGGCAGCCTACATATACAGGAACGGATCTCTTTGATGCTTGAAGAAGTAAAAAGGCGGAAAACCCAAAATAAATTGGGCAGTAAAAATCTCAATTCTTTAAATCCTACTGGTCTCTTCAAAAAAATTGACTGTATTGCAAAAGAAGTTGCTGCCTTGAAAAAAATAGAAATTGCTAATATGGATGCAATAAAACTACTAAAAAAACATGCAGGGAATCCTAAGCTCATCCTCATCTGCGACCCTCCATATTTTGACACTCTTGAATATGATGAAGCCTTTTCTTTTGAACAGCATATCCAAATGGCAAAGCTCCTGAAAAAACATGCAGATAAAGGCGGGATTTTCTTCTACTTCGGGCGCATTACTGCGCCTCGAAGCCAAAACACAAACGCTGGCATTGATTACGCCCCTCGTGATCAAATTTATCAGGGCAAATATGATGAACTGTTTCTTGGAAAAGGCTTCTTTTACTTAGATTATGCATACGATAAATCTCATGGCATTATTGAAAGAGTCACCACAAACCTCAATTTGAAGGACTTTACCGCATATTGATAAATATTAAAATACCCCCTCATTGAAACAGCCCTTCCAGTACAAACGCTGGAGAGGGCTGTTTTCGCTGCCTTCTAATACACAGCAGCATTTATTTAATAAAATATATAAATATTTTTTCGTTCTCGTTTAATCTTAGACAAATATCCCATTGATACCAGCTCATTCAAAATTCTCCCGGCAGTTTGTTGCGATACATTTAAAATGAAAGCTGATTGTCCTTACTTGCTGTCAGCCATACATTAAGTGCAGAAGTATCCGCAAAGGAAAACCATTCTCCCATCATACCCTCAATCACATCTGGTCTTGCTGGTGTATGAATAACAGATGTGCCGCTTCCTACATAAACCATGCCTGTACGAAACTTTGTTCCTGCAAGACGTTCATTTTAACCATATAGGTATTTCTCTGCCTCTTCTTTTGTAAGCATGAATTTTTCCTGCAACTGCTGCAATATTACTTCCTCTGATATATTCAAATCTTTCAAGGCAGATACCAGCCCTTGAATACCCTTTTTTATTCCCTGCTCGATTCCCTGCTCGATTCCCTGCTCGATTCCCTTTTCCAGATTCTCCTGGTCTCTCATTAACAACGTCATATATTCATGTCTCCATTCTCTGTTTTTCTTTGCTTCGTTCACAGCTTCTTCTAACTCTTTTACAAATGCATCATCTGGTTTTTTCCCTGATACATAGTCCAGAAACGCCTTTAGTTCTTTGTTGACGTCATTCATCTTACCGTTTGCATTTAAGAAAATCTTCATAGCATTGTCCCCAAGTACAATGCTCGTATCTTCTTTGCACCTGTTTTCAAATGTGTAAATATGTCTCTCCTTGCCAAACACATCAAACGGACAGATAAAAATAATATAGCTTTTACTGAGTTTATTGTAAGCTTCACCTTTATCAATCAACTGTAAGTCTATCATACTCTGATAATACCGTGTCCTTTTCGGCAGTTCTCTTGTGTCTGTCGTCTGCATCTCTATATTATATACTGTATTTTTGCCATCTTTTACATAAACATCCAAACGCACGCTTCTGGCATCTATATCCTCTTGTATGCTTTTCTGCGTCTCCGGATATTCCAGATAGTCAATATCCAAATCCGGCAAAATCCTTTGCAGCAACCCCTTGCATAGTTCTGGATTCCTCATGATTTTCCCAAACAGAAAATCATTGGCAATCCCTAATTCTTCCCATTTTTTCTTATCGCTCATTTCCCACTTATCACTCCTTTTCTTCTCCTGCCATACAAAATCATGTCTCTGTTTCCAAAGGATTTCCATCCTTTTCTTAGTTTTATTGTAACTCCCAATCGCCTGAAATACAACAGAAAAAAGAAAAGCCCGCTTCTGGCTTCTCACCGGAAAGAGGACATCCATACCTGATACCATTTTATATTCTTTATCCAATCCCTTTACATCTGCTGACGTATGGCAGAACTACATGTTCCATGATTGCAATTTTACCCAGAATTTCTGTATATCCCGGTACCACTCCGTATACACCCGATTTAAGGTAAAAGACATAATAGCAAGAATGTTTGCCCGGATGGTGCTGTCTGGCCAGGTCGCATAAATCTCACTGGAAGCAACATTTTTAATGTAATCTTTATACCTTACATAATAATCATTTGCCGTAGAATCTCCCGGCGTCCCATCATGGACCACTACATATTCCGGAATTACCACCCGGCTTAAAACAATTTCCCCGCTTTCATCTACCGGTTTAATCTCTGCCTCTGCTATCTTAGGCGGAAAGTCGCCAAATAATGTATTTGCTGGAATCACAATATTTTTTCCTTCCTCAGAGACTTCCAGCGGCTCCATGCGTACATTCTGAAGGGACAATTCCCCGGAGAACACATCCACTCCCTCAACACTTACTGGACGATACCCCTCCGCTTCCACCTGCACCGTATATTCTGCATAAGGCTGAACGGGCTGCTCCGGCTCCATGCTGTACTCCAAAGGCGGAGCCGCCAGTGTCAGAACCTCAGATTGTCCATCTGCGTTCGTAGATATCTGCTCTAACGTATTCTCAGGATCTCCCGTGTAGGAAATCCTTACCCTGGCATCCTCCAATGGAATCAGCCCCACGGCAGAAGTTACCTGCACCCTCATGGTTCCATTGTCTACATGATTTACCTGCGCTGCGCGCAAACGATTATCTCGCATAAACACCTCATAATTGGTAAACTTATTTATAAGTTATGATTCTAGCGGTAAAAGGTGCAACGACTGAAAAAATCTAATAAAAAACTGGAAATTTTACTTTATGTAAGTTGAGCATTTCACAGAATTTTAGTATACTATAGAAAATCAGAAAAAAGAGGAGCTCTATGTATGAAAACAGTCGCCGCCATAGGAAATACCATATTTATCTACCTGACCGCCCTGTTGATGGTTCTGCTGTTTACAGGTGGGAAAAGCCAAATAACTACATTTATATGGGAATATTTGTTTCACAACAATGTATTTGTTCCTCTGGGCTTCATTCTGATATTTGGCATGTCTATGTACATCATCAATATCCTGTTTTTTCTGAAAGCAAGAAATGGGAACTGGCGTGCACTTGAACTTACCCGGACAAATATGGTTGTGAAACTCATTCAGATACCAGCTTACTTATTGATCTTTGGCATGGGACTACTGTGTACACTTATGATATTTACTATAGGCATCACATTCGTGTTGATATTACTGGATGCTTTCGCCATAGGAATGACCGGCTTATTTGCGGCTACAGCGTTTTACAATTTAAAAAAAGAGCAAAAAATAACAGGAACGATGCAGGCACTCTATACCTTTGCGTCTTTCCTGTTCTGTATGGACGTTATCGCCGCCATCATTGGCTATCATATCTCGCGGTCAAATAAAACGGCATAGCCCGGTGATACCACCGGGCTAACAGTCTGCCTCCTCCACAGCCACCTGATTCAGACTGATATATCTCTGCTCTGCCTGCAGCTTTCTGGCACACAATACGCCACTGATACAAACTGCCAGAACAGCTATCACAAATACCACCATACCGCTGCGGTTTTTATTTCTATTTACACTTGCAAATTCATCTCGTCTTTTTGTCATGCCTCTTTCCCCCTTTCCAAACTTGATAACCGCATTCTATCATTAGTGTGAGGGAAAGTCTTTAATTCCATTCTATTATTT
>CAPQSW010000022.1:26326-41971 GCA_948688495.1 uncultured Lachnospiraceae bacterium | reverse complement strand
CTGCTCAAGAATTTTTTATAAGCTCCCCTGCCCTCTCATACTCACAAACACTACAAGCTGATTGGCACGTCCTTTTTCCATTCCTTCTACCATTCCTTATTCTTAAAAATACCCTTACTTACTGTATCCATCCCTTCCAAATCTGCAGACAGTGGAAGGGAATTACGTACCTATAAACTTCCATCTATTACTCTATCCAAAATATTCCCTCTCTTGATAAGTTTTCTTCTTTTTGTTTAAAACACCATGCCCAGGGCAGTTGTAAGCTTTTCTCTTGACCCGAACATGGTGCTTCTTAACAAATATTTTATCACAATAATTTCTCTACGTAAAGATTTTCCTACTTCACTTCCCTGGTCCATCCATACTTATCTTCCACATTCCCCCACTGAATACCGGTCAGGTAATCGTACAATTTCTGGGTAAGCTCCCCTATCTTGAAGTCATTGACGGTAACCACATCGTCCTTATACATAAATTCCCCAACCGGAGATATCACAGCTGCTGTGCCTGTTCCAAAAGCTTCCTCCAGGCTGCCGTCATGTCCTGCTTTCATCAGGTCGTCTACAGACAAATGCGTCTCATTTACCTTATAGCCCCAATCTTTCAGAATATGGATGATGGAATCCCTGGTAACTCCTGGAAGTACTGTCCCTTCTGTGGGCGCCGTATAAATCTCACCGTTTATCTTAAACATGATATTCATGGTTCCAACTTCTTCCACATACTTGCGGTTGACACCATCTAACCAGAGTACCTGGGTGCATCCTTTTTCCTCTGCCCTAACCTGCCCTAAAATAGAAGCTGCATAGTTACCGCCGCACTTCGTATCCCCGGTGCCGCCCTTTACTGCACGTACCAGCTCATCTTCTACAAGGATTTTCACCGGGTTGATGCCTTCAGGATAATATGCCCCTACCGGACAGCAGATTACCATAAATTTATATGAAATTGCCATGTGCACGCCCAAAGCCGATTCCGTAGCGAACACAAATGGGCGGATATACAGGGAGGTTCCCTCCTCAGAAGGAATCCAGTCTTTTTCTATTTTTACCAGGGATTCAATTGCCTCTACAAACATATCCTCCGGAAATCCCGGCATACACAGCCTTGCATTGGAATTGATCATCCTTCTTGCGTTCATTTCCGGACGGAACAAAAGAATCTTGTCCTCCTTGGTACGGTATGCTTTCAACCCCTCAAATGTCTCCTGGGCATAATGCAGCGTCACACAGGATGGGCTGATCTGAACGGGACCATAAGGCTCAATCCTTGCATCATGCCAGCCAATGCCTTTATCCCAGTCCATCACAAACATATAATCCGTCATATACTTTCCAAAGCCCAGATTACTTTGATCCGGTTTTTCTTTTAACTTGTCAGATTTTATAAATTTGATATCCATAACCAATCCTCCATCCTATTCTTCTCTCGTTTTTATCAATTATTATACTTTTTCTTACAACTGTCAAGATTATTCTTGGCGCTTATAGCCCTCATAACTTTTTTTCATAATCAACCCTGTATGCAAAATCCATAAAATGATGTATACTAAACATAATTAAAACTAAGCAAAGGAGAAACCACTATGCATCAATTTCAACCCTATCCTATTGACTTACTAGAAATCAACCCTTTTACCAAGATTTCAGATGAATGGATGTTAATTGCAGCAGGCAACCAGGAAAAAGTTAATGCCATGACCGCAAGCTGGGGCGGTTTAGGCGTTCTCTGGGGTAAAAATGTTGCCTTTATCTTTGTCCGCGAGAAAAGATATACCAAAGAATTTATCGACCGGCAAGGGTATTTTTCCTGTAACTTCTTCGATAAAAAATATAAAAATGATTTAAAATATTTCGGAATTGTCACCGGCAGAATTGAAGACAAATTTAAGGCTTCCGGTCTCACTGTGGGTTTCCGGAACAATGCCCCCTATGTAGACGAAGCGAATTTTCTCATCCTCTGCAAAAAAATGGCTGCCATACCTATCACGGAAGCACATTTCCTTGACCCTGAAATCAAAGAAAAATGGTACTCCGGCAAGGATGACGGCAACCTGCATACTTTGTATGTCGGGGAAATCACAGAAATTCTGGCAAGATAATCAAAGCATATTCCAAAAAGAGCTGTCAGGAAACATATAGTCCCAGGCAGGGGGCAATCGGTATTAACCGATTGCCCTTCTCATTTTTATAGCCTTTGCATCTCAATTCCTGCCATCAGTGCACCTGAATCTTTACTTTGACTTTCTTCTTGCCAACTTGGATCGCAACGTTTTTCTTACCTTTCTTCTTCCCTTTTAAAGACACTGTAATCTTTTTCTTCTTTACCGAAGTTTTTGCCAGCTTCACAACGCTGGAAGAAACCTTCACGGTATCAGTCGTGGAATATTTCTTATTCTCCTCCGTTACATTCAGCGTTATCTTGATGGTCTTGCCCTTTTTCACTTTAAAAGTCTTCTTAGAGGCAGTAACTTTCTTTACTTTATTTTGAACCCTGACCTTGATGGACGCCTTTACCGCCTTCCCAGAAGCATTCTTGGACTTCAGCGTCACCGTTGCAGAGGAACCTTTGACAGCTTTCTTGTTCACGCTTATCTTTACATAGGAGCCGCTTATCTTTGCCGTTACTTTTTTGTTGCCGGATACCGATACGGTAACGGGCTTTGGCTTGCTGCCGGAAGCTGCTGCAGCAGTAAATTTCATTTTCTTCGTCTTGCCGGGGGCAATTACCGCGCTTTTCTGGGAAAGCTTAATCTTTGTCGTGCCATCTGCCGGAACCGGCTTTGGCTGCGGCTGTGGCGCCGGGGTCACACTAGCCGCTGTCACTTCTGCACAGATGGAAGCAGACACGCCGGAATTGACATAATAAGCATAAATATCTGCTTTTCCCGGACTGATTGCAGTGACATTGCCCTTACTATCCACGGCGGCAACACGTTCATCAGAGGAATAGAACACCGCCTCCCCAGCGATCTCATTCCAAGGCGCAGCTTTAACTGCCAACGCAGTTTTCTTTCCTGTGGTAAGCTTAATTGTTTGTTCCCCACGGTTAATCTGCGCACAGACTGGACGGATGGAGACAAGCTTTACATGTGATTCTGCTATCTGCTCTTGTCCATGCTGCGCTTTGATCTCCAAATCAATCACTCCCTGGGCACTGTAATCTTCCATAGCCGGCGTAAACGGAATCTCCAATGTTTTCTCCTCACCGGATGCAAGTGCCGGGACCTCAAAGGATGCGTATGTTTTTCCTTCCTCTTTGCTGGACTGCCCATCCTTTATCACTTCTTTCATCATGACTAAGGCGCCCTCATATTTCTCAGAAACAGCATTTCCGATATTGGCAACCCTCGCCTTTATGTATGGCTTCTTCCCATTCCAGAACACTTCCGCTTCCGAGAACTTGACATTGCTTGCATAGGGCACCTCCTTTTCTACAGTTACCGACTTATTCTGATCCACACCACTCTCCGTAACCGTAACCCGGATACTGGAATCCGCAATATTCTGCGGAACAGTCCACGGCACAAGCACCTGTGTGCTCTCGCCCGCCGCCAGCGCAGTGTCCACATGCTTCTGCTCAATGACTGTCTCCCTGCCGCCAGAAACCCAGCTTACCGTATAATCAAACCCGGAAGCATCCAGTAAGCCGGTGTTAAATACTTCAAAGGAGAGCTGGTCGGTCTCCCCGGCAACCAGATGTTGCGGCAATGTAATCAACTCATTTTTCACTTCCAAAGAGTTGGTGGTACCGAACTCTATCTCCACAAGCTGGTTTTCACCATACTGAATCTTTCCGTTCTCGTCAATCCACTGATCGAAATAATTGGACACGGCGCTCACCCGGCTGTCCTCAGTCATATAGAGGTCTAACTCGTCGATTACTTTATTGTTGTTCGTAATCTGCACCGCCTTGCCAAATCCCCATCTTTGATCCTCGTTTCCGCCCGGGCTGCCGCCGTCTGTGCCTTCTGCTGCACTGCTGCCTGCACCTCCTTCATCTTCCTCATCCAGCATCCGCTGATACCTTGCGCCGTAAATCTCCACTCCGGTGGAATCCTCCTCTGCACCAAAGTCTGTGAAAAAGATATAAATATCATCTCCATTTGTCGCCAGCTGGTAGTTGGCAATACTGGTGGTAACATCCTTCCTCTGGGCAAGGCTGGCGCCATCCGCATGGAAAATATCCTGGGCAAGCTCCTCATAAATCGTGTCCTGATAGTACTCAGCCGTAAGTCCTAACTCCTGCGCGCTCTTTTTGTACCATTCCTTATTCTGGGCGGCGCCGTTCATATAACCGTCAAGATACTGACTCTTGTCGATACGGATTGCCTCTGCCGTCACACCATCGTCCGCGGTGACCATAAAGGAACTCCTGCCACTGTCAAACAACGCTCCCAAAAGATTCGATACATTCATCAGCCGGAAGATATATCCATTGTCCAGCCATGTCAGATAAACGGCTCCGTCGATATCCGTAAGCCTGGGGGCAGACTGAGTTATATTATCTCTGGAAATACGCAGCGGATAATAATTCCTGCCTTTCGTAAGGTTTGAGATTTCCAGATACAATTCTTTGTCTTCACCTGTATTTAAGTTTTCATCCTCGTCCACGGTATAGGTCGATATCATATAAGAATCCCCGTCTACCTGGGTAACCACAGAATCATAATCCATCACCAGCGGATTCTCCTTCGTGTCATGTGTAATTTTAATCAACGTCTCCGCTTGTTTCTGCTGTCTCTCATAATCATAGGAGACATAAGCCATCTTTGCATCAACCTTCGTAAAATCAAGAAGATCTTCTTCCCTCACATCTTTGATATTACGCTTCATATAGCTGCAGTAAACCGTGGTTCCATCCACATTAAGCTGTGGAGCAAGGTTCATATATCCGTCATCTTTGATCAGGCTGACCTCCTCCCCCATCTGCCCCAAAGCAATATCATACACGGCGATGGAAATTCCCATTGTGCTGAGTTTTTCTATGGGCCTCTCCGTATCTGTGAACGTACGCCCGGCGTCGACCCAGGCGATGAGGACTTTATTTCCTACCCTTAAAATATCCGGCATGGAATCCACCGTGCCATCCTCGGACACAATCGCCGGCTGCGACCATCGGCTGCCATCGTAAACGGAATAATAAAGCGCCATGCTGTTTGGCTGCCCGCCCTTGCCGCGGTTGCCGATAAATACCATCATCTTCCTGTCACCGTCAAGCGGAATCAGGCGCGGCCTTGTACGCTCTGCTGCATTGTCGAGAAGCGGCGTCACCGAAATCTGCTCCAAAGTCGCCCGGTGCGTATTTTTCGGACCGCCAAATGATGACATATCATCCGTTCCAGCCGCATACTCACGCATAGAAAGCTGTCCATTCCCGCCATAATCCCTTAAAACCGTCTCCTTTTTGCTCAATGAGTTTAAGCAGAACAAAGAATCACTGCTTGCCGAAAGAATGTCTTTATCATCAATAAGCCCTCCAAAGAAATCAAAACCAGTCTTATTTTCCAGCGTCCCAAAACCCATCCTGGCCGTTACTGCGTCGACATTCATAGTCAGAATCAGCATATCAAACCCTATACCTCCGGTTGCGCTGATTAACGCGCCACTCTTGGCATTGACAATCCCCACGTCAAACTGTATCTTCATGGACGCGTAGCCGCGTGCGGAAATGATGCCGCACAATCCTACCCCTGCCTGCGCCTTGATGCTGAACATCAGCGTCAGCGTGGAAACCGTGTGTGTCAGACGTTCCGCGATGTTTCCGGAATAGGAGTCAAAATCTCCTGCCGTCAATGCATCCTTCCCCCCCTGCGACGGATAAGAAACTGCCACTCCCGCCTGCATCGTGCCGCTTAAGTTCAAAAAGAACGGAACGCACTCAACTACGACGTACACTGTCTTGTTGAATGTGAACGTGCCGCCGATGGAGACACCGCCCCCGGCAAAAATATACTCTTGACGCACCGGATCATAAATATAATTGAAAGCCAGCAGAAATCCTACGTCGACCCCCATCAGTGCATCGCCATCCAGCCCCGCCTGCGCTTTCTTGGCGCTGCTTGTAGGATCTTCTTTCGTCTTATCCACCATTTTCCCCACCTCTGCCTTTTCCTGCTTGAGGGAAGCATTTTTCAAAGACGCCTTATCATCATCCTTGTATGCCTTGTACATGACGTCTTCCGTGGTATCGCTGCTCTTGCCGGATGACACGTCGTCAAGATCACTGAGGAATTTGTTAATTTTTGCTTTCTTTTGGGCGGTATTCGGTGTTGCTATACTGCTGATTAATGCGTCAATGCCCACATGATAGGTATATCCGGTACCACCTTCCCATTTGAGCCTGCCAAAACTAATAAGCCCGGAATTGGCATTTGCGGAGGTCGCCCCTAACAGAGGCACGTTGACTGGCGCCGAATCCTCCATATCATAAGTCTGGGGCGCCAACACCACGTTCTCAATGTAGAACACCAATCCGGTATCCACATCAGGGTACTGTATCTCCACTGGCATACCGGTAATCTCCTGCCCCTCATCATCGTAGATGGTCTCCCCATTCTCGGCAACCATCACTTCCTCATCAATCAGCCGCACCTTTACGCGGTCGCCGTTATGCAGATTCTCCAGCATCTTGGGGATTTTGCACTCAAAGGTATTCTTGTTATCCATATTTTCCTTGACACGGTATTCCGTACAGACACCAGTAACCGTGTATACGGTAAACACTGCCTCCTTAACCCTCCTTTGGGCAGGATTTACTTTCGCCGTTATGGTCAGCGTGTCATCGTAGAGCCGGATTGCGTTATCTCGGTTATCCGTACTCTGATTGTGGGTATTGTTGTCGTAACTGTAGTTAATGCTTGTGACCCTTGGCATATCGTAGGGATAGCTTAGCCTTGTATTTCCCTGTGTCACCTGATAAACTCCATTGCCTATAGGAGCGGAATCCGTAAGCATCACATCCACCACCTGCCCATTTGCCATACCGTTGGAAATCAGGACGGGTATCACGTCCCCCTCGCAGCCGCGTATGCCCAGAAGATTATATGCCCCCTTATCGTTGGTAGAAGAACTGACGGATTCAATCACATAATTTCCTGTTTTATCATCCTTCCTCTGCCTGCCGGTCCCCGACGACAGCGTATAATTGGATACCGGAAGTTCTTCCACGCCCATGCCGGTACTGCGGATAGGCTCGAACGCTGACACAAGGTTTCCCGAAATCTGGTACTCATGCATCTCTGATTCCTTAACCGACTTGAGCCCCACTTCTACAATATTATCCTCGGCGTCTGCTGCTGCCACCATCGTAAATGCCTGCGTGGTGTATATCGTATTCTTCGACTTCATCTTAACCTGCGGACGGCTGACGGTTCCCGATTCCTGTGCCTTTACAGCAATACGGACTGTGTATTCCTTGCCTGCTGCCGGCCTCATCATCTCCTGCACCGTAGCTGCCTGTGGATTTAAGTTGAGGATGTTTTTGCCCTTGTACTCGGGAAATGCTTCCAGCTTCTTCTTGTCAATCAACCCCTGTATCTCAAATTTTTCCTCCGCCTTATCCTTAAAACGAACCTCGATAGCGTTGGTATTTTCCATGATAATCGGACGGATAAGGTAGCTCTGGCCTGTCTCTAACATCAGATAGGAATCATCCGTATAAGAATTGTAGGTAATTCCGCCGTTGACAGACACTTCATAGCCTACTGCATGGTAATTATCCGTATTGTCCGCCACTGCGGAAAGGTCAAGCTGGTCCCCGGCATGGAACGTATACTTGCCGTTTTTTGCAAGCTGGGAATCTGTAAAATGCCCGCTGCCCTGTCCCTTAGGGGAAAGCACTTCCACGGTCACATCGTTGTACGCAATGACAGGCCTGAATTTAAGTATCTGCTTATAGCCGTGCCCAGCGCCTTTCGTATCTTTCTGAATGCTGTCAATCCAATAGATGAAATAACCATCGTAAGGCACGGTGTCAATGTTGGCATTTACCTTCTTAATCTCATTTTCCACTGCCTCCGCAGAAAAATTCACGCTGTCATTGGCATTGGACTTGCCCTTCTTACTCTTGAGCCAGGACACGAAATCCTGTGGATAATTAACAGTGACTTTCTTATCTGCAGTACCAGGATCAATTGTCAATTCATACCCTGTAATCCGCCCATACTTGCCGGTGTGACCGCCCAGCTGCGTGTCCTGCACGGTAAATACCAGATTGGATTGTTTTTCATCAGGGTTGGCATAAATGTCCCTGGATTCGTTATCGTATAATACCTGCGCACCGCATTTTAACTGCATCTGCACCGGTTCCTCCTCCAAATAGGAGCCTGCCGGTCCGTCACGGAACTGTTTGGCTGCAATCGGCTGTAAGGAAACATTGTATTTCTTATACATTGCGCACAGTCCGTAGAATTCTATGTAATTTTTCGGCGTCTTGCTGCTATATTCATCTACCGACCAGACAACTGCTTTCAGCAGCCCTTCCTCAGTATTTTTGACCGGCGCCTTATTCTGGCTCCTGCCAAACTCACCGTCCACAATGGCAATGTTCGACTTACTGCCTGATGTCATCTCAAGCTTCGCCCTCTGTCCGCCGCCAAAACCCGTCTTAGACTTCCAGTCGTTGACAAAATACTGATAATACACCCCGGGAATCTCCTGCGTGGATTCCGTGCGGGAGCCGCCCTGCTTTGATGTGGTGGTGTGGTAGTATTCCAGTTTGCCGAAATGGTTATTGTCCATGCGGTCCGCAACATCTTTATTGAAATGATAAGTGCACTCCCAATGGCCGCACCCCCATGGCTTAGAGCCGGTTAAGAAATCGTCCTTATACGTGAATATACCGCCGTGCTCAGAATCCGCGGAAAAATAATATGTCCCGACTTCCACTGCTGGGCTGAAGGAATTGTCCATAATTCTGCCTGTTTTCTCCCCCATCCGATACTCCACAGAATAACTAGTGTTATCGTCCGGCTGCGCCCCATTGGCATCACTGCGGATGGCGATACCGAAGGACTGTACATCCTTATTTTCAGATGAGCGAAGTACGCTGCCCGCACCCTTGGCTGTTTCAGCAGCATCACCATTGTCTGCATTTCTGGCCATTTCAGCAACATCACCATTGTCTGCATTCCTGGCTGTCTCGGCGGCTTCAAGATTGTCTGCACTCCCGGCAATCGTTACCTGCGCTTTCATATGTTCCCCCCCGCTGCAGGCCTTTAAATCGGAGAGGCATACGTCAAATTTCCCTTCCCCCGCCACGGGAATCTCAATTTCCTTTTCTGTTTCATAGGGCATGAAAGCGAGCGTTTCGTATCGCTCTCCATAATTCTCTCCAGATTTTGCAGTGTCGCCACTCGTATACAATGTCATGTCGCAGACAGAGTATTCCGCACCCTGCCTGGTAACGGTCAGCACCGCCTTACCGTCCTTGGACTGATAATCGGACTGCGTGAACGACACCTGCGAGCGCACTTCTTTTTCATCATCCTTAATGGCGATAGATGAAGAAGTAACCTCATACGTCTTTGCCCCCTGGGGATCTGCCAGCATCAGGGAGAACCCTTCTGTACCCTCACTCTTATCATCCTCAAGAATACGGAATTTGAGGATTTTCTCATCTTCCCCCGGTGCAAAACGAACGACACAGGAGGAAGATATATCCAGACATTTTGCGGAATCTTCCACCAGGGATTCCATCAGGGCATCGGTAAGACCCTGATGCTCCCCGCTGCTTGCACCCGGCGCAGCCTGTGCGCTGCCGTTCTGTTCTTCACTGGCTTTGATAAGGGCGCTCGTATCAGAAACTGTTTTTTCTTCCACAAACTCTTTGCCTCGGAATTGTTTTTCAAGGATGGTTTTACCATCCCCCGTCTCCTGCACCCCATCCATAAGCACTTCATAATCCTCACCGTACACGGCGGTCATGTCAATGGAATTTACCGTCACGCTGGCTTCCGTTGCCAAATTGCCCGCGCGATACAGACGTAATGCATAGATCCCCCGCTCCTCTACCTGAGCGGATGCTGTTCCAAAGTAGATATAGTCTCCCCTTGGCAGCTTATCCTCTGCAATCCTTGCGGATTCCAAAACTATAGCATCCTCCCCGCCGCCTTCCGCCGGGGCCGCTGAAACGTACTGTCCCACAGACCCAAGCATAGAAACGCTCAATAGTATGCTGAGCGCCCTCTGGCATGTTTTTTTCCATTTTTCTCTCATAAATTCCTCCTTGTTTAATAGGTATCGGCACGCGCCGCTTTGCGTCACCTGCCAGGTCGTCGCAAAGCATTTCAGAAATGCTACGCATTTGCTTTGCTCCTAAGGTTCTACAATGTTAAAATACGGCGGAAAATCAGCAAGGTTTTCCGTCATTACGGACAGAATATCCATATCCCCGCTGACAGCTTCAATCGCATTGTCCATCAGTTGCCGATTGTTTCTTGCAATACCGAAAATCCCCACTTTTTTTAGTTTGATTTCTGCATCCGGCTTCTCACTCCATGCCTCCTTAGAATAAAGGAATACACCGTGGTTGATGCGCAGCAGGTAGCTTTGCCCTTCATCTGTCACTTCCAGGTTAATGGTCGCATTCACATCCTCCATCTTCTTGGCATCCATGCAGATCCCCAGATAATCAAGCATCGTTTCCGTACTCATTCCCAGGGCAGTCGGGCCCGTCCCGCCGGCATCCGCCTCTGGATACCCCCCTGTTCCATGGCGAAGTTCATACGCCGCCGTCAGATATGCGTTCCTCCACGCCCCGGATTCTGCCTGATAGCCAAGCTGCTCTAACGCATCGGCGCACAGAAAGCGCGCATTCTCATTGTCAGGCTGGGCATAGACAAGTGCATTCGTAATCTCTGCCACCCACTGATACTCACCCTTGTCAAAATCCTTCTGCGCCATGGCAAGCACCTGATCTGCATCACCCAGATACTCCAATAGTTTCTTGGCGTAATCAGTCGGTGCAAGCTGGTCTAAGTGAACAGGATTCGCATCATACCAGCCCATATATTTCTGGTAGACCGCCTTGGAATTATGCGCCAATGTCCCATAATACTGCCGCGTATACCAGACCTTCTCCAAATCCTCTGGCAGTTCAATCATATTGGCAATCTCCGTGGAAGTATAGCCTTCGTTTAGGTACTGCAGAGTCTGCATAGTAATATACTTGTACACCGAAGCCGTATTTACAAGGTACTCATTGATATCTTCCTTCCCCCAATGCGGCCAGTTATGCGACTGGAAAACGACCTCCGTCTTATCCCCGAAAAGCTCTTTCGCCTGCATGATATACTGTGCCCAGGCGTTGCCATCCCGCACCTCGGCCCCGCGCAGTGTATAGAGGTTATGCAGCGTGCCCGTACAGTTTTCCGCCATCCACAATGCTTTCTGCTTTGGCAGATACGTATTCATCTCAGCCGGCGATTCCGTGCCCGGCGTAAGCTGAAAGACCATCTCCACACCGTCTAAACTCATCTCAAACAAATCCTCTGTTACCTCAAAGGTAGGCGAATAATAAGACCCTGTGCCCGAAGATGGACCAATACCGATACCGACAGCAAGGCTGCCCTTTTCGCCCTTTTCCAAAAACGAACCGTACTGAAAATTTGTCCGCCGTTTCATGGCATTGCCGGCAAACACATTTTCTTCCATGACCGCTTTCTCATACCCTTTTGGCACAATGATTAACGTTTTACCAGATGCGATCTGCTCCTTTAGGCCAAGGGATGCATCCGCCAAATCCTCCTCTGTGACCAGTCCCCCAATACCGGCATAGTGATCGACATGCGCATGACTCACAACAATTCCCGCGATATGCGCTTCGCCAAATTCCTCTTCCAAAAGCGCAAGCCCCGCTTTTGCCGTCTCCACGGAAGTCGTGCAGTCAAAGACAATCCAACCGTTATCACTGCGCACAAACGTAATGTTCGCGATATCGTACCCTCTCACCTGATAAATGCCGTCAGCCACCTCAAACAGACCATACTTCGCGTTAAGCTGCGTATTACGCCACAGGCTGGGGTTTGCGCAATCCGGCGCTTCCTCTTTCTGGCGGATAAAATCATAATTTACCTGACTCCATGCGAGGTTTCCGTCTTCTGTGTGTATCTCCAGTTTTTCCGGTGCACGCAGGAATCCTCTTTCCGCAAACTCGCGCTCCTTTTCATCTGAGAAATCCAAAAGCTTGTACACAGACGCATTCTGTTCCTTGGTGTAATCCGTCGCTTTCTTCACATCAGCGTTAAACCCTGCCTGCTCTGAAGTACAGCCGCACATAAGCGTTACTGCCATCAGTACATGAATTATCCCCACTGCTGATTTCCTTTTCATATGTTCCTCCTTATATGTTTTTTTCATTTTATCAAACCACAG
Source organism: uncultured Lachnospiraceae bacterium (assembly GCA_948688495.1). GTDB lineage: Bacteria > Bacillota > Clostridia > Lachnospirales > Lachnospiraceae > Petralouisia. The sequence goes on along the minus strand of CAPQSW010000022.1, from coordinate 29,594 downwards.
ATTTCGTGCAATATTTTTGGGATAAACAGCGTTTTTCAGGGATAGAACAATGCGGACAAATGCCTTTCCTATAGAACAAAAAAAGACGGGAATTTCTTCCCGCCTACCGTGTACATAGGTACATATTATTATCTATTAATCTCAATCTGGCACATCTCCATCGTCGTCAACGCCGCTTTGTGGGTCTGTGGCGTGACGCCGGCACAACAGCCCGCATCTACCCGGATGGTGCACTCCGGCAGGACCGCCTTCAACAATAACGCGTTGCTCACCACACAAATATCCGTACAGAGCCCAACCAGTTCCAGCTCCAAAGGTTCTTTCTCATTTTCCCGGCATAAAAGCTCCATCAATGATATAGAACCGAATGTCGGCTTGTCTATGATATGGGAGCTGTCTGCTGCCGCCTCAACCTCAGGATGGAGCTGCCATCCGTCTGTACCTTTGACACAATGGACAACCGGAAGCTTCCTTCCCTCCGCAGTATCAAGGTAATCTTCTTTGTGGGTGTCTCTTGTCACATAAATATCAGAGGGAGGATAGGACGCCATTTTCTCCACCACTGGTTTCACAATTGCCTGCGCCTCTTTGGTCCCTAATGCTCCGTCTATAAAGTCTTTCTGCATATCTACTACAATTAAGATTTTTCTCATACAATGCCTCTCCGGGATAATCCCTGTTTCAACACTTATTTTCGGAAATACTCTGACCTTCCGGCACAGGAAGTGCTAATGGATTCGATCGCCACTCCCCCTCCCCGGACAATCTCTATCTGCTTAAACTTACTTCTCAAAAGATCGATCAGCTCATTATTCCGGCGTTCCGTTGCCTTACATTCCAGTAAAATGCTGTCTGTCCCAATATCTGCTACCTCCACATGGAAAACCTGTGCGATCTGGAACAATTCCGCCTTATCTTCCACCGTACAGTCCTTTACCTTGGCAAAAAGGATTTCCTTCATGTGGATGGGCATATCCGTAAAGTCCATAACCTTAATGACCTCCACCATCCGGTTTAACTGTTTCTTAATCTGCTCAAAGGTAATATCATCACTGGTAACGCAGATTGTCATGCGGGAAACGGTCTCATCCTCCGTCGTCCCCACGGTAAGACTCTGCAGATTATAAGATTTTCCGGAAAAAAGACCGGAAACTTTTGCCAGGACGCCCACCTGGTTTTCCACATACAATGCAATCCATCTATTCTTTGTCATGAGTTCCGTCTCCTTTCCTATTTTAAAATCATTTCCGTCATAGGGTTACCTCCCCTTACCATAGGAAGCACGATCTCCTCCGTGGCAATCATGAACTCAATGAGCACCGGAGTATCGCATTGCTTTGCCTGTTCCAGCGCCGGGGCAATCTGCGCTTCCTCCGTGACACGAATACCGCATGCCCCATAGCTCTCGGCAAGCTTCACAAAATCCGGCTCGTAAGGCGGACACTGCTCGCCTGGTCCTTTGCAATCCCCCGGACATCCCTTGCGTTTCCTCAGGCAAGTAGCCTCATAACGTTTGCCGTAGAAAAGCTGCTGCATCTGGCGCACCATGCCAAGATAGTAATTATTGAAAATACAGACGATAACATTCGCTTCCTGCGTCACCGCCGTGGCAAGCTCCTGGATAATCATCTGCATCCCGCCGTCGCCGCTGATACAAATTACATTTTTATCCGGGCATCCAATCTTCGCCCCGATTGCCGCCGGAAATCCAAATCCCATTGTCCCAAGGCCCCCGGAGGTAATAAACTGCTTCTTCTCATTCAGTTCAATATACTGGGTCGCCCACATCTGATGCTGTCCAACATCCGTAACGATAATTCCCTCCGTAAACTGCCTATTGATTTCTTCTAGTATCATCTGCGGAGTCATGCCCTTATCACGACGCATTTCCAGTGGATTTTCCTTATCCCATGCCCGAATCTGCGCAAGCCATTCCTCCGTATCCTGGGGTCCCGCCCATTCCAGCAGCTTCTCCAAAGCCAGGTTCGCATCCCCTACAATCGGCACATCCACCACCACATTCCTGGAAATAGATGCCGTATCAATGTCTACATGTACAATCTGTGCATGTGGGGCAAATTCATTCAAATCTCCAGTAATCCGGTCATTAAACCTGGTCCCGATGGAAAACAGCACATCACAGTCTCCGACTGCCATATTCGCCGCATAGCGGCCATGCATCCCGCTGTTTCCTATGTAATAGGGATGGTCGGTAGGCACTGCGCCCTTACCCATAATTGTTGTCACTACCGGAATCTTTGTCTTCTCTACCAGTTCCAGCAGCCTGCCGTTTGCCCTGGCAATATTGATACCGCCACCGGCTAAAATCAACGGCTTCTTCGCCGCTTTCAGTAACTTGTAACCCTTTTTCAACTGCCCGATATGGACGCTTGCATTGGGCTTATACCCGCGGATGGAAACAGACTCAGGATACTCCCAGGGACCCATCGCAATCTGTATATCTTTTGGCAAATCAATCAGCACCGGTCCCGGCTTGCCTGTCCTTGCAATATGGAACGCCATCTTCAAAATCTTTCCTAATTCTTTTCTGTCCCGGACAGTCACACCATATTTGGTAATGCTTCTGGTCATTCCCACAATGTCAACCTCCTGGAATGCATCATTGCCGATCAAGTTCAGCGGGACCTGACCCGTAATGCATACCAAAGGGATATTGTCATAATGTGCGTCCGCAAGCCCGGTCATGATATTGGTCGCACCAGGACCGCTGGTCACCAGACATACGCCTACTTTTCCAGTCGCACGGGCATACCCTTCCGCCTCATGAATCAGTCCCTGCTCATGGCGCGGAAGAACCAGTTCAATCTCTTCATGCTTATATAATTCATCTAAAATATCGGTCACCATCCCGCCTGGATAGCCAAAAACCGTATCTACGCCTTCCTCCAAAAGCGCTTTTACAAATAATTTTTTACCTGTAATATCCATTGCCATAAAATTTCACCTCAACTCTAAGTCCTTTCGGAAATAATAGTTTTCCTGTTATTGTAACAGAAAACATTCTGTTGTGGAAGCCCTTTTTCTAAATCCATCCCACCGTCTTTAGCAGGTAAATCCATCCCGTCAGGGTAAAAGAGGCCAGAAGCGTTGTAAAGACCACAATGCTTGCCGTTAACGTTCCATCATTTTTCATATTTTTTGCCATGATATAACAGCTTGGCGTCGTAGGCGACGCCAGCATAATCAGAATGCCAATCATTTTCTCCCCTCGAACCCCCATAGCCGCTGCAACAGGAACGAACAACAT
>CAPQSW010000022.1:21847-26316 GCA_948688495.1 uncultured Lachnospiraceae bacterium | reverse complement strand
CTGCAACAGCAATTTAATAAAAGAAGCGGCAAGCGTAGGCCTCACTTTCGCCAGGGCTTTCCTCCCCTCAAATCCAGCCCCAAGCGTCACCAGCGCCAGCGGCGTTGCCATCTGCGCAATGTTCCCCACCGTCTTATTTACCAGTGTCGGAAACTGTAAATCACATAACGAAACGGCAAGTCCTAAGAAAATACTGATGATAATGGGATTTTTCAGGATATTGACGCAAGCCTCCCTGATTTTCCCTGCTTTATCCATGCCCGCTTCCCGTTCTCCCTCAAACGTCAGCACAATCACAGAATAAATATTATACAACGGCACAGCTCCCACAATCATCAGCGGCCCCATGGCCGACTGTCCATACAGATTCTGGATAAATGCAAGTCCCATCACTGCAGCGCTGCTGCGGAAACTTGCCTGCACAAACGCCCCTGTCATATAGTTATCTCTCAAGAACAGTTTCGCACCGCCCCAGATAAGCCAAAAACACACGGAGCTTGCCAATGCGCAGAACAGCACATAATTCAAATCAAACACCGCCAGAATATCTACAGACGAAATATCCCTGAACAGCAAAAACGGCAGCGTCACCTGAAAATTAAACTTATTCGCCACCGCAACAAAATTATCGTTTAACATCCCTGCCTGCTTTAATCCCCATCCCAGCATCATCACCAGGAAAATCGGCAGCGTCACATTGATACTGAAAATAAAATTCTCCATTCTCTCCACCTTTTTCACAAGTTCCTTCTATATTTTATATAGTAGTACTCCAAATCAAAATATGTCTGTTCTTCACTCTCATCAATAACCTGCCAGTCCACCTCCTCGTCCAGATTCGGAAACCATGCGTCTGCCTGGTAAGTATAGTCAATCTTCGTGATATAAGCTGTATCACACCAATTCAGCAGCTGCCTGTATATGCTCCCACCGCCGATTATAAAAATATCCTCGCTTTTATATTGCTCTAGTTCTCTGGACAATTCCTCCATGTCATGCACTGCGACAGCGCCTTTTACCTGATATCCACGGTTTTCGCTCAGCACAATATTGACACGTTCCTTTAAGGGCTGCCCGCCCGGAAAGCTCTCCAATGTCTTTCTTCCCATAACCACAACCTTGCCAATGGTCATGCGCTGAAAACGCTTCATATCGTCTGGAATGCGTACCAGAAGTTTATTCTTTATCCCAATTGCCCAATTTCTGTCTACCGCTGCAATTAAATTCATAAGCTGGGTCCCTCCTTAGGTCAAGTCCTCCCAGCTCCGCTGGGTCCCTCCTTAGGACATTTACTTCTTTGGCTGTTCTAAGAGCCCTAAGGCATCCTCCCAGCTCCGCTGGGTCCCTCCTTAGGACAAATTATACCATATTACTTCAATCTCATAATGAAAAAAAATAATTTAATGCAAAAAGTTCAAGACTTTTTCACAAAAATGGTGTATACTTGTACCAGAAAATATGATTTAAGGAGAATTATTATGAGTCAGGCAAAAGTAGACCGTTATAAAGAGGAAAAAGCAAACCGTAAGAAAACAATGAAAAAAGAGAAACAATTGCGCATTATCTCTACAATCTGCACGACTGTGGTATGCGCTGTAATTGTGGGATGGATTGGTTATTCCGCTTATGGATATTTCCGTAACGGGGACACGAATGCAGCCGCTTCCCGAACAGAAGTAAATGTAGATGCACTGAATGATTATCTGAGCGGACTTCAGACGGCAGATAGCGAGGAATAGGAAAACTATTATTTTTCATGCTTTAAAAGGGGCTGTCGGTTGATTTTTCTGGCGTAAACTGTTGTATCATAACCGGCTTTGCTGAATAAAGCAGCATACAAACAACCGACAACCCCAGCATCGTAAATCAGTATTTTCAAAAATTGTTCACCCCGCCAAATCCCATTTACTTATTTTCAATCATCAATTCTTTGCATTTCCATTCTTCACCCAAAACAGAATATGTTTCTGTTTCATCAAGAACAACATCACCAAAACCGACTGCTTTGTAGCAGTAATAGGCAGATTCATTGTTTTCAAAAACACCTAAAGAAACCTTCTTTGCACCATAAATTTCAAAGGCAAATTTCAATCCTAACTGAAGCATCACCTTACCGTATCCTTTGCCACGCTTTGCGGGATTAACAACCACAAAGCCAAATCTCAGCTCATCAAAACTTTCTGACGGCCTTCTCATTGTAAAAAATCCTATTACCTCATCATCTTCAATGGCTGTAAATGCCATAAGATTATTAACAAAACCGAATTGTTCTTCGGTTATCGGATACTCGCCCAAAACACCCGCAGACCATTTATAAAAAGCTCTTTCTTCGTTGCTCCAAGAAAGAATTTTATCTGCATCATTTATATTGTAAGGTCTTAATCTTATCATTTTATTTTTCCTCTATAAACTTAAAGTTATCAAATTATAAAGTTTACTACTCCATATATCATATGACAAATTGTAAAAATAGAAATAGGAAGTAAGGCTATTCCATTATAGTAAGCTATCCAACTTGCCACATACAATAAATAACAAACTACCGCCATAATAATGAGCGGAGTTATACACAACTTTTTGCTCCCTCTGTTTCTAAAAATACATATAGCAATAATCATCAATATTTGACATACAAAAACTACTGTATCAACTGTTTCTGTCATTGATGTTGTCCTTAATATATCGTTTGGTGCAGGAAGAACAAACCAAATAAAATTCGGTATCATAACAATCAAACACTGTCTATTGATGAAGAATTTTTGTCTGTACCGTCCGCTGCCGGCACACAAATTCCCCCAAAGTATCCTGTACCGTATCCCAATCATCTTCCTGTTCGATCCGAAGGGTCAACGGTTTTGACAAATCCACGCTGAAGATTCCCAGAATTGACTTCGCATCAATCACATACCTCCCAGCCAGAATATCAAACTCACCGTCAAGTGTCGAGATAAGGCTGACAAATCTTTTTACTTTATCAATGGTGTTTAACTCAATTCTCATTTCCCGCATCATCCATTCTCCCTTCGGAACGTTTCTATCTCTGTTATGGAAGGCATGACCCGCAGCGCCCCCTTCCTCGTTGTCACCAGGCAGGCTGCTGCATTGGCGTAAGACAACATTTCCTGCAAAATTTCCGGCGTAAAGCCGTCCAGACCGTACTGTAAGACAAAATGCAGCATACATCCGCAGAACGTATCCCCTGCTCCTGTGGTCTCAACAGTCCTCTTTGAATGGTATGGTTTTCCTGTAGTAATACTGCCGCGGTAAAAGGCTTTGCTCCCATCCTTTCCCATTGTGGCACAGACAAGCAAAATATTGTACTCCTCAAGTAATTGCAACACGCCTTTCTCAATATCCTTCTGTCCGGTCAGAAATTCCACCTCATTATCTGATATTTTCAAAATGTCACACTGAGAAAGACCATACTGTATTTTTTCTCTCGCCGTCTGCAAATGGTCCCACAACGGCGGCCTTAAATTAGGATCGAACGATACCAGCTTTCCATTTCCCCTGGCAGTCTCAATCGCATACCGCGTTGCCGCCTCCGCCCTTTCCGACGTCATAGACAAGCTGCCAAAATGAAATATCTTCGCAGATTGTATGAGTTCCCCGGATACTTCCTCTTTCCCCAGCATCATGTCCGCCCCGGGATTACGATAAAAGGAAAAATCCCTGTCCCCATCCGGCTTGTTGTGCACAAACGCAAGCGTCGTCGGCACCTGCTCGTCAAACCGCAGGCCGTCCGTACAAATTCCCTGCTCCCGAACCGCATCCTCCAGCAATTTTCCGAAAGAATCTTTGCCCACCTTGCCGATAAACGCTGTGGAATGCCCTAATTTCTGCAGGCAGGAAAGCACATTGCAGGGCGCCCCGCCCGGATTTGCCTCAAATACAGGATTTCCCTGGCCGCTGGCTCCGTAATCCGTAAAATCAATCAACAATTCACCTAATGCAACGACATCCATAACTACTCCTTTCTATGCTCTATCTCATACTTCTCAAGATCCACCACCGCGCCTCCATCACAGATAAAGCGTATATCCTGCGCCTCCAGGCGTGTGTAAATCACTGTGCTGAGCGCCAGTTCCCCATCATTTACAAATAACTCTACAGAGTTTCTATCCATAATAAACCGCAGCTTTACCCTCTCGCCAGAATCGGTAATCTTCGCGCGCCTGATACAGACAATATCTCTTGCCACACCGGAATATGTGCGGTCAACTTCCATGATACCCTTTTCTTTCTGAAATGTAAACCGTGTAAAATATTTCTCATCTGCCGCCACATCAACGATAAACTCGCGAAAGCTGCCTGACAAAATTTCAACCGTAAAGTCTATGATTCTCCCAGAAACGCCCGCAAACTGCCTCTCGCCCTCTACCCGCTCTTTCTCATAGGAAACCTTATTTTTCCGATAACGTTCCAATTCCCGCACGGGTTTTTGCAGCAGCCTGCCGTCTCTGACAGAA
>CAPQSW010000022.1:10268-21837 GCA_948688495.1 uncultured Lachnospiraceae bacterium | reverse complement strand
ACAGAAAGCTCCCGCGGCAGCGTCATCATACCGTTCCATTTCTGCCCCGCCGGGATAAAAGGATCGTCCCATGAATGCATCCAGGCTATTAAAATGCGCCTTCCATCCGGCAGGCACGTCGTCTGTGGAGCATAAAAATCCAATCCATAATCAAGAGAAATCGGTTTTTCTTTGGTAAATTTTTTTTGTTCCCTATCGTAACTTCCGAGAAAATAAACTGCGTTATTGCCATTGTGGAATTCATAGCCCTGCGCTTCCATATCCTGCGGTGAACAGATGAGGACGTCCACGCCGTCCAGCGAAAAGAAATCCGGGCATTCCCACATGCTGCCAATCTCACCGCCATTATGCGCCAATACGCATTCATAGTTCCAATTGTATAAATCCATACTGGAAAACAGTACGACCTGCCCATTACCGGATTCATCACAATTGCCCGCTAATAGATAATAACAATCTCCATCTTTCCAGACTTTGGGGTCCCGGAAGTCTACGCGGCTAAATCCCTGCGGCATCATTTCTCCTGTAATCACCGGACAGTCTGCCGCTTTCCTGTATTCTATGCCATCACCAATGGCGATACACTGGTTCTGACGCTCCTCGCCACTCTCCTTATCTTTCGTGACTCCTGTATAAATCAGCACATGTCCATCTTCCGTCTCTATGGCGCTTCCCGAAAAACAGCCTCCCTGATCATATTCCTGGTCCGGCGCAAGCGCCGCCTTACATTCCTGCCAGTGAACCATATCCTCCGTCATCTGATGGCCCCAATGCATTGGTCCCCACTTCGTGTCATAGGGATAATACTGGTAAAACAGATGCACCTTCCCCCCATACACCGAAAAACCATTGGGGTCATTCATCCAGCCGACTGTCGGCGTCACATGAAATACAGGCTTTTCTTCCACAGAAATTCGGTTTTTCTCCTCAAATTGTCTTGCTCTCTCCAATAAATCCATCTCTTATCCTGCCTTTCCTATTTATACATCTGCCGCTATCGCCAGTTCCGTCTCCGCGTCAAAGAAATGCATCTTATGAGGCATAAACACGAAATCAATCTCATCTCCAACCTGGCTGACCTCATATTTTGATACCCTGGCAACGCTCGTAATGCCGCCGAACTGAAAATACAGATTATTTTCATTTCCCATAATCTCCGTATTATCAATCACTGCTTTCTGCCTGCTCTCTGCATACACTTCCATGTTCGAGGAATCCAGCTTAATATCCTCGCCGCGGATGCCCATAATCACATGGTCATATCCCTGCAGTTTCCACTTTACGGCATCCGGCAGCCTCATTTTCTTTCCATCGGAAAATACAATGCCTTCCCCATCTACTTTGACGTCGTAGAAGTTCATCTGTGGAGAACCGATAAATCCCGCCACAAATTTATTGATGGGATGTTCGTATAATTCCATCGGTTTGCCGACCTGCTGAACAACGCCGTCCTTCATAATGACAATACGATCCGCCATCGTCATCGCCTCCACCTGGTCATGCGTGACATAAATTGTCGTACTTCCCAGGCTGCGGTGAAGTTTGCTGATTTCATTTCTCATGCTGACACGCAGCTTGGCGTCCAGATTGGAAAGCGGTTCATCCATCAGGAATAACTTCTGATTCTTGACAATCGCCCTGCCGAGAGCAACCCTCTGCCTCTGCCCGCCCGAGAGATTCTTGGGCTTTCTATGACGGTACTCCTCAAGCCCCAGGATTTCAACCGCCCAATCTACCTTCCTCTGAATCTCAGCGGCTGGAACCTTCATATTCTTCAAGCCGTAGGAAATATTCTTTTCTACCGTCATATGCGGATACAAGGCATAATTCTGAAATACCATAGAAATGCCGCGGTCTGCCGGGGCTGTCTCATTCATGCGGCTGCCGCCAATCATAAGATCCCCTGACGTAATGTCCTCAAATCCGGCAATCATGCGCAATGTGGTTGACTTCCCACAGCCGGACGGCCCTACAAAAGCGATAAACTCCTTTTCCTCAATGTTTAAATTAAAATCTGTCACTGAATTTTTATCATTTCCTTTATACTTTTTACATATGTTTTTCAATTCTACATAACTCATGCTTTAGCCCTCCTTTGAACCTGTTGAAATAACGCCTTCTACAATCTGCTTGGAGAAGAATGAATAAATAATAATAACCGGAATTGTAACCATCGTAATCACCGCCAGGGTCTGTCCCGTCGTCGTATTGTCATTTGACGTAATCGCATTTAATCCGATCTGCGCTGTCAGCAAATCACCGGACGTAAATACCAGGGAAGGCCACAGATAATCATTCCACACATTCAGAAACGTAAACACGCTGACTGTGGCAACCACGCTTTTAGACATCGGCAGCACCATCGTAAAGAAGTATTTTAACGGCCCGCAGCGGTCAAGCTGCGCCGCCTCATACACGTCGTCTGGAAGGCTGACGAATACCTGACGGAACAAAAAGATATTAAACGGATTTACGATCATCGGCAATATGTAGCCCAGCACGGTATTCAAAAGCCCCAGTTTTGCAACGATCAGGAAATGGATGGTGATAATCGTCTCCATAGGAACAATCATTAAGAGCATAATAATCATCAGCCAGCGTTCCCGGAATGGAAACTTGATTTTCGCCAGCGCATATCCGGCAAGCCCATTGACAACGATTCCAAGGACAATCAATACGGCCGCATAGAATAACGTATTGCACATATATTTCACAAAACTGGTATTTGTCAATACCGTAATATAATTTTCCAGAAAGCTCCCATTAAGGGCAGGCGGCACAAACGCCCGCAGGGAATGCATATCCGCCGTGATTGCCGCGTCTGGTTTAAATGAATTTGCCAGCATCCATATCACTGGAAAGAGAAAAAACAGCGAAGCTATCAGCAGCACAATTGTCAATATCCAATTATTTCTTTTTTGTTTTCTTGTTACCATCTTTCTCCTCCTTGTCTCTCGTCAGCACGGTCTGAATAACCGTCAGTATCATCACAAAAAATGCAAAGGCAATCGCCATTGTGGACGCCAGGCCGATTTCCCAGTTTACCGTACCTGTTTCATAAATATCGTACACGACCGTATAAGTAGAATGGGAAGGCCCGCCTCCGGTCATTACCATCGGCTGGACAAGCATACGGAACGCCCCAATTGTTATCGTAATAAATACAAAGATACAAAGCGGCTTTAATTCCGGCAGCGTAATATCCCGAAATTTCTGCCAGGGAGTTGCATGATCCATTTCCGCCGCCTCATAAAGCGCTGGGTTGATTGCCTGGATGCCGCCGAGGAAAGTAATCATCTGATACCCCACGCCCTGCCATGCGCTCATCACCGCAATAGACGGCAGTGCTTGGCTGGCGCTGTTGATAAAGGGCTGCGCGGAAATCCCCATTACACCCAGCACGGAATTTAAAATACCCTCCGGGCTGTAAATCTGAATCCAGAGTGTCGATACCACGGCAAGGGACATAACGACCGGCACGAAAAACGCAACTTTAAAGTATTTCTTGCAATGGCTCACCTTGTTAATTAACAACGCCAGCCCTAACGCCCCAAGCCCCTGCAAAGGGACAATAATAATCACAAACTTCACGGTATTAAAAAATGCCTGCCTGAAATCCTCATCCTGGAAAATGCGGAAATAATTTTCCAGCCCCGTAAAGTGGGTCAGTTTCGGATTCAGTGCAAAGAAATCCGTAAAACTGAACACCAGCGTCAATACCATTGGCAAGAACAGAAAAATTGTAAGCAGCACCAATGCCGGGCCAAAAAAAGCCATTCCCATAAGCGATTCTGATTTTCTTCTTTTCATCACTCCACCTTATAACGCTTTAACTTTGCGTCAATCCTTTCTATTGATTTTTCCAGTTCCTTCTGTGCATCTTTCCCTGTCAGCACTACATTTTCCAGTACCTCCTGTACGGAAGCGCTGACTTGCGGATACACGGGCGTCTTTGAACGAGGATGCCCATAATTTTTTAATTGGTGGTACAACGCTTTATAATTCTCATCCTCCTCAAACAGCGGACTGCTTTCAAAGGCTTCGTAGGTAGAGGGGAAATTCCTGCTCTCCTCCCAGAGACGTTTTCCACTCTCCACACCACTCATATACTGCACTAACTTCGTCGCCCCCTCGATATGTTCCGTTTTCGAGGATGCCGCAAACGCCCAAGAACCTGTCGGCGCATACCGTCCCCCTTCCCATTTATCAGAGACAACATAGGGCGCGACGCCAAGCGTTATCTCTGGATAATTGGCGTATATCGTATTCACTTCCCACGCCCCATCAAATTTAAAAGCTGCCCTGCCGCTCTCAAATAAGTCTGTAATCTGCACCGGGGACATGTAACCGCAGTTTAAAATTTCCTTAAAATAATCCAATGTCTCAAGATTTTCCTGTGAATCAAAGACGCCCTTCGCATTCAGCCCGCCATCATCCACAAAATCCCCGCCGTTCGACCAGAAAAACGGAGCGTAATAGTAAATGGTCGCCTCCCCGGTGGGAAACGTCATGTCCAAGGCATAACCGTTTCTTTTGTCTGTCACAGTCTTGACTTTTTCAAGGACTTCCAGAAATTCTGTCCACGTCCACGGATGTTCTGCGTCCGGCGCTTTTACGCCTGCTTCCTCTAAAATATCCTTATTGTAATACAGGCCCACACTGGATTCCATCGCCCCTAGAGCATACAATTTATCATCATACGTTCCCTGTTCTATAATCGATTCCAAATATACGCTCTTTTCTTCCTCAGACAATTCTGCCAATGGCTTGATAATCCCATTCTCTGCATACGCCGCAATATTGGGACCATCCACGGTCAATACATCCGGCAATCCTCCCGACATAACGGAAGCGTTAATCTTATCGGAATAACCGCCGCCGCTGTCGTTTCTGGGAATAAATTCAATATCTGCAAAATAAGTACCGTCATATGCCTCATTAAATGATTCGACTGCCTCCTTATAACATTGCCCCTCCGTTGTCTCCTCAATCGAATGCACCCAGATGGACAGGTATTGTTCCCCTTCGTCATATCCGGCAGCTTCACCCGGCGCTGGATGCCTAGAGCCGCATCCAGCCATCACAGCCGCCGCGATCAGCGGGACAACCAGTAAAACACCCTTTTGCTTCATCCTCATAGCCCTCTCCTTTCTCAGAATCATATTTGTTTCGCTTTGTTTCTTATTTTCCTTCCTCGTAACCAGTTATGTAACTGGTTAAGTAACCGGTAACTTTATAAGTATATTACATCTATATTTCCCTTTTGTCAATATGTATTTTATAACAAAGTGGGCAAGCCCATGGAGGGTCCCCTGTCTCCTCAATCTTGAGGGGATTGCGCACTTTCACTCTTTCGCATGACAAGTTCTTTCCTATAAGGTAAAAAATAACCGGTAACTTTACCAGTTATTTTTTGATTGATTTTCCTCCGCTCCATTGCTATAATACAATTAAAAACATCCCTTTTTTATAATGTCTCAACATACAAAGAATTTATCAAAGGGATAGAAACCATAAATACATTGCAGCAGAACGGAGCAGCCTATGAAATCAAAAAAAGTGACATTTGCAGACATCGCAGAATATACAAATTTTTCAAAGACAACGATTTCCAGATATTTTAACAACCCGGATTCCCTCACGATAGAGAATCAGGAAAAAATCGCCCGCGCACTGGAGGAACTTGGCTATCAGGAAAATAAACTGGCAAAAGTTCTTGCAAACGGCAAAAGTGAGTTTATCGGCATTATCGTGCCCAACTTATATCTCCATTACTATGCTGAAACGCTGAATCAGATTTTGTCCACCTACCGGCAGCACAATTATAAATTTCTGGTATTTGTCGGCGACAAAGAAAAAGAGACGGAACAAAATTATATCAGTGAACTTCTCGCCTACAAAATAGAAGGACTTATCGTTCTGAGCCACACGCTGACTTCCGAAGAACTAGCCTCTTACCATGTGCCTGTCGTCACCATTGAGCGGGAATCAGAGCATGTATGCGGCGTAAGCACAGACAATTATATGGGAGGGGTACAGGCTGCCAGCCTGCTAATTAAGAACCATTGTTCCAAACTTATCCATATCAATACCAATACGCCGAAACACATCCCGGCTTACGGCAGAATCAAAGGGTTTGAAGATACCTGCAAGGCAAATCATGTCCCCTATGAAATCATCACCGCGGACTTTGGTGATACCTATGCTGATATTGCAACGCAAATTCACCATATTTTTCAGCAGACGGAACAGATGGACGGAGAAAAAAAGGGCGTCTTCCTCGCAAATGATACTTATGCCAATATTTTCCTGAATAATATTATACAGAAATATGGCGCCCTTCCCCAAAATTATCGTATTGTGGGTTTTGATGATTCCCCGATTGCCAGCGAAGCCATCTATCCGATTACCACAGTCGGGCAGCAAATTGAAAAAATGGTACAGAATGCGATGGAACTCTTAATACTACAGATGGAAGAAATGAAAAAAAGGGTTCCCCAACCACTAGGGGAACCCATTCATCGACAAATCACACCTATTTTAATCCGACGTGATACTACAGATTAAGACATTGTTTCTCTCCCTACCGTCATATGCTGTAAGGATTTATAAATCATTTACGAGCTATTTGGGCTGAATCCGTGCATGAAGCGTCTGCAGGGAATGAACCTCTCCATTGCCCTTCTTCTGCACCTGCAGGATTCCCTCGGCAGTCGCCTTAGCCGCAGCAATCGTGGTCATATATGGAATCTTCGCCTTAATTGCCGCCTTACGTAAATAGCTGTCATCATGCTTGCTTTCTTCTCCCACCGGTGAGTTGATAATCAGGTCGATGTCGCCATTCGTAATTAAATCCAGCAGGTTCGGCCTGCCCTCATGAAGCTTCTTCACATGCTCCGCTTCGATACCTGCCTCTTTCAGCAGTTCACAGGTGCCCTCCGTTGCAAGAATTTTAAATCCAGCCTCCTTAAAGGCTTTTCCGACCTCTACCACTTCTGACTTATCCTTACGGTTCACGCTGATTAACACGGTACCACCCAAAGGCAGCCTGGTCTGGGTTGCCTCCTGTGCCTTAAAGAAGGATTCTCCTACGGATTTGGCAAGCCCCAATACTTCTCCGGTAGATCGCATTTCCGGACCAAGAACAGGGTCGACCTCCTGGAACATATTGAAGGGGAACACTGCTTCTTTCACGCCATAATAAGGAATATCCTGCTCTTTCAAACTGGGAACCGGTGACGGCCTGCCGGTAATCTCAGCGGTAATAATCTCTGTCGCCAATGGAACCATACGGATATTACATACTTTGGATACCAATGGAACTGTCCGGGATGCCCTTGGATTTGCTTCCAACACATATACTTTATCATTCTCAATCGCATACTGCATGTTCATCAGACCGCTTACATGCATCTCCTCAGCAATCTTCCTGGTATACTCCTTAATGGTCGCCACGTTCTCCTCTGAGATATGCTTCGAAGGTATAATGCAGGCAGAGTCTCCAGAATGGACTCCTGCAAGCTCTATATGCTCCATAACGGCGGGTACAAATGCATGTGTACCGTCGCTGATTGCATCTGCCTCACACTCGAGCGCATGGTTGAGGAAACGGTCGATCAGTATCGGACGGTCCGGTGTCACACCGATTGCCGCCTCCATATAAGAGGTAAGGTCCGCATCATTATAGACAACCTCCATGCCGCGTCCGCCCAATACATAAGAAGGACGCACCATCACCGGATAGCCGATGTCATGGGCGATGTTTAAAGCCTCCTCCACGGTAACCGCCATACCAGATTCCGGCATCGGAATCTCTAACTTATCCATCATAGCGCGGAACAAATCCCTGTCCTCCGCCAAATCTATCACAGACGGCGCCGTACCAAGAATCTTCACGCCGTTTTTCTCCAAATCTGCTGCCAGGTTCAGAGGCGTCTGTCCGCCAAACTGTGCAATCACGCCCACCGGCTGTTCTTTCTTATAAATACTCAGCACGTCCTCCAGCGTCAGCGGCTCAAAATACAGCTTGTCCGAAGTATCATAATCCGTAGACACCGTTTCCGGGTTGCAGTTCACAATAATTGTCTCAAAGCCCAGCTTCTTCAATGCAAGGGACGCATGTACACAGCAATAGTCAAATTCTATGCCCTGGCCGATACGGTTCGGGCCTCCGCCCAGAATCATAATCTTAGGCTTGCCACTTCGGATGGGGTTGCTGTCCGGCGCATTGTAGGTGGAATAATAATATGCATTGTCCTTTGTACCGCTCACATGCACGCCTTCCCAGGCTTCCTCCACACCCAAGTCGATACGCTTTTTTCGTATTTCCTGTTCCGGTACATCTAATAAGATGCTCAGATATTTGTCAGAAAATCCATCCTTCTTCGCTTTTATCAGCAAATCGTCCTCAGGGAGCCCTCCCTTATATGCCAAAAGCTCCTGTTCTTCCTCCACCAGTTCCTTCATCTGTTCGATAAACCATATCTTAACACGGGTAATCCGGTGGAGTTCTTCTACGGATGCGCCTTTCTTCAAAGCCTCATACATTGCAAAATGCCGCTCGCTGGAAGGCAGGAAAAGCATCTGCAAAAGCTGCTGCTTTGATTTCTCCTCCAGCCTGGGTATCTGCCCTAATCCATAACGTCCCGTTTCCAGAGAACGGATTGCCTTTTGGAACGCTTCTTTATAATTCTTTCCAATACTCATAACTTCGCCGACTGCACGCATCTGTGTACCCAGCTTGTCCTCTACACCCTTAAACTTCTCAAACGCCCAGCGCGCAAACTTGATTACCACATAATCTCCATCCGGCACATACTTATCCAACGTGCCATATTTTCCACACGGAATATCTTTAAGCGTTAATCCTGATGCCAGCATCGCACTGACCAAAGCAATCGGAAACCCCGTAGCTTTGGAGGCAAGCGCAGAAGACCTTGAAGTCCTTGGATTGATTTCTATAACAATAATGCGGTCGCTGACCGGGTCATGGGCAAACTGCACATTCGTTCCACCAATAACCTGTACGGATTCCACAATACGATACGCCTGATCCTGCAGCCTCTTTTGCAACTCCTCAGAAATCGTAAGCATGGGAGCTGCACAGAAGGAATCCCCGGTATGCACGCCCATGGGATCAATATTCTCAATGAAGCAGACGGTAATCATATTTCCCTCAGAGTCACGCACTACCTCAAGCTCCAGTTCTTCCCATCCCAAGATGGATTCTTCCACAAGAACCTGTCCCACCAGACTTGCCTGCAATCCCCTCGCACAGACCAGGCGCAATTCTTCCCTATTATATACCAGTCCGCCTCCGGCGCCGCCCATCGTGTAAGCTGGGCGCAGTACCACCGGGTAGCCAAGCTTGTCGGCAATCTGCAATGCCTCATCCACCGAATATGCCACCTCGCTGCGTGCCATCTCAATCCCCAGCTCATTCATGGCATTCTTAAACTCAATCCGGTCTTCCCCCCGCTCAATGGCATCTACCTGCACACCGATTACCTTCACCTGATACTTGTCCAAAATTCCTGCACTGGCAAGCTCCGCACAAAGATTTAATCCCGACTGCCCGCCAAGATTCGGCAGTAACGCATCTGGGCGTTCCTTGGCAATAATCTGCTCTAACCGTTCTTTATTCAACGGTTCAATATACGTAACATCTGCCATCTCTGGATCCGTCATTATCGTAGCTGGATTGGAATTTACCAGTACAATCTCGTATCCGAGCTTCTTCAGCGCTTTACAGGCCTGGGTGCCAGAATAATCAAACTCACAGGCCTGTCCGATTATAATGGGGCCTGAGCCTATAATCAATACTTTATGAATGTCAGTTCTCTGCGGCATATAATGTCCTCCTAATTGGTATAATAATCTATGTACA
Organism: uncultured Lachnospiraceae bacterium; assembly: GCA_948688495.1. Lineage (GTDB taxonomy): Bacteria > Bacillota > Clostridia > Lachnospirales > Lachnospiraceae > Petralouisia. The sequence continues at coordinate 11,951 of CAPQSW010000022.1, read as the reverse complement.
GCATATTCTTTTTGCCATATTATATCACACCCTTAACTGTTTTACAAATATAGAACTTAAATTGTGCATAATGCCTTTGGCTCCGTTAATTCCAGATATTTCCGCATTTTTTCTTTTAAAATTATAAATAAACAAATTTTTCACAGAATTTTCACACAATATTAGCACTCACCTATTGACAGTGCTAACAATCAGTGCTATAACAATAGTAACAAAAGGAACGGAAACACCATCCAGACCTTTTAACCAAACAAAAAATTAAAAAGGAGCGATGATTTATGTTACTGCCAAGTATTTTTACAAAAGATTTATTTGATGATTTTTTTGAACCCCGCTACCATGGTTATGACCGCAATCAGGCTCTGATGAGAACTGATGTAAAGGAAACTGCACAGGGATATGAGCTTTCTATGGATCTTCCAGGCGTAAAGAAGGACGACCTGAAAGCAGAGTTAAAAGACGGCTATCTTACAATCAGTGCAACGACCAGTCAGAATAACGATGAAAAGGATACCGAGGGAAGATATATCCGCCGCGAACGTTACTACGGCACCTTCAACCGCAGCTTCTATGTGGGCGAGAACGTAACCCAGGAGGAAATAAAGGCAAAGTTTGAAAATGGCATCCTGACGCTGCATGTTCCGAAAAAAGATCCTGTAAAACAGGTAGATGAAAGGAAATATATTGCGATCGAAGGGTAGTCCGGCAGCTCTCTGAGCCATCCCCTGCCGTCAGCAGAACCAGCCGCATAGTTAATGGCGGCTGGTTCTGTTTTTTCGTCAATTTAAACGTCCACTTATGTGCAGCTCCCGATTATGAAGCTCATTTTTTCATCTAAAAGCAAATTTCTTAAAAACAGCTCCAGATATTTTGTCGTCTCATAAATGCCATTCCGCAGATCCGTATAATTTGCACGGACAAGCGCATTTCTAAGATACCACGCATGATCTGCAAAAACTTCCATACAAAACAGCTGCACCATCTAACACCCATTCTTTTTTCGTAAGATTGTAGTCCCTTATCTTTCCTGCGTGCTTATAAATTCCTTGAAATAATTTGCGATGAATCCCGATGTACTCATTCGGTGAAAATGAAAAGGCAATTTCTGACAAGATCTCCGCTATACGCACAGATACCTTATCGGCTTCTTCCGTACGTTCATCGTCCAGACTCTGAGATCTTTCCTCATAATAACTGTCAATAAGATTCTTGATTTCTTCTAGTGTAAGTTTACCATGCATATCCTTTACTGGCCTTATCAGGCTCAGACTCTATCAAATATTCCTTAAATGGATCCTTTTTCATGCTGCCACCTCTTTTCATGATGTCAATTAAATTTCAATTTTTCATCTGTGACAACAGTATACCATACGGCTTTTTATAATTCTACTTTTCTACAGCAAAATATAAGCCCTGTTTTTATCTTTTCTGTTGTAGCTGCATCCCCCATAAAGCTTGTTATTCACTTCTGTATATAGTAGTATAAACCCTGCAATAACAATTCTTACAAAAATCATTTTTACCCTGTAACGAATTTCCCTTTCAGGGAACTAACCATATGTAACCCCTTACAAGACCTCGAACTGTTACAGGAAGATTTTCCGATGGATGCCCTCTAGTTTAACGAAAGAGGGTGATGCCCTATGAGTATAATGGAAGTTCTTACATTATCACTTGTATTGT
>CAPQSW010000022.1:0-10259 GCA_948688495.1 uncultured Lachnospiraceae bacterium | reverse complement strand
CTTCTAAGTAGATTATACATGAGAGCTGCTTGATTTTCAAGTGGCTCTTTATATTATTTATCAGAAATATATTGAAAGACGGGATTGGGCTGATACAATCCGATGCTCGCTATTTTTGCGGACACTATCACAGGACAATTTTTCTATTCCCTGCAGGTTGTCACTGAAATCGATGAAAACGGCGTTGAGACCATCCAGGGGTGTACGCTTTTTTATCTGGATGGAAGCATTGAGAAAACATGGGAATTTTCAGATTTGAATGGAAAAATATATCGGGATATTACCTTGAATGAAGACCGCTCCCAGGCAATTATCACCTGGGAGGATAACAATAAAATAAATGAAAGTGTATTCGACATTAAAGAAAAGAAATTTCTAATTGCAAAAACTTCCCGACCATTGCATAATAGTAATATCTAAGAGAAAAAGAAAGGATGTGCTACCATGCCGACACTGCAGGAACTTCTAAAAAAAGCTGATTCCTATAAGCAAAAAATATCCTCTGCCCGACCACTAGCAAAAGAAGAATTGAAATCTCTGGACAATTATTTCCGTATCGGCTTTACCTACAGCAGCAACGCCCTGGAAGGAAATACCCTCACCATATCTGAGACCAAAATACTCCTTGAAGACGGTATAACTGTTGGCGGCCGTCCACTGAAAGATTGCTACGAGACTGTTGGACATAGCCTGGCATACGACTTCATGCTGGAACTGGCAAGGCAGCAGGATATGGATATTACAGAAGAAACCATCAAAAAGCTCCACTACCTTTTTTACCAGAAGGTCGATGCTGATGCCGCTGGACAATACCGTTCCACCCAGGTTTATATTTCTGGAACAGAGTACATCCCTCCTGCCCCAGATGAAGTGCCACGGCTGATGAATCATCTCACAGATCAGATTCGTTCCTCCCAGGTTACCCTGCACCCGATTGAACTGGCAGCAATGGCACATAAACGGCTGGTAGATATTCATCCCTTCATTGATGGAAACGGCAGGACTGCCCGCCTTTTGATGAACCTTATCCTTGTCAACAAAGGCTATGGTGTGGTTTCAATCCCTCCCATCTGGCAAAATGATTATATCAATGCCCTTTCTGCTTCCAGACAACAAAAGGACATGGAGCCATTCTCCCGGCTGATTGCAGAATGTGTAATTGAAACAGAACGAGATTACTGTCGATTACTCAAATTATAACTTCCTAACCACCTTATATAATTCTTCTGCAAGCTTCGCATGGGCTTCTGGCGTAAGATGCAGGGAATCTTCCTCTGACGCCTGTATATACTGCGCCGCGTCAAAAAATATGCAGTTATGTTCCTCTGCTGCCTTCCGATACCACTTTGGAAATTCCCTCGAACGGACAATGGCATCCTCAGAAAACGCCCCATAAAACGGAGAGAAACAGATTCCCTCTCCAATCTGTGGCGGGGAGACAAGGATAATCTGCGGCGGGAAGCCCTGCTTCTCCCTGGTAAATGAGTGAATCACATTTACCAGAGTTGCTGCCCCGTCTGCGATCTGCTCTGCACTTGCATGAAATGTCTCCTTTAAGTCGTTACTCCCAAGCATCAGGATAACAATATCTACAGGCTTGTGGGAATTCAGGCAGGGGCGCAGATAGCCAAGTCCATTCTTCCAGCCCTCCAGGGGATCGTCAAATATTGTAGTCCTTCCATTGCAGCCTTCCTCTATTACCCGATAATCTTCCCCTAATAAAAGCTGCAGCCTTCCTGTCCACCGTACATCCTCCGGATAACGGAATCCATTGGATGGGTTGTATCCATATGTATTAGAATCTCCATAACATAATACTGTTTTCATTGTTATAATCCACCATTTTATACAACAGAATTTAGGTATTTCCTTAACTGTAATAATATTATACATTGTGGCCGACCAAAAGGCAATAGCTTTCAAAAGTATTGGTTTTTGAGCTTTCGCTATTAATATCAGTTCCCTTCCGCCTCAGATGCGTCTGGGGATTCTACCGGTTCCACGCTCTGCACAGCGGCTCCTGCCGTTTCCAATGGCGCATCTGCAATTTGGCATTCAATGCCATCTGAAACAGATTTCTGAGCACCCTCCAATGCCGACTTTATAGATCCGGAATCTGTATATTCCTCCATTCCGCCTTTTATTCCATCCTTCAGCAATTCTTTTATACTATCATTTCCTACATAAGAAAGTGCATAATCGCTTGCTGCATCCTGCCTCCTCGCAATAGGAAGGAGGTGTCCCTCCTTCCCATAAATGAAATTATTTCTTAATCTTTCCGCTTCTCTTTGTACTGCTCCACTTGCCATACAGCTTTTGGTTCTTCCCAGCGGCCTTGGCCGTTTTGTAGGCACGCACCCTTACATGATATTTCTTTCCTTTGGCCAGCTTCCCAATTGTGACGGATATTGTTTTATTGCTCTTTACAACTTTGGTTTTTGTAGCTTTTTTATTCTTGAAATTCTTATCTGTGCTGTACTGAACCTCATAACCTGCCGCCTTCGTATCCTTCTTCCAGCTTATTTTCAGTTTCCTCCCCGCTAAAGCCTTTGGCGCTTGCAGCGTCTGCTTCTTCGGACTCACAAGAACCGTCACTTTTACGTTTTCTTCATTATAATTGCTTGTTCCGGCAGCCTTAATGGTTATAACTGCACATCCGGTACCCTGAATGGTTACTTTTCCCTTGCTGCTCACTTTCACAGCTTTATTATCAGATTTTCTGCAGAAAATTTTTAACAAATTTCTTTTCCTCCAATGCATCTGTATCTTTCAACATCATATTAATATTTTCAAGCAAACCGGTGATTGCCTTTTTATCCTGGCTTTCTAATAACATTTGCTTCTCATCATGATCCATCTCTGTCTCCCTTTCTCATTCATATGATACTTTAATTATTATATAGCTATTTCCTACCTTTCTTATTAAAAGGCGTGTCTGAATATCAGATGAGCTATGATTTAGGGCACAGCCGCGGATATATATAATATTTCCTCCGGCAAAGCCCTGCCCTCGATGAGTGAATTTTTTTCCATTTGTGATTATTTCAACATTACCCCCTGTGAATTCTTCGATTCCAACCGGAACAATCCTGCCCTGATTTCCAAGGTTGTCGATGAATTAAAGGGACTTAGCGATGATGATATACTTCTGATACTTACTTTCATAAACAGGCTGCATAAGAAATTTTAAAAAAGGGCATGTCAAACCTAAATGACAGCCCCTTTTCCAAAAATGGGGTGTCGCGTTTATTCAACGCAACACCCCATTTATTAGACATTTCGTAATTCAGCAGTATCAAAAACTTTGCATCCCATTCTTACATTCTTACTTCCTCTTAGGCAACGCTGTCTTCTTATCCACAGTCACCTGTTCCTCCAGGCAGCTAAAGATTTTGTCCACTTCCCTCTTATCCATCTTAGGCGTCAGAAGGCTTACAACCGGAACAACAATCAGCCCAGCAATCATTGCAATTGCCCCTGCATTGATGGGCGATGCAATATAGGAAAAGAACATATTCGATACGGTGATGCCGATTCCGCACGCAAAGCTTGCCCATACTGCCGCCTTGGTAACACCTTTCCAGTACAGCCCATACAGAAACGGTGCCAGAAATGCGCCCGCCAGCGCACCCCAGGAAATACCCATAAGCTGTGCAATAAACTGCGCAATGGATTTGGGCGGGAAAAGCGCCAGTACTACGGAGCACACGATAAAGAACACTAACAGGATTCTCATGTATAAAATCTGTTTCTTCTCACTCATATTCTTCACAATATTGTCTTTCAAGAAGTCCAGCGTCAGTGTGGAGCTTGATGTCAGCACCAGGGAGGACAGCGTAGACATGGAAGCCGACAGTACCAGCACAATTACGATGCCCACAAGGATATCCGGCAATGTGGAAAGCATAGTCGGAATAATTGCATCAAAGATAACGCTTCCATCCTCTTTGTGGATAGCCGCCGTATCGAACAATCTTCCAAAACCTCCTAAGAAATAACATCCACCAGATACAACGATTGCAAACAACGTAGAGATAATCGTCCCTGACTGTACGGATTTTTCATCTTTGATTGCATAAAATTTATGTATCATCTGCGGCAGTCCCCAGGTTCCCAGGGAAGTAAGGATGATAACTCCCAAGAGATTGAGCGGGTCTGGACCAAAGAAAGAGGTAAACGCACCTTTTTGTCCCATGGTCACTGCAACGTCGCTCTCCATCTCAGCAAGCGATTTGACCGCATTCATGAAACCACCCTGCCCATTTAAGACAGCCGCAATTACGGCAACAATTCCGCCCAGCATAACAAGCCCCTGGATAAAATCATTGATCGCCGTTGCCATATAGCCGCCCAGAATCACATAGGCACAGGTCAGAATCGCCATAACAATGACACAGACCTCATAAGGAATATCAAATGCCATTCCAAACAACCTGGATAAACCATTGTACACAGACGCCGTATATGGAATCAGGAATATAAAAGCGATAGCAGATGCTGCAATCCTAAGCGCCTTGCTATTATAACGCTTTCCAAAATAATCCGGCATGGTTGTTGCCGCCAGATGGTTACTCATAATTCTGGTACGCCTGCCCAGCACTACCCACGCCAGCAGGGAACCGATTACGGCATTGCCAATGCCGATCCAGGTAGAAGCAAGACCGTATTTATAACCAAACTGCCCGGCATAGCCTACAAACACAACCGCCGAGAAATAGGATGTTCCATAAGCAAATGCTGTCAGCCATGGTCCTACACTCCTGCCCCCCAGCACGAAATCATCCACATTCGTGGCATGTTTGCGGGAATACAATCCTACCCCCACCATCACTGCAAAAAACAAGACTAAAAAAATAATTTTTACTAACACAATTTCTCCTCCTTATCCGGCAGCCCCAAAAAAGCCTCACCAATCAGCCTTTTCGCATTCTGCCCCAGTATTTTATTTATATCTTCACTTGGGATGGCAAGTCCCCTGAGATATTCCAAAGTTTCCTTCTGCCCGCTCCATGGGCTGTCCGTCGCAAACAGTATCCTGTCCGCGCCATGCTTGTTCCATATGCCCATGAAAGCTTCATCCTTGAGATAACCTGCAGTAAACGCCGTGTCAAGCCAGACATCCCTGCCTGCCAGCAGTTCTTCTACATCCTCCCACATATCAAAGCCTCCGTAATGCGCAAGCACCAGATTTTTCGGCTTCACTTCTTCCAATACCCTGTGAATCTGCCGTGGTGTACATCGCACATTGTCTGGAAAACCAACATCCACACCTGCATGAACAACGCTCACCAGCCCCAGTTCAGAGGCATAATCAAGGATCCTCATATACCTAATATCATCAAAATGGGTATCCTGATAATCCGGATGGAGTTTTATGCCCAAAAGCCCTAATTCCTTAATGGTACGAAGTTCCTCTTTATAATCCGCAGAATCGGGATGTATTCCCCCAAAAGACCATAGACGCGTCTGCCTGTTTCTGTATTTCTCATTTAACTGCGCTGCAAACTGATTGATGGTACGAAATTGCTCCGGCCTCGTAACGACAGGAAGAACGACCGACACATCTACGCCTGCTGCCTCCATAGCGCTAACAAGCCCTTGCTCCGTACCGTCGCCAAATGATTTAATATGTGCTTTTTCCTCTAAATATGCGATGGTCTTTGCCGCTATCTTTTCTGGAAAAATATGTGTATGAAAATCTACGATCATCCCGCACACCTCGATTGTATGTATACTTTATCACTTTAAAGTGTCAGTGTCCCTTTGCCTGAAAAAAGAATCTCGCAGCCGAGATTCTTGATACCCATATATCCGGGCAAAGAAAGAGCGATAGACGGGGCTCGAACCCGCGGTCTCGACCTTGGCAAGGTCGCGCGTTACCAACTACGCCACTATCGCATGTTGTGTACATTTGCTGAACACAAGATGAATTATACTACAAAAATTTTTTTATGTCAAGAAGAAATATCTTCATATTCTCATCTTTCATCTCATATAGTAAATCAAAGAGAAATTAAGGAGGAATCCTATGAGTTCAAAAACTAAAATTGTCGTTCTGCATTTAAAAGAATTAGTTTATACAGCAATCTTCGCCACATTGGGAATTCTTCTGATTATACTGCTGATTTTTATGTTCCTGCCGGACAACAAGGACAAAAACACAAAGGAAACCATGACTTATACGGCGGGGGTTTACACTTCTTCCATACAGCTCAATGATAATGCCATTGATGTGGAAGTAGTAGTGGATGACAGCCATATTAACTCCATCAGCCTGGTAAACCTGGATGAGACCACGGCTGCCATGTATCCACTCATGCAGCCGGCATTGGATAATCTAACCAGTCAGATATACGAAAAGCAGTCACTGGAAGACATCTCATATGAGGACGATAACCAGTACACCTCTATGGTACTGCTAGAAGCCATTGAATCGGCGCTTGAAAAAGCAGCCGCTGCAGAGGACTGATACATAGCTTGCGGATGCACCAGCGTTCAACCGGCTGTTTCCCTTCCATGGCATACTGTCAAAAAGCATATATTTCTATGCTTCTTGTACAGTATGCCAGTTTACCTATACCGCCATTATAATTCCACCATCACTGGCATACAGACTGCTGATCCCTGCCGTATCAATGACAAAAACTTCCTTAAAATTACCGATTTCCCTGACTTTTTCCGCTACAGCCTGTGCACGCTTTGCTGCATTACAATGGGAAATGGCTAATATCTTTTCCTGTGGATTCCTGGTCTTTTCCACCAAGTCCCGAATCATCTTATCAATGGCACGCACCATCCCGCGCGCCTGCCCGAGCTGACAGATCGTCCCCTCTGGTGTCGCACCCATCACCGGCTTAATATTCAATGCACCTGCCACAAACGCCTTGATATTACTAAGCCTTCCATTCTTCCTGAGTGCCTCCAAGGATTCCAACACAAAAGAGGTATTCATTTCTTCAACAAACTGATCTGTCTTTGGAATAATTTCCTCAAACGGTTTTCCCGCTTTCTCGTATTCCTGTATCTTCATGGCAATCAATGTCTGTCCGACCGATGCCGATTTCGAGTCAAACACATGGATCTTCTTCGCACCTTTTTCCTCCAGATACAGTTTCTTCCCAAGCTGCGCACTATTATAGGAACCGCTGAGCTGCGAAGACAGCGTTACCACATAGATCCTCTCCGCTTCACAATCATACGCCTGCACATACTGTTCTGGAGATGGGCAAGTAGATTTGGGGCAATTGGGACTTTCTTTCATACGTCTTAGAAAATCTGCCTGGTCAAAGCTCTCGTCATCGACAATACGGTAATCATCTACAAATATTTCTAAAGACACCGTCTCAAAATGTCCACTTGCTTTCAGTTCCTTTGGCAATTCACCACAACTGTCCACGATAATCTTATAACTCATGTTCTTCCTCCTGAATCTTTCTGCTGTACAAATTCCTCTTTTTATCTTTATGTAGTATCTCTCTTTAGAAGATTTGATATTATAAATTTCTTGTTATATTATTTAAAATTGTATTATGTAGTTTTTATTACCACTTAATACTAGCATAAAAATTCAGAATTGAAAAGTCTTTTTTTACGATTGGTTAAAACAAAAGCTGATTTCCTTCCACAAGCTGTCCTCCAGATAATTAATCTGGCTGATTCCCGCACAGTAATCCGCAACATGTCCGTCCCGGATAAAATACTGGAATACCTGTTCTTTCAAGCTGTCATCGGAAAAACGTAAGGTCAGCACCCTTCTTTCCTCCCATGCCTGTGCCAGCATGCTTCCTATTTGTTCTGGCTGCCACTCCTCAATGTAGTTTCCTTCTTTAATATAATAATTATTCAACACGGCCGTACATTGCGGCAAATCAATTTCCATATCCGGCTCATGCCCCATCTGCATTTCTGCCGTAGTCATTGCCATATAGTTATAGTCAATGAAAGAAGTCTCAACCCCTTCTTTGTTGCGGTATCCATTATTTCCCCAGGTGGCATCCATATAATAATATTCCCCGTCCAGGCAAATGAGATTCCATGCATGGGGCTCACCTAATGCCTTTCCTGATACAATTACACTTTGGACACCCAGTTGCTCCAACAGATACTGGACGGCACAGGCATATCCCTGACACACTGTCTGTCGTTTTATAAAAACGCTGATAATATTCTGGCTGTTCTCAGCATTATCCACATATTCCGTATTTAAAGCCAGAAGCTCATAGACATATCTGGCTTTTTCATAATCAGTATCATTTATAGAAATTCCAGCAAACCACTCCTCTACAACACGGTCAATTTCCCCCTGCAGCCTCTGGCGTTCCTCTATGCTCATGGTATACTTGGGAGAAAATTCCAGGCTCACCAGTTCCCCTGCCTTTGTATATCTTGTATACACATAACCATTTACCCAGAATAGCCCGCCATAATCACTGCAAAGTGCTGTGTACGCATGATTCATGACATGCATATCAATGGTAGAAAGCGAAATTTTCTCCTCATGCCTTAAAATTACAGAGAGCATCTCATCATAAACCGCTCTTTCCACCTCATCCAACTGCTCATACGCATATTTTCCTCCCGAAATATGCTGTATGGGCTTCACCTCCTTCTGCTCCGCCTGGGCAACCTTTGCGCGCTGCCTGTTGGGCTCATCTTCAATCTGGCCCGAATTCTCTACGCTTTCCTCCAATTCATCCTGGGACAGAAACCTTTCCATTTCTTCCCAGGAGCATCCTGATATACCGCTGCAAAGCAGCATGAATACAAAAATCCAAATAAGTTTGCTGTATATCCTTTTCATGCGTCCTGCCTTCCTAATACTATAACATTTGAAAATAAGCACATATCAAATCAGTTAGTGACTTCATATCCCCTGCACCCATAGTCTCAACTGCTGAATGCATGGCAAGCAGCGGCACTCCGACATCTACAGTCTTCACCGGCAAAATACCTGAGGCAACCGCCCCGAGCGTACTGCCGCCTGCCATATCAGAACGGTTTACAAATTTCTGGTATGGTATGCCTGCTTTGCGGCATATCTGTTCTACCACTGCCACGGCTTCGCAGTCCGTCGCATAAGACTGGGAAGAAGCCTCCTTTATACACAGCCCTTTGCCCAGTACCGGCTTGTTGGTAATATCCATTTTCCCCATCTGATTCGGATGCAGTCCATGCGCTACATCTACTGACAACAGAAAGGCATCGTATAAACTTGCCGATATCTGCATCGGTGTTCTGTTCAAAGCCTCTAAAATCCGCTGTAACAGATTAACGAGAAGCATAGAGCCTGCCCCCTGCTTGGTGCGGCTTCCTATTTCTTCGTGATCAAATAGTGCAATCACATGAATGCCTTCTGTACATTCACTGGCAATTATGCCGTCAAGCAACGCCTGTACGGACGTAAGGTTGTCAAGCCTTGGTGAAAGAATAAGTTCTTCCTTCATCCCTGCATACTGCGGTTTCTCCCGACAGTATACCCACAGCTCATAATCCAGAATATCCTCCCGCTTTGTATGAAGTTCTTCTGCCAGGAAATGTAAGAATTTTTCCTCATCTTCTTCCGTGTCCAGACCAAAAATCGGCAAAAGATCTTTCTGCTTATTCAACTCTATCCCCTTGTTAACTTCACGATTCATATGGACGGCAAGATTAGGAATAACTCCAAGCGTCCGATCAATCGAAATAAAACGCATATCAGGCTTCATGACATCATCGCTCGCTAACGCTACACGCCCCGAAATGCTTAAAGGCCGATCCAGCCATGTATTTAAAATCGCCCCTCCATATACCTCAATATTGACCTGTGCATATCCGCCAGCCTTTACATCTGGATTTGGTTTGATCCTCAGGCATGGAAAATCTGTATGTGCCGCCGCAATACGAATTGTGTCTTTATACCCGGGACGCTTCCCAAGTGTAAACGCAAACAAAGTCGTATCATGATGCTTTACATAGTATTTCCTGTTATCATCCAATCCCCATATCTGCAAAAAGGAAAGCTCCTCAAAGCCCGCTGCCAAAAGCCGCTCCTCTGCCTCCTTCACCACCATAACCGCACTGGTTCCCTTTTCCAGTAAATGAAATAACGATCCCTCTGAATGCTCCATCTCCTGCCTCCTGACTTTAAAATTAGCTTTTATACCTTAGGACATTATGCTTCCTCGGCTGTTCCAAGTGCCCTAAGGCATCCTCCCGCGAAGCGGGTCCCTCCTTAGGACATATGCCTTCTCGGCTGTTCCAAGTGCCCTAAGGCATCCTCC
>CAPQSW010000021.1 GCA_948688495.1 uncultured Lachnospiraceae bacterium | reverse complement strand
GCCTTACAAGCAGAGGGTCACAGGTTCGAGCCCTGTAGCTCCCACTTAACTCAAATTTATTATGGCGGAATAGCTCAGTTGGCGAGAGCACACGGTTCATACCCGTGGTGTCGGGGGTTCAAATCCCTCTTCCGCTATTTGGATATTGTAAGAGGTCTATATACCATGTTGGTGTATAGACCTTTATTGTATAGCGTAAAGCATCTTCCATTTTGAAAATAGCGGCTTTGCATGTTTGTTGGCATATGGTACAATGCATTAAGGAAATATAATAAATAGATAACAGAAATGTCAAAGGAGCAATTGCAAAATGAAATTAATATCATGGAATGTAAATGGCCTGCGCGCGTGCGTGCAAAAAGGTTTTCTGGACTTCTTTCAGGAAATGGATGCAGATTTTTTCTGTGTCCAGGAGACGAAGCTTCAGGAGGGACAGATTTCACTGGAACTTCCAAAAGGGTATTATGACTACTGGAATTATGCCGAGAAAAAGGGATATTCTGGTACGGCGGTTTTTACAAAGCATAAGCCTCTGTCTGTTGCTTATGGGATTGGAATAGAAGAACATGACAGGGAAGGGCGCGTCATTACGCTGGAATATGAGACTTTTTATCTCGTCACATGCTATACACCCAATTCCCAGAATGAGCTTGCAAGACTTTCCTACCGCATGGATTGGGAGGATGCATTTTTAGCATACCTGGATGGACTGAGAGAGAAGAAGCCGGTTATTTTCTGCGGGGATTTGAATGTGGCGCATCAGGAGATTGACTTGAAAAATCCTAAGACCAACCGGAAAAATGCCGGATTCACGGACGAGGAGCGTGAGAAATTTTCTGTCATATTAAAGCATGGATATATTGATACATTCCGCTATTTTTATCCAGACGAAGAAGGCGTCTATTCCTGGTGGTCGTACCGTTTTAAGGCGCGGGAGAAGAATGCCGGATGGCGGATTGACTATTTTGTGGTGTCTGGGGAGTTAGAGGACAAGCTTATCAATGCGAAAATCCACACTGAGGTTTTCGGTTCTGATCATTGTCCTGTGGAGCTGGATATCAGTTTGTGAGAATGGCTTTTGAAATGTGGGAGCTTATAATATATTTTACGTTTTATTTTTAATTAGAAAAAATCCTTTGCATACATCAAAAAGTATGGTATAATATCTGCTGATATTATACGCGCCGAAGTGCGCATAGACGGCCATGTCATTGCGAAGCAATTCATGGCATAATATTTGCTGATAATATCGCAAAATTCAAGAAAGGAAGATTACTATATCATGAAACATGTAAAGACATTGAATACAAGAAAGTTACAGAACACGGTAAAGAAAGGCGGATGCGGAGAATGCCAGACATCCTGCCAGTCCGCTTGTAAGACAAGCTGTACCGTAGGAAACCAGAGCTGTGAGAACAAATAAGCCCTGACAATAATTTATATTATATCACAGACCGTTCGCAAGACGAGCGGTCATTTGTGCGTTGCAGAAATGCATCAGGCATTTCTGACGGAACTGAAAAGAGAAAGAGAGGAATATGCGTGGTTCACCAGTATAAGAACAACGGTTATAACCTTGTGTTGGACGTGAACAGCGGAGCAGTGCATGTGGTGGATGATGTCACGTATGACGTGATTCCACTGTTTGAGGAAAATACAAAAGAAGAAATTATAACAAAGCTTAGCATTTCCTATCCAGAGGCAGAGATTGCGGAGAGCTATGAGGAAGTGAGGGAGCTTGCAGCAAATAATGAGCTGTTTTCGCAAGATGAGTATGAGGACTATATGGAACAGTTTAAGACCCGGCCTACTGTGGTAAAGGCGCTGTGTCTTCATATTGCTCACGACTGTAATCTTGCTTGTCGCTATTGTTTTGCGGAAGAAGGGGAATATCACGGAAGAAGGGCGTTGATGTCCTTTGAAGTAGGAAGGGCAGCGTTGGATTTTTTGATTGCCAATTCCGGGAACCGGCGGAATCTTGAAGTGGATTTCTTCGGCGGAGAGCCTCTTATGAATTTTGATGTTGTAAAGCAATTGGTAGCATATGGAAGGGAGCAGGAGAAGCTTCATAATAAGAAGTTCCGTTTTACCCTGACGACCAATGGGGTGCTCTTAAATGACGAGGTTATGGAATTTGCCAACCGGGAGATGGCAAACGTTGTCCTGAGCATCGACGGGAGGAAAGAAGTTAATGACAGAATGCGTCCTTTCCGTAAGGGGGCAGGAAGTTATGACCTGATCGTCCCTAAGTTTCAGAAGCTTGCCGAAAGCAGGAATCAGGACAGATATTATGTGAGGGGAACATTTACCCATAACAACCTGGATTTTTCCAAAGATGTGCTGCATCTGGCAGATCTGGGATTTAGGCAGATTTCCGTAGAACCCGTGGTGGCACAGCCCGAGGAAGATTACGCATTGCGCGAGGAAGACCTTCCGCAGTTATTTGAAGAATATGACAGGCTTGCGGTAGAGATGATCAAACGCTGCAAAGAAGGAAAAGCTTTCAATTTCTTTCATTTTATGATAGATTTAGAGGGAGGTCCCTGTGTGGCAAAGCGTTTGTCCGGCTGCGGTTCCGGGACAGAGTATCTGGCGGTGACTCCCTGGGGGGATTTCTATCCCTGCCACCAGTTTGTGGGAAATGAATCGTTTCTCATGGGGAATGTCACAGAGGGCATTAAAAATACAAAGATGCAGGAGAAATTTAAATCCTGTAACGTATATGCCAAGGAGAAATGCCGGGATTGTTTTGCAAAATTTTACTGCAGCGGGGGATGCGCCGCCAATTCTTATAACTTCCACGGCAGCATTACGGACGCTTATGATATTGGCTGTGAACTGCAGAAAAAGCGAATTGAGTGCGCCATTATGATAAAGGCGGCATTGGCAGAAGATGAAGAAAAATAACGATTCTAAACAGCAAAGCTGTGTATGATAGAAATAAAACCGGCTGCAGCCATGATAAGGGATATACGCCGGTAAGAGAAAGGACAGGAGAGGAAAATCATGAAAAAAGGAAAAGCAGCGGGGATACTGGTTCTGATTTTGGCGATTATGGCAGGAATGTCATGGTACGCAGGAACGATTATCTCAACGGTTGGTGTAGGAGAGAACCGTAATATCAAGTTGGGACTCGACCTTGCGGGCGGTGTCAGCATCACCTACAAAGCAGTGGAGGATAACCCGTCAAGCGAGGATATGGCGGATACCATCTACAAGCTGCAGAGGCGTGTGGAAGCCTACAG
The DNA here is from genome assembly GCA_948688495.1 of uncultured Lachnospiraceae bacterium. Taxonomy (GTDB): domain Bacteria; phylum Bacillota; class Clostridia; order Lachnospirales; family Lachnospiraceae; genus Petralouisia. Next base: position 46,619 of record CAPQSW010000021.1, on the reverse strand, counting down.
TACAGAAGCAAGTGTGTATCAGGAAGGCAATGACAGAATCAATATTGAGATTCCGGGTGTTTCGGATGCCAACGCTATTTTAGAGGAACTGGGAAAGCCTGGGTCTATGGAATTCCAGGATGAGGATGGAAACGTGCTGGTAAGCGGTACAGACATCCAGAGCGCCCAGGGTGTTCCGTACAAGGACCAGACAACCGGGAAGACAGAGTACATTGTGGAGCTGACGCTGACTGACGAGGGAGCCGTGAAGTTTGAGGAGGCAACAGCGGCAAATGTCGGCAAGACGATGCCGATTGTCTATGACGGCGAGGTGATCAGCGCACCCAGCGTAAATTCTGCAATCAGCGGAGGACGCGCGCAGATTGAAGGTATGGAAAGCCTTGAGGCGGCAGAAAACCTGGCTTCTACCATCCGTATCGGTTCCTTGTCTCTGGAGCTTGAGGAATTGAACTCCAAGGTTGTGGGGGCGCAGCTCGGTGAGGAAGCAATTTCTACCAGTTTGAAAGCGGCTGCCATCGGTCTGGTGCTGGTTATGATTTTTATGATTGTAATGTACTTAGCGCCCGGATTTACGGCCAGCTTGGCATTGATTTTATATTCCGCACTGACGGTATTTGCATTGTGGATTTTTGACATAACGCTTACCCTGCCGGGTATTGCAGGTATTATCCTGTCCATCGGTATGGCGGTGGACGCCAATGTCATCATATTTGCCCGTATCCGTGAGGAGATTGCAGCAGGCAAGACCGTAAATACAGCGATAAAGCTTGGCTATGAGAAAGCGTTGTCTGCGATTGTGGATGGTAATATTACCACATTGATTGCAGCGATTGTATTAGGTATGCGTGGTTCCGGTCCAGTAAAAGGATTTGCCTATACCTTGGGAATCGGTATCGTATTGTCCATGTTCACCGCATTGGTAGTGACCCGCTGGCTGATGAAATGTCTCTATGCACTGGGCTTACAGGATGCCAAGTTCTATGGGAAAGCAAAAGATATGAAGACTGTCAATTTCCTTGGCAAGAGATCACTTTTCTTTGCGATTTCTGCAGTTGTGATTGTGGCAGGATTTGTAGGAATGGGTATCAACAGCGCTCAGGGGAACGGTATGCTGAATTACAGCCTGGATTTTGTGGGCGGTACTTCCACGACCGTCACATTTAATGAAGATTACAGTATCGAGGAGATTGACCAGAAGATTGTGCCTGTAGTTGAGAAGGTTACGAATGACCCCAACACCCAGACCCAGAAGATTGAGGGCAGCAATCAGGTTGTTATTAAGACGCGTTCCTTAGAGCTTGCGGAACGTGAGGCGTTGAACCAGGCATTGATTGATGAGTTTGGCGTGGAGGAAGCAGGTATTACCGCGGAAAATATCAGTTCCACCATCAGTTCTGAGATGCGTTCGGACGCTGTATGGGCAGTGATTATTGCAACCATCTGTATGCTGATTTATATCTGGTTCCGGTTTAAGGACATACGTTTTGCGGGGAGCGCTGTCATAGCCTTAGTACATGACGTGTTAGTGGTGTTGGCGTTCTATGCGATTGCGAGAGTTTCTGTAGGAAATACATTTATTGCATGTATGCTGACGATTGTGGGTTATTCCATCAATGCCACCATTGTCATATTTGACCGTATCCGTGAGAATCTTGGGACTGTGAAGCGTAAAGATGCAGAGAGCCTTATGGAGGTTGCCAATAGAAGTATCACCCAGACATTGACCAGAAGTATCAACACATCGCTGACGACCTTTATCATGGTGTTTGTCCTGTTTATCTTAGGCGTCAGCTCCATTCGGGAGTTTGCGCTTCCGCTGATGGCAGGTATTATCTGCGGCGGTTATTCCTCTGTATGCATCACAGGCGCTCTGTGGTATGTATTCAAGGTGAAATTTGCGAAGAAATAAGTCAATAATATAATAAATAGCTAGATATTAAGGGATGAATCCCCGGCAGTCAAGGAAATCAGGCGGCCGGGGATTGTTTCATAAACATACTTTTTTCAGGGAGTGATGCAGATGACACATAAGATAAAGATCGGTATTTGCGATGACGAAGAAGTATTTAGGGAGCAGTTGAAAGGGAAGCTGGAGTTGTTTTTTGAGAAGAATGATTTGCAATATGAAGTGATGGAATACAGCTCGGCAAGGGAGTTTATGGCGTGTGAGGAACAAACAGACCTGTTATTTCTGGACATAGAAATGGAGGGAATTTCAGGAATCCAGCTAAAAGACTATCTTCAGGCGGAAGGAAATGTTCGGATAATTTTCGTGACAAGCCACATGGAAGGGATGCAGGAGGCATTCGGCAGGAATGTATACGGATTTCTGGAGAAACCGGTAGATATGGACAGGCTGGAAAAATATCTGGGACGCGTATTGGAGGATATAAAGGCAGAAGAACTTCTTGTGATAGAAGGCAGCCAGGGAAAAATTGTCATCAATGCAAAGGATATTTATTATTTTGAATCAGATGATAAATACAGCCATATGGTGAGCACAAATGGGAAAACTTTCTGCAGCGTGGGTATGCGGCAGCTCGAAGAACTGCTGGGAGGGAAAGATTTCTTCCGCTGCCATAAGAGCTATCTTGTTAATCTGAAGAATATTTCTGATATCAACTCAGGTATCCTTCTGAAGAATGGGGAGAGCATCCCCATAAGCAGAAGGAGGGCGAAGGAACTTAAGGAAGCGTATCTTTTATATACCATCAAGAAGGCGAGGTAAAGGGGATTTGGGAGATATTGGAATTAATATTGCATTAACTGCGATGGGTGAGATGGAAACCGGCATTATGATGTGCGGGGTGTTCTGTGTTCCTATTACAAAAAAGAAGCCGTTTCTTGCCATTGGATTATTGCTGTTTATAGTGCTTTGTGCTGGATGCAGTAGGAATGTATCTGATGATCTGCTGCCTTTATCACTGAGAGTTTCGCTGCCCATAGCCATGTGGATGGTTGTGACAGAGGGGAAATGGTTTCGGCGATTGGCGGTCTACATATGCAGTTTGATGTATTTGGGTTTGCCATATTTTTGTATTAATTTTTTATTTTCCGCAATTTCGGGAAGATCGGCAGCCATGTGGGAAAATGATGTAGCATATCGGCTGGTGCGGGGAATTTGTACCATTGTGGCAGCGGGTATTTTAGCAAATGTTTTACGGAGAAAGATAGGTGGATACAGGCAAATCGTAAATAATCTGCCGACAGGGTATTTTATCGTCGGCAGTGTCTGTGCATTTGCGGGTTCTCTGGTGCACCACTTTGTGGAAGAATTCAGCAGAGGATATAAAAGTGTAGGGTGGGTAAATATAGTTTCCGCATGTGCGATAATTGTCAGTATGATGTTCTATGCATTAAGCGTTGTCAGTGCGGTGCTGGATGTTTTTCGGAAGAGGTACAAGGAAGAAAGCAGCCTGAAGGAGCAATATCTGCAGATCGCGAAGAACTATGTAAAAACGGTACGCGACAATGCGAAGGAAACACGTAAGATGCGCCATGATATGCAAAACCACATGAACATATTAAACTATCATATGGAAAACGGTGACTATCAGAAGGCACAGACCTATTTATCAGAAATGCGGTCGCATATGGATGAGACCGTCCGAAAGACTGTATCGGTCAACCATGAGATTGTGGACGCCATTCTGTTTCAAATGCAGTCGGAGGCGCAAAATGAGAAGATCCGGTGGGAGATTGAAGGACTCTTGCCGGCAGAGCTGTCGATTGGGGATTTTGACTTGTGTACGATATTTTCCAATCTGTTGTCAAACAGCATAGAGGCGTGCAGGAAAGTGGAGGAAGGGAAACGATATATCCATCTGGAGATACGCAGGCTGGAGGATAAGCTGGTGATTGAGGTGGAGAATCCGTCAGAACAAGTGATTGACGTTGCGCGTCTGGGGGAGGTCACTTCCAAAAGGGATAGCAAAAATCATGGATATGGAATCTTAAACATCAGAGATGCGGTACGTAAGAATCATGGGGAAGTGCTGTTTGCGAGTTCAGAAGGTGTGTTTGCAGCCCGGATTTTGTTCACTTTACCAGAAAAATGACCGTTTACTCCAAAAAATGACCGTTCCCTCCGTTTCTCTTGCAAGGGAAAGCATCAGGCAGTATGATGGAAAAAAGAGGAGGTGAGGGAAATGTTGTTGTCAGGGGGATTTAATATTTGGGAATTGATAAAGAAGCTTTTTGGATAGGAAGCAGTTCCATAATTTTAGATAACGCGGGTAATGGGAAGGCATTACAAAAGAGGAATGGGGAGAAAGAATAATTGAAAAGGGGCAGAAGTTGGAAGTGTCTTGGTATTATTCCGGATAAAGGCTTTGGGTGTTTTTTGCTGGCATGGATTTTGTACAGAGGTGAGTGTTTTAAGATAGATTTTAGCATGCGGCAGGGAATAGGAGCCAGGCAGTGAAGATTATGTGTCCGGAAACCAGGATGCTTCCAGTTTTATTCTTGCAAACAATGAGGAAAAAGGAGGAGTTGCAAATGAGGAAAAGGGTGATATTATCGGCGGCGATCGCTTTTACCATTGTATCGAGTGCAATGGGGACAAAAGCATATCTTGCGGCAAAGGAAGGAGAAAATCTGCAGTGTGTGATTAGCGCTTCGAGGGAAGAATATGCCTTAGATGAGAGTATTGAGGAAGCGGATGCAGTTGCAGAAATTCAAATCAAGGGAGTCGTCGGGGAATTTGACGATGGGATTCCACAGACACTTCATAAAGCCAGTGTGATTGAGACGTATAAGGGGGAACTTCCGGGAGAAATAAATGTTCTTCAAGATGGTACAAAACAGATGCCTGTGAGTGATAACCCGCTGTTTAAAAAGGGAGAAAGATATATTTTAGTCATGAAAAAGACAGTGTCTTTGGAAGATAATGAGAATTCGTATTGGGTCTTAAAGGAATATTTCGTTTCGGGTAATCAGGCAGTTGAGACATTGCCGACGGGGGAACTTGCTGCGGATGAAGTTGGAATAGAAACTTATGACTCGGCACAGAACTGGAACCGCGCAGTAAGCCGCAAAGAAGCGGAACTGCCTTATGATTCTGAAATTCTGGAGAAATCTGATTTGGTTGATTATATAGAGGGGATGGAATAAGATGGCAAAGGTTATGAAAAGAATTGTGAATGCATGTCTGGCATTCTGTTTGATTATTATGGTGTCCACAACCACGGTATTCGCAACAATAGCGGTATATGGAAGTGAGAAGGTCGGGTACATGGTTTCAAGCACCCAGTTGAGGAAAAAAACAAATACATTTGATGATTCAGCACTAAATAAAAAATATAAGAAATATACGAGTTATATGACATATGGTGCAAAGGTATGGAAAGATTGCGGTGTTGTGACATTAAAACGAGATAAATCTTCTGTCAATAAAGTAGGTGCTTATCAGGAAGAAGATACAACCATACTTGCATATGCGCAATGTACACCGGATCATAAGACTGGAAAAGTAAAGAAATTTACGATACAATTTAATACTACAAATATGGAACATGAAACAACATCCATAAATAATTCAGTGGCAGCTCATGAAATTGGGCATACGTTTGGCTTATTAGATTTATATGAAAAGAGGAATGAAGATAAAGTGATGTATGGTATTATTAATAAAGACAACGCAAAGCCAACGGCAAAAGATATTAAAGGGGCAAAGTACGCAACAAGAAAGTAGAGGGGGAAATAACATGAAATATAGGAAAATAGCAAAAACGATAGCTATGGCGGTCATGAGCCTGGTGGTATTTATGAATTCTGAAATTGCCTATGCAGGTGGTTTGGTGGTGGAGGATGAACAGCCTGGTATGGAAGAAGAAATTGAAGAAGAAGACGATCAGGCAAAAAATGTTTCTCATTCTCTGGGCAAGGTTACAGATGCATATAAATATTATAAAGTGTCTGTAAAAAGTCCGGGAATGCTGGTTTTGAAATTTACCGGCTTAGAGGGCAAGGCAAAGGCGACGCTGGTTAACTCTGAAAACATGAGCCTTAGTTTCGAAACAACAGTTAAACCGTCAAAGCCACGGGCAGTATACTATGTAGGAAAATCGGGGACATATTATTTTTGGATGAAATGTGCGAAAGGTAAGACGGCGAATGCAAAGTATACCTTTACCAAGAAGCCTAAACTGGGAGGGATGTCATATGCGAAAGCGGAAGTTCTCAAGAAGGGGGCTAAAAAATGCAGTGTTCTTGGGTTTGAAGCAAGTACAGAGCAGAAACAATATTTTAAGGTAAAAATTACAAAAGAACAATTGGTGAGGGTGAAAATTACCAAAGGGAACAGTTGCTCCGAAACAGATACTGTGTTTGTAGAGGTATATAAATCTAATGACAAGAAAAACAGGGTTACCTGGGGATGGATGTACGAGGGACAGGGAAAAGGTACTTTGTATATCAGAAACAGCAAGAATCACAAGACAGAGCCGGGGACATATTATATAGTGCTGTCTAAGAGTTATTCTACATCTGGATTTGATTACTCCCTTACATGGATGAAATAGTTTGTTTTCCCTAGGATTTGAGGTAGTCTCCGATGATTTGGCTTTTGAAAATTGTTGGAGACTGCCTTAAAAGGATTGGAGGTAAAAATGAGAAATGTAGTGAAAAAAATAAGTTTATATATGATAACTTTAACAATTTTACTTTCGAGTGTGCAGACGGTGTCCGCAATGCGGATTCCACCTTCTGAATATGTATACACACCTTCCGTGCTTGTAGATGAGATAACAGATCATACAAATAAAATTCCGGTTTACGTTTATAATAGAACAACTCTTTATGTTAAGAATGGAAAGGATGTTATATTTCAGAAATATTATAAAGAGGAGGGTAGAAAAACTATAAAAATTAAAAAACAAAAGGGAAACAGCAGATTAAAATTTTATCTGGTTTCAAAAGATTCCGGGAAAAAAGGCAGGGTGGTAACGAAAAGCGTAGAAAAGCTGCCTGTTGTAGCGAATGAAAAATTAGATAAAGACATAGCAAAGCCAAAGGTTCAGAAGGAAATTACAAGCAAGACCGGGAGTGTCAGGGTTACTGGAAAAAAAGGAACAGTTCTTGTGATAAAAAATGAAAAGAAGATGTTAAAGCGTGTGAAATTCAAAAGAGATGCGAATAAAAAGATAGCAATTCCAGAGCAGAACGAAGGCGTTTTATATTTCTATCTGAAAAGAGGAAATTATAGAAGTAAAGTAGTGTCCAGACTTGTCAGGGATGTGACGGCACCGAAAGCGCCGAGGCTGAAAGTAGATTCTGGCAGTGTCTGTGTGAAGGGAGAACTGGGAGCGGAGATTTATTTTAAAGGAGCCAACGGATGGCGGCATCTTGGTACATCAATAAGCAGTAAGTGGAATTGTTTTTTATTTGGCATAGATTATAACGACATTGAATGTGAGTATTTTGAAGTGTATTTACAAGATGCATTTGGCAATAAGAGTGAAACGGTAAGGATTAAGAATCCATCACAGGAACTTCCTGATCCGCCATGTATTTAATGGTGGGAGATTAGGATGGAGAGAAAAAATGCAGCGTGCCTTTTTCTGTTTGTGATATGCCTGCTGTCAGGAGGATGTTCGGCATATAAACTTCCGCTCCATGACATTGCCAGGCATCAGTTACAGGTTTGGGGAGTTGAGGATTGCAGTATCACAAAGCTTGGAGACTTCTCTGGTGTGGGATACTCTGCAGAAGATGTTATAGTGGGCAGGGAGGAAGTAGAGGAGGCCGTACAGGCAGAATTGGAATCCTATGAGAAGCTGATTGCCGTTACCGACCGTAATATAGTGGAAAAGGGAGATTTTGTCACAATATCCTATAAGGTATTTTGTGCTGGAAAGCTTGTAAATACAGTAAATAGTGAGACGTTAAAAGTTGGGGCGGGGAAGTTTGACGGTAAATTGGAAGAAGCTTTGGCAGGCGCTAAAAAAGGTAAAACATTCACTGTGGAAATTACCGTTCCAAGGGATAGTGAGAACAAAGAGTATGCAGGTAAGAAAGAAATTTTCAAGATTACCGTGAATGAAATACAGTTCATGCATACCGAAAAGCTGACAGACAGTTTTGTAAAGGAGAATTATAACCTGGATACAGTTGAAGCATTTTATGGGTATGAGGAAAATCTCATACGTAAGGAGAAAGAAAGCGAAACACTGCTAAATGTTCAAAATTTAATCAGTGAAAAAGCAAGGGGATGCTGTAGTTTTCAGCTTGATGAAGATGAGGTATTGAACCATGCATTGAAAGTATACCAGGAATATATGGCTATGGCATCTGGTTATGGAGGCAGCATGGAGGAATTTCTTGCAGACTTTACAGGGGAAACACCGGAGGATTTTTATGAAGGCTGCTATAAAGAGGCGGAGAGTGATATAAAGTGGGCGCTTGTTGTAGGTGCAGTTGCAGAAAAAAATGGAATACAAGTTACAAATAAAGAGTTGATGGAGAATGCCAAGGATTCGGCAATTGATATTGCGTCTCTGAGTGAGGAGGCCCTTGCTGCATATAAATATCAAATTCTGGAGCAGAAGGTACTATCGTATATGATGACTAATTTAGGAGGTACAAAAAGTGAAGATTAGAGAAACAAAGCGATTTATTTCCGTTATTCTTGTGTCTTGTGTGTTTTTTACCAGTACACTGGCAGATAGCGTACAGGCACAGAATGCAGAAACCAATGGGCAGAAATTAGAAAAAATGGTAAGGGGACAGAGCTTGGAAAATAGTGACCTGGAAGAAATCACGCAGGAAGAAGAACAGGCAAATGAAGATTATGCGGAGATAATGGAAGTTGTGTCAGAAGAAACAGAGAGCGGTGAGATGGTGTATGAGGATTATTATGGCGGCACATATCTTGACGATGAGGGAAAACTTGTGGTGCAGGTGGCTGATGCATCTCCAGAGGAAGTAAAAGATATTGAAAATATTGCCAATAGTGATATAATTATTGAAGAAGTGGAGAATTCCTATGAGGATTTGAATGAAATTTATGATAAAATATCAAATCAGTTTGTCAGTTTAACCGAGCAGCAAATGGAAAATGGAATTGAAGACTTGGAGTTGGATGAACTTACAAATAATATGACCGGCGTCAGCATTGATGAGACAGAAAATACGGTTATTGTGTTCTTACAGGAGGTAACAGAGAAAGCAAAAGTGCAATTTGAGAAATATTATGGAAATCTGGGAGTGGTTTTTGAGAAGGGGGAGACAGAAAATGATAATGCAGAACAGATAAAGTTAGGAAGGGCGATTTATACCTCCAAGTCTAAAATGGGAAGCGTTGGAATGAAGGCTTATTATGTTAATAGTAAGGGAGAAAAAGTAAAGGGGTTTGTTACCGCAGCACATTTGTTTCAGGGGATTGGAGACCCTGTCTATATTATGACATCTGCCAATAAACTGAAGAAAATCGGAAAAGTGACAAAATGGAAATATGGGGGAAACATGGATGCAGCTTTTGTAAAAATTACAAATAGCAATTATGTACCCTCAAGAAAAGTATACTATTCTGATTCAAGAGGTACAATTTCTGATAAATATAAATTAGAATCGTACACCTATCTTTCCGGGACGTATGTGGGAGCCAGCCTTTATAAATCAGGAGCAGATACGTATCTGACCAAAGGCAGGGTGACAAGTACAAGCAAAACAATCAGGAGCAGTGACACGAAGGTTGTGTTCAAGGATTTATGGCAGGCAGATTATGATTGTGCGAATGGTGACAGCGGCGGAGCAGTATTTGATGTGCAATGCAGCGCTATAGCAGGCATACACCGCGGAAGCAGCGGAACTTCAACAAAGTGGGAGAATATTGCTGATGAGTGGGGACTGCATGAATATTAGGAATTTTCAAGAATGGAATAAATGAGCATTATATGATTTTAAAGATATGTCAGGAGGTGTCTGAATGATTAAGAAAATAATGAAATCCACAGTAATTACAATGTTGGCAGTACTGGTTCTGTTATGCGCCGTTCTACCAATGACGCTGCAGGCGAAGACCAAGGATAAGGGAATTTCAAAGACGAAGATGACAATTTATACGAATATGTCAGAGACGCTTAAAGTCGAAAATCCGAAAGCAAAGGTAAAGTGGAAATCGTCGAACCGAAAAATTGCGTCTGTGCTAGGCACCACAGGCAGGAAAAACGAAATTGCAACAATTGTTAGCGGCAATAAAACAGGAACCTGTACGATTACTGCTCTTGTGGGAAAGAAGGAATACAAATGCAGAGTAACGGTAAAGAAAGACAAAAAAATATCCCGTGCCACGCTGGTAAGTGTAAAACAGACAAAGAATGAGATTGTGATAGTGGCCCGGATAAATAATAAATCCCAAGGTACGCTTCGATGCGGGCAGGACTACTGGCTTGAAAAATTCAATAAAGGGAAATGGAAAAAGGTTTCTGTAAATAAAGATAATATGAGTGAATTTGAAAGTGTGGCATATCTTCTGAAACCTAATAGCGGGCTGATAAGAACCTGTAGGATAAGCAAAGATGTAAAGGATGATATGTACCTAAGGTCACAGATTACAAAAGGGACATATCGGATGTATGTCAATGCTGAATTTTCCCAGAAGACATACAATTATGTGGTCTTTCAGGTTAAATAGTGTAAGTGTTCTGGCAAACAATGTCTTATGAAATGGAAATATGAAGATTTCTGGAAGCACTTGGAATTAATTGGGGATACAAAAGGGTAATCGTTTCAACTTTAGCGAGTGACACGATTACCCTAAATTTATCTTATGTAAGGGATTATGAAATTTTTTGTAATTTTTCACTGTGTTCGGATACTACTTTTTTGAGTAAATCAATATCAATAAAAGCAGAATCCATCTTATCTGCATAGTTTTTGTAACGGTCATATGTAGACGTGTAGCAGGATTCAATCGTATTCAATCTGGGTAAAATAATATTTTCCTGAGTTAATTTAAGAGATTGAATATCACCCTTCATGGATTGAATATCACCCTTCATGGATTGGATATCACCCTTCATGGATTGAATATCACCCTTCATGGATTGAATATCACCCTTCATGGATTGCATGTCGTCCTTCAAGGACTGAATATCACCCTTCATGGATTGAATGTCATCTTTTGTGGATTGAATGTCATCCTTCAAGGACTGAATATCGCCCTTCATGGATTGAATGTCGACTTCAATGGGAGTCAGCCTGGCGTCCAGCTTCTTATCCATAATATCAGCTATGGCAAGCAGTAACTCATGATCAGTCATTCTATCACACTCCTTTGTGCGGCAGTTTTGATTGGGATAGTTGTAAGTATATCATATATGAGGTAGAAAAGTCTATAAAATTAGCTGTCTTTATTTATAAATCACCACCCGATCGCCAGAATGGATAACAGTGCAGCCCTGGGGAATGATGTTTTCATCTTTGCGTTTGGTTAGGGAAATCAGTATATTTCCAGGCAGGTTTAGGTCTGTAATTGCGCAATTGCACCAATTATGATCTGTATCAATTAAGATTTCTTTTAGATTACCATCGTTTTCACCACGGTATGCCGGAACGCTTAGAATAAGCGTATTTCCGGCAAGGATGGTTGTATTTCCCCTTGGAATCAAAGTATCTTTTTCACGTTTAATCATTAGGGCGAGGGAGCCCGTGGGAAAGCTGACATCTTCTATCTTGCGGTTTTCCCGGTTGTGCCCAGTGGGAATGTACATACGCATCAGGGTAAGGTCAGAATCATCCTGGTAGTCGTTAAAGGTTTTGCGGATATCAGAGCTGTTGTCCACCATGTCAAGCCTTCCAGCGACCATGGGGAGTAAAGAGCCCTGGATGGCAACAGACAACAGGGAGATAAAAAATACAATATGGAATAAATCATGCCTTCCCTAAGGACAAAGATGCCTAGATAGGCACAGGCAATGCCAATCTGTGTGAGCACCATTACTAGTACAACGAATATTAAGTAATTGACGTCTTCACTTGTCTAATTGTCCAGCTACTGCGTCAGAATCAATTATTCTGCGCGAATATTTCAAAGACTTAATTTTCGTTGTACTAGTACGGAAGAATCATTGCTGCTTTACTGCAATGGGGCGGGCTGTCTGCCATTTGGTTCCAAAGCCGCCGTAAAATATCAGGGCGGGCATTCCGAATTTATTGGAAAAGCGGTTTGCTATGATGCAGGAGAGGATGACAGCACAGCATAGTAGAAGCATGATTGCCATAAGTTCGTCCTTTCTGTAATGGGAGTTGTATTTGTATGAGAAAAACACCCGCTTTCATGCATTATCGTGTGTGAAAGCGGGTGTTCTCACTGCTCACAGACATCTGTCCATGTTATATGCAAATGTCTGCGAATAATTCCTGTGATAGAATTATGCCTCTGTCTTTACGCCTGCCCAGTCATCAAACTTGGACATAACAGCATCGTAGGTTCTCTGGGAAATATCAGGAAGCTTCTGTCCCCAGGACTTGGTTGCTGCCTTAAAGCCTTTTTCAAAAGCGGCGCGCATCTGCTCAGCCTTTTCCGGGTCATCACCTACCAGAGCTTTTGCAAACTCAATGATACGGTCAGAGGTCTGGTTTACACCCCAGTATCCATCATCAGCAATATCCTTCTGAGCCTGGGCTTTTACGTCAGGAGTAACTGTAAAGTCACCTTTTGCAAGGAAACGCCACATGTCATCTGCCTGTCCGATTCTGGTTCCCTGGTTGCCCATCATCTGCTGTACCAAACTTCTCAGCTGTGCAGTTCTGTCTTCCGCATCTTTCTTTAAACGTGCAACGACATCCTCTTTAGCATAAGTACCTTTTGCAGCAGATGTGCCTTTTTCATATACGACACCATTTGAGTTGGATTTCTTTTCTTCCTCAACCTTAGTGGTGTTGTTATAAGTATTCTGATAATTTGGGGTATAAGCGGTTGTGCTGTTTACACTGTTTACACTCATGAGATATCTCCCTCCTTGGCATTATAATCTGGTTATCCGTAACCATGAAATTTATAGTTCTCATTAACTATATCGGATGGGGGAGGAAAAAATTAACACCATTTTTGTTATTTGATGCAACTATTCAGCCCTTTCAGGACTAAAAATAGAATCTTTCGGATACTGATTGACGAAAGCAGCCGGAATCGTTAGAATATGGACAGAAGTCTGGGAAAATGATTATACGAGGAGAAATACTATGGATGAAATGAAGCTAAAAGCGTATGCAAAGATTAACCTGGGACTGGATGTGCTTTGTCGCAGGGAAGATGGATATCATGAGGTCCGCATGATTATGCAGACGTTGAAAATGTATGACAGAATTATATTGAGAAAGACAAAAGAGCCGGGTATAGAATTAAAAAGCAACCTGTTTTATGTGCCAGAGAATGAAAGTAATTTAGCCTGCCGTGCAGCGAAATTACTGCTGGATGAATTTCAGCCGGAGGGGGGCATATTTATTGATCTGCAGAAATTTATTCCGGTTGCGGCAGGGATGGCGGGAGGAAGCTCCGATGCTGCTGCGGTGCTGTACGGTGTGAACCGGATGTTTCAGATGGGGCTGTCTAAGCGCCAGCTAATGGAGCGTGCCGTGAAAATTGGAGCGGACGTGCCCTACTGTATTATGCGGGGGACAGTTCTTGCCGAGGGGATAGGCGAAAAACTTACGCCGTTGCCGCCCATGCCTTCCTGTAAGGTGCTGGTTGCAAAACCGCCGATTAGCGTTTCCACCAAATTTGTCTATGAAAATTTGAATTTGGACGAGATAAGGAAGCATCCGGAAATTGATGTTTTGCTGGGAGGAATCAAGGAGGGGAATCTTCATAAGGTTGCTTCCCATATGGGGAATGTATTGGAGACTGTGACGATTCCAAACTATCCGGTTATTGCCAAAATTCGTGAGGAAATGATGCGTCTGGGTGCATTGAATGCCATGATGAGTGGCAGCGGTCCAACGGTGTTTGGATTATTTGAGGATGAAGATGCGGCGCAGCAGGCTTATTGCAGCATGCGGGAAGGGGATTTGGCAAAGCAGGTATACCTCACAGGGATATATAACAGAAAGTAAGAATAAAAAGGAAAATTTCGGAAAATATAATAATTAGAGTGAGAAAAGGATAAGCATCGTCTTATCCTTTTTCTTATAAGATAAAAAGGATATGCGCACTCGTGCAAGAGGTATTAGGAGGAGGAACTTATGGCAATGCAGATTACCCCTGATTTGCAGGAGAATATCAAAAATTTTGAAGAACTGTTTTCTGATTGTGAGGATATTAAAAAGCGGAGGATAAAGGTAGGAAAGCATCTGGATCGTGAATGTTACATTGCATATATAGAAGTGGCAATAAGCAATGTGGATTGGAAAGATTCAGCAGTAGGAAAATTTCTGGAAAAACTGCGGATGCTTCCGGAGACAGAGCTTGTAGATTATGTCAGGGAAAATGTATATGATGTTTCAGATGCAAAGCCCTTTGAGACAATTGAGGATGCTGCACAGGGGATGCTTACGGGAGATGCACTGTTTTTCCTGGAAGGCTATAATAAGGCATTAAAAATTCCAGATAAGGGTTATCCCGGGCGAGGCGTATATGAAACGGAGTCCGAGAAGGTAATCCGTGGATCAAATGAAGGGTTTTCCGAGTCTATCAAGCTTAATACCGCTTTAATCCGTAAACGCCTGCGCAGTCCGCATGTGAAGGTGAAAGAGAGTTTTGTGGGAAGGCGCACGAATACAAATGTAGATCTTGTCTATATGAAGGATTTGATTTATCCCGGAATCCTGGAGGAAATTGAGAGACGGCTGGGTGAATTTGAAATTGACGGAACATTAGACAGCGGTATTATTGAGCAGCTTACGGAGAAGCGTAAGTATTCTCCTTTTCCACAGTTTCAGACGACACAGCGTCCAGATCGGGCCGCAATGGCAATTCTGGAGGGAAGGATCGTGCTTTTATCGGATAATTCTCCGGTAGCATTGATTCTTCCCACGACTTACAACAGTTTTATCCAGACAAGCGACGATTATTACAGCCGATGGGAAATAGCATCTTTTACCAGGGTTTTGCGTTACGCAGCCTCTTTTCTGGCAATGGTATTGCCCGGGTTGTACCTGGCAATGACAAACTTTCATACACAGATTTTGCCCACGGCATTGCTTCTTTCGCTGGCGGCATCAAGGCAGGGCGTTCCGTTTCCGGCAATGGTGGAAGTTTTCATTATGGAAATAGCATTTGAACTTTTGCGGGAGGCTGGCGTACGACTGCCGGGAGCGAATGGAAATACCATCGGAATTGTGGGTGGACTGATTATCGGGCAGGCAGCGGTGGATGCTAATATCGTCAGTCCCATTGTTGTAATCGTAGTAGCGCTGACGGCATTGTGCTCCTTTGCCGTGCCAAATGAGGAATTTGCCACAGCATTTCGCATTCTCAAATTTATGTTTATCTTTCTGTGCGGTTCACTGGGATTTTTCGGATTTCTGATAGGACTTTTGGCGGTGCTGATTCATCTGTCGCATTTAGAAAGCTTTGGCATACCGTATCTGACGCCTTTTGTGGGAGCAGATTTGAATGGATATACAGATGAGCGCGATACATTTCTACGCCTGCCGCTGGATTTCCTGAAAAAAAGGCCGCTGTATACCAGAGAAGACGCGCGTATCCGGCTGAAGCTGGGGCAAGAGGAAAAAAGAAAAGGAGAGGGGAAATAACAGGGAATATGTTTGCAGATAACTTTAAAATATCTTTACGGCAGATAAGGAGGCTTTTGGTCCTGGATATTTTTGGCGTGAGCAGTCTGATGCTGCCGGGAATTTTTTCTGCTATGACAGGGGCAGACGGAGTTTTTTGTCTGTTGTTTGGAATGGCAGGGGGAGTCCTGCTGTTATGGCTGATGGGAGCCAATATGAAGCATTTTGAGGGAGGGTATTATGACTATATGAAGGACGTGATGGGTCAGATTATTGCGGATATATTCATGGTATTTTATCTTCTGTATTTTGTGGCGTTATCGGGATATGTGCTGTATGAGCTCACGGCGCTGACCTTGGGATGGCTTCTGCCGGAAGGATCGTTTTTCTGGATTTCCCTTTTGCTGTTGCTCTTGGCTGTGTATGGAAGTATCCGGGGGATTGAAGGCAGGGCAAGAGTATATGAAATTATTTTCTGGTTTTTGGGCATTCCATTGCTTCTAATGCTGGTTCTGGCAATGCCAATGGTAAATACATCTTATTGGACGCCAATTGTGGCATCTGACAGCGTACAGTTATTTAAGGGCAGTGTATCGGTTCTTATATTTCTATTGCCTTTAAGTGCATTGCTGTTTTTAAAACCTTTTTGCAAGAAGGCCGAAAAACTGGCGTCCTGCGGGCGGGAGGCGCTTTTTACGGTAACATTTATAAATATTGTGATTTATTTGATTCTTCTTGGCATATTTGGGCAGAATGCCATGGGCGTGTTAAAGCGTCCAGTTCTTACATTGATGGGGATGATTAACCTTCCCGGAGGATTTTTTACCAGGCAGGATGTGCTGATGACTGCAGTATGGTTTTTTGCATTGTTTGCACTCTTAAATACGGGAATTTTCCAGGGGAGTCTGGTATTAAAGGAGCTGTGTCATGACTCGAAAAGAAATTACAGCATATACCTTGTAGCGATACTGTCTTTTTTTATTGGAAAGGGGCTGTTTGAGCATCAGTTTCTGGTAGAAATTTATGAAATTTACCAGAGCTGTATCGCGCTTCCGGGAATGTTTTTGGTATTGTTAGTCCTGTTGCTGGTATATCAGATCAGGATGGGCAAAAAGCAGGGAAAGGAGAAAGTGATGGATGTGGAAGAATAGAATTTTAATTTTTTTAATTCCGGGAATGCTCCTGCTGGGCGGCTGCGAATCGGCAGAACTGGAACAGCGCAGTTTCCCGCTGGCGGTTGGAATTGATGTGGAGGAATCGAAAAAAAAGGCGGGTAAGGATGAGGCAGAGAAGAATCTGGTGGTCAGTTTTGATTTTCCTGATCTCGCCCAAATATCGGAGAAAGGAAAGACCACGGACACGCCGATGGGCATGTCGCTGGAAGGGATAGATTTATATCATGTAGAGAAATCCTATGAAAACAATACGAATAAAGTTCTTGATTATAACCATATCAAGGCGGTGGTGCTTGGGGAAAAACTGATTTCCGATGCAAAGTCCTTACGCAGCATTCTTCTTACCTGGGAACAGCAGGAGATGTCAGCGAGGAATATCAGCCTGTTTGCTGGAAGCGGATCTGCTGCGGAAATCCTCACGCTTACGGAGGAGACGGAAGGGTCTATGGGGACTTATCTGGAGGAAATGTTAGAGAGCCAGAAAGATTTTAAGCAGAAGAAGATTGCCACGGTGGGAAGCCTTATGAATCAGTGGCATAACCATAATGAGCTTCTGCTGATCCCGGTACTGTCAGAAAAGGGGAACCGTCCGGCCATCAGCGGATATGCAGCTATACAAAATTTTGAATACTGTGGGATTTTAAACGTGGAGGATGCCATGCAGATATTTCTCTGCCAGAATCTTTTGGAAATGTTTCTCTGTGAGCCAGGGAAAGATGAGGCAGCTGAGGTTTCAGATATTCAGGTACTGACATCCGTGGAAAATGCGGAGGGAACGCCTGTGGTTACAATTTCAATCACAGGAAAAGGAAAAATGAAGTCGGGACAGGCGAATTTTGTGGGACAGCAGTATCAGATAGAGCAAAGGATGGAGAAACGTCTTACAGCGGATTTGCAGGAGACGGCAGAAACGCTTCAGGAGGAATATGGCATTGACATTACGAACAGTTATATTTTGCTGGGAGGGCTCAACCGGGAACTGTATGATCAATACCGGAATATGCCGGAAGAATATAGCCGTAATGTCCGGCATGTGTTTGAAGTGGATATTAAAATCCTGGGCTGGTGATAAATTTTTTATTTTTAAGTCTTCTTGAATAGATGCAAAGTTTCTGGAAATACTTTTGAAAACAGTTCATATCTCCTTGTGAACGGAGCGGGCTGAACTGTTAAATTGTATAAGGAAGGTATTAGAAATGAAACATTTATTAAAGACAGGAGTTTTATTGGCAGCAGCGGTATTGTCATGCTGCGCAATCTGGCAGCACAGACAGCGGATGACAGAGGAAATTGCAGAAAAGGTTATCCGCTTTCATGTGCTGGCAAACAGTGATACACAGGAGGACCAGAATTTAAAGCTGAAGGTGCGGGATGCGGTTGGTTCCTATATGCAGCCCAGGCTCAAAGGAATTTCAGATATTGAGACAAGCCGCAGGGTAATTCAAAAAAATCTGCTTGGCATTACGAAACTGGCTGAGGGAATTATTGCGCAGGAAGGTTATACATATGAGATAGAAGCTTCGCTGGCTGTAACGGATTTTCCAGAAAAAACTTATGGAAATTATACATTCCCGGCAGGGAAATATGAGGCATTAGAGGTAGTGATTGGTGATGGCAGGGGACATAACTGGTGGTGCGTGATGTATCCCAATCTCTGTTTTTTTAACAGCGTTTATGAGGTCGTGGACGGGGAAGCGGAGAAATCTTTACAGCGTGCCTTAACCCAGGAGGAGTATGAAAGCCTGATGGAAGGGAAGGATTACGAAGTCAGGTTTGCGTTGGTAGAGCGGGTGCGGGAGTTACTTGGAAGGTAACTCTGTAAATCTTTCCAACCACTTGCATTTTCACGCCAAAACAGTTAATATACATGTGTATGACTTTTTTGGTGGAGAAAATGAGATGAACCAGTCTTTTGAGAATGAGAAATATGCTCCCGTTGGAGTATTTGATTCCGGTGTGGGAGGACTGACGGTGGCGCGTGAGATTATGCGCCAGCTTCCACAGGAGCGGATTATCTATTTTGGAGATACGGCAAGGGTGCCTTATGGAAGCAAATCTAAGGAAACCATTATCCGTTATTCCCGGCAGATTATCCGTTTTCTGGAATCCAAAGGCGTGAAGGCCATTGTGGTGGCATGCAATACGGCCAGTGCGTTTGCATTAGAGGAGATACGCCCGGAGATGAAAATGCCCATTATCGGTGTTGTGAAGCCAGGGGCTAAGGTTGCGGCAGAGATGACGCAGAATGGCAGAATCGGCGTGATAGGAACGGAGGGAACCGTGGGGAGCCGGATTTATACGCAGATGATACATAACCACAACCCGGATGCAATCGTTTTAGGTAAGGCATGTCCACTATTTGTTCCATTGGTAGAAGAAGGATGGCTGAAAGACCCGGTAACGGTACAGGTAGCGAAACGCTATCTTGTATATTTTCAGGAGTCGGATATTGATACCCTGATTCTCGGATGTACCCATTATCCCCTTTTGCGCTCCATGATTGCTGAGATTATGGGAGAGAACGTTAATCTGGTGAATCCGGCTTATGAGACAGCGCTGGGTTTAAAACGTCTGTTAGAACAGCACGGGATTGCCAATGATGGCAGAATGTTAAAAGAGCCAATGTACCAGTTTTATGTCAGTGATGCAGCAGAGAAGTTTAAAAATTTTGCCAATTCAATTTTGCCTTGTGAAATTGAAGAGGCGCGGTTGATACATATTGAGGAGTAGTTATGACGAAAGATGTACTGTTGTCCATCAGCGGGCTGCAGTTTGCAGCTCAGGACGAGGAGGATGCAACGCCGGTAGAAGTAATCACTGCCGGGGATTATTACAAGAAAAATGGGAAACACTATATTATGTATGATGAAGTGATGGAAGGGTTTGACGGGAACACGAAGAACATCATCAAGCTTACGGAGGATTCCCTGGACATTACCAAGCGGGGAGTCTCTAACGTACATATGGTATTTGAGAAAAATAAAAAAAATGTTTCTTACTATAACACCCCCTTTGGAAGCCTTCTGATTGGAATTGATGCGAAAAGTGTTGATATTGCAGAGACAGAAGACAACATCGACGTGCGGGTAAAATACAATCTGGAAGTAAACTATGAGCACTTAGCAGATTGTTCCATCGTCATGAATATCAAATCTAAGGAATCAGGAGAATTTACGCTTTCATAGGCACGAAAAGGAGAATGTATATGATGAATGTAAAAAAAGCAATTATTCCCGCGGCAGGGCTTGGGACAAGATTTCTGCCGGCAACGAAAGCGCAGCCCAAGGAGATGCTGCCAATTGTGGATAAGCCCACCATCCAGTATATTATTGAGGAAGCGGTAGAAGCGGGGATTCAGGACATAATTGTCGTGACAGGTAGAAATAAGCGTTCCATCGAAGACCATTTTGACCGTTCCATTGAGCTTGAGTTTGAGCTTGAGAAGGGTGAAAAACAGGAAATGCTTGCTATGGTACGGGAGATTTCCGAGATGGCGAATATTCATTACATCCGCCAGAAAGAACCAAGGGGGCTGGGGCATGCCATTCTTGCCGCGAAGCACTTCATTGGCGGCGAGCCGTTTGCTGTGCTTCTTGGGGATGATGTGGTAATTTCCAAGCAGCCCTGTCTGGGACAGATGCTGGATGTGTTCAAGGAATATCAGACGTCCATTCTGGGTGTACAGACTGTGCCGCATGAAGTTGTGGACAAATATGGCATCATTGCGGGGAAACAGGTCGATGAGCGCGTCTATAAAGTAAATGATATGGTAGAGAAACCGTCTATGGAGGAGGCGCCGTCTAATGTGGCAGTACTGGGAAGATATATCATCACACCTGAAATCTTTCGTTTTCTGGAGACTCAGGATGCAGGAAAGGGCGGAGAAATCCAACTGACGGATGCTTTGAAGCGGCTGGCAAAAGAGCAGGCGATGTATGCTTATGATTTTAAGGGGCATCGCTATGATGTGGGTAGCAAGGTAGGTTTCATCCAGGCGAATATAGAATTTGCGCTTCGGCGTGAGGAATTGAAGGATGAGATGACAGAATACCTTAAGAGGCTTCATGAGGATATGGATGAGATGATTAAGTACGATTAATGGACCGGGCTTTCTTTTATGCTGTTTGTATTCTGTATACGGAAAAATCAAATCTGGTACTTTTTTTATAAAAATGGTCTTTTTTTCCTTGGCTCTGCTTCTTATCATAAAAGAGTGAATTTTATAGGATTTACTCAGACTATGAGAATAAGGAGGAGAAGCAAATGAAGATGAGACTGAAAAAAGCAGTGGGCATATTGTTAAGTGCATGTCTACTGCTTTCTGTATTTCCTATGGACTGCTGGCCGTCCTGCAGTGTTGTGGCGGCGGAAAACGGTACGCTGCAGAATGGAACACTGAATGAAAATATGGACGGCTGGGAAGTGGAAGGAGACTGCAGTACCGTAGGGATCGACCAGGGTCATCTAAATGTGTATGAAGGAGAGAAGGAATCTTCTACATTTAAGATGAGCCAGACGGTTGCAAACATGAAAGCCGGCGCTTATGTGGCAGATATTGCCATCGTGGGTGAGGGAAATCCTTTAGAACTGTCTATCAAAAATGAAACCAGCGGGAAAGTGGAAAAGGTAACGCTTGCGACGCAGGGGTGGACAGAAGGGTGGGAGACATCCGAGGACAGAATGTTTGCCACCAAATCCCTGGAGGTTGCCGAAGGCGACAATATTACAATTACGCTTGGCGGAACGGTTAATAAAAATAATTGGTATAATGCTGCCAACATAACGCTTACGCCGGCAAACGAAGAACAGGGTGCAGTGCCGGCAAGTATTACGGTGAAGAAGGTGGATGGTCTTTCTGAAGACTTTGTTCATGGCGTGGATGTGTCCATGTATCTCAGCGAGGTGCAGAGTGGCGTAAAGTATTACGACAAGGATGGAAACGAGCAGAATCTGTTTGACATTTTGAGTGATGCCGGCGTCAATTATGTGCGTCTGCGCCTGTGGGAGTGTCCATATGCCGTAGATTATAACGGATGCTGGCGGTATGTGAATGACGCAGAACCAGGAAAGGAAACGGAATATTATACCGCAGACCGCGGGAAAAATGAAAATGGAATCAATATCGTAAGCCCAGATGTGACTGCCTATACGACAGGAGAGGGGCAGACCTATAAATACAAAGATGAAAACGGGGTAGAACATGAAGCGGGTGTTTTGAAGATAAAGCAGCCAAATGTGTTTGTGACATCGGATGATGGTTCCGGCAAGGAATGGGCCGAGTACTACATTGGCGATACACAGGTATATCCGCAAGGATTTGGCGCCGGTAACTGTGGAATTGACACGATCAAGACGATTGGTAAGATTGCAACCGATCACGGCATGAAGGTTCTGATCGACTTCCATTACTCAGATTTCTGGGCAGATCCCAATAAATGGAGTGTGCCGAGGGTATGGGGCAATAAAAATCTTCAACAAAAGGCAGAAGCGCTTTACGAATATACGAAGGACAGTCTGAATACCCTTTTGGACGCGGGCGTCGACGTGGGAATGGTACAGATAGGAAATGAGATTAACAACGGTCTGGCGGGAGAAAAAGAGGACCCGCATACGCTGCTGAAAGCGGGAAGCAATGCGGTGCGTGAAGTGAGCAGGGACAAAAACAAAGATATGCTGATTGCGGTGCATTACACCGATCCGCACGATTCTGACTTTCAGATGAGAAAGGCACAGCTTCTGGAGGAAAAAGGCGTGGATTACGACGTATGGGCAACTTCCTACTATCCGTTCTGGCATCAGAAGCCGGAGAAGCTGACTGCAAACCTGAAAAAGCTTGCAGATACCTACAACAAAAAAGTGATGATTGCAGAAATTTCCTATCCGTGGACGAATGAGGATGGCGACGGTTATCCTGATATGGTTGTCGAGGGCAAGGCGGACCAGAGTTTTGAGTATCCAATCAGCATTGAAGGACAGGCAACGGTAATCCGTGATACGATTGCAGCAATTTCAGCGATTGGTGAAAACGGACTCGGAACATTTTACTGGGAGCCGGCGTGGATTCCTGCCAATGTATGTACTGGAAAGGACACACCGGAGTTTAAAGAGAACTTAAGGGCATGGCGGAAATATGGCGCTGGCTGGGCATCCATCTATGCAGCAGAGGTAGACCCTGAAATCAAGGATGATGAAAATGGCGGGACATGGGATAATCAGGCGTACTTTGACTTTACCGGAAAAGCGCTGGATTCCCTCAATGTATACAAGTATGTTTACACAGGTTCCATAGCTCCGACCAGCGTTGGGATGATTGATGTCGCAGAATATGAGATGGATTACAAACGGACGCCGAATCTTCCCAAAACGGTTACCGTGCATTTAAGTGACGACAGGGCTATGTCGGTTCCAGTTACCTGGGACGCCAAACAGGTGGAAGCATTAAAGACAGCGCCCTTTGGGGAATACAGGATTTCAGGAAACACGAATACGTTTACTTATGAAGATACCAATACAGGCAGCGGAACCATAACAAAAGAAGCAGGCGCATACCGTGCGGCCTGTGTGGTAAAGATTGCCGGGGCAGATTATGTGTTAAACGGCAGTTTTGAGAAAAATGACGGTAAAGACGCCAATGGATGGACTTCCAAGTTAAATAATGATGCTACAACTTCCCAAATTGGCACAAGTTCCGCGAATGCAAAATCAGGCGTTCATTATTATGACCTCTGGGCTGCAGCGAACGGCAAGGGAATTGATATGGAGATTGAGCAGGAGATTTTAAGGAATCTTCCAGCAGGAATGTATACGCTGCAGGCGTGGTATATGGGTGTCAGGGTCAACAGCTCGGAAGGTTCTTACCTGTACGCAGTTGTGACCGACAAAGGCGGGAAACAGACCACATATACGTCTGGGGATGTGAAAATCAACAACACATGGAAAGATTTCTACCAGGGGACCTTGAACTTCCCAGTGACAGCAGATACGCAGAGTGTGAAAGTCGGCACCAGGGTTGTCTGTAAATCAGTTACTGGAGAGGGCGCCTGGGTTACGGTGGATGACATTACCCTGATGAGACAGGGAGACCTCCAAGTGAGTAAGCCTGAGCCGACACAGCCAAAGACCTATAAAATTACCTACAATGTAAATGGCGGAAGCAAGTTAAGTACAGGCAGCAAGACGGTTACCTATGGCAAGACCTATGGTACGCTTCCAACACCCAAACGTGCGGGATATACATTCTCGGGCTGGTATACAGCAAAGACAAGCGGAACAAAAATTACAGCCGACAGCGCCGTGAATATTACCAGGGATACAATGCTTTATGCACAGTGGAAGAAGGTTTCAAAGCCGGCGAAGATGAAGAAACCCACGGTGAAAAATTCCGCTAAGAAAACGATGAAAATCACCTTTAAGAAAGTAAAAGGTGCAAACGGTTATCAGATTTCCTATTCTACTTCCAAGAAGTTTAAGAAGGGTACAGTAAAAACCGTGACTGCTGCAAAATCACCGAAGACGATCAAAAAGTTGAAAAAAGGCAAAACCTATTATGTGAAAGTATGCGCATATAAGAAGGACAGTGCAGGGAAAAAGGTTACCGGCAAGTACAGTTCGGTCGTCAAGGTAAAGATAAGCAAATAAATGTACGAAGGAGAGGTTTCTCAGGAAACCTCTCTTTTAGGAAGAAGGCAAATGCGAAGCATTTTAGGAGGAAGAAATTGAAGAAAATAATTCAGGCCTCATGCCTGCTTCTGGCGTTCCTGTTCTTATATGGAGCGGCAAAACAGCCAGATTTACAGCCGCAGGATTCCCCCGCAGAGGGGGAAAATCCTGTTACGATTACCTGGTTTGTGGCAGTGGAAGGCTATTCCAAAACATGGAATCCGCAGGGCAATGCTGCAGATGCAAAGGTTTTTCAAAATACAGGCGTAAATCTTGAGATAAAGTCAGGGGATTTGACGGATTTGGACGCATTGATTGCGACAGATTCCCTTCCGGACCTGATTACCGTGGAGGCGCGGACAGCGGAACGCTTCCTGTTGGAAAACCAGGGGATGGCGGAGCCTTTAGAGCCTTTGTTTGAGAGGTACGCCGCGGATGTGAACATTCCGGATTCCATGAAGGAATGGTATCGGAACGAAGATGGAAACTGGTATTCCATTGCTAGTTATTATTATGGGCCGGAGCGTGTCAATCAGGAATATGGGGGTTATCTGGTAACACACAACAATAATTATGTGCGCAGCGATCTTCTTATGCAGACCGGAATGTCCATGAAAGATTTAAATACAAAAGAGGGACTTCTGAATGTGCTGCGTGCGGCGAAAAGCCTCACTTATAAGGGGCAGGAAATCATTCCATTTTCCGGCTGGTGGACACAGAATATAGCGGAACAGTTTGGCATGA
The DNA here is from genome assembly GCA_948688495.1 of uncultured Lachnospiraceae bacterium. Taxonomy (GTDB): domain Bacteria; phylum Bacillota; class Clostridia; order Lachnospirales; family Lachnospiraceae; genus Petralouisia. The sequence continues at coordinate 21,366 of CAPQSW010000021.1, read as the reverse complement.
AAACAGAGGATGAAGATGGGAATTACCTCCCCAAATACCGTCAGCCCGAATGGATGGAGGCATTGCAGTTTGGCAACCAGATGTATAGGGAAGGATTGATGACGTCGGAGGAATTTACTGAGAGTTTGAGCCAGAGAAGAAAAAAGATGCAGTCTGGGAGGATTTTTTTCTGCAGCGGGTATTCCGTGATACAGGATGCAAAGGAAGTTTTATACAGCAGAGACAAACTTGCGCAGGTTTACTATGCCGGCCATATCCGGGGGGAGAAAGGAAATATTCCAAACCTGAAATCTGTTCCATCCGGCGGCTGGACGGTTACGCTGGTGAGCGCAGGGGCAAAAAACAAAAAAGAAATTGCACAGTTCATCTCCTATATGACGACGGAGGAGGCAACCTTGGATGCAGCCCCGACGATAGGAACGGAGACTTATGATATGGTGGATGGGCGTTATGTAATGAGAGATTCGGTCCAGCAGGAGTTTGAGGAAAATTATGAAAAGGCGGCGGAAAAGTATTACCTGAATATCGAATTTTTTGTGGACTGGACCATTGTGCAGAAGTACCAGCCAGTGTCAGAGCGGACAGATTCCAAAGGACAGGCTGGAAATTACATTATTTATGACAGCAAACCCGTAGAGGCGGCTGAGACCGTGGAGGAAGACAGCCGGATACAGGAGATAAAAGAGGAAATTGAGAGTTTTTACAGCGGTGCGGAAATTGAAATTCTGACGGCGGATTCTTTGGAAAGCTGCATGAAAAAGTATCAGGAGACAATCGCCAGGATGGAACAGATGGGACTCAAAGAACTGGAAGCATATGAAAGCCAGCAGTACCAGGAGGCAAAAAAGAAATTAAAAGGGATAAAAAAATGAAAGTATTAGTTGTTGATGATGAGCTGCTCATTTGTGAAAGTATTAAGTCCGATCTTTTGCGGATGGAGCACCCGTGGAAATATGAAGTGTTTACGGCACAGTCAGTGACGGCGGCGCAGGAAATATATTGCCGGGAAGAACCGGAGTTTGTAATCACAGACATCAATATGCCGGGAGGTTCCGGTCTGATTCTGGTGTCTGAGATCCATAAGGATAACCCGGACTGTGGAATTTTAGTTTTAAGTGCCTATGATGATTTTGAATATGTGCGGAATGCATTTACAATGGGCGCCTGGGATTATATTTTGAAGCCGATTTCATTCTCAGAGTTTGACCGGTGTGTAAAGAAACTGGCGGGGAAAGTATCGGAGGCAGAAGAAGATTTACAGGCGGGAAAGAATTTTGAATCCGTACAAGACAAAGGCGTGTTCGGAATGGAAGATGTTGTGGAGTATATGAAACAGCATATTGCCGAGAAATTGAGCGCCTCGGAGATGGCGCGTAAAATGGCGGTTAGTTACAGCAGTTTTGGAAGATTGTTCCGTGAACATACCGGAATGTCATTTTCGGCCTATTTGCTGTGGTATCGTATGGAATGTGCGAAGGAATACCTGGAAAGTTCCCACATGAAGATTAAACAGGTGGCGTCAAAGGTTGGATACCGTGAAAATCCGCAGCATTTTTCCAGAGATTTCACAAGGCAGGTGGGGATGTCGCCCAAGGAATACCGGACACAGGTATTTGAAGAAAAGAGCAGGGTCTACCGATGAGATATTAAAATCTGGTAAGTTTTTATTAAAATTGGTATTTTTTTATTAAAATTGGTAAGTTTTTATTAAAATTGGTATTTTTTTTCGTGGATGCTTCTTCTTATCATAAGGGAGTAAAAATTATAACGCCTGTCCAGGCAGGAAGATAAGGAGGAGAAGATGATGAAGCGGAGATTAAAAAGGGCAGCGGGCATATTATTAAGTTTATGTCTGCTGCTTTCTGCAATTCCCATGGACAGCTATTCCCTTGGCAGCATCATGGCGGCAGAAAACGGAACATTACAGAACGGAGAACTGAGCAGCAATGCAGACGGCTGGACCATTACAGGAGATCGTAGCTATAAATTTGATGAGGGTGATGGCGGTTATCTGAATTTGTGGGCAGAGGAAGCAGGCACGTTTTGCATCAGCCAGACCATACAGAATATGGCGGCAGGTTCTTACACGGCAAAGGTTGCCGCGGTTGGAAATGAGGGTGTGACGCCATTACAGCTGACAGTCAAAAATAATAACAGCGAAAAATCCGAGACAACGCCAATTACGCACAAGGGCTGGATCGAGAACTGGGGAGACACAAATGTCTATACTACCAAGTCCATAAGTGTTGCGGCAGGAGACAGTGTGACAGTCACGATCAGCGGCGATTTGAAGGCGGGTGAATGGTGTGGAATCAAGAATGCATCGTTAGAGGCTAGCCAGGCGGTAAAGAATGCACCGATTACCGTGCAGAAGGTAGACGGTCTTTCCGAAGATTTCATTCACGGCGTGGACGTTTCCACCTATCTGAGTGAAGTACAAAGCGGTGTAAAATATTATGATGAGAATGGAACAGAAAAGAATTTGTTCCAGATCCTCAAGGAATCTGGCGTTAACTATGTGCGCCTGCGTCTGTGGAACTGTCCTTATGTGGTAGATGCACAGGGAAGTTACAAATACGTTGACGAAGCTGGTAATGAATACAGCGCCAGCCAGGTCAAAGAGACAAAAAAGAAATGGATCATTGAGCCGCAAACGGATGTGTCGCCGGATGACGCATCTTATTTTGAGGGGGCAGGGTATGATGAATATTTCCTTGAAAATGGCACGCAGGTATACCGGGAAGGGTATGGAGCAGGAAACTGCGGCATTGAGAACGTGACAGAAATGGGTAAGATCGCAACATATTACGGCATGAAGGTACTGCTTGATTTCCATTATTCTGATTTCTGGGCAGATCCCAAGAAGCAGAGCGTTCCCAAGGCTTGGAAAGGTATGGATATGAATGCAAAGACGGCTGCTTTGACGGAGTTTACAACTGACAGTATCAACACACTCAGGGAAGCAGGCGTGGATGTTGGTATGGTTCAGATTGGAAATGAGATTAACAACGGTATGGCGGGCGAGACAACTGACGCGAATGTCTATACATTGTTAAAGGCTGGAAGTGCAGCAGTCCGGGCAATCGACCCAAATATATTGATTGCAATACATTACACAGACCCGCAGAGTGAGAGTTATCAGATGGGGAAAGCAGACGCACTGGATTACAATAAGGTCGATTATGATGTGTTTGCAAGCTCCTTCTATCCTTTCTGGCATGGAACGGCGCAGACATTGACAACAAATCTGAAGAAAATTGCGGATACATACAACAAGAAAGTTATGGTTGCAGAGATTTCCTATGCCTGGACCTATAAAGATGGGGACGGTTATCCCGATAAAGTATTTGAGGGTGCGGGCGACATGGACTTTAACTATCCGGTAGATGCAGAAGGCCAGGCGGCTGCGGTTCGGGATGCAATTGCAGCAGTTGCGGCAATCGGCGAAAAGGGAATCGGTACGTTCTACTGGGAGCCGGCATGGGTGCCGCCTATGGCGTATGATGAGAGTGCCGCCAATGCGCAGCAGGTTCTTGAGGCAAATATGAAGGCATGGAGGCTTTATGGCTCGGGCTGGGGCTCCATCTATGCAAAGGAGACAGACCCTGAGATTAAAGATGACATGAACGGAAGTGAATGGAATAACCAGGCGCTCTTTGATTTCAATGGAAAAGCGCTTCCCTCCATCAATGTCTACAAATGGGTCTATACAGGAGCGGAAGGACCTACCAGGGTGAGCACGGTAGACACGGCAGAATATCAGATGGGTTATAAACAGACGCCTGTACTTCCAGCAACTGTGAAAGCAAACCTCAACGACGGTACTGCAGTGGACGTTCCGGTTAGCTGGGATGCAGCGCAGGTTGAGGCGTTAAAGAAAGCAGCGTTCGGAGAGTATACGATCAATGGTACAATCGGGGCATTTTCGTATACAAATGCCGGTGACGGCAATAAAATTCAGGTGGCGGCAGGCACATGGAAGACCACGTGTCTTGTAAAGATTGCTGGAAAGAATTATGTGACAAACGGCAGTTTTGAGGACAATGACGGAGTGAATGCTGCAGGATGGACACTGACAAACTATAAGGAAGTCAATGACTTTAATAACGCATTCATAGATAAGCCCAATTCTTCTAACGCAAAGTCTGGTTCTTATTATTACACCGGATGGGCAGAAGTTGGGAAAGAGATTGATTTTAAAGTGGAACAGGTAATTTCTGAAAGTCTCCCTACGGGGATGTATACCCTGTATGCATGGTATCAGGGAACTTCAGTCGGACAGGTGAAAGGTGATTCCGGCCTGTATGCGGTTGTGACTTACAAAGACGGGACACAGAAGAATTATAAGACAGCGATTAAAATTAACAATGTTTGGAAAGATTTCTATCAGGCTATCATAACAGATATTCCTGTTGATGCCAATGTAAAGAGCGTGAAGGTTGGAACCAGGCTTGCCTGCGCAGGAATGGAGGGACTTGCCCCCTGGGTTGTGGTAGACGACATCAGCCTGATGCGGCAGGGAGATTTGGAGGTAAGTACGCCGACACAACCAAAGACTTATAAGATTACTTATAATGTGAACGGCGGAAAGAAATTAAAGACGAACAGCAAGATGGTTACTTACGGTAAGAAATACGGTACGCTTGCATCGCCAAAGCGGGCAAAATACACATTCCAGGGATGGTATACAGCGAAAACAAAGGGTACAAAGATTACGAAAAACAGTATCGTGAACATTACGAAAAACACAACACTGTATGCACACTGGAAGAAGGTAGCAAAACCCGGCAAGGTGAAGAAGCCCACAGTGAAAAATTCCGCAAAGAAGGCGATGAAAGTTACCTTTAAGAAAGTAAAAGGTGCGGACGGCTATCAGATTTCCTATTCTACATCCAAGAAATTTAAGAAGGGCAGCGTAAAGACTGTGACTGCCGCAAAGTCGCCGAAAACCATCAAGAAACTGAAAAAGGGTAAGACTTACTATGTGCGGGTATGTGCATACAAGAAGGACAGTGCAGGCGGAAAAGTCCGCGGTGCAAACAGCAAGGCAGTGGCGGTGACAATTAAAAAATAACGGCATAGCAGAACATGCAGGCAGCAGGGAGAAGAGGTTTCTTAGGAGATCTCTTCTTCTTAGGAGGAGGATGAACTTGAAAAAAACCATTCAGATATTTTTCTTAGGTTTACTGGGACTGCTTTTATATGGGGCAGCGGGATGGACGGTGTTCCATCAAAACGGATTTCAGGCACAGCGCAGGGAGCCTGTTACAATTACCTGGTTTGTGGCAGAAGAAGGATACGCGAAAGTGTGGAATCCAGAGAAAAATGTTGCGGATGCAAAAATCCTCCGAAACACAGGCGTGAATTTGGAGATAAAATCGGGAAACCTGACAGATTTGGATGCATTGATTGCCACAGATTCCCTTCCTGATCTCATTACCGTGGAGACGGGGGCGCCGGAACGGCTGTTACTGGAGAATTCAGGAAAAGCGGAGCCGTTGGAGCCTTTGTTTGAGAAGTATGGCAAGGATGTGAATATTCCCGATTCCATGAAGGAATGGTATCGGAACGAAGATGGAAACTGGTATTCCATTGCCAGTTATTATTACGGACCGGAGCGGGTAAATCCAGAGTTTGGGGGTTATCTTTTAACCCACAACAACAACTATGTGCGAAGTGACCTTCTTGCGCAGACCGGGGTGCCGATGGAAGATTTGAGGACCAAAGAAGGCCTTTTGAAAGCATTGCGGGCGGCGAAAGGACTGACATACAACGGTCAGGAGGTCATTCCGTATTCCGGCTGGTGGACGCAGAATGTTGCGGAGCAGTTTGGTATGCGCATAGAGGATGCGCATGGAAATTATCTGTCAAAATACCGTCAGCCAGAGTGGCTGGAAGCGTTGCAGTTTGGCAATCAGATGTACCGGGACGGCCTCATGCAGCCGGAGGAATTTACGGAGAGTTTAAGCCAGAGAAGGAAGCAGATACAGTCCGGGAGGATATTTTTCTGTACCGGGTATTCTAATGTGCAGGAAGCGAAAGATATTCTATACAGCGACGATAAGAATGCACAGATTATGTATGTAGGGCAGGTGCGCGGGAACGCGGGAAATATGCCAAATCTCAAATCTGTCTCCTCCGGGGGATGGACTGCCACTATGGTCTATGCAGGATCGCAGTATAAGAGAGAAATTGCAGAGTTTATTTCCTATATGACAGAGGAGGAGGCGACCTTAGACGCCGCACCATCCATTGGGACAGAAACATATGATATTGTGGATAACAGCTATGTTATCAGAGAGTCCGTGAAACAGGAATTTGCAAAAGATTATCAAAAGGCGTCTGAAAAGTATTACTTAAATCTGGAATTTTTCGTGGACTGGACGATTGTGCAGAAGCACCAGCCGCCTACAGAGCGGAGAGATTTTTTGCAGCAGTACCAAAACTGTAAGATATATGACAGTAAAGCGGTGGATGCAGCATCCACTGTGGACGCTGACAGCGGGCTGCAGGATCTGAAAGAGAAAATAGACAGTTTTTACAGCAGTGCGGAAATAGAGATTTTGACCAGCGATTCTAGGGAGAGCTGTACAAGGAAGTACCAGGAAACCATAGAGAAAATGGAGCGGATGGGATTAGGAGACCTGGAAGCGTATGAAAGGCAGAAATATCAGCAGGCAAAGGGAATTTCAAAGCTTACACTGGTCTCTTTTCCGGGAACACTGGCTAAGGACAGGCAGCTTTTTTTCCCGAAATATAGTTCCAGCCGGGCATTGACATTTCTAAGCCCTACGGAATGACCATCGGAGGTAATGCCCGAAGCATCGCTGCCCACATGGAGCCGATGGTTCAGTTCTTTAAGTTTTTCTGGGGAAATGCCTGCACCGTTATCCGTCATGCGAAACAGAATGCGGTTCTCCTTTTTGATAGCAGAAAAGCAGATAGACAGCCCGCGGCTGCTGTCTGTGATGCCGTGGGAGATAGCGTTTTCCATGATGGGCTGAAGCGTAAATTTGGGAATCAGTGCGGTCATAAGTTCCTTTCGCACATCACTTTCGAAAGAGATCAGGGGATAGCGGAGCTTTTGGATGCGCAGGTAGTTGTGTAATTGTTCCAATTCTACGCAGACTTCTACCAGGGCGTCGTTGGTAGAAATGTTATAGCGGAAAATATTTGCAAATGCAACCAGGCAGTCCGATTCATCGTAATGTCCATACAGCTTCATTTTGGAGGAGAAAACCTCCATCGTATTGTAAATAAAATGGGGATTAATCTGGTGTTGTAATGCAATGAGGCGGCTTTCCTTGTTGGAGGTTTCCTTTAATATATTCTGCCTGGAGAGCTCAGCCGCCTGGGTGAGCAGCAGGTTAATACGACGGCAGATATGGGAAATTTCGTTATTTCCGCTGACTGGAATCCGTGTCTTATAATTATTGCTGATGGAGGTGTCCATGGCAGTAAGGCATTGATTCATCTGCCTGTCTAACTGTTGCAGGCTTCGCAGGCAGAGCAGTATGGACAGGATTGCAAACAATCCCAGTACAAGCAGGAAGATGCCAAGGAACTGACCGTAGTTAGAATTCTTTGTCACAGTGATAATGGAAACTGGAAAATCATCAGGATGGTTAAAGGTCACGAGATATCCATTCATCTGTGACTGTGGCTCATTGGAGGACTGAAGGAAGGATAAGATGTCTTCCCCCAAAGTATCTCCGCTTAGATTGACAATACGGTTATTTCCTGTAGAAATGACAGTTTCACTGCTCTCATTTTCAAATGACAGAAAATATTTTTCGGGGATTGAGAATACAATCAGGCCAAGGAAATTTTTGCGGAAGTCGTATGCCTTTCTCAGATAGACGAAACATTTCTCCGTGGAGAACAGATAGGGATTGGAAATGCCAGAAAAGTCTGATTCGCAAAACCATCCCTCCACCTGGTTGCTGTTTAAAAATTCAGTGACAGGCTCCTCCTGTGAAATGTCAGATAAATGGTAGAAGACATCCATACTCATGGGAATGGTAGGATTGTCCATATAAATGTAAATATCCGAGCGGGGATCTGCGTTGATCGTCGCCTGCAGATAGTTTTGTATCGAGGAAATGTAGTTCTTATAATCCTTGTCCATGGAATAGCTGTTATTCAGAAAAGAAATCAGTTCGTTGCTGGATAACAATGACTGGGTGGTCCTCGTTGTAAATTCCTGGTTATTGTGGATGTTTGCAATGATGGAATTGGTCACACGGTTGTTTAATTCGTATTTTGTATGAACGTGATTTTGCTGATTCATATAAAAAAAGATGCTGATGATGAGGATAATCGGAATAAAAGCCAGGATCAGAAGCTGGAGCAGGAATTTGGTATAAATGGAATCCCAAAAAGAATGTGTTTTCATAACTTCCCTCCTCAGGTTATGATACAGGGCGCGGCAAAGCAAATGACTGCCTTACCGCGCCCTGTGTTATTATTTCATGCCTCGCTGTCGTTTTATTTCATTATATTTCTGCCAGAATTTAGATTTCTTGGGGGCCTGTTCCATGGTTCCGCGAAGTCCTTTTACCTTGGTGATGTAAAGGCCGCTGACAACAGCTTTTACCTCTTTCTTAGTTGGAATGCTGTCAAAAATAGCCTCCTCACAGATAAAAGTCATTATCCTGGGACCGACCTTTGCTTTTACGATAGGCATTTTAGACCGACGCAAAAGTTTCGGTGTCTGTTCTACGATGGCTGCAGGGAGCCCGGCGTCTTTCAGCTTCATATGCTTTTTATCAATAATCAGCATTGATATGGTCTGGGCGGCAGCAGCAATCTGTGCCTCCTGTTCTTCTTTTTTCTTCTGTGATCTCTTGCCGAGTATGTAAAGCGCGACGATTGCAGCAATAAGAATGACGAGAATCACAATCAGTACAATATGCCATGGTTTTAACACAACAAACCCTCCTCTTTTCTGATAATCAGTAACTGACCGAAATGTGTCAGTTACCGTCCCTCATTATACCATTGCTTTCATTAAAAAGCAATGGTATAATGTCTAAAAGCAATGAAACCATAGCTTTCCGAGTGAGCACTGCGGAATACATAGAAATATAGAAAAAGGAGATGTCCCTATGAGATATAAAGTTCTGGTAACAGGAAGAAATGACGCCGCAATTACAGCTTTCTTTGAGCAGATGTCAGATGATTTTATCGTTCTAAGCACCTCAACGCGTTATGAAGATATAATTGGACATATTGATTATTTTGAGCCGGATGTTTTTGTATACTGTCTTTTGGAGGAAAAGAGGGACAGTATTGTCCAGATGCTCAGTATTAACTCCAGGCTCATGCGGGCAGGGATTCCCTGTGTGATACTTGGCGCAAAAGATGATTGCGATGGGTTCGAGAGGATTGCAGTTGATGTTGCAAGTCTGGTTATACATAGGCCGATTTCTGCGCCGTCCATCCAGGAAGAGATTTTGGAGTTCATGAATAAACGCCCTTCTTCCAGTAATTCAAATGCGAACAGCGCGCTGGAGGGAATGGAGGGATTGTCGTCGCTTTCTGAGGTTAATGTTGACCAGCTGCTGTCTTCCCTGCCGGGCGGAGAGGCAATAGCGCACCGCAAAAAGCATATTCTGGTCGTAGATGATAATGCCATGATGTTAAAGGTCATCAAAGAACATCTGCATGAGAAATATGATGTGGCAACCGCTGTCAGCGGTAAAGTAGCATTCAAGTTCCTGGAGAGGAAGAGGACGGATTTAATTTTGCTGGATTATGATATGCCGCAGGAGGACGGACTGGCAGTTCTGGAGAAGCTGCGTACGGCAGATGCAACCAAAAATATTCCAGTTATTTTCCTGACAGGGGTTACAGAACGTAAGAAGATTAAGCAGGCGCTTATCTTAAAACCGCAGGGTTATCTGTTAAAACCTGTGGAACGTGATAAATTGCTGGAGGAGATTGCAAAAGTTATCGGATAAAGCATAGTTATCGACACCACCAATCTACGCTCGCGGAAGGGGGATTGATTATGAATGCAGACTACGATGAACTGAAACTGACAGATTTAGTTGACATAAATATTTTACAGAAAATACAGGATGGCTTTGCGGATATGACAGGAATGGCGGCGCTTACAACGGAGACGGACGGCAAGGCAGTGACGGTCGGAAGCAATTTTTCTGATTTCTGCATGAAATATACAAGGGGTTCTGCTGTTGGATGTGTACGCTGTGAACAATGTGACTGCAAAGGCGCGGCGCTGGCATTGGAACGTGGGGAGTCGGTTGTCTACTTCTGCCATGCAGGTCTTATGGATTTTGCAGCTCCGATTATGGCAGAGGGAAAGATGGTAGGCTGTTTTATTGGTGGGCAGGTGCTTACAGAAGCCCCGGACTTTGCACAGGTAAGAAAGATTGCAGCGGAAATTGGCGTGGATGGGGATGCGTATGCCGAAGCTGCAGGAAAGGTCAGGATTTTAGAAAAAAGAGCGATTGATAATGCCGCAAAGTTTCTCTATATGATTGCGGACGTTTTGTCTGATATGGCATATCACAAGTATCTCGTCTATCGGGCAAACATAGAGCTTGAACGGTCATCCCATATGAAATCGGATTTTCTTGCCAATATGAGTCATGAGATCCGTACGCCTATGAATGCGGTCATCGGTATGGCGGAAATGGCGTTGAGGGAGGAACTGCCCTATGCGGCAAGGAATTATATCAACCAGATTAAGGATGCGGGGAAATCATTGCTCACCATCATCAATGATATATTGGACTTTTCCAAGATTGAATCTGGAAAAATGGACATCAGTGAGGTGGACTATGAATTGATGTCTATGGTATATGATGTAGCCAATATTGTCATGGCAAGGTTAAAGGACAAAGATGTGGAACTTGTCGTCGATATTGTGCCGGATTTGCCAAGCAAATTGTATGGCGACAATACCCGGATCAAACAGATACTTTTAAATCTTACAAATAACGCGGCTAAGTTTACGACACAGGGTAAGATTGTACTGAAGGTAGATTATCTGCAGACAGCGTCCGATATGGTGGAGCTGGATATTTCCGTGGAGGATACCGGCATTGGTGTAAAAAAAGAGGATCTTGGCAAGCTGTTTCAGTCTTTCCAACAGGTAGACAGCAAGCGAAACCGCAACATAGAGGGTACAGGGTTAGGACTTGCAATTTCTAAACGGCTTTTGACATTGATGCACGGTAACATCTGGGTGGAGAGTGAATATGGAAAGGGAAGCAAATTTTCTTTTAACCTTCCGCAGAAAATTGTAGATGAATCTCCAAGCATTACGATTAAGGAGCCGGATTCCATTCTAATGGCGGGTCTTATGTCCAATCCATATGTATGGGAGAGATTCTGTTCCGATGCAGAATCCCTGGGGGTAGAATGTATCCGGGTATTTTCAGTGAAAGAATTTGACATTTTTCCAAAAGATAAGAAAAATTTCTTATTTATAGAATATCCTATGTTCTCAGAGATGGTGGAGGGGTATATCAGATCCCATCCAGAGATTACGGCGGTTCTGCTGGTAGGCTTTTACGATCATGTGGAATTCCATATTTCCAATCTCTATGTTATGAGAAAACCTTTATTTGCCTTGAACATTGCATTGATATTGAATGGGGAGAGGTTGTATTTTGAGGATGATGAGGAAGAACAGGAATTTGATTTTATAGCTCCGGATGCCCATGTGCTCATTGTAGATGATAATGCTGTTAACCTGACGGTGGCAGAGGGGCTTTTAGAGCCGTTAAAAATGCAGATAGAGACAGTGACAAGCGGACAGGCAGCAATCGGTAAGATTGCCAATTTCCATTATGATATGGTTTTTATGGATCATATGATGCCGGAATTAGACGGAGTGGAGACGACGCATATTATCCGGCGTTTCCATTCCGAATATAATGATGTTCCAATTATCGCGCTTACGGCCAATGCGGTGGAAGGAACAAAGGAAATGTTCTGCAGGGAAGGAATGAATGATTTTGTTGCAAAGCCTATTGAAATCCGCGTTTTGGTGGATAAGGTGAGGCAGTGGCTTCCGGTAGAGAAGATAAAAAAAGTAAAGATTGGCTACAATGTAGCAGAAGCGGGCGGGAGATCCCAAAGTTCGGAGCCGATTGTGGTTGGAGACTTGGATACAAAAGCGGCAATGGAATTCTTTTTTGATGAGGATTTGTTCTGGAAGACATTGAAGGTATATTACCGAAGCATCAAAAAGAAGGCAAAGATAATCAGAGTCATGGAAGAACAGGAGGACTGGACAGGATACACAATAGAAGTGCATGCATTGAAAAGCGCATCTAAGCAGATTGGGGCAATGTCCTTATCCGACAAGGCGGCGGCTATGGAGAAAGCAGGCAATGCAAGGGATTCTGCTGCGATACATAAGGGAACAGATGAGATGCTGCAACAGTATCTTGGTTATATAAAAGTTTTAGAGCCCTTCTGTGTGGAAGAAGACGAGAATGAAGAAGATAAAAAAGATATTTCAGACGGCTTACTGAAAGGTTTTTTTGCAAAGATGACAGTTGCCGTGGAAGACCTGGATATGGACCGGATGGAAGAGGTAATTGATGAGATGAACCAATACCGTTATAAGGATGGGCAGCGCGAGCTCTTTAAACAGCTGGCAGAGGCGGTGGAGGAAGTGGATGTCGATTTGTGCGAGGAAATAATAAAGGAATGGGAGAGCAGGTTATAGCAATAAATGCAATGTAACATATTTTCCCTCTGTGCTATATAATGTATATCATGGTATGGAGAGGGAAATAAGCGGATATGGAGAGTGAAAAATTTGAAAATCTTTTGAATCTTGCCTTGGACGCCACAGAACGCGAGCGCGGGAAATCCTTAAATCTTGGCGTGGGTTATGAACCAGAGGAGAATCGCTGGGAGCTTATTGTGAAGTATTCCGGTGACATTATGCGTCTCTCCCGGAACAATCCGGAAATTCGCGTGGAGGAGCTTAGCAATGAGTATGCTATTTTAAACGTACCGGAATCTGCCATGAATGAAGTGGCAGAGGCGGTGGAGGTGGAATATGTAGAAAAGCCCAAACGCATGTATTTTGCGGTGCGCGAGGGGAAGCAAGCGTCCTGTATCACACCGCTTCAGAGTGCAAGGTATAACCTGACAGGAAAAGGGGTAATTGTGGCGATTCTTGATTCCGGGGAGCGTGTTATTTTATTGTCAGGTCAGAAAGAACCCGGTAAAGGAAAAACCCCCTTGAAGTATTTACGTTTCTGTGTTATATTTACGGCAACAAGTGAAACATGCACGGGATGGAGGATGTGATTTATATGGTGAAGAACAAAATCAAACAGACAATCTTAATTTTTGCAGTTGCCATAGCTGTTTTGGCGGATCCTGCAGCGGCGTCGGCACATGGACATGGGGGAGGCCACCATGGCACTACACAGAATACGACTGGCAATAATACACAGACACAGTATTCCCCCTGTAGAAAAGCAGGTTGTAACCACATGGGTGAGCATCGGCATGGCAGGAAGAACTATGATGGGCATTCCGGTTTTTGTGTAACGTATAGCCAATGCAAGGTAGGTAAATGCAGGAAGACAGGAACTCACAGTCATAATGGAGTTTATTATTGTGGACATTCCAATGGTCACAGAGCTTACAGTCAGTGCAAGGTGGCCGGCTGCACAAAGAACAAAAAACACAAACACAGTGGAACATATTATTATGGACATTCCAGTATTTGCGTAACGTATAGCCAGTGTACGGTGAAAGGCTGCGCGAAGACGAAGAAGCACGAGCACAATGGACAATGCTATTATGGACATTCCAACGGTAAGAGAGTATACAGCCAGTGTACCGTACCGAACTGCACGAAGACGAAGAAGCATAAGCATCATGGAACTTATTATTACGGTCACTCTGCAATAAAAAATTATTGATGCGGATTTTCTAAACATATTGATGTGATATTTACGGGGTCAGGGCGCTTTACAACGTCTTGGCCCTGTTTTTGGAGTCATAAGACAGGCAGTCTCCCTAATAAGATGATGTCAAGGACATTGTTTTGGAGAGGAAGAAGGGAGTGGCGTTTTGGTGACGATGGAACAGTTGTCAGAATTGCAGAAAATTCCAATCATGGAACTACGGCGGGAAGAACTGTCAGACGCAGACGAAATTGTGATAGATACCTCAAAAGACCAAAACCAGAGGGTACAGTCCTTTTTGGGGCAGATGAAGAATCCTTTTGCACAGAATGTAGGGGAATATATTCTGCAGGTTGGATATGTGGAGGGCGTCCAGGAAACATTAGATGATCGGATGATACAACTTGTCAGAAAACAAATTGCCATCATATAAAATCAGGAGGAATATCACATGAAAGAGAAAGAGTTTTATAACGTGGCAGCGTATCTTCGTCTGAGCAGGGATGATGTTTCCGACGACGGTGTTGCGGAAAGCAACAGCATACGTTCCCAAAGGGATTTGATACGTTCCTATATTCGGAGGCAGGACAACATGGAGGTTTACGACTTCTATGTGGATGACGGATGGTCGGGGGCAAATTTTGACAGGCCGTCTTTCAAGCGGATGATGGAAGACATAGAGGCTTTATATGTTGACTGTGTGATAGTCAAGGATTTATCCAGATTTGGACGAGATTATATTGAAGCCGGGCGGTTAATTCAGAAGACCTTCCCGGCTTTTTCTGTGCGGTTTATTGCGCTGAATGATGGTTTCGATTCGCTGACAGCGGATTTCAATGAGAAAACATTGGTGCTGCCGGTCAAGAATTTTGTCAACGATGCGTATTGCAGTGATATTTCCAAAAAGGTCAGGAGCCATCAGCAGATCAAGAGGGAAAAAGGGGATTTCATTGGTGCATTCGCAGTGTATGGCTACCGTAAAGATCCACAGAATATTAACCACCTGCTTGTGGATACGTATGCGGCTGGAATAGTAAAAAAAATATTTGCATGGAAAATTGCAGGATTCAGTAACCTCGCCATAGCAAAGAAACTGGATGGTATGGGAATCCTCTCACCGATGGAATATAAAAAGTCACAGGGAGTGAAGTTTTCGACCGGGTTTATTACCAATGTAAAGACAAAGTGGTCAGCAGTGGCGGTAAAACGTATTCTCGCCAATGAACTGTATACAGGAACGATGGTGCAGGGAAAAAATGAAAAGATAAGCCATAAAGTCAAACGCTCAGTGAAAAAGCCCCGGGAGGAATGGGTACGTGTAAGGGATACCCATGAAGCGGTGGTATCTGCAGAGGATTTTGAGCTTGTGCAGAGATTATTAGAAATAGATACAAGAGCGTCAGCCGGAAAAACCGGATGCCATATATTTGCGGGAGTTTTATATTGCGGGGATTGTGGGGAGCCGATGATCCGCCGGGTAAACCGTTACAAGGGAATCGAAAAGGTATATTTTATCTGCCCTACCAGAAATAAGGGACTTGGCTGCACAAGGCACAGCATTCCGGAGGAAGAACTGAAACATCTTGTTTTGGCAGGTCTGCAGCAGCAAATGGCGCTGTTCTTGGATAAGGATTATGTGTTGGAGCAGATAGAAAACATGGAAGTACCGTTTTATGAGATGGCAGTGTTTGACAAGGAAATCCAAAAACTCAGAAAGGAGCAGGGAAAGTATAGTTCCCTGCGTACTGGGCTGTATGAGGATTTGAAACAGGGGATCATCACAAAGGAGGATTTTCGGAATTTCCGGGAGATATATGAAATGCAGTATCAGGCAGCAGAGGAAGCCATCCGGCGGCAGGAGGAAGCAATGAAGAACCTTTGCAGAGCGGGTGCGGAAGCGGAAAAAAAATTGGAAGAGATGAAATCCGCTTTGCAAATAAAAAAACTGGACCGGGACATTCTCGTGACTTTAGTCAGCCGTATTCTTGTGTATGAGGATAAGCGGGTGTTTGTGGAACTTCGGGCAGGGAATATGTTTGAAAGGCTGTCGATGCCCGAAGATGATGCGTCAAACAAAGGGCAAAACGCATCGGTAATGGTTAAGGAAAGAGAGGTATCGTAACATGGCCCGTACTTCAAAAAGGAATACAACAAAACAGATACCTCCTTCCAGAAGTTTTCATGTGGGGATTTATGCAAGGCTTTCTGTGGAGGGCACAATGAGAAAGAATGAGTCTATCGACACACAGATTGCTATCGCAAAGCAGTATATAAAGGAGCATCCTGAGATGGAACTATACGGGTGTTATACGGATATTGGCAGAAGCGGGACAAATTTTAGGCGGGAAGGTTTTGAGTGTATGATGCAGGACGTGAGGGGGAAGCGCATCGACTGTGTGATTGTCAAGGATTTATCTCGTTTTGGCAGGAATCACATTGAGGCGGGAAATTATATCCAGAAGATTTTCCCCTTTATGGGCGTCCGTTTTATTGCCCTTACAGATGGAATTGATACGTTTGAGATGAAATCCAATACAGATGAAATAGTGGTTAACCTAAAAAATCTTGTGAATGAAATGTATGCGAGCGATATTGCAGCAAAGGTGACATCCAGCAGGCGCTGCAGCCAGGAACGGGGGAGTTATACCGGGGGAATACCGCCTTACGGATACCAGGCAGAATGGATAGAAGGGAGAAGATGCCTCGTTGTCTGTCCTGAGACGTCAGGAATTGTAAGGGATATTTATGGATGTTATATATCTGGGAAAAGTATGGGCAAAATTGCCAGAGATTTGTATGAAAGGGGAATCCACACGCCAGGTGTCTACAGAAAGACAGGGCACGCATACCGTCAGGAAGGGGAGGCTCTGGAACAGTGGACCGTTGGAACGGTAAAGCTGATTTTGACAAACCCGGTCTATATGGGCTGTCTGGTACAGGGAACAACCGATGGGGAGCAGTATAAAATCAGAAGCCGGCAAGAGATGGACAATGGAGGTTACTGCATTCGGCATGGAACCCACGAGCGGCTTGTCAGTGAGGATGTGTTCTTTCAGGCGGCTGCCATGATTGAAAAGGGGGCGGTTAAATACAAAAATAAAGACAGTATTTCTAAAAGGCTGCCAACGGAGGAGGATAGTTATGACGGTGTGTTGTTTTGCGGGGTCTGCCAAAAGAAAATGGCAAGGGCAGCAAATGCAAAGAAGCTAAGTACAGGCGATACGGTTCGTCATTATGGTTACCATTGTCCGTCTTCCCGAAGGATAGATGAATGGAAGTGTCCGGTAAAAAGCATAAGTATGAGCAGGCTGGACAAATTGGTAAAAACAGCTCTTTATCAAGAATTTGTCCTGTCAGAGTTACATCCAGGCAGGCTGGTAAAAGAGTATGAAAGGCAGGCCGGGGAACAAAAGCAAAAAATCATACAGAAAATAGTCCGATATGGAAAACAGCAGGAGGGCGGAAAAATAAGGGGCAGTGAGCTGTATTTGAAATACCATGAGAGCAGCCTCTCCCTGGAAGAATATTACCATTTAAAAATAGAAAACGAGAAGTCCGTTCATGAAATAGCAAAGAAGAAGGAGGAGTTACAGCACAGGTTAAGCAGTATGGAGCGGGAGACAGCAGAAATAGGCAGGTTACTGTGTAACCTCATAAAATGTGATGAAAAGACGAGGCTGACAAAAGATGTCATACATACCCTGATTCATCGGATTGATGTGTATGAGGGGAAACGGGTGAAGATCACGTTTGCATTCCGTAGAAATGATTTATTACCGCAATGTGAAACCAGTATATCTGAAAGAGGATGATAACGATGGAAAGATTAAGGCGATCTGATCTAGGGAAGAATGTGTCGCATAGTATTCGCATTGCCATTTATATGCGTCTTTCGAAAGCAGATAAAAAGATGCAGGAGGAGAGCAACAGCATCTTTATGCAGCGTCTGTTGATACGGGATTATATTGCTGCTCATTTTACAAAATGTCAGGTTATAGAATATCAGGATGATGGATTTTCAGGGACAAATTTCAACCGTCCGGGGGTGCAGCGTCTTTTGGAGGATGCCAGGAATGAAAAGATTGACTGTGTGGTTGTAAAGGATTTTTCCCGGTTTGGCAGGGATTATATGGAAGTAGGTTCTTATTTGGAGCAGATATTTCCTTTTCTGGGTATTCGTTTCATTTCCATTAACGATCATTACGACAGTGCCAGTTGTCGGAATAGGATGTCGGATTTGGATGTTAATTTTAAGAATCTTCTCTATGATTTGTACAGTAAGGATCTGTCACAGAAAGTAAAAACGTCACTGTCAGCAGGAAAGGAAAGCGGGAAGTATATAAGCGCCAATGCGCCTTTTGGCTATGAGAAAGCCATGGATGACAGGCATATGCTTGTCATCTGCGAGGATGAGGCGGTGGTGGTCCGTGAAATTTTCTCCCTTGCCCTGCAGGGGGTGACTTCTTCCCAGACGGCCAGGAGGCTGAATGGGGAAAATATTCCTACGCCGGTGGAGTTCAAGATAAGAAAGAAAAAGACTTCGCGGAAACCAAAAGGAGACAGGTTTTACTGGAGCAGCAGCACTGTATGCAGTATCTTGCGCAATCCAGTGTATGCCGGAGATGTGGTGTATGGCAAGACAGAGAAAGAGCAGGTGGGAGGTCGTAATGTATGCAAGGCAAGGACAGACTGGAAAATAATAAGAAACCATCATGCCCCTATTATTGCGAGAGAGGATTTTGAGGAGGTACAGAAGAACAGGGGGAGGGGCCATAGAAAAAGATTGGCAGGCAGCCGGCATCCATTCATTGGAAGGACAGTGTGCGGATGTTGTAAACACAATTTACAGATAAAGGGGGGAGCAACCCCATCCTTTACCTGTTCGAATCGGTATGTGACCGGATTTAAGGATTGTGTCAGCAGGGTTAGAGTCATGTCTGTGGAACAGCAAGTATGGTTACGTCTGGAGGAATATCTGAAAAAACATGACCTAACAGCAGAGCTCTTTCAAAGGCATAAGGACAATTTGGAAATGAGGCGGGAAAGTATTTTGCGTGACTTGAGGCAGGCACAACTGGAATATGGCAGGCAAAAACAGGTACATTATGAGAATTATCAATTATATTCTCTTGGAAAGGAGCCAGAGTTCCATTCACTTCATGCGCAGATGGAGCAGAAGGAGGAGGTCATCGGGGATTTGCAGAAACAGGTCAGTTCCCTGGATGAACAGATTTGCAGGGCAAAGTCTGAGAACCTTTTCCAAGAAAAAGATGCGGCGCTGTTGTCTGAAATGACAGAGCATTATATTGAAGGGATTGTAGTTTTTTCTGAGGAAAATATTGAAATTAAGTGGAAAAAGAGAAAAGAAAACATTGCAACTGTTTGACATAAGAGGGAATTGATTACAGTCATCCCGATTTTCGCAATCCAGATGGGAGTACCCGGATTCTTGCTTTGTATGACGAAACGCTGGACAGGGAATTTACCGAGGAGGAAATCAATGCAGCATTAACTGCCGAGAATGAGCAGGAGATGTTCCGGCTTGTGCCCAGCCGTGATACTTCCGGTCATGGCACGCATGTGGCGGGGATTGCCGCAGGGAATGGGCGTGCTTCCGATGGCGTAAACCGCGGTGTGGCATATGAAAGCCCGCTGGTAGTGGTGAAACTGGGAACAGCGCAGCCAAATGGATTTCCGAGGACGACACAGCTTATGCGGGGACTGGATTATGCGGTAAATAAAGCTTTGGCTCTGCAAATGCCCATGGCAGTCAATATGAGTTTTGGCAATAATTACGGCTCCCACAGTGGAACAGCGTTGTTGGAAGGTTATATCAATGATATGTCCAACTATTGGAAGACCGTTATTTCTGTGGGTACTGGAAACGAGGGAGCGGCAAGGGGACATACCTCCGGGATTTTGACGGAGGGGCAGGAGCGCATCATTGAGATGGGGGTAGGGACTTATGAGACGACATTGAGCCTGCAGGTTTGGAAATCCTATGTAGATGATTATGATATTTTGTTAGTGCATCCTTCGGGCAGGCAGATCGGTCCTATCCAACAGATACAGGGTCCCCAGCGTTTTGCGTTGGAGCAGACGGAAATTTTGCTTTATTATGGGGAACCAAGTCCCTATAATCTCTATCAGGAAATTTATATTGACTTTCTTCCTGTGTCTTCCTATATTGATTCCGGTGTGTGGCGGATCGTGCTGGTCCCGAAACGGATTGTCCAGGGGAATTATGATTTGTGGCTTCCGGGGCAGACGGTATTAAACCGGGGAACTGGGTTTTTAAATCCGGTGGAGGAGACGACGCTGACCATTCCGTCTACGGCAGAGAAGGTTATTTCTGTGGCAGCGTACGACGCCAGGTATAACCAGCTTGCAGAGTTTTCCGGGCGTGGCTATACCAGGCAGACCAACCAGGTGAAACCGGATCTGGCGGCACCCGGTGTGTCCATCAATTCCGCGGCACCCGGCGGTGGTTATGCGGTGCGCAGCGGGACCTCCATGGCTACGCCATTTGTGACAGGGAGTGCAGCGCTTCTGATGCAGTGGGGAATTGTGGAGGGGAATGATCCGTACCTGTATGGTGAGAAAGTAAAAGCATATCTGCTCAGGGGAGCAAGGCATCTGCCGATTATGCAGGAGTATCCCAATCCGGCATTGGGCTGGGGTGTGCTCTGTCTGAGGGATAGTTTGCCGGGGTAGAGGAATATCTGTGGATTTGGGTTAAGAATAATGACAAAGCTTTGAAGATTATATTTGCATGGCTGATATAGCAGAAACCTGCTTTTAAAGTGGTCGAGTTCGGCTACTTTAAAAGCGGACCGGGCATATACATTTACATTAAATGTTTCGGAATGGGTTGAAAAGAAATATAGAAAAAGCAGAAGGGTGAGCATACGGAAGCAAATATTATTTTAAAGCCAAAAACATACTGCTTTTAGAATATTAAAGGTTTTTCAAATGTTTTAAAAGATGTTCTTCAAAATTTTTCACAGCGCTTTTTACAAATTTGAATTTTCCCGTTTGGATAACACCATGAAACCCACCAGCCTGCGGGAGTAACAGCATCTTCGTTCATGTATTGTGCAATTTTTACGATGTAATTTAATCCCGGACAAGTCGATGCATTTCCGTCATAAAATTTTTCATTGCATTTTTCTTCGTATCATTATCTATCACATATTCAGCTGCAACCTCTGTGCGTGCAAGCAGTATATCGCTCATGGAGTATTCATATAATACATCATGCATAAAAGATTTTAAAAACGATATTCCGCATCCATGCTGTCCTTCAGGATTTAATAAATCTGCCCAAAAACGGCACATAATAACTTCCTTTGCACTGATTCCCAATATATGAAACACATTGTAATCAGATAGTGGCGCATAGGGCGGAAATTCCTTACAGTTTATATTGATTTGAGATAATAATTCTGCTTCATAT